>JAURUC010000001.1:3412500-4025000 GCA_030803735.1 Actinopolyspora lacussalsi | reverse complement strand
CTCAACTGCTCGGCAGGCAGTGCCCTGCCACCGCACACCGCGCAGTACTCCTGGTCAGCAGGAACGTGCCCACCACACACGGCACAGTTCACTCGTCCACTTCCAATCTCGCCGAATGACAAAACGGCGCGGACACTACCGGCGCGACCACTCGGCGGGCACCCGAATTTCGAAACCTTGGAGTGCCGGTGTCCGGATCGTGACCGGCTCGTGACGGTGCCGCTCACCGGCCCAGTACGCGCCGGAGTTCCGCTCTGGCAGCGGTGCCCGACGAGTCGAAACGACTCGCGTAGAGCTCGTCGAATTCCTCGGCTCCCAGCTCCGAGCGCAACCGAGCGCACATCTCGCGCACGTCGGGATCCCCCCGGTCCAGCACCCCCTGCAGTGCCGCTGCCACGCCGAGCAATCGCGCGGCTTCTCGCGGAGCTCCCTCGGCGAGTACCAGTCGGGCCAGCTGCTCGCACAGCACCGCGCTCACCGGTCTGTCCGCCACGGGATTTTCGGAGTCCAGGGCTTTTCCGAACAGTTCACGAGCACCCGCCGGGTCTTCCTCGTCCAACGACAACCGGATCCGGAACGAGAGCAGCAGATCGCGCATCATCGGATGTGGTGGTGATCCGAGTTCCACGAGGTCCGCCTCGGCGTCTCGCACCAGCCGGTGAGCCGATTCGGTGTCGCCCTCGGCCCGGATCAGTTCCATCCACCCGTAGGTGACGATGACGCGATGGCTGGAGGGAGTGGTGCCCGCCAGCCGGGAAGCCTCGTCCAACTCGGACCGCGCGCCGGAGAGGTCTCCCATCCGAACTCGGTGCATTCCGATACGGGCCAGCTGTGGCACCAGTTCGGTGGTGGAACGCAGCTCGCGCAGCACACGTACGGATTCCGTGAGTCGCTCGACAGCGCTTTCGTGATCGCCCCGCAGCGAGTGGAAATCGGCCGTGCTGCCGATGGCCTGGGCCTTCCCCCAGCGGTCACCGATCGCCTCGAAAGCGGCCACGGCCCGCTCGGCGTGCTCCTCCCCCTCACCTGTCTCGCCCCGGCGCTCGGCCAGTATCGCCCACCCGTAGTGCGCGGCGGCTCTGGGCCACGGATCGGGGTGTTCGGCCGCGCGCCGCAACGAGCCCGCCATCTCGTCCAGCCGCTCCGTCAGCAACCAGACCATGGGTTCCAGCAATCCCAGGTAGACGTATCGCGACATCGCGCCCGTGTCGCGCAGCTTCTCCACCGCCGCGGCCACCCGTTCCGACCAACCGTAGGAGTCCTCGTAGAGCCTGCTGACCAGCTCCACCACCGCGCGGCTCTCCGCGGGTGCCGGTCCGGACAACGCGACCACGTCACGCATCCGCTCGGTGAGTTCGGTGTGGCGCATGGTCATCGACCAGTACCAGTTGAGCGCGGCGGCGAGCCTGATACCGATATCGGCGTCGGAGTTCTCCAACGCCCAGTGCGACGCCCGCACGGTGTTGTCGTGCTCGACATCCAGCCGTGCCAGCCACGTCAGTTGTTCCCGGGAGTGGATGCGTGGGGCCGCCGTCTCCGCGAAGGCCAGAAAGTGCTCGGCGTGACGACGTCCCAGGGCTTCGACCTCGTCGGCGGCCGCCAGCTGCTCGGAGCAGAAGGCCCGCACGGTCTCCAGCATCCGGTAGCGCATCACCGTTCCCTGGTCCACGGCCTCCACGAGGGACTTGTCCACCAGGTCGGCGAGCAGCTCGTCCACGTCCGCGGCGACCGGTCCGGCACCGGAGCACACTTCGGCCACCGATTCGGCACGCGCGGAGCCCGCGAACACCGACATCCTGCGCGCCAGTGTCCGCTCGGGTTCGGTCAGCAGCTCCCAGCTCCACTCCACGACCGCTCGCAGCGTGCGATGGCGCGACATAGCGGCCCGGTTTCCCCTGGTGAGCAGCCGGAACCGGTCGTCCAGCCGTTCCGCGAGCATGCGGGGGCTCATGGAACGGACCCGGGCGGCGGCCAACTCTATGGCCAGCGGCATGCCGTCGAGTTCACGGCAGATCTCCATGACGTCGGCCGTGTTGCTCGCGGTGAGTTCGAAATCGTGCCGTGCGGCGGCGGCACGCTGCACGAACAGTCGGACGGCGGGGCTGGCAGCGGCTGCTTCGACGTTGTCGGGAACTTCCAGCGGCCCCACGGGGAACAGTTTCTCGCCCGGCAGTGCCAGCGGTTCCCTGCTGGTGGCCAGTATCCGCAGTTCGGCGACGAGGGCGAGCAGCCGCTCGGTCAGCTCGGCGGCTCCCGTGACGAGGTGCTCGCAGTTGTCCAGGACCAACAGGGTCGGTTCGGAACCGAGCGTCTCCACCAGTCCGGAGAGCGGATCGCCCGGACGACCGTGATTCAGTCGGGGTGCCTCTCGGACTCCCAGGCCCGTCAGCACCGCCGCGGCGAGCTCCTGATCGGCGCGCACCGGCGCGAGTTCCACGAACAGTACCCGAAGCGCGGTGACCCGGGAGGCACTCTCGATCGAGAGTCTGGTCTTGCCGGAGCCGCCGGGGCCGAACAACGTCACCAGGCGCGCGTCACGCAACGCGTGGTCCAGCCGCTCCAGTTCCGGCTCCCGCCCCACGAAACCGCTCAACCGCCTCGGCAGCGCCGCGCCGTTCGGAGCGGTCCCGCCACCGACGCCGGGATCGTCGTCCGGGGGATCTCGCTCGGCGGCGTTCGCTGTTCCGGGGGTGCCAGACTCTTTTGCGGAGGTGACAGGCGCTGTCCCGAAGGCGGTGACCGCGTCGTCACTTCCCTCCCACGGCAGGGCGAGACGCATCTCACGTAGCCGGTCACCGGGTTCGGTCCCGAGATGTTCGAACAGCCGGTCACGCAGTTGTTCGTAGGCGCTCACGGCCTCGGCCCGCCTTCCGGCGGCGCGCAGCGCGCGGAAGCGCAGCTCGGCGAGGCTCTCGTCGAGCGGATGCCTGGCGGTCAGCAGCGCGAGCTCCTCGATGAGCCCGGCGTGGTCGCCGAGTCGTAGCTCGGCCTCGATCCGCTCGGTGAGTGCGGCACGCCCGAGCCGTTCCAGTCGGGGGACGGTGGCTTCGGCGAACGGGAGATCACGGAAATCGATCAGGGGGTCCCCGCGCCACAGTTCCAGCGCGGCTCGCAGGTCCTCGGCCGCCTCCGCCGGAAGGTTCCGGCGGAGCGCCCCACGGCCACTGGCGACCAATCGTTCGAAGCGGTGCAGATCGACCAGGTCCGGATCCGCCCGCAGCGCGTAGCCGAGCCCTTCGGAGCTCAGCCGCAGACCGGTCGTGGCACGCAGTGCCCGTCTGGTGCGGGCGATCAGCGTGTGCAGCGCGTTCGTGGCATCGCCGGGAACCGCGTCGGTCCAGAGCTCGTCGATCAGCGTCCGCACCGGAACGCTGTGGTTGAGGTCCAGCGCCAACCGAGCCAGCAGGGTGCGCACTCGGTTACCACCCAGCTCGACCGGTTCTCCCCCGTCGTCGTGCACCCGGAACGGGCCGAGCATCACCAGCAGCACGCGGCACCTCACCAGTTCCTGTCGCGTCCTCGCGAGCCGCGACGCACCGAAGCCTTCCGATGTGACAGCGCATCACCGGCCACGCTCCGACCGTTCGTCGCGACGCCGTCGCAGCCACGTGACGAGTCCACCGATCGCGGCGGCGAACAGCACGACGACTCCGAGCAGCACGGGCCATCCCCAGCGACTCGATACCGCGTCCAGCGTACGTCGGGTGGGGCTGTCCTCGTCGGCCAGCACCACACCGAGCAGCACCACGGCGGCCAGTAGAACCGCTCCGAGCAGGGCGTACCTCGGCCTGCCCAGCACTCGGGCGCGCCGGTGCAGCACCCGGGCGACCTTGACGAGGCGGAACACCCGGACGAGCTGGACCGCGGCGACCACCCGGACCAGCCGCAGCACCTGGGCGGGAGCGAACGCGAACACCACCGCCGGGATGGTCAACACGGTGACCAGCGCCATCCACCAGTGTTCCCGCAGCCAACGGGGCCGATCCCGGCTGAACCAGAACAGCAGCACCGACTCGGCGGTGAGCACCAGCATCGACGACCAGTTGAGCACGCTGCCGAACAGCGACACCGGCCCGTCGAGCCGGGTGAGGAACACCGCGGGAACCGAGGCGGCAGCGGCGGTGAGCACCGGAACGTGCAGCGCGCTCCGGATTCGGTCCTCGCCGCTCCGCCGGGAATCCACGCGGATCGGACCTTACCGGTCGTTCCGGAGGTCCACGGCGGTCGTGGTGCCGGACGACCGAAGAAACGATCCCGCCCCCGGAGGGACGGGATCGATCGTTTCGACTCGGTGGATCACTCTGAGGAGCCGGATCCCTCGGACTGGTCGTCCTGGTTGGAGCCGGAGCTCTCCGAGGACGAGCCACCGGAGGAACCGGCCAGGTCCACCGGCGGGGTGTCCGGCACGGTGGAAGGCTTGAGCTCACCCCGGAAGGTGAACTGGGCCTGGTCCTCGGTGCCTTCCTCGTCCCAACCGTCGACGTCGACGATGACGATCTGACCCGCCTCGACCTCGCCGAACAGGATCTTCTCGGAAAGCTTGTCCTCGATCTCGTGCTGGATCGTGCGGCGCAGCGGCCGGGCACCCAGCACCGGGTCGAAGCCCCGCTTGGCCACCAGCTTCTTGGCCTTGGAGGTCAGCTCGATGGACATGTCCTTGCTCTTGAGGGCGGTTTCCACCCTGCCGATGAGCAGGTCGACCATCCGGATGATCTCTTCCTCGGTGAGCTGGTGGAAGACGATCACGTCGTCGATCCGGTTGAGGAACTCCGGACGGAAGTGCTTCTTCATCTCCTCGTTGACCTTGGACTTCATCCGCTCGTAGTTGGTCTCCTGCTCGTTACCAGCGGTGAAGCCCAGACCGACCGCCTTGGAGATGTCGGCCGTGCCCAGGTTGGAGGTGAAGATCAGCACCGTGTTCTTGAAGTCGACCACACGGCCCTGACCGTCCGTGAGCCTGCCGTCCTCCAGAACCTGCAACAGCGTGTTGTAGATCTCGTGGTGGGCCTTCTCGATCTCGTCGAACAGCACCACGGAGAACGGCTTGCGGCGGACCTTCTCGGTGAGCTGGCCGCCCTCCTCGTAGCCGACGTAGCCCGGAGGGGCGCCGAACAGCCGGGAGGCCGTGTAGCGGTCGTGGTACTCACCCATGTCGATCTGGACCAGGGCGTCGTCGTCGCCGAACAGGAACTCCGCCAGCGACTTGGACAGCTCGGTCTTACCGACACCGGAGGGACCGGCGAAGATGAAGGAACCGGAGGGACGCTGCGGGTCCTTCAGGCCGGCACGGGTGCGGCGGATCGCCTGGGAGACCGCCTTGACCGCGTCCTCCTGACCGATGATCCGCTTGTGCAGCTCGTCCTCCATGCGCAGCAGCCTGGAGGTCTCCTCCTCGGTGAGGCGGAACACCGGAATACCGGTCCAGTTGGCCAGTACCTCGGCGATCTGCTCGTCGTCGACCTCGGCCACGACGTCGAGATCACCGGCCTTCCACTGGGTCTCGCGCTCCTCCTTCTGCGTGATGAGCTGCTTCTCCTCGTCACGCAGCCTGGCGGCACGCTCGAAGTCCTGCCCGTCGATGGAGGACTCCTTGTCCCTGCGGACCTCGGCGATCTTCTCGTCGAACTCGCGCAGGTCCGGCGGTGCGGTCATCCGGCGGATACGCATCCGCGCACCTGCCTCATCCAGCAGGTCGATCGCCTTGTCCGGCAGGTACCGGTCGTTGATGTAGCGATCAGCCAGGCTGGCCGCTGCCGAGAGGGCGGAGTCGGTGATGGAAACGCGGTGGTGCGCCTCGTAGCGGTCCCGCAGTCCCTTCAGGATCTCCACGGCGTGGTCCAGCGAGGGCTCGCCCACCTGGATCGGCTGGAAACGACGTTCCAGGGCCGCGTCCTTCTCGACGTTCTTGCGGTACTCCTCCAGCGTGGTGGCACCGATGGTCTGCAGCTCACCGCGCGCCAGCATCGGCTTGAGGATGCTCGCCGCGTCGATGGCCCCCTCGGCGGCACCCGCACCGACCAGCGTGTGGATCTCGTCGATGAACAGGATGATGTCGCCGCGGGTCTTGATCTCCTTGAGGACCTTCTTCAGGCGCTCCTCGAAGTCACCACGGTAGCGGGAACCGGCGACCAGCGAACCGAGGTCGAGCGTGTAGAGCTGCTTCTCCTTCAGCGTCTCCGGGACCTCGCCCTTGACGATCTTCTGAGCCAGCCCCTCGACCACGGCGGTCTTGCCGACACCGGCCTCGCCGATGAGGACGGGGTTGTTCTTGGTCCGGCGGGACAGCACCTGCATGATGCGCTCGATCTCGGTGTCACGGCCGATCACCGGGTCGAGCTTGGTCTCACGGGCGCTCTGGGTGAGGTTGCGGCCGAACTGGTCCAGCACCAGCGAGGAGGACGGGGTGCCCTCGCTGCGGCCACCGGCCTCGGCCGGTTCCTTGCCCTGGTAGCCGGACAGCAGCTGCAACACCTGCTGGCGAACCCGGTTGAGATCGGCGCCGAGCTTGACCAGCACCTGCGCGGCCACGCCCTCGCCCTCGCGGATCAGCCCGAGCAGGATGTGCTCGGTGCCGATGTAGTTGTGCCCGAGTTGGAGTGCCTCCCGCAGCGACAGCTCCAGAACCTTCTTGGCCCTCGGGGTGAAGGGGATGTGGCCACTGGGCGCCTGCTGGCCCTGGCCGATGATCTCCTCGACCTGCTGGCGCACGCCCTCAAGGGCGATCCCCAGCGATTCCAGCGCCTTGGCGGCGACACCCTCACCCTCGTGGATCAGACCCAGGAGAATGTGCTCGGTGCCGATGTAGTTGTGGTTGAGCATCCTGGCCTCTTCCTGGGCCAGGACAACCACCCGCCTCGCGCGGTCGGTGAACCTCTCGAACATTCGCACTCCCTGACTGCTGCGCCGGCGGTCTCGTACCGGGCACCGCTCCTGCTCACGCCGATGCCCGCGATGGGTTCAGCACTCTGAACTCCACTCTAGTAGCCACGGCGCACTCAGGGCTGTTCCGGCTCGCAGCCCACTTCTCGACAACGTTGCGTTCAGTCAGCCCAACAGGGCGTTGAGCTGCGAAATTCCATTCGAAAACCAGGCCGCCCGCGGTGTCCGCCGAGCGCGAACACCGCCTCCGACGGACCGAATCTCACTCATCCGGCCCAGTGCGGCGACTGTCCGGCCCGGTGTCGTGCCGAGCCACGGTGCTCGCGGGTCAGGAACCGCGGGTGCCGGGACCAGCATCCTCGGATTCCGAAGCCCGGGACTGCCTGCCGCCCACCGGAACCACCAGGGGTGTACCCGTGACCGGGTCCGGAATCACCCGCGCCCGGAGATCGAAAACCTCGTGCAGCAACCGCTCCGTGAGCACCTCTCCCGGAGGGCCCTGCGCGGCGATCCGCCCTTCGGACATCGCCACCAGCCGGTCCGCGTAGCGGGCGGCCAGGTTGAGGTCGTGCAGCACCATCACCACGGTGCGCCCGCTCTCGGTGTGCAGCCTGCCGATCAGCTCCAGCACATCCACCTGGTGCGACAGGTCCAGGTAGGTGGTCGGTTCGTCCAGCAGGAGCAGATCGGTTCCCTGCGCCAGCGCCATGGACAACCAGGCACGCTGCCGCTGCCCACCGGACAGCTCGTCCACGGACCGATCGGCGAGGTCACCGATACCGGTGAGCGACAACGCCTCGGCCACGGCCGACTCGTCGTCCCCGGACCACTGGCGATACCAGGACTGGTGCGGATGCCTGCCTCTGGCGACCAGGTCGGCGACGCGGAGCCCTTCCGGAGCGACCGGCGACTGCGGCAACAACCCCAGCGTACGCGCGACTTCCTTGGTGGACATCCGGTGGATGGGTTCGCCGTCCAGCAGCACGCTGCCGCGCCTGGGCCGCAACAGCCTGCCCAGGGCCCGCAGCAGCGTGGACTTGCCACAACCGTTGGGACCGATCACGCCTGTGATGGTGCCGTCGACGACGTCCAGGTCCAGCCCGTCGACAACCACGCGCTCGCCGTATCCCAACGACAGATCGCGGGCGCACAACCGGTTCCTCGCCCCCTCGGAGGAACCGCTCCCCGGTAAGGACTCGGTGGCCGCGGCCGTGCTGTCGACCGTGTCGTGCGCGATGTGCGAGGCGGTCATGTCTGAACCTCCCGATACCGGTGGACGAGCAGATAGATCAGGTACGGGGCACCGAGCGCGGCGGTGACGATTCCGACCGGTAGTTGCAGCGAACCGAACAGCGTGCGCGAGACGAGATCGGCACCGACGACGAGAAGCGCTCCGAACACCATCGACACCACCAGTGGCGGTCGCGGGGTGCCTGCCGTGCGGAGGGCGATCTGCGGGGTGGCGAGCGCGACGAAGGCGATCGGCCCGGCTGCCGCGGTGGCCAGCGAGGCGAGCACGGCGGCCCCCAGCAGCAGCGCCCCCCGGGCGATGTTGACGGGCACCCCGAGTTCGCGAACCGTGTCGTCGTCGAACTGCAACGCGCCCAAGGCGTGCGAGCCGAGCAGGCTCAACGGTACGAGCACCAGCAGGGCCAGCCCGACCGGCACCACGTTGTCCCAGTCGCGCGCGTTGAGGCTGCCGGTCAGCCACACCATCGCGCGTCCAGCGTCCTGGGTCTCACCGACGGTCAGCAGCCACAGGGTCGCGTTGACCGTCAGCGCGTTCATGCCGATGCCGACCAGCACCAACCGGAACGAGTCCACCCCGCCCCGGTAGGCCAGCAATCCGACCAGCACCGCGGTGACGATGCCGCCCACCAGCGCGACCAGGGGCAGGCCGAGGCTCGCGACGACGCCGCTGATTCCGCCGAGCGTGCCGGAGGTGACGATGACGGCGGTCGCCGCCGCACCGGCGCCTGTGGTCACGCCCAGCAGATCCGGGCTGGCCAGCGGATTGCGCACCACCGCCTGCGTGATCGCGCCGGACAACCCGAGCGCTGCCCCGACCAGCAGTCCGGTCAACGCACGCGGTAACCGCAGCTGCAGCACCACGAGCCGTTCCCCGGCGTCGCCACCGCCGAACAGTGTGCGCAGCACCCCCAGCGGGGAGATCGGGTAGTCGCCGAGCGCCAGATCGCAGGCGAACACCAGAAGAAGCCCCGCGAGGCCGCCCAACAGCGCCACCAGCGGGCGGAGGCGCAGCACCGTGGACACGGGGCCGACGCGCAGCGGGACGCGGCCACGTACCCGAGCGGCCGGGGCGCCGACGGGGGTTCGCACCGATTCCGTCACAGCCGCATCAGCCTCCTGCGTCGTACGAGAGCGATGAAGAAGGGGGCGCCGATCATCGCCAGCATCACGCCGACCTGGATCTCCGAGGGACGCGCCATGATCCGGCCGACCAGATCGGCCAGCAGCACCAGGCAGGAGCCCCCCAGCGCCGCGAACGGCAGCAACCAGCGGTGGTCGGGGCCCGCGAAGTATCTGGCTATGTGGGGAACGATCAGACCGACGAAGCTGATCGGTCCGCACATGGCCACCGCGCTGCCGACGAGTACCGCGATGGCGGTGATCCCGATCGCCCTGGACCTGGCGACGTTGTGGCCCAGCGCCGCGGCCATGTCGTCACCGAGGGAGAGCGCGTTGAGCCCGGGAGCGCTGGCGAGCCCCAGCACCAGCCCCAACAGCAGGAACGGCAGCACCCGTTGAATGAGCCCCATGTCCGAGACGGCGATGGAGCCGACCTTCCAGAACCGGTAGGTGTCCAGGCTCTGCCGGTCCAGCAGCACCAGGGCCGAGGTGAGTGCCTGCAGCAGTGCGCTGATCGCCGCCCCCGCCAGTGCCAGCGCGACCGGTGTCGCGCCTCCCTTGCCGATCGAACCGATCAGGAACACCGCCAGCGCGCTGATCAGCGCTCCCGCGAAGCTGAACCAGATGAAGCCGAGCATGCCGGTGATGCCCATCGTGAACACGGCCAGCACCACCGCGAGCCCCGCGCCCTGGGTGATTCCGAGCACGCTGGGGGCCGCTATGGGGTTGCGGGTGTAGCCCTGCATGAGCGCTCCGGCCAGTCCCAACGCGGAACCGGCGAGCACTCCCGCGATGGTGCGCGGGATGCGCAGCTCGTAGATGATCACGTTGTTCTCGGTACGCGAGCTCGCGAAGAGCGCGTCCACCACCGCGCCGGGCGGTATGAGCTTGGCTCCGATGAGGATGCTCAGCGCGCAGCTGAGCAGCAGCAGACAGCACAGTACGCCGAGGCCCAGCAGCCGGCCGCGTCGTCGCGAGTTCAGCCGGTCGGACCGCGTTGCCCGCTCGGATCTCGCTGTCCCGTCGGGCCGCCGCACCCGTTCGGGGGGCGGCGCGCTGTCGCGTTCGGTCGGTGCGGGGAGGGTTTCCGGCCGTCGGCCCCCTGCGGGGGACTCGTCGTGGGGCGCGGGAGAGGTCGAGGAAGCGGGGCCCGAACCGGACGGGTCGCCCGTGGCCGAACTGCGACTCAAATCCCACTCCCTTGGCTGTCCGCTCCGATTCGCTTAGGTTGCCCACACTTAGGTTAGGCCCACCTAAGAGTAACCGAAACAGGAAGGCGAACCGATGTCGGAAGTCACACGCACCAGACGTGAGTTGCTGCGAACCGCGTTGACCGCCGCAGGCGCGCTGCCCGTACTCGGGTTGGCGGCGTGCGGTGGCGAGTCGAACTCGACGGAGCAGGGCGGGGGAACGAACGCCCGCACCGTCGAGCACGCGATGGGTGAAACCGAGATCACCGGCTCGCCGAAACGGGTGGTCGCGCTGGACGCCACCTTCACCAGCGCCGCGATGGCGCTGGGGACGAACGTCGTCGGTTACACCACCTTCGGCGGCCGCGAGAAGCTGCCCGAATACCTCGGCCGGGACCGCACCCGATACGGCGAGCAGGCACAGCGCGTGGGCAGCCTGACCAGTCCGGATCCGGAGCGGATCGTCCAGCGCGACCCCGAGCTGATCCTGTCCGCGAAAGTCCGGCACGAGGACATGTACGGCCAGCTCTCCGAGATCGCGCCCACCGTGTTCAGCCGCACGACCGGGGCGACCTGGAAGGAGAACCTGCTGCTGACCGGTCGGGCGCTGGGCAAGGAGAAATCGGCCCAGAACGAGCTGGACGAATACGAACGACGTGCGAGAACGATCGGGGACAGCATCCGTTCGAAGGTGGGGCACAACCCGACAATGTCGATCGTGCGCTTCGCGGGCGAACCGACCGTGCGGCTCTACAGTGCCGATTCGTTCCCCGGCACCGTGCAACGCGACACCGGGCTGGCTCGCCCCGAAGGGCAGCCCGAAGAGGACGGAATCGCGGTCAATCTCAGCCAGGAGCGGATCCCGGAACTGGACGCGGACCACATCTTCGTAACCGTCTACCCCGATGAGGCGGGCGACGCGGCAAAGACCAGAAAAACCTTCGAATCAAACCCGCTTTGGAACAAACTCACCGGGAAGCAACACCTGGTCGACGACATCACCTGGATGACTTCGGTGGGAATCCACGGTGCACACGCGATTCTCGACGACCTCGCGAACGCGTTCGGTGTCGACGCGGCGCGATAACAGGCCAAGTGTGCGGGGTGCGCTCCGACATTGTCCAATGCGACATTGTCCGCCCGGGGCGCACCCGGCCCCACTCCGGCCCGGTGGTGTCCGTGTGGGCACCTACATCACGTCTGTCCTCGTCCGTACGAGCCCCGCGGCGACACGAGTGACGTGACCGGTCGTTTCGGCGCCGAGGCGCCGGAACACCATCGGACGCCACGACCGACGGGCACATCCGGACCCAACAAAGCACTACTGGCCACTGCTACCGAAACAGCGGCCGGTACTCCCGAAACAGCGGTCGGAGTATCGAGACATTCCCCCGCCGCATTCCGAATCGGTCTCCAATATCGGCCGGGCGGATATCGAGGGAGCACGGCACGAGCCGCGTTCCGGTTCGACGGGTGTCCGGCGGGACGAACCGAGCCGACGTCGACCGTCGCGAACTTCAGTGCGCCTTGTGGTACTCGGCGACGATATCGGCGGGGATGCGACCACGGTCCGAAACCTTCATACCCCGCTTGCGGGCCCATTCCCGAATCGCTTGGTTCTGCTCACGATCCGCGCTCGTGGAACCACCGGACGAAGCCGACGACGAACGCGCGGAACCCGCCTTCGGTCCCGGCTTCTTACGCCCCCCGGCCCGACGCGCACTCGCCAGAAAGCCGCTCAGTGCCTCCCGGAGCTCGGTCGCATTGTCATTGGAAAGGTCGATGGTGTACGAGACGCCGTCCAAGGCGAACTCGACCGTTTCATCGGCCTCTCCACCGTCCAGGTCGTCCACCAACTGGACAGTTACCTTCTGCGCCATCTTCCGCGGTCCTCCCCGGTATTCCTTACAGCGAGACGGTGACGATCCGAGCCCGAACGAGTATCGTCGGTGTTCTCTCGAACCACATCATCCTCGAAGCCGTATCGCGACCGATCACGCATCGAGCCACTAATACATCGTCACCGTTTCATTCTCGCCAGCAAGGTTAGCGCAGCAGTGCCGGATTCGCACTCACCCCACCGAAGAAATTTTCGCTCCACCATCGATCAGGGGAGTGCGATCACGTCATTCCGGACGCACGAGCGGGAACAGGATGGTCTCCCTGATGCCCAGCCCCGTCAACGCCATCAACAACCGGTCGATCCCCATTCCCACGCCGCCCGTGGGGGGCATTCCGTACTCCAGCGCCCGCAGAAAGTCCTCGTCGACGGGCATGGCTTCCTCGTCGCCCTCGGAAGCCAACCGCGCCTGCTCTTCCAGCCGCGCACGTTCGACGACGGGATCGACGAGCTCGGAGTAACCGGTCGCGAGTTCAAAACCCTTCACGTAGAGATCCCATTTCTCCGCCATCCCCGAATGCTGTCGGTGTTGCCGGGTCAACGGAGCGGTATCCAGCGGAAAGTCCCGTACGAATGTGGGAGCGTGGAGATGGTTGCCCACCATGTGCTCCCAGAGTTCCTCGACCAACTTACCGTGCCCGAACGACGGATCGAGCTCGGACAAACCGGCGCTCTCGGCATGCTTACGGAGCGTTTCGACAGAGGTTTCGGGGGTTACTTCCGAACCGAGCGCCTCGGAAAGCGATCCGTACATCGTAATGTTCGCCCATTGCCCGGAAAGATCGTACTCGGAACCGTCCGCCCAAGTGACGGTCTGAGTGCCGAACAGCGACTGGGCCGCTTCCTGGATCAGCGCGCGGGTGAGTTCGGCCATCGCGTTGTAATCCGAGTAAGCTTCATAGAACTCGAGCATGGCGAACTCGGGAGAGTGGGAAGAGTCACTCCCCTCATTGCGAAAGTTCCGATTGATCTCGAAGACCTTCTCGATACCACCCACGACGCACCGCTTGAGGAACAGCTCCGGGGCGATGCGCAAGTAGAGATCCATGTCCAAGGCGTTCGAGTAAGTCACGAACGGCCTGGCCGCGGCCCCACCCTGCAAAGTCTGCAGCATGGGCGTCTCCACTTCGAGATATCCGCGCCGTTCGAACGAATCCCGCAGCGAACGCAATGTCGCGGCACGGGTGCGAACCGTTTCGGCCGCCTGGCTACGGACCAGCAAATCCACGTAGCGCTGCCGAACGCGGTTTTCCTCGCTGAGTTCCTTGTGGGCCACGGGCAACGGCCGCAACGACTTGGCCGCCATCCGCCACTCGTCCGCCAGCACCGAGAGTTCACCGCGCCGAGAGGTGATGACCTCGCCCGCGACGAAAACGTGGTCCCCCAGATCCACGTCGGACTTCCACTCGGACAGGGCCTGTTCGCCGACCTCGTTCCGGCTGAGCATGGCCTGCAGCTCGCCGCCGTCCCCGCCCCGCAACGTGGCGAAGCACAGTTTGCCGGTGTTGCGCATGAACATAACCCGGCCCGCCACACCGACCCGTTGTCCGCTGGAAGCGTCCACGGGCAGATCCGAATGCGCCGCCCGCACCTCGGACAGCTCGTGGGTCACGGGCAGCGAGACCGGGTAGGGATCCTGGCCCTCGGCAAACAGACGTTCCCGTTTCTCCCGACGCACCCGCAGCTGCTCCGGCAGGTCCTCGGCTCCGTCGACACGACTCGATTGATCCTGGTCATTCACGGTTTACAAGGGTACGGACCCGCCGGGGGCGACATTCCGGCAGGATGGGGCAGCCCGTCCTCCGCCCGCGCCCCGGTGCGAGGGGCGCGGGCGCGCCGCGAACTCGTTCGAACCGGTGCACCGAACGAACGAGGGGACAGTGGCTGTTCCCCCGACGGGCGGTGATCTCCCCTCGACGGGGCGGTGATCTCCCCTCGACGGGGCGGTGACACGGATCACCGCTCGCCCGGTCCGGTCACTCCAGGTTCCGGTCGAAGACCAGCCGCAGCCCGAGCAGGGTGAGCTCGGGGACGTGGTGCGAGATCGTCCGGGACTCGCTGATCACCAGCGGCGCCAGGCCACCGGTCGCCAGTACCGTCGTGGGACCGCCGTGGGTCTCCTCCAACTCGGACACGATGCTGTGCACCAGCCCGTCCACCTGCCCCGCGAAGCCGTAGAGCAGTCCGGACTGCAGGCACTCGACTGTGTTCTTGCCGATCACCGAACGCGGCCTGGCCAGCTCGACCTTGCGCAGCTGGGCGGCCCGCGAGGCCAGCGCGTCGAGCGAGATCTCCACGCCGGGGGCGAACGCTCCCCCCAGGAACTCGCCCTTGGCCGAGATGGCGTCGATGTTCGTCGAGGTACCGAAATCGACCACGACGCAGTTCGTGGAATACAGGTGGTGCGCTGCCAGCGTGTTGATCACCCGGTCCGCGCCGACCTCCTTGGGATTATCGACCAACAGGGGGACACCCGTTCGGACACCCGGCTCCACGACGACCCTGGGAACATCGCTCCAGTTGCGGCCGAGCATGACCCGCAGCTCCCGCAACAGCGTGGGAACGGTGGACAGGGCCGATATGCCGGTGATCTTGTCGACGTAGTCGCCCAGCAGACCGCGCATGGTGAACGCGAGCTCGTCGGCGGTCATCCTGGGTTCGGTCCGCATCCGCCAGTCCCGCACCAGCCGAGCCTGGGCCTTCGGCTTCCGGCCGGAACCGGATCGCTGCTCTGGACCATCGGGCTCGTCCTCGTAGAGTCCCAACACGATGTTGGTGTTGCCGACGTCGATAGCGAGCAGCACCGTGGATTTCCCTTCCTGTCGAAACGCTGACACAACGGCGGGCGCTTTCCGCGAGCGACACGTCACCCGAACGAGACCCCCGGGAACGGCACGCCACCGCACGGCCCCGCGGGCTCACCGGAAGCCCACCAGCACTCCGGACGGCCGGCGGGCATCGATCTCACGATCGCGCGGAAGACCGCTCACCACCGGGTTCGCCTCACTCAGCGGGGCGAACCACTCGTGGTTCCCACAGCGGTGGTGGCGAGTCCCGATCCCTCGGGGGCGTGACCGGGATCGCCGCCTCGTTCGACCACGCGGTTCTCCCCGTCGACGAAGAGCACGCTCGGGCGGAACGACCTGGCCTCGGCCTCGTCCATGACGCCGTAGGCGATCAGGATCACCACGTCGCCCGGGTGGACCAGGTGGGCAGCGGCACCGTTGATACCGAGCACCCCGGAACCGCGCTCACCGGTGATGGCGTAGGTCTCCAGCCGGGCTCCGTTGGTCACGTCCACGATCGTGACCTGCTCACCGTCCAGCAGATCGGCCGCCTCCATCAGGGCGGCGTCTATGGTCACCGATCCCACGTAGTGCAGATCGGCCTGGGTAACCGTGGCACGGTGGATCTTGGATTTGAGCATGGTCCGGAACATGCCTGCTCCTTAGGCTTCGAGCTACCGGGTGGGAACTACCGCTTCAGATGCCGGATCGGACGGTCCGAGTTCCACCAGCGCGTTGTCCAACAGTCGGGTGCCGCCCACCTTCGCGGCCACCAGCAGTCGTGCCTCTCCCGCGTCCGGTGCGGGCCCCAGCTCGGGGTCGCACAACCGCAGGTAGTCGAGTTCGACCATCGGTTCGGTGTCGAGCACCTCGCGCGCGGCCGACAGCACGGCGTCCGGGCCGCGCGAACCGGCGTGGACCCCTGCCGCCAGCGCCGCCGACAACACCAGGGCGGCGGCGCGCTCGCGCTCGCCCAGATAGCGATTGCGGGAGGACAGCGCCAGCCCGTCGTGCTCGCGCACGATCGGGATGCCCTGCACATCGGTCGGGAAGTTCAGCTCGCGGGCCATCCGGCGCAGCAGCACCAGCTGCTGGTAGTCCTTCTCACCGAACAGGGCCAGATCCGGCGCCACGATGTTGAACAGCTTGGCGACGACGGTGAGCACACCGCTGAAGTGACCCGGTCTGCTGGCGCCCTCGAGTTCGCGGCCGAGCTCTCCGGCGTCGATCGTCGTCCGCGGATCGTCACCGTAGAGTTCCCGGCTGCTCGGGGCGAACACGAGCTCGGCGCCCTCCCGCCCACAGACCCGCAGATCCTCGTCGAGGGTGCGCGGATAGCTGTCGAAGTCCTCGCCGGGACCGAACTGGAGCGGGTTCACGAAGATCGAGACCACGGTAACGCTGTTCGGGACACGACGAGCGGCGCGAATCAGCTCCAGATGCCCCTCGTGCAGCGCCCCCATGGTGGGGACCAGCACGATCTTGCGACCGGTGCGGCGCAGCGCGCGCGTCACCTTGCCCAGTTCCGCGGGAAGGTGGTGCACGGTGACCTCGTCGGGGGTGAAACCCGGTCCGGCACCGACGCTCTCCGAACCGCCCCGCTCGTCCGTAACGCTCATCAGCGCCCCCCGTCGAGTACTTCGTTGACGCCAACGGCGTCGTCGGCACGCAGCATTCCCGAGCTCACCGCCCGGTCCGCGGTGCGTTTCGCCAGCTGTACATAGCCGGACAGCACGTCCGGCGCGGATTCGCCCAACACGTCGAGGTGGTCCCGCACGGTTCCCGCGTCGCCACGCGAGACCGGCCCGGTGATGGCCCGGTCCCCGTAGCGCAGCGAGTTGTCCAACGCGGCCGACAGGATCGGGGCGAGCACCCGGTCCGGGGACTCGACACCGGCCGCGCGCAGCAGCTGCGCGCTCTCGTTGACGAGGGTGATCAAGTGGTTGGAGCCGTGGGTCAGCGCCGCGTGGTAAAGCTTCCGGGACTCCTCGGCGATCCGCACCGGCTCTGCTCCGAGCTCCACGGCCAACGCCGCCCCGACGCTGAAGCCGGCCTCGTCGTCCTGCCGGGCCGTCACGGCCACGGTGGCCGCGGCCAACCGTTCCAGGTCCTCCGGCCTTCCGGTGAACGTCATCACCGGATGCAGCGCCACCGGCAGCGCACCGGCGTTCACCGCGGGTTCGAGTACCGCCACACCGTGCGCCCCGGAGGTGTGCACCACGATCTGACCGGAACGCAGCGCCTCCGCGTTCACCAGTCCGCGCACCAGCCCACCGAGCGCGTCGTCGGGCACGGCCAGCAGCACCAGATCCGCCTGTCGTGCGACCTCGTCGGGCGGGCGAACCGGGGTGTCGGGCAGCAGTAGCGATACGCGGTTCAGCGCCGCGTCGGAAACGGCTGCCACCGCCCCGACCTCGTGGCCCGC
This sequence comes from Actinopolyspora lacussalsi, assembly GCA_030803735.1. Taxonomy (NCBI): domain Bacteria; kingdom Bacillati; phylum Actinomycetota; class Actinomycetes; order Actinopolysporales; family Actinopolysporaceae; genus Actinopolyspora; species Actinopolyspora lacussalsi. The sequence goes on along the minus strand of JAURUC010000001.1, from coordinate 4,007,450 downwards.
CCGGTGCAGCGCGGCTCCCAGCACACTTCCGACGCGTCCCGCGGAGATCACACCGACCCGAAGGCGGGGACGCGGACGCGTTTCAGCGGCCGAGCGCGGGGAATCCGGGTCCGCTCCCGGGCCGCGGACATCGTGCCTGTCAGTGGACACGTCGACCAATCCTCCTACCGTTCCAGTCCCGTACCGGGTACCGGACAGCGTCGTGAGAGTAACCGGAAAACACTTCCGGTGGGATCCCATGGTGGCGAGAGCCACGCACCCGCGTCCCTGGAGACTCGTCCGAGAGTGGCGAGCGCCACAACCTCGCGGCACCGGGACCGGCGGACCGTGCGTCCGGTCCGACCGGCGTCGGAGTAACGGAGACCCGCGTCAGCGCTTCTTCGGACGCTTGACGTTCATGCTGGTCAGTTCGTCCATCCTGATCCGCTCGGTGTAGATCGCCTCCTGGGAGCCGCTGGCGGAACGACGCGCCGTTTTCAGGTCCTCGATCAGCTTTTCGCGGCGTTGCCTGCGCACGACGCTCGTGGTGTTTCCGACACTCGCCCGATGCTGCAGAAACGCCAGTTCGGTGACCGCGATCTGGTAGTCGCGGACGGACCTGGCGGCTTCCTTCCCGGAGTTGCGCCGCACCCTGCGCTTCCAGTCACGTCGCGCGGAGAGACTGGCCAGTTTTTCGAGTTCACTGGACACGATCAGTCCCGCCCGTTGCAACGCGGGCAGCTGCGCGGCGACGATGCGCTGTTCGCGTTTGCGGTGCCAGACCACAAGCCAACCGGTTCCCAGGAAGATGGGAACCATGATCACGAAGTAGATGTCGATGAAGCGCACCCCGCCCAAGGTGGTGGAGGCGTTCCAGAAGGCGTGCAGCAACACCGCGGCCAGGAACCCCAGTACCGGCCACAGTCCCCGGATTCTCGGACCACCGGCACGCGTAGCGAGACCTATTCCGATCCCGACCATCGCGGTGAACAGTGGATGGGAGAACGGCGCCAGCACACCGCGCAGCACGAACACGGCCACGATGCCTCCGGTCATGTCTCCCAGTCCTGCCTGCGCGAACGCCTTGCCGAAGTAGAAGATGTTCTCGATGAAGGCGAAACCGGCCGCGGTCAACGACGCGTAGACGATGCCGTCGACCATGCCGTTGAACTCGGAGCGGCGTCGGAACCACAGCGCGACCACGAAAAGCGACTTCGCGGCCTCCTCCACCAACGGCGCGGTGACCACCAGGGCGAAATGCTGCTGCAGGGTGCCGCTGAACAGGATCTCGCCGAAACCGGTCATGGCGTCGTTGAGCAGGAAGGCACAGGCCGTGGCACCACCGGCGCCCCACAGGAACGCGCCGAGCAGCAGCATCGGCGGCTCGGGCTCCCAGCGGTCGATCCACACGATCGCGGCGAATACCACCCCGACCGGCAGCAGGGCGACCAGCGCACCCACCACGGCCGCGACGTAGCCCACACGCGCGGTCGCGATGCCGAGCATCGCCAAGCCACACATACCGAGCAGGATCAGACCCGCGATGGGCCAGCCAACGACGCTGTGCTTGTAGGTCTGGTTCCTGCGGGCGCCCGACAGATCAGGATTGGACACGCCAGAAACGATAAAGCCCGCTTGCCACCGACCGACAGCACCAGCCGATACCGAAATCAGCTCGCGATTCTCACTCGTCGCGGCGGCGACGTCTGCGCGTCTCACCGGTGTTGCCGTAGGCGGCCAGCAGATCGTTGACGGATGTTCCCTGCGTATGAGCGCCGGAAGCCCCCACAGGAGAGGACTGCTGCGCCGAGGAGGTTGTCGCGTCGGCAGGGGGGTTCGGCTCCACCGTGGGAGGTGTCACTCCAGTGGGCGGACCTGATGTCTCACCCGATCGTGCGGATCCGTCGTCGGATCGATTCGTACCGCCGGCAGCGCCCTCCCGGGGCGCTCGTGCCGCCGCTCCGGTCGGCGCGGCGGCTGGCGGGGCCTGTTGCGGGCGTTCGACCGGTCCGGCGTCGTTCGGCGGTCTGCCGGGGGGACCGTGTCCACCCGGCGCACCTCCCACGGCGCCACCGGGCGGGCGCGTGCCGGATACCTCGTCACCGGCCGCGGTGCCACCGGAGCCACGTGCCCGAGGACTTCCCGGCGGCCGGGCTGGACCGGTTCTTCGTCCCGGCGTACGGGCCGGTGCGTCCTGGTTGGCCGGCGCCGGTGGGGGTGGTTGCGCACCAGCGGCAGGGGGAGGTGGTGCCGCCCGCGGCGGTTGCGCACCGAGCTGATCGGGTGTCGGTTCCGAACCGGGCACGCCCTGAGCAGCGGGACGTCCGACCGGAGCACCCGGTGCCGGGTGCGAAGCGGCTCCGCCCGGCGCGCTGCCAGGGGGCGTGGCCGCGGGTGGCGTGGGCACCGGAGGAGACGCTGCCGGAGGGACAGCGGTAGAAGGAGTGGCCGCCGGGGAGGTGGACATCCGGGGCGCGGCTTCGCGCTGTGCTGCTTCGCCCTCGCCCGGGAACGCCAGCGGAGCAGCGCCGACCTCGGCACCGGGAGCACCGGGCTCCCGCGCGACGGGAGGAGCCTGTTGTCGACCAGGTGCGGCGGAGCGGTTGGGATCGGGAGCGGCAGCAGGTTTCGGTCCCGAAGCGGGAGGACCATCGTTTCGCGGGCGCCCGCCGGGACGCCCGGGCTGGCGCCGGGGCGGAACGCTGCCACTCGCGGAAGCACCGCCCGCCGCGGGCTCCCCGGCGTCCGATGAAGCACCGGCCCCCGCCGCGGCACCGGAATCCGCCGCCTCGGGGGGAACCGGAGAAGCCGCGGCTCCGGAAGCACCTCCCCCGCCGGGAACATCAGCCCGTGCGGTCCCCCCGGAAGGAGGTGAACCGGGGGCGGCAGGCGCGGGAGTTCGCGGTCGGGAGTCGGGATATCCGGGCGCGTGCTCGACGGAACCGGGCTCGTCCCCGCGAACGGGGTCCGAAGCGGACACAGCGGCCGACGAGGTGGCCCCGGCGGGGGGCGAACGATTCAGCAGCCGACGCAGCTCGTACAGCTCCGAACGCAGTTCGGCGACCTCGTTCTCGGTCTCCTCCCGGACCCGGCGCAACGCCTCGTTGTCGGCTTCGGTCTCGTACTCCTCGCGAGCGTCGATCTCGCGTTCGAGTTCCAGTTCGTAGCAGCGCTGCCGCTCGGCCAACAGCTCGTCCTGCTCCATCGAACGGTTGCGCATCCGACCGGCCCACAGGCTCGACAACAGTGCCGCCCACAGCGCGGCGAGGATTCCCAGCCGCAGCATCCGGACGTCGTCGCCGAGAATCAGCGTGACCGTCGCCGCCACGGCCAGACCCGACGTACCGAGCCACAGCAGCACCGCTCGATCTCCTCGCGATCGAGACTCGGAATCGCTCGGGTCAGCCATGCGGCCAACCGTACCCGGAGTTTATCGCTTCGAAATCCGGTGGGACTCCTCGGAAACGAATCGATCACACAGTGAAACGACGAGCAGTGCTCAAGAAAAACAGCCCCACCGAGTCGTGCGATAAACCAAGCACCGAACGTGTCCAACCACCGAGAAACACCACTCACCACCCCAGGACAGCGTCAATTTCTCGCGAAATCGCGGCCCCAGTGCGGTGGCGCGGTCCCTGTCGGCGTCAATTTCTCGCGAAATCGCCGCGCGGAGGACGGCACAGCCGAACTCCCACCACTCAAGCAGTCGGCGCCGCCGCGGGTTCTCCGGTGCGGCTCTCGCGAGGACGGTCCCGACGTTGTGTAGGTCGCTACCCGATGTCGTGGCACCCGCAGCGAGAGCCGTGCCGGAGATTCCGCCACCCGTCTCCGGAACGGCGTCGATTTCTCGCGAAATTTCCGCCTCCGGAACCCTCGCCGGAACGGGACCATGCGGCGTCAGCAGCGCGGGTGTCCCCGGTGCGTGAGTCGGATGCATTGCGAGGCCGGGCCGCTCGCCGCGTAGGTCGCTACTCAAGAGCCGGCCCAACGCGGCAAGGCGCCGACTCACGTGACGGCTACCCGACCAGCTACGAAACCGGCACCGATCTCAATTCCTACTGTTCATCGTCGTCGTCTTCCTGCGGCTCATCGGGATTGCGCATGGCCCACTCCAGCCACAGCCCACCGCCGACCAGCGCCGCGGCGCTGACGAGCCCGACGATCGAAGCGATGGTGTCCGAGCCGAACACCCGCACCTCGGTCAGCAGGTACAACAGCATCGACGCCCACGCACCACCCATGAGCGCGCCCACCAACGAGGATGCTTTGGCCAGTGCCACGATCCGGGTCGCCATCATCGGATCGAGTGGTTCGGAGCCGCTCCGGTGTTTGGCCCTGGGACGCAGCACGATCGCCAGCACGGCGTCCACGATGGCCACCACCAGCAGTACGCCCCCGGCCGCCACCGGCAACGGCGGCAACGATCCGTACGACAGCTGCACGACACCGTAGAGCAGCACCGCGGCGAGCAGCGCCGCACCAAGGAGCTCGCGGGGTCTGGTGTAGCTCATCCGTCCTCCGTCCGTATCGCGAGGCAGGCACGTCAACATACGGCGCCACGCCGTGCGTTCCACTTCGGGCGGGACGTTCCTCCCGACCCGACGACCACCCGCACTCCGAGCGCGAGAGACCGAAGACGTGGCCTAGCGCAACGCCAGATCGGGGCGTAGCCGCACACCCGCGGTTTCCGTCTCCGGCAGTACGGCCAACAGCTCGGACACCGCTCCGTGGCCGGGGAGTGTGGCTTCCGGTTCGATCTCCAGCCACGGAATCAGCACCGTCGCTCGCTCGGGAGTGCCGGGATGAGGCAGCAGCAGTTCGGGGTCCCGGCTGTGCACCTCGTCCACGGTGACCACGTCGACATCCAGGGTACGGGGTCCCCAGCGTCGCTCCCTGCGACGTTCGGCCTCCCGTTCCAGGTGCTGTGCCCGGCGCAGCCAGTCCCACTCGTCGTCCGCGGCGGACTCGACCAGCAGGACGGCGTTGAGGAAGTCGGGCTGGTCCGTGACCCCCCACGGAGCGGTTTCGTAGACCGAGGAGGTCGTGAGCAGTACCTCGCGCAGTCCCCGAACGGCGAGCCGGAGGTGTTCCAGTCTGTCCCCGAGGTTGGAGCCGAGGGACAACACCGCCCTGCTCATGTCGAAGCGGCCTTCGCTCCTCTGCCGCCGCGGCTGGATCGGCGGATGGTTACCGACACGTCGTCGAAGGTCACCGGGACCGGCGCGTCGGGCTTGTGGATCGTGACCTCGGCGGCGTGCGGCCTACCGTCGCTCATGATGTCGTCGGCGATCTCGGTGGCCACGGTCTCGATCAGGTCCCGCGCGGGACCGGCGACCACGGCGGCGGCGCGTTCGGCGAGAACCCCGTAGTGCAGTGTGCGCTCGACGTCGTCGGAGGCGGCTGCCTCGCCGAGGTCGACCCACACCGTGATGTCGACGACGAACTCCTGCCCTTCCCGTTTCTCCCGGTCGAAGACGCCGTGGTAACCGAAAACCCGCAGTCCGGTCAGTCCTACCCGATCAGCCACGGATCTCACCTCCGTTCCGCCAGGCAGCGGCCACCTTCACCGCGTCGGTGGAACCGCTGACATCGTGCACCCGTACTCCCCAGGCACCGCGGTCGGCGGCCAGGGTGGAGATCGCCGCGGTGGCCGCGTCGCGCCCCGCCGCGGGACGCGGGTTTCCGTCCGAATCGGACAGCAAGCTGCCGAGGAAACGCTTGCGGGAAGCGCCGACCAGCAACGGGAATCCCATTCCGAGGAAGGTGTCCAGCCGTCGCAACAGCGACCAGTCGTGCTCGGCCTTCTTCGCGAAGCCCAGCCCCGGATCGAGCACGATGGATTCCTCCGGGACACCGGCGGCCAGCGCCGCCGCCACGCGTTCGGACAGTTCCGCCCGTACCTCCCCGACCACGTCCTCGTAGACGGCGAGCGAGTTCATGTCCCTGCTGTGCCCTCGCCAGTGCATGAGTACCCAGGGCAGCCCCGAATCGGCGACCGCACCGGCCATCTCCGGATCGGCCAGACCTCCGGAGACGTCGTTGATCATCGCCGCGCCCGCCCGCGCGGTGGCGGCGGCCACCTCGGCGCGCGTGGTGTCCACACTGACGGGAACCCCCGCCTCGACGAGTTCCCGCACCACGGGAAGCACACGCTCGGTCTCGGTGGCGGCGTCGACCCGCTCCGCCCCCGGCCTGGTGGACTCGCCGCCCACATCGACGATGTCGGCTCCCCGCTCCCACAGCCGCAGGCCGTGCGCCACGGCGGCCGAGTGATCCAGGTACCGACCGCCGTCGGAGAACGAATCGGGGGTTACGTTCAGGATTCCCATCACGCGGCAGCGCGATGGCTTCGGCAGCTGAACGGCCATCACTTCCCCCGGATCAACGACAGCGCCTCGGCCCTGGAGGACGAGGAGGAGCGGAATATGCCACGTACGGCGGAGGTGGTAGTGGTCGAACCGGCCTTGCGGATACCGCGCATCCCCATGCAGAGGTGCTCCGCGTCGACCACGACGATCACCCCCCGCGGTTCCAACTTGCGAGTGAGTGCGTCGGCGATCTGCGAGGTCAGCCGTTCCTGGACCTGCGGGCGCTTGGCATACAGATCGACCAGCCGCGCGAGTTTGGACAGTCCCGTGACCCTGCCCTGTTCGTTGGGAATGTAACCGATGTGGGCCATTCCGTGGAACGGAAGCAGATGGTGCTCGCACTGCGAGTACATCGGAATGTCCCGGACCAGCACGAGCTCCTCGTGGGCCTCGTCGAACGTCCGGTCCAGCACTTCGTCCGGATCGGTGTAGAGCCCGGTGAACAACTCCTCGTAGGCGCGGGCCACCCGTGCTGGGGTTTCCCGCAGTCCGTCGCGCTCGGGGTCCTCACCCGCCGCCAGCAGCAGCTCCCGGATGGCGGCTTCGGCGCGGGGCCTGTCGAAGTACTCGTCGACCAATTCGGCGGGATCGGATCCGAACTCCGCGTCCGGCCCGATAGGCACGCCCTGACCTGTCACGTGTCTTCCCCTCCACAGCGGTGAGGCACCCGGCTCGGCGAGCCGGGTGCCTCGTTCCACTGCAGTCCGCGGTTACCGGCCGCTGTTGGGGCCGGTCCCGTTCTCGTTGCCGGAATCCTGGTCACCCTCGGAATTCCGTTCGGAGTTCTGCTGGTTACCGGCGCCCGGCTGCTCCGTGTCGGCGGAACCCGAGCGGTGCTGGTGACCGTTCTGATCCTGGTTCTGCTGGAACTGCTCGGCCCGCTGCTCAGCGGCGCCGGGCTGTTCTTCCGGACGCTGTCCCTGCGGCGCGACGCCCTGCTCCCATGCGGGAGAACCGTTGTACTGGGGCTGGCCCTGCTGGGGCTGGCCCTGCTGGGGCTGATAGCCGGACTGCCCACCGGGTGAGGTGGCGGGGGTCCAGCCGGGAGGGGCCCCGTAGTTGGGCGGCACTCCCTGGGGAACCTGGCCACCCTGCGGAGCCTGTCCCTGCGGGACATGCCCCTGCTGTGGCTGCCCACCCTGCTGTGGCTGCCCACCCTGCTGTGGCTGCCCACCCTGCGGCGGATAGGGCTGCTGGGTACCGGGCTGCTGGCCCGGTGCGGGCTGCGGCGGATAGCCGTAGGCCTGCCCCTGCTGGTTGTCGGGACCGTACTGCCCGGCGGGCTGCTGCGGTCCGTAACCGTTGGACCCGGAGACGGCTCCGACCGGTGCGGGGCTGGGCTGTTCGTTGATCGGCGGCGGCCAGGCTTCGCCGCGTTCTATCGCCAACTCGCCGGGCGTCTTGATCGGCGGCTTGTCCGAGGGAGTGCGCCCGCCGAAGTCGTTGAACGCGGTGATCCGGGGGCGCTTCTCCACATCGGCGAAGATGCGCTCCAGATCGGTGCGGTTCAGCGTCTCCTTCTCGATCACTTCGAGCACGAGATTGTCGAGCACGTCCCGGTAGGTGTTGAGGATCTCCCACGCCTCGGTGTGCGCCGCCTCGATCAGCTTGCGCACTTCCTCGTCGATCTCGTGGGCTACCTCCAGCGAGTAGTTCGGCTGCTGGCCCGCCGAACGCCCGAGGAAGGGATCGCCTTCCTCCTTGCCGTACTTGACGGCGCCCAACCGGGCCGTCATGCCGTACTCGGTGACCATGGCACGCGCGATCTTGGTGGCCTGCTCGATGTCACTGGAGGCACCGGTGGTCGGCTCGTGGAAGACCAGTTCCTCGGAGGAACGCCCGCCGAGGGCGAACACAAGACGACCGATCATCTCCGAACGGGTCATCATGTCCTTGTCGTCCTCGGGGACGACAAGCGCGTGCCCTCCGGTCTTGCCCCTGGGCAGGATCGTGAGCTTGTAAACCGGTTCCAGGTCCGGCATCGCCCAGGCGGCCAGCGCGTGACCACCCTCGTGGTACGCGGTGATCTTCTTGTCCCGCTCGGAAATGATCTTGCTCTTCCGACGCGGGCCGCCGATCACCCTGTCCACCGATTCCTCGAGCGCGGCACCAGTGATCAGCTGCGCGTTCTCACGGGCGGTGAGCAGCGCGGCCTCGTTGACCACGTTCTCCAGATCGGCACCCGAGAACCCGACGGTGCGCTTGGCCAGCCCGTCGAGATCGGCGTCCTGGGCCAGTGGCTTGCCCTGGGTGTGCACGTTCAGGATCGCGCGCCTACCGCGCAGGTCGGGCGGGGCGATGGGGATCTGCCGGTCGAACCGGCCGGGACGCAGCAGCGCCGGGTCCAGGATGTCCGAACGGTTGGTGGCGGCGATCAGGATGATCCCGCCCCTGGAGTCGAAACCGTCCATCTCGACGAGCAGCTGGTTCAGCGTCTGCTCCCGCTCGTCGTGACCACCGCCGAGGCCGGCACCGCGCTGCCTGCCGACCGCGTCGATCTCGTCGACGAAGACGATGCAGGGCGCGTTCTGCTTGGCCTGTTCGAAGAGATCACGAACACGGGAGGCGCCGACACCGACGAACATCTCGACGAAGTCGGAACCGGAGATCGAGTAGAACGGCACCCCTGCCTCACCCGCGACCGCGCGGGCCAGCAGCGTCTTACCGGTACCGGGCGGCCCGTAGAGCAGCACGCCCTTCGGGATCTTCGCCCCGAGAGCCTGGTAACGGGTCGGGTGCTGCAGGAAGTCCTTGATCTCGTGCAGTTCCTCGACGGCCTCGTTGGCTCCGGCGACGTCACCGAACAGGGTCTTGGGCATGTCCTTGGTGAACTGCTTGGCCTTGGACTTGCCGAAGTTCAGCACCTTGCTGCCGCCGCCCTGGGCGTTGTTCATCATCCACATCACGAGCAGGACCAGCAGGCCCAGCGGGATGAGGTAGATGAGCAACTGGCTCCAGATGGAGCTCTGGGACACCTCGGTGTCCCAGTTGGAGATGCCGGACTGCTCGATCCGATTGACGATGTCCTCTTGGGAACCGGTCGGATACTTGGTGAGGATCCGGTTGCTGCCCTGAACCTGGACGCCGTCGTTCAGGGTCAGCCTGACCCGCTGTTCTTTGTCCTCGATCGTGGCTTCGGCTACGTTGCCCTGCGAGATCTGCTGCAGCGCCTTCGAGGTCGACACGTCCGTGTAGCCACGCGTGTCGTCGAAGAGCACACTGAAGGCATAAATCAGCAGCAACCCCGCCAACAGCCACAGCAGCGGGTTGCGGAGCAGGCGCTTTCGGTCCATTCACTTGCGGCCGCCGAGCGGCCTCGACCCTCCCTGACTGTCACGTCGGGTGGTGGCGGGCGTCCATTTAACGTCCACCCCCGGTTCAGCCCAGCGTACCGCTCGCGGCAGTGTCGAACTGCGCGAGTCGTTTCACCGGCAACCCAGGGTACCCGCCCCTGGCGTTCCAACGGCCCATGCACCGGATTAGTTCCAACAGTCCCCTCGCTCGGTGACACAACGCACGGACGATGGTCGACCGTACGCCGTGAGCGCCCTCACTTCCAGCGATCACCGTGATCCCGGATCACCGTCACTTCCGGACACCGGGGAACGGCGCACGGCCCCCTCACGGTTGTACCCGTGGTACGGCACTCGCGGAAAACCGGATCACGCTCCGGAGGTGTAGACCTTCGGATCGAGACTGCCGATGTACGGAAGATCACGGTAGCGTTCGGCGAAGTCCAGCCCGTAGCCGACGACGAACTCGTTGGGAATGTCGAATCCGATGTAGCGCACCGGCACCTCGACCTGTACGGCATCGGGTTTGCGCAGCAACGTGCAGACCTCGACCGAGGCCGGTTCCCGTGCGGCGAGGTTGCGCAACAGCCAGGACAGCGTCAGTCCGGAGTCGATGATGTCCTCGACCACGAGCACGTGCTTGCCCGCGATGTCCCGGTCGAGATCCTTCAGGATGCGCACCACGCCCGAGGACGAGGTGGACGAGCCGTAGGAACTGACCGCCATGAACTCCAGCTGCGCGGGCCGGGGCAGTGCGCGGGCGAGATCGGTCATCACCATGACGGCGCCCTTGAGGACACCGACAAGCACCAAATCGCCCCCCGAAAGGTCCCCGTAGTCCTCGTCGATCTGCTTGGCCAGCTCACCGACCTTGTCGTTGATCTGCTGCTCGGTGATGAGCACGGAGGCAATGTCGCCGTCGTACACGGCCCGGCTTCCCCTCTCGATTGGGTCGTTGTTCACCCGTCGCTCGACCGTTGCTCGGTTCCGCGACCCCCGCATTCCACCAGAAGGGTCCCACGCCGACGAACCAGCGCAAAGTTTCCTGGCAGAGCGTGACCGCCCTGCCCGCGCCAGTCACCTACCAGGGCATCCGCGGCGCGCAGATGGGCGTCGCTGAGTTCAGGGACGCCCTGTGCGGAGAGCCAGTCCCGCAGCACTCGTCTGCGGAGCGCGGGAGGATGCTCGGCAAGACTACGCGCGTCGAGCTCCCCCGAGTCGGCCACCCGCTCGCGGATCCCCGCGGCGACCGCGTCCAACGCGTCGGCGTCCTCCCGGAGCTGGACGGCGGTGCGGGAGAGCGCCTCGGCGACCCCGCCCTGCAGGACCTCCTCCAGCAACGGCAGCACCTCGGCGCGGAGCCGGACCCGGGTGAAGGCGGGATCCGTGTTGTGCGGGTCGCGCCAGGGCCGCAGCCCCAGCTCCTCGCAGGCCTGTTCGGTGGTCCGACGAGTCACTCCCAGGAAGGGGCGCGCCCACGGCCCGTCCAGCGGGCGCATACCGGCCAGCGAGCGCGCGCCTGAACCACGCCCGAGCCCCAGCAGCACCGTCTCGGCCTGGTCGTCGAGGGTGTGCCCGAGCAGCACCGGGGATCCTTCGGGACGTCGGAGTCGCAGCGCCTCGTAGCGGGCTCGTCGAGCCGCCGCCTCCGTACCACCCGCCCCGTCCGGTTCGACGCGCGCGACGTCCACCTCGACGCAGCCGAGCCCGGTGAGCTGTGCCGCGGCGGCGGAGGCGACCCGATCCGAACCGGGCTGCAGCCCGTGGTCCACGACGACCCCGTGGACCGGCACGTTCCGGTGCCGCGCGAAGTGGGTGGTGGCCGCGGCCAGGGCCAACGAGTCCGGGCCACCGGAACAGGCCACCACCAGCGGAACACCGCGGTAGCGGACGGCCGGTTCGGAGTCGAGCAGTCGTCGCACGGCGAGCCGGACGGCGCTGACGCTGGGAGCTGGCGGCACGGGCCGATTATCGCGCCACCGGACAGCCGGAGCGCTCACCGGTGGTGGTGCGGGCCCATCGACTCCTCGGATCCCTGGCAAAATCCCCTCGGATGTCCGGGCACAGGGAGCGCTCGCGAACGGAAAGCCCGATCAGCCGTGCACCCGCCGCAACCAGGCGGGCGGGTCCGAGAGCTCGGAGCGGGTGGGCAGGTTGTCGGGTTCCTGCCATACCGCGTTGAATCCCGTCATGCCGACGGCATCCACCACCCGGCGGGTGAACTCGGCCCCCTTGGCGTACTGCTTGATCTTCGCGTCCACCCCGAGCAGGCTGCGCAGCACCCGGTCGAACAGACCTCCACCGGCCCGGCGCTGGGTGAACCGCTCCCGGATGGTGTGCACACTGGGCACCACCCGAGGCCCCACCGCGTCCATGACGTGATCCGCGTGCCCCTCCAGCAGAGTGGAGAGGGCCAGAATCCGGTCCAGCGCCGCACGCTGCCGCGGACTCTGCAGCAGCTCGACCACGCCGAGCATTCCGGGACTGGTGTCACTGCCACCCGTCCGCGCCGCCCGGAGCTCACGAGCCGCCGCGGGCAACCTGCCGAACAGCTCACCGGTGGAACCCTCCGTCTCGGTGAACAGTTCGCCGATACTGCGGGAGAAGTGCTCGCGCAACCAGGGAACGGCGTTGAACTGGAGCCGGTGAGTGGACTCGTGCAGACAGACCCACATCCGGAAGTCGTCCTCGGGAACGCCGAGCGCGCGCTGCGCGGCGACGATGTTGGGGGCGACCAGCAGCAGCCTGCCCGGATCGCCCGACCCCGACTCCGCGGGAGCGAACGGATCGTACTGGCCGAGAACCTTGGTGCCCAGGTAGGCGAGCACGAGACCGGCCTGCATCCCGGCACCACGGCTGTTGACGGCGGCCAGCACCGGATTGACCTCGTCCCGGTCCTCGTCCCCGGCTCCCGCCAGCGCGGTGTGGGTCAATTCGGCCAGTCCACGAGTGGCACCCCGCAGCCAACCCGGCCGGTCCACCACGTCGCCCGGGGCCACCGGAAGATCGGTGCCCAGACCGGTCAGTTCCCGGACGTGGGTCTCCGCGCTGACGCTGAACTCGCGGAGCGCGGCGACGACGCCGTCGGCCTCGGAACGCGAGATCTCCGGGCCGGGGCCGAGCAGCCTGCTCGCGGTGGCGACAGCGGTGTTCCAGTCGACGGCGTCGCCGCTGCCGTTGCCGGAGACGTACCCGTCCCGGCGGTGCTGACTCGGTCGGGCATGCCTGGCCGAATCCCGACGTAGCGGCGCTGACAGCGCGGACGCACGAACAGTCACGTTTCCGACAGTACCCGTGCGAACATCACACGGCGAATCTCCGATTCGCTCCCCCACCTCCCAGACCTCACCACTTCCAGCCGTCACGACTCCCAGCCGTCACGAGTGAGCGGCGGAAGCGGAACCGGGCACCGGCAAGGCGTGACGGGACGGCCGGTTCCGGGCGGCCCGCTCAACGGCAGCCGCAGCTACGCAACGCGGCCGCCAATTCGTCGATCACCGGGCGTACGGAGACGGGATTCCGCCCGTTGGACAGGAACGCGAACGCCAACAGCCTGCCGTCCCGAGTGACGACGGTCCCCGCCAGGGCGTTGGTCCCCGTGAGTGTTCCGGTCTTGGCACGGACCCAACCGCTTCCCTCGGAGGCGTCGCCGTCGTAGCGCCCGGCCAGACCGCCGGTTCCGCCGGCCACGGGAACGGAGGTCAGCAACGGACGCAGTCTGGCGGAACGCCCCGAGGGGTTCTCGACGGGAGCGCTCGCGGTGCGCATTATCGCGCCCAGGATCCGGGCGGGCAGCTCGTCGGAGGCGGAAAGCCCGCTGCCGTCGACGATGTCGACACCGGACAGATCGAAACCGTTCTCGCTCAGCACGGTGCGGACCGCCCGGACGGATCCGGAGAACGACGGTTCGTTGCCGGTGGTGATCGCGACCTGCCGCGCGAGGGCCTCGGCGAGCACGTTGTCCGAATCCCGCAGTGTTTTGCGCACCAGATCCCGCAGCGGCGGCGACTCGACCCGCGCGAGGGTGGAGGCCCCCGAGTCGACGGTGGTCGTGCTGACAGAGCCGGTGGGAGCTCCCAGTCTGGAGGCGAGCTCACGGGCCGCGTCCAGCGCCGGTTCATCGCTGCGTGAACTGACCTTGCTCTTGGGGTCCTGACGCCCCCCGTCGAGCATCACCGGCTGGATCGGGGCGACATATCCCCTGTCCACATCCGCCGGATCCCAGCTGTCGGCCAAACCTGGCCCGCTGTAGCGGCTGACGTCGACCTTGACCGACTCGATGTCGCCGGAAGTGGTCGACCGGATTCGCTCCACCAGTTCGTCCAGCCCGGCCGCACCGGGATAGACCGAACTCTCGCCCTCGGGCAGTGCGGACAGCGTCGGATCACCTCCCCCTACCAGCACTATGCTGCCGGGTTCGCTGCCGCGCACTACCTTCGTGCGGAACCGGAAATCGTGATCGACGGCCAGCAAGGCCGCCGACGCGGTGAGCAGCTTGTCGGTGGAAGCGGGGACCAGCCCCCGGTCCGGGTTCCGCTCCCAGAGGGTCTTGCCGGACCTGGCGTCACGGACCACGGCTCCGAAGTCCCCGAGCACCGGGTTCGAGGCGATCTCTTCCAGCTCGGCTTCGACGCCCTGTTCGGTCGGTAGGGGCGCCGAGGCACTCAACCCCTTGACATCGGGGCGCAGCGAGACCGGGGCGGGTGGATCGGCACGTGGGTTCAACACGTCGCCGAACCAACCGGAACCGCGGAACACCAGCACTGCGGCGATCGCGATCACGCCGAGCAGGGCCACCGCCGAGAGCACGAGCGTCCTGCGGCGTCCACGGGACGGGTGTTCACCGGAAGCCGCGGGAACGGACTCGCCGGATTCGGGGCCGTCGCCGTCGAGGTCGCCGTAATCACCGTCGTGGTGGTCGCTGTCGTGATCGTCGTGGTCGAGGAGTGCCGCGGTGCCGGTGGTGGGGTTCTCCTCGGATCCTCGGCCGGCCGGTTCGGCGGTGTCAGCGGGGTGAGCTGCCTCGGTACGCGGTGCGGGTTCGGCAGGCTGGGAAGTCTCGGCAGATCGGGAGGCATCGCCGGGCGGAGAGGTCCCGTCCCGGCGCGGACCGACCTCCTGGTCGGCCTGCTCGTCCCGCCGGGGCAGCAGCTCTTGTTCGACTGTTCCGGACTCGTCGTACTCCCCGTCCCGGGAAAACTCCCCACCCCGCGCGGATTGCGGAGACGCGCCTGGGTCCCCCGGGGTCGCTTGTCCCCGGGCACGGTCGGAATCCTGCCGAGGAGGCCACGCGGAAGCCGTTTCCGAGCCGATCGGCATATCGAAATCGGCGGGAGCGGCAGGACGAGCCGCACCGGGAGGCCGACTACCGGTGGGAGCCCCCGGCTGTTCACCAGCGGCGTTCCCCGACTGGTGATGTCTCTGCTGTGCGGTGAATCGCTCGGTTCGCTGCTCCAACCGCTCGCGGTGTTCCGCCGGATCCGGTTCGGCGCGCGGCCACCCGGGATCCGCGGCGGGAATCCGCGGCATGCGGATGGTCGGGGGATCGGCGGCGGGAGCGGGGCCGGGGTTCGGGACCTGCCTCGGGCTCCCTCCGGCCTCCCGGTCACGCTGGTCCGATTCCTGCCCGCGCCGCTCGGGATGCCGCCCCTGTTGGCCGGAATCCTTCCCGGGCTGGTCCGGCTCCTGCTCAGTGGGACGGATCGCGCTGAAACGCTGGGTGCGTTCGACCGCGGCGGGGTCCTGCTCCGGCCACTCCGGCTCCGAGACGGAAGTCTCCGATGTCCGCTCGGTGCTCGCGGGCCGGGAATCCTGCTGTTGGGGATCCTCCGACTGGGATTCCGGCGGCTGGGATTCCGGCGGCTGGGATTCCGGCGGCTGCGCATCCGAGGACCGGGCGCTCTGCGACTGGGTGGAGTGCTGCTCGGGATCCTCCGCGGGCCATTCGAACGAGTCGTCCGGATCCTGGACGGTGTCGGACGTCTCGGCCTCCGGAAAGCCGTCGGAAAAGTCGCCGGTGGATTCGGCGGACGATGCCGCGTCGTCACGACCGCCCGTCCCAGCCCGTGATTCCTGGGGTTCGGGCAAGTGCTCCTCCTAGCGGCTCTCACCGGCTCGCGAATGCGATCTCGCACACTGTGTGCGGCTGGAACGGCTGACTTGTCCCACACTAGTTGCGTCCGTGGGAGTGGTTGATGAGGCCACACCGGAAACGGTGCGGACCGCTGACCGAGAACCGCCGAGGGCTGTCGCCGTGCGCGCCGGTCAGGCCGGAACGGCCGGGCGGCGATCACGGCGCCGGGTACTCCGGCCGGAGCGTGCACCCGCTGCGAGCTGGGGTTATCCGACCCCGCGAGCGGTTTTCAAAGCCGGTTCCTAGGCTGTAGTCATCGCTCCACCGGTGGTGGTAACGGTTCGGACACGATCCACTCCGATCCGATTCCACGCCGGATGGTCCGCCCCAGGGCGGGCGATCGGGGACTCCCCGAGCAACGGCCGGGAACGGCACCATCGCCGTCCGAAACATCACTAGGACGAATGAGGAACGCGTGGACTTCGACGTCACGATCGAGATCCCCAAAGGGGAGCGCAACAAGTACGAAGTGGACCACAAGACGGGCCGTATCCGTCTCGACCGGACGCTGTTCACCGCCACCCAGTATCCGGCCGACTACGGGTTCATCGAGGAGACCCTCGGCGAGGACGGGGATCCGCTGGACGCGCTCGTGCTCATCCAGGAGCCGACCTTCCCCGGTTGCCTGATCAGCGCTCGCGCCATCGGCATGTTCCGGATGCGCGACGAGAAGGGCGGCGACGACAAGATCATCTGCGTGCCCGCCGATGATCCGCGGCAGGAGCACATGCGCGACATCCATCACGTGCCGGAGTTCCACCGGCTGGAGATCCAGCACTTCTTCGAGGTCTACAAGGACCTGGAACCCGCCAAGAGCGTCGAGGGCGCCACCTGGGTCGGCCGGGACGAAGCCGAGGCGGAGATCAAGAAGTCGTACGAGCGGGCCAAGGAAGAGGGCCACTGAGTCTTCGGATTCTCCGTTCGGCTCGTCGGGATGCTCCCCACGGCGGCGGACTCACCACCCGGTCGTGAGCGGTTGCCCCGACATCGAGCGGCACCCGCACCACTCCCGGGGAGCTCCCGGGAGCACCGCTGTGGCAGCAGCCACGGGTGGCCGGACCACGCGGCCGGGCGTCCGGCACGGGAAGCACCGTAGGAACGCTCCGAGCCGATGAGACAGCAGGGAGCCGGTGAGACAGCAGGAAGGTCCCCGCCGAGCCATGGCGGGGACCTTCCTGTGTGCCGTAGTCCCTGTCGTGCCGTCCTCGCGGCGGGGACCGTTCAGCGAGCGATACCGCCGACCACGTCACCGACGGGCAGCCCGGCGAGGTTGCTGCTGGAAGTCGGCGCGGGACGAGTCGAGGGCTGCTGCTGGGTCTGCTGGGCCTGCTGTGACGGGTTCTGCAGCATCTCGCCCGGAACGCCGTCCAACTGCTCCCCGTTGAGCAGCTCACCGGAGATGTGGCCGTTCTGCACGGCTTCCTTGAGCGGGTCACCGTCGACGGCCCCGGCGGCATCGCGGCCGGCAGGGGTGCCCTGGGAGGGCACGACATCGCCGATGGCCTGCTGCGCGGAATGCAGCGTCGCGGCGGTGTGGTAGGTGGTCTGGGCCACGTTGTTGTCCACCGGCAGCTCGGCGGGCAGCTCCGGGCCGTCCGCGGCGGCGGTACCCGCGAAGCCGATGGCGCCGACGCTTCCCGCCACCAGGGCGGTCACCGTGGTAAGAGTGCGTTTCATCGCCTTGGTTCCTCTCTGCACAGGTAACTGTCCCCCACGCCGGACAAAGACTACGGAAATCACCCTCAACACGATTCAGCGAACCCTAGTAGCGATTTTCTTATACAGCGAGTAACGAAAATTGCTATACAGGCTCGAAAACATGCCACCACTAACACGATCGAGCTATACATTTTTATGCGCACCGCATGAGAACATCCCGAGCCCTCGGGCCGGAACCAACACCGCATCGGGCATGACGCCGGGTCACGGATCGTGCTTCGGTCCGCGACCCGGCACCTACACGAGCGCGTCCGGCAGCATCGCGGGGCCGACCTGCTGCTGGCGTTTGGCGTGCTCGTCCAGCAACATCTCCGCCTCGTGGGCGAATTCCGCGTAAGCCGCCTGCTCGCTGTCGAACCGACGATACTTGCCCACCCGGAGCTCTACCGAATGATATTCACGTTCCAGCGCGTCCGCGGTTCGCTGCAGGTTGATCCCTCGTTCGCGGTACTTGGCAAAGCCGGACAGTGCGGCGGTCAACGCGACCAGCAGGCTCGCCCCCACCACGGCCCAACGGACGTCGGCCATCGTGACCGAGATCGCCGCGATCACCGAAGTCACGATCGCACCGGAAATGATCACGACTTGCAAAGTGTTGTGCACCCGACGAAAACGCCGGGCCTGCCTGCGATAAGCACGAATCGCGTCGGGCAGGTAGGCCCGATAACGCTTGTGCGCCGCGAGCAGGTCACCGCCGGAGCCGACGTCGTCGAGCGACTGCTCACGTCGAGCCTGGTTCAGTTCGCGCAGTTCGATCGCCATATCGCGTACTTTGAAGTACTGCCGGTAGAGCAGGAAGGCCGACCCCACCACGGAGATCACCGAAATCACCGAAACGAGTGTCGACAACTTCCATCCCGGACCCCAGCCCGACGCGAACCAGCTCACGATCAACGCGACCAGCGCCACGTTGGCGGGAAGTGCCCACACCGCCAACAGGCGTCGTAACAGCAGCGCCCGGTGCACCTGTTCGGAGAGGTCCGCGATGCGTCGGGCGACGTCATCGGGATCTGATTCGGCGGAGAGCACACCTCCCCCGACAATCCCCGTGCTGACCTCGGTACTGCTCATCACACGATCCCTTCACGGCGTCACTGTGATCGAAATAGCTCAACAGCGTTACTGCAATCGGCTGACGGAGTGACGCCCAGAGTGGCCGAATAACGCTACGCATTCAGTCCCCCGCAGGGCGGCATCGACACCGTTCACCGGCAGTCACCGACCCGTCACATCATCCACGAGACGCCAGCCGCGCGGTCAGGCGCGTCACGGACACGGAGCACCCCCGGATGGCGAAGTTCGCACGGACACGAGGAAAACATACAATAGGTCCACAATGGACTTACAGTCCACGCCCGGATCGCCACGATGATGACGGCACGCCTCCACCCCGGCGGCATCTCCCCCACACCCCGCCGGGCCACCCCCACGTGAGCGGATCGTCGCACACTACCCACCCGAAGCGAGAGCAACGGAGTTTCCCGAAAAAGGCATCACTCAATCGCTTTACCACACGAACAGATGACGTATTCGCCGCCCGGAATGAATACGAGCCAACAGAAAACACGAGTAACACCCGCACAGGATCGCGACAATTCCACCCCCGTTCGAGCAACCAGGAAGACGTTTCGATCGAAACCCTCAAACCGAAAGGTGCCATATTACCTGTACAGCGAAAACACAACCGAGCACCCCCGAAAACCGGCGGCACGCACCCGAACGAACCGGTACCGAGAAACGAAGATTTTCCAGCGCCCGAATTCGACCGGAGAAGCACCTAGCGCACCGAGAACGGAGCATCGTCCCTTCCGGCATCCCGGTCAGAATATTTTTCACATCCACCCGTGCGGCGTAGCGCGGAAAAACCTCATGTTTTCCGGGCGATCCGCCCCGCCGACCGAGCGGAAACCGAGACACCGGCGGGGGCGCACCCGCGACACTTCCGCTCACGAAAGCGTCTCGGAACCGCAGCCGATCAGCCGATGACCACCGTGCAGGTGTCACTCGGTCGAAACTTCCCGGGGGTCCCGACATCCGCCAACCACACCGCTAGCGGCAGCGGTCCGCTGTGCCGCATCCCGTCCGGCACCCACGCCCGTCCGGACCGCACCAGGATCAACAGCCCAGTTTCGTCACCCACCGGGTCGAAGTTCTCGGAACTAGGTCCGAACGAGGTGATCCCGGAGCGACGCGCCAGCTCGGCAGCGGTTACGGACACATCGTCCACCGCGACGGCGACCTCGCTGATGGAGGCGATGTGCTCGGGCCCGAAGTCCTCCGGCGCCGGGCGGTGTCGCACCCGCCTCCGGGCGATCAGCTCCAGCACTTCGCCGTCGGGGCCGAGGAAGTAGACCGAACGCGCGTTCCACCCGGCGGGGCCCTCGAACTCGTGCTCGCCGGTATCGGCGGAGCGCAGCAGCGGAACGCGTTCCGCCAACCACGAGACCGCGGCGTCGAAGTTCTCGGTGGGAACGTCGAAAGCCAGGTGATGTGCCGCCGCGGTGGCGGGGCCGGGGGTCAACCACAACTCGCTGGAACCGATCGTGACCCGGGCGGCACCCTCGTCGTGCGAGACCGACAGCCCCAGGAGATCGCGGTAGAAGGCCACCGCCGCCGCTAGGTCACTCACGTGGTGTTCGACCGTCGAGATCCGCATCGTTTCCTCCCGCAAGGGTACCTACCCATGACTCCGAACCGTTCGGGTTCCACCCGCTCGATCGATCCGGTAACGCGGCGAACCTAGATCTTCGAGCGCACTCGAAGTCAATGCCGCGGTTCCGGTGGAGACACGGCCGAATCACGCGGCGGAGACACGTAGGGCGGCGGGCGTGCACAGGTGGGCGGCGATCATCCGAACACCGGCTCGCCGTGTTCGAGGTAGACGGTCCCACCCAGCTCACGTGCCGTGAGGGCCCCACGCAGCCTGCGGGCCAACCTCGGGATCAGGTACTCGTCGAACTCAACCACCGGCACCCACTCCCAGTGGTCCAGCTCGTCGAAGTCGAGCCGGATGCGCTGTTCGTCCTCGGCCAGCTCCCCGCAGTCGAAGACCCAGAGCAGCTTGTCGGGTTCGCTGTCGGTGGGTGCCCAGTCCACGACCAGTATCCGACTCGGATACCGCCGAATCCCCAGCTCCTCGTCCAGTTCTCTGACACATGCTCGCGCCGGTGACTCACCCGGCTCCACGTACCCACCGGGGATGTCCCACCGGTTGCCGTAGGTCTTGCGGACGAGCAGCACCTCTCCGCCTGCAGCGACGAACAGCGCACCGGCCGCCATCCTCGAAACGGTCGTCCCGAACTCGTCCGCCATGGGCAAACCCTAGGTGCCGGGGTGGCGCGATGTCGGTGCCGACACCCCGGCGATCCCGCCCTCGGGTCGGTGCACCCGCTACCGCTCTTCGATCGGCTCGACGACGGGAGGTCCTGTCGGGCACGTCGGCGGCGGCGAGTGCTCGTTTCAGAGCGTGTACTCCAACCGGAGCAGTCCGTGCTCGAACTCGACGGAGCGACTCGCTATGCCGGTGAGTTCTCCGGTCCCTGATGTGGGGACGATGGTGCCGTAGGTGCGCTGCTCCGTCCCGTCCGCGAGCCCACCGTGCTGCAGCACGAAGGTGCCGTGCCGACCGTCGAGCGTGCCCTCGAAGCGTTCGGAGATCACGTAGCCCCCGCCGGAGGACCCTCCGGCGGTGAGCACCACGCCGGTGCCCGTGCCGTCGAGCACGCCCTGGTACCGCTTACGGATCGAGACCCTGGACAGTCTGGGGCCCTCCGCCGGTTCGTCGTAGACGGACTCGTCCCACTCCAGAACCTCGAACGGGATCTCGACGGTGCGGCTCTCGTGTTGCTCGGTCATGGGCCGAAGCTATCGCTCGGTATAGACATCACGGGGTGTTCGGGGCATCACGGGGTGTTCGGGGTCAGCCGCTGCGGTGGGTGTCAATTTCTCGCGAAATCGCCGAGCGGGGGCGAGGAGGCGAAGCGGCGGGGCGAACCGAGCCGAAACGAGAACCGGCCGTCTCCCGCGTCGCGGAAAACGGCCGGTCACCGGTGGAGCCGCCTAGGGGAGTCGAACCCCTGACCTACGCATTACGAGTGCGTCGCTCTGACCGACTGAGCTAAGGCGGCGAAACCGAGTACAAGTGTAGCGGGTACGTGAACGTCACCCGTAGCCCCCCGGCTCGTTGAGAAGTGGAGTGATGACGATCACGGGAATACCGGAAGGTGCTGGATGCGCATACCCCCTGTCCACCGGATCGCGATCTGTTCCGCCGTCTCGTTCGCCGTCGCGTGTCTGAGCCTTCCCGCCGCGACCGCGCAGAGCACACCCCCGGAAACCCCCACTCCCTCCCCCGAGATCCCGGGACAACCTCCCGGCAGGAGCGAGCCGGAGAAGCCGGTTCCCGGGCCGGTGGTGGCCGAGGCGGGCACCGGCATCGGTCTGCTGCGGGTGCTGCCGAACGCGGTTCCGGGCGAGTCGATCCTGGACGCTCCCGAGTTCGACGAGCAGTTGCCCAGGCAAGCACTGGTGGAAACCGGGATGGGCCTGGCAACGGCCAAGGCCAACTCGGAGGCGTACCTCGCCCAGGAGCACGCGATCGCCGAGTCCGCACCGTTCGGATTCGCCGTGGGAGGCGACGCACCCGCACTGCCCGGCTCACTGGCGCAGACCGCGGTACCCGATCACGCCGAGCCCAGGACCAGAGGTCTGGAACCACCGTCCACTCCGCTGGACAAGTTGCTCGACCTCGGCCTGCTGAAAGGCAACGTGCACGCCCGCTGGGACGAGAAGCTCGGCCCCTGCGTGGAACCGATCGCCGATGCCGAGACCACGCTGGCGAGCATCTCGGCGCTGAACGTGCTGCCTTCGCTGCAGAGCCGGGAGGACGAACTCGCCGAGAAGGTCTCCAGCGGTACGAGTGAGCTCGCCGCCGACGAGGCCGGGGCACTGCGCGACGGATTGAGCCAACTGGCCGGACCGCTCGAACAACTGGGGGGCCTGCTGGGAGGCGCGGGAAGCTCCGGCGCGTCCGGTTCGGTGCTGCGGGTTCCCGAGATCATGCACGCCCGCTCCAACGTGCGACTGGTGGACGTGGCGGAGCAGGACAACAAGGCGGTCCGCTCCACCTCGCGGTTCGACGTCGCCAGCATCCGGCTGTTCGCGGGGACCTCGCAGGAACTGCGCATCGACATCGTCAGCCAACCGACCCTCACCGCCACGGCCACCGGCGATCCGAAAACATCCACGGTGGACTACAGTGCACCGGTACTGCGGGTCAGCCGCGGGGGCGAGGAACTGTTCACGTTGGACGCGGCCAACCCCGAGTTCGAACTTCCGATCGGCATCCCGCTGCCCACCTCGGGCCTCGACTCCGACGTTCCGCTGGTCGGGCACTCGGACGAGTCCGGGGTGCTGGACATCGGCGTGCTGCGGCTCAGTCTCGGCGAGCTGACCGAGCAGCGGGACGGGACCGCGGTACGCGCGGGAGCACGGCTGCTGGACCTGAAGATCCTGCCGAACGAGCTGCTCGGCTTCTCCAGCGCACTCGCCCAGATCTCGTTCGGCGAGCAGTTCGCCAGGGCGAACGCGCCGGAGGGCGGTGTCGACTGCTCGACCTCGACCCAGCCGCCGACCACCACCCCACCTGCGTCCGGGGGCGACTCCCCGCCACTGGCGAAGACCTCGGGGGCCTACCATGCGGTGCCGCTGTTCTGGACCGGAACGGCCCTGTTGTTGCTGGGTGCGGTGCTGGTGGCTGCACTGCCGCGCCGCCGGGGGTGAGCGCGGCGGATCATCGGTGGAGTTCGGCGGCCAACGCCTCCACGGCGATGATCGGTTTGACGTTGCGGTCCAGCGCGGTTCGGCAGCGCAGCACCGCTTCCAACCGGCGCAGGGCGGTCTCGGAGGTCCACTCCGCGGCCGCCCGGCGTGCCTGGCTCGCGAAATCAGGATGGTTCAGCGGCACCTCGGCCCCGAACCCGAGGGCCAGCACGTCCCGGTAGAACCCGGCGAGATCGACCAGCGCCAGGTCCAGCGCGTCCCGCTGTGAGCGGGTGGCGCGGGCCTTCTGCTTCTTCTCCAGTTCCTTCAGCGCCGCGTTGGCGCCCCTGGTGGCCGAGGAGGTCCCCTTGCCGGTGCCACCGGCACCCATCGCGGTACGCAGCTCCTCCTTCTCGGCCTCGTCGCGCGACTGGTTGGCCTCGCCGGCCTCGGCCTCGGCGGCGCGGACCAACCCGCTCGCCTCGCTGAAGACCTCGGACAGACCGCGCAGCCCGAGCGGGATGCGCAACACGGCCTCGCGGCGTTCCCTGGCCTGCTGGTCGGTGGCCAGCCGACGAGCACGATCGACGTGTCCGCCGCACACCGAGGCCGCCCAGTCGGCCATGGACCGCTCGACGCCCTCCCGGTGGTGCAGCACCTCGGCGATCGCCTCCGTGAGCGGGGTGCGCAACTGCACGCCACGGCACCGGGAGCGGATGGTCACCGGCACGTCGGCGGGATGGTCCGAGGGCGAGCACAGCAGGAACACGGTGCGCGCGGGGGGTTCCTCGACCGCTTTGAGCAGGGCGTTGGCCGCGCCCTCCGTGAGCCGGTCGGCGTCCTCGATGAGCACGACCCGCCAGAGACCGGTGTTGGGGCGTCGGGCCGCGGCCTGCACCAGCGAACGCATCTCGGCGACCGAGATCGAGAGACCTTCCGGGACCACCGTGGTGACATCGGCGTGCGTGCCCGCGAGTGCCGTCTCGCAGGCGACGCACTCGCCGCAGCCGACCGTTTCCGGGTCGGTGCACTGCAACGCTCCCGCGAACGCGCGGGCCATGACGGGATGTCCCGAACCCGGTGGACCGGTGAACAGCCAGGCGTGGGTCATGGCTCCCGTGGCGGTGTCGCGCCCCGCCAGCCGGTCACGTGCCGCCCGAGCGGCCTCGCGCAGGGTGCGCACGGCTTCGGGCTGGCCGACGACCTCGGCCCAGATGCCCTCGGGCTCCCGCTCGGCGACGGCCCCGGCTGCCGGGGCCGTTGTCTCGCTTGCCATCGCCGGTACCTCGAAACCCGATCACGTGTTGGAACGGTCCGCGGCTCGCTGTCCCTTCGAACTCGCGGACGCGGAACTCCCGGTCTTGGAACCGTTGCTCTTGGTGGCCGAGCTCTTGGTGGCCGAGCTCTTCCCGCCCGTGGAGCTCTTGCTCGCCGAACTCTTGGTTCCGGAGCCACTCGACTTCCCGCCCGCGGACTTCTTGGCGGTACTCTTGCCGCTCGAACCGCTGGTACCGCTCTTGGTGCCGCTGCCCGAGGTGCCGGATCCCGAGGAACCGTTGCCGCCACCGGACTTGGAACCGCTCTTGCTGCCGTTGGAGCCGGAGCCACCGGACTTCTTGCCGCCCTTCTTGGCGGGAGCCTTGGCGCGTCGTTCGGCGACCAGCTCGACGGCACGTTCCTTGGTCAGCTCTTCGACGCTGTCGCCCTTGCGCAGCGAGGCGTTCGTCTCGCCGTCGGTGACGTACGGGCCGAACCGTCCGTCCTTGACCACCAGGTTCCGGCCGGTGTCCGGTTCCTCGCCGAGCTCGCGCAGCGGAGGCGCCGCCGCCCTGCGACCACGCTGCTTCGGTTGCGCGTAGATGGCGCGGGCCTCCTCCAGCGTGATCGCGAAGATCTGCTCCTCGTTGTCCAACGAACGCGAGTCACTGCCCCGCTTCAGGTAAGGCCCGTAACGGCCGTTCTGCGCGGTGATCTCCTCCCCGGTGTCGGGGTCGGTCCCCACCGTCCGGGGCAACGAGAGCAACCGCAGCGCGTCCTGCAACGTCACCGTGTCCAGCGACATAGATTTGAACAGGCTGGCCGTGCGCGGCTTGGTCTTGGTGCCCTCCGGCAGGATCTCGGTGACGTAGGGCCCGAACCGCCCGTCCTTGGCGACGACCTCGTGGCCGGTCTCCGGATCGGTACCGAGGGTGTTGCCCTCCATCGGGGTGGCGAACAGCTTCTCGGCCACCTGGGGAGTCAGCTCGTCCGGCGGCAACGCGTCCGGCAGGTTCGCGCGCTGCGACTCGCCGTTGCCCTCGCCCGACGTGGAAGCGCTGCGTTCGAGGTAGGGCCCGTAGCGGCCGACCCGGACGTAGACCGTGCGCCCGTCGTCGTCGGTGAACATCGGGATGGAGTTGACCTGCCGGGCGTCGATCTCCTCCACACCGGAGCCGACGAGCTTCTTCAACCCGCCGGCACGGCCGATGGAGTCCTGCGGACCGATGTCACCACCGAAGTAGAACCCGTTGAGCCACTTGGTGCGCTGCTGGGCGCCCTCGGCTATCCGGTCGAGTTCGTCCTCCAACGCGGCGGTGAAGTCGTAGTCCACCAGCCTGGAGAAGTGCTGCTCCAGCAACCCCACCACGGCGAACGCGATCCAGGAGGGAACCAGTGCCGAGCCCTTGCGCCAGACGTAGCCGCGTTCCTGGATGGTGCTGATGATGGAGGCGTAGGTGGAGGGACGTCCGATCCCCAGCTCTTCCAGGGCCTTGACCAGGCTGGCCTCGGTGTAGCGGGCGGGCGGGCTGGTGGTGTGCCCGTCCGGGTCGAGTTCGCCCGCCGAGACCCGCTGCCCCTCGACGAGGCGAGGCAGTCTCGACTCCGCGTCGTCGGCCACCCCACCGGCCTCGGAGTCCACCGACTCGACGTAGGCCTTGAGGAAACCGGCGAAGGTGATCGTGCGGCCGGAGGCGGCGAAGGTGCACTCCTCCCCGCTCGTGGCGGTGCCGGTGACCCGCACCGACATGGTCGTCCCCTTGGCGTCGGCCATCTGGGAGGCGATGGTGCGCTGCCAGATCAGCTCATAGAGCTTGGAGCCGTCGGTGTCCAGTTCCGAGGAGACCTGGCGCGGGGTGCGGAAGTTCTCCCCGGCCGGACGGATGGCCTCGTGGGCCTCCTGCGCGTTCTTGACCTTGCGGGTGTACTGCCTGGCCTGCGCGGACAGGTAGTCGTTGCCGTACAGTTCCCCGGCCTGCTGCCGCGCCGCCGCGATAGCGGTGTCCGACAGCGTCGTGGAGTCCGTACGCATGTAGGTGATGTAGCCGTTCTCGTAGAGCCGCTGCGCGGTCCGCATGGTGCGGTCGGCCGAGAACCTGAGCTTTCGCCCCGCCTCCTGTTGCAGCGTGGAGGTCATGAACGGCGCGTAGGGCTTGCGCGTGTAGGGCTTCTCCTCGACGGCGGAGACGGTCAGCTCGGTGTCGGCCAGCCCCTCGGCGAGCGCACGGGCACGCGGTTCGTCCAGCACCAGGGCGTCGCCGGTGAGCTCGCCGTCCGGGCCGAAGTCACGTCCGGTAGCCAGCCTGGAGCCGTCGACGTTGACCAGCCGGGCACCGAAACCGCCCTGCCGGCCGGGCTGCTCGTCGTCGGCGGTGTGCAGCGTGGCGGCGATGTCCCAGTAGGAGGCGGGCACGAACCGGATGCGCTCCCGTTCCCGCTGCACGACGATGCGGGTCGCCACCGACTGCACCCGACCCGCCGAGAGCTTCGGCATGACCTTCTTCCACAACACGGGGCTGACCTCGTAGCCGTAGAGCCGGTCCAGGATGCGGCGGGTCTCCTGCGCGTCCACCAGGTCGTTGTCGAGCTCGCGGGGGTTGGCCGCGGCGGCCCGAATGGCGGACTCGGTGATCTCGTGGAACACCATCCGGTACACCGGGACGGAGGGCTGCAACGTCTCCTGCAGGTGCCAGGCGATCGCCTCGCCCTCCCGATCGCCATCGGTGGCGAGATAGAGCTCCTCGGCGTCGGACAGCGCCTCGCGGAGTTCCTCGACCGTGTCCTGCTTGTCGTCGGTCACCAGGTACAGCGGTTCGAAGTCGTTGTCCACGTTCACGCCGAAGCGTGCCCAGGACTGCCCCTTGTAGTCGGCCGGAACGTCGGCGGCACCGCGCGGGAGGTCCCGGATGTGGCCGCGCGACGACTCGACCTGGTAGTCCGAGCCGAGGAAGGAAGCGATCTTGCGCGCCTTGGCCGGGGACTCGACGATCACCAACCGCCGACCGCCGGAGCTCCCGGTGGATGCCTTAGAAGCGCGCCCCTTGGCGCCGTCCTTCTTCGTCCGTGTCGAGCCAGCCACGCCTACCTGCTCTCGTCTGGAGGTGTCCGATCCGTCAGTGTGCACCGTGTCCGGTCCTGTTCGCCGTCCCGGGGAACGCACAGCGTGACACACGCCGCCCCGGTTCCGCGCGCTTCACCAGGCCGAACGTCCCCTACCTCGGCAGTGTTCCGCCATGACGCCCACGAGGAGGTGTGTCGAACGACTCACGGCGACAGCGGCCATGCTCCCCCAGGAGCGCCGTTCGGCGCGGGTCCGACGAGCTCGGCCAACCGAGTCAGGCGACGCCGTCCCACGATCCGCAACGCGGGCTCCGCACCCGGCGAACCGACCGTCCTGGCTGGTAGGCCCGCACGACCGAGTGACGAAACAAGCGGCCCGTGAGTCTCCGGCACGCTCGGATCCAGCCCGAGTAGATACCCCCCAGTGGTGGGGGCGCCCGCGATGAGCGTCCAGACGCGCAGCGCCGAACCATCCGGGTTGAATCCGTTCGGCACCGACTTTACCGCGCCGTGTAACCAACTCGCGGCCAGCTGGGTCAGATCGGCCCGGAACGAGGTCCGCAACAGTGATTCACCGCGCTCGGTGCGGGACACTTCCACGGGTACTCCTCGCGCCCGGAACATCTCGTGCAGTGCGCGGGCCCGCCAGGACTCGGCGAGCACGACGGAGAGGCGCGCTGCGGTGCCGCGCCCGAAACCGGTCACCTGGCCGTGGCCGCAGAGCAGGCCGGCCAGATCGGCGATACGAGCGGGCCGTGCCTCGGCCGAGAAGAACGAAAGCTGGCCCACTCCGGTGATCGTAGAGTCCCGCGCGCTCCGGGCGCCAGAGCACACGATCACCGGAACCGGGCCGGGGAACAACCACACGGCTTCCGAGCGCCGCGTTTTCTCGCGAAATCGCCGGGCCGCTGGACGGGGGACGCGGTGTGTACTGCGGCCCGGCCTGGGCGTTCGTCGATTTCTCGCGAAATCGCCGGGCCATCGACGCAGGCCGAACTCCCACCACGGCCGCAAGCCGCACTCCGACCATCCCGGCGGTCGGCACCGCCGCGGGTTCTCCGGTGCGGCTCTCGCGAGGAAGGCCCGACGTTGTGTAGGCCGCTACCCGATGTCGGGCCTCCCCGCAGCGAGAGCCGCACCAGAGGTTCCGCCACTGAAGTAACCACGGAAGACGAGGTGGTCACGGTTCCGAAATCACTTGGCGCCGTTGACGACCTCGTCCCCGGAGCTCTCGGCGATGGCGGTACTCCTCCGCTTGGAGGAGATCACCGCCGTGGCTATCACGAGGAAGCAGACCACCGCGATGGTGATCCGCAGCCCGAGCGAGGCATCGACCCCGACCGTCACGGTGACCACGGCGGGCGCCACCAGCACCGAAACCAGGTTCATCACCTTCAGCAGCGGGTTGATTGCGGGACCGGCGGTGTCCTTGAACGGATCGCCGACCGTGTCACCGATGACGGTGGCCTCGTGGGCGGGCGAGCCCTTGCCGCCGTGGTAACCGTCCTCGACCAGTTTCTTGGAGTTGTCCCAGGCACCGCCCGAGTTCGCCAGGAAGATCGCCATCAGGGTTCCCACCGCGATCGCACCGGCCAGGTAACCGGCCAGCGGCCCGACCCCGAGCCCGAAGCCGACCGCTATGGGAGCGAGAACCGCCAACAGCCCCGGCGTGGCCAACTCCCGCAGCGAGTCCCTGGTACAGATGTCGACCACCCGGCCGTACTCGGGACGCTCCGAACCGTCCATGATTCCAGGCTTGGCGGAGAACTGCCTGCGCACCTCATGCACAACCGCTCCCGCCGCCCGGGAGACCGCGTTGATGGCCAGTCCGGCGAACAGGAACACCACGGCGGCACCGATGATGACCCCGACGAGCACGTTCGGGGCGTACACCAGGAACTCGCCGACAGTGAGCTGAGCACCGATGGCGGCCAGTGCGCTGCCTATCGCGTCGCGGTACGAGCCGAACAGCGCGGTGGCCGCCAGTACGGCGGTGGCGATCGCGATGCCCTTCGTGATGGCCTTGGTGGTGTTGCCGACCGCGTCCAGCTCGGTGAGTACGGCCGCCCCCTCGCCCTCGAACTCGCCGGACATCTCCGCGATCCCCTGCGCGTTGTCGG
This sequence comes from Actinopolyspora lacussalsi, assembly GCA_030803735.1. Lineage (NCBI taxonomy): Bacteria > Bacillati > Actinomycetota > Actinomycetes > Actinopolysporales > Actinopolysporaceae > Actinopolyspora > Actinopolyspora lacussalsi. The sequence continues at coordinate 3,977,761 of JAURUC010000001.1, read as the reverse complement.
CCACGGGACCGAAGGTGTCCATCGCGACGATCACGCCGACGGTGGTCAGCAGTCCGCAGCCCGCCAGCGCGACCGCGAACAGCGCCACCGATATGGAGCCGGACAACAGGAAGGCCCCGAACACCGCCGCCGCGATGACCAGCGCGGTGTAGACGGCCGACTCGAAACCGACCGAGAAACCGGTGAGTATCACCGTGGCCGGACCGGTGGTGGAGGACCTGCCGACGTCGCGTACCGGCCTGCGCTCGGTGGCGGTGAAGTAGCCGGTCAGTTTGAGGATGACGACGGCGAGCGCGATGCCGATGATCACGGAGACGAGCGCGACCACCGCGGGGTTGCCGCCGAGGTCGAGGATCCGGGGCGGAACTCCGGTCAGCTCGGCGTACGAACCGGGCAGGTAGAGCAGCGCGGCGATCGCGCAGGCGACGGCGGATATCGCCGCCGAGATGTAGAAGGAGCGGTTGATGGCGACCAGCGCGCCCTCGCCGCTTCGCGCCCTGGTGATGTAGACACCGAGCACGGCGGTGATCACCCCGATGGCGGGCACGATCAGCGGGAAGAGCAGTCCCTTGGTGCCGAACGCGGCGGTTCCCAGGATCAGCGAGGCCACCAGGGTGACCGCGTAGGACTCGAACAGATCGGCGGCCATTCCGGCACAGTCGCCGACGTTGTCACCCACGTTGTCCGCGATCGTGGCGGCGTTGCGCGGGTCGTCCTCCGGGATGTTCTGTTCCACCTTGCCGACCAGGTCGGCCCCGACGTCGGCCGCCTTGGTGAAGATTCCACCACCCACACGCATGAACATCGCCAGCAGCGCGGCACCGAATCCGAAGCCCTCCAGCACGCGTGGCGCCTGTCCCGCGTAGACCAGCACCACCAGCGCGGCGCCGAACAACCCCAGTCCGATGGTGGTCATGCCGACCACCCCGCCGGTGCGGAAAGCGATCCGCATCGCCTTGGTTCTGCCCGCGGTCGGGTCGTTGGCGGCAGCGGCGACACGCAGGTTGGCCCGCGTGGACAACCACATGCCGAGATAGCCGATGGCGGCGGAGAACGCCGCGCCGAACAGGAAGAACACCGATCTGCCGATCCGCTGCGCCGGTGTCTCGGCCGGGAGGGCGAACAGCAGCAGGAACACGATCACCGCGAAGAACGCCAGGGTGCGGAACTGGCGGTTGAGATAGGCCGAGGCACCTTCCTGGACGGCTCGGGCGATCTCGCGCATCCGCTCGGACCCCTCGGCCGCCGCCAGCACCTCACGGATGAGCACGTAGCCGAACACGAGAGCGGCCAGTGCGATGACCAGTACGATTCCGACGATCGTGTAATCGGCGGTGTCGAGCCGCAGCAGGGACGACGGCTCCTGGGCCAGGACGTGCCCACCGTGCGGCACGGCTCGCGGTTCCGCCGACGTGCCCGCGAATTCACCGCCCGGTGGCGCGGGCCGCGGTCCGGTGCTCGCGGCCCACCCGGACCGGGCAACGTTGAGCAGGGACATTCGTCCTCCTCGGTTGTGCTCGGGTCACGTGCCGGAGAGCTTCGGATCCGGCTTCGGACACCGGTGTCACACCGAGGCGAGCGGTGCTGCTCCGCCCCGTACGCGGTATCCGCGACCCTTTCCATACAAAGTGCTTCAATTCACTTTGTGATCTTCCGCTCGCTCCGGACTGCGCATTCTTCCACCATGGATCGATCAAGGCATCCGGATGATCACCCGTTCAGGGGGACGGTGCGGCGACTGAAGCGATGGAGATCGGCACGGGAGTGTCGGCACCGCGGACCGCACGCGGGCGTGTCCTTCCGCCCCCGGGAGGCGAACAGCACGGTGAGCCGCCCAGTGGAAGGCCCCGACGCACTCGCCCGGTGAGTTCGCCCGGTGAACTCACCGGGCGAGTCAGCACTGCGCGCACCACCGACGGTCGGTTGTGCGAGGCTCGGAACGTGAGTTCAACGGGACGCGACCGTGCGTACGGGGCGGACGGCGGGAACCGGCTGCTCGACAGGGTGCTGGCGGGCACACCCCCCGAGCGGTCCCCGGTACGCCACGTCGAACACCTCTCCGAACGCCCCGCCCGGCACGGCGAATGGCCGGACTGGGCACCGGACCGGCTGGTGACCGCGCTGCGCGCCCGAGGGACGGAGCGCCCCTGGATCCATCAACTGCGAGCGGCGGAACTCGCGCACGGCGGGGAGAACGTCGTGGTCGCCACGGGCACGGCCTCGGGCAAGTCGCTGGCCTACCAGCTTCCGGTGCTGACCCGGTTGGAGCTCGACAGCCGTGCCACCGCCCTGTACATCTCGCCCACCAAGGCACTCGGAACCGACCAGCTGCGTTCGGTCGCGGGACTCGACCTGCCGGGGGGACGGCCCGCCACCTATGACGGTGACACCCCCAACACGGAGCGGGACTGGGTACGGGCACACGCCAGATGGGTGTTCACCAATCCGGACATGCTGCACCACGGAATACTGCCCCGACACTCGCGCTGGTCCCGGTTCTTCCGGAACCTGAGCTACATCGTGGTCGACGAATGCCACACCTATCGGGGCGTTTTCGGCTCCCACATCGCGCTGCTGCTGCGCAGGCTGCGCCGTGTCGCGGAGCACTACGGGGCCGCCCCCGTCTTCGTGCTCGCCTCCGCCACCGTCGCCGAACCGGCCGAACTGGGCGGCACCCTGACCGGCCGGACCTGTCACGCGGTCACCGAGGACGGCTCCCCGCGCGGCGGGCGCACCGTGGTGCTGTGGGAACCACCGCTGCTGGAGGAGGTCACCGGGGAGAACGGGGCACCGGTCCGGCGCTCCGCCGGGGCGGAGACCGCGCGGATCATGAGCGACCTGGTGATCGAGTCGGCCCGTTGCCTGGCGTTCGTACGCTCCCGCGCGGGGGCCGAACTCGCGGCGCTGGGGGCGCGGCGCTCCCTGCGGGAAGTGGCACCGGAGCTGGCGAGCAGGGTGGCCGCCTACCGCGGCGGCTACCTGCCGGAACAACGCAGGGAACTGGAGCACGAACTTCACTCGGGCGAGTTACGTGCGCTGGCGACCACCAACGCCCTGGAGCTCGGGGTGGACATCTCCGGGCTGGACGCGGTGATCATCGCGGGCTACCCGGGAACCCTGGCCTCGCTGTGGCAGCAGGCGGGCCGCGCCGGTCGCGAGGGTGACGGAGCGCTGGTCGTTTTCGTGGCCAGGGACGACCCGCTGGACACCTACCTCGCCCACAACCCGGAGGCGGTTTTCGATCGCCCGGTGGAGGCCACGGTGCTGGATCCGGGCAATCCCCACCTGCTGCGACCGCACCTCGCCTGCGCCGCGGCCGAACTACCACTGGACGAACGGGCGCTGGAGGAGTTCGGCGGCGAGACGGCGCGGGAGAACGTGACGCGACTGACCGAGGCCGGAGAACTCCGCGCTCGCCGGAACGGGTGGTACTGGACGGCACGGCAACCACCGCACCACTCGGTGGAACTGCGCGGCTCCAGTGGGCAACAGACAGCCGTGGTGGAGAGTGACTCCGGCAGGCTGCTGGGAACGGTGGATCCGGAATCGGCCCACGGGCTCGTCCACCCGGGAGCCGTCTACCTGCACCAGGGCGAATCGTTCGTGGTGGACGAACTGGACCTCGACGAGGGAATCGCACTGGTCCACGCCGAGGATCCGGAGTGGAACACCTCACCACGCGAGGAAACCGACATCGCGGTGCTGCGCACCCTGCGGCAGCTGCGGACGTCGAACGGACTGTCGATCAACCTCGGCGAGGTGGAGGTCACCTCCAGGGTGACCGGGTATCTGCGCAGGCTCCCCAGCGGAGAAGTGCTGGATCAGCTGCCACTCGACCTCCCCGAACGGAGGCTGGCCACACGAGCGGTGTGGTACAGCCTCGACGAGGAACTGCTGGTGGGCAGCGCGCCGGGGGGCGCCGGGCTGGATCCGGCGCGCATCCCCGGCGCGCTGCATGCTGCCGAGCACGCGGCGATCGGCCTGCTACCGCTGTTCGCGACCTGTGACCGATGGGACATCGGCGGGGTGTCCACCGCGCTGCATCCGAACACCGGGGAGCCGACGGTGTTCGTCCACGACGGACACCCGGGGGGTGCCGGGTTCGCCGATCGCGGTTTCGCAGCGCTGTTCCCGTGGTTGGCCGCCACGCGGGAGGCGATCGTGGCCTGCGACTGCTCGGCCGGCTGCCCGTCCTGCGTTCAGTCACCGAAGTGCGGCAACGGCAACGAACCGCTGGACAAGGCGGGGGCAGTGGCGGTACTGGACGTGCTGCTGGCCGAACGGACCGATGCCGCACCGGCCTGAGCGCCGGTACCGCCGGATTCTGTTGTGAAACTACCGGGTTCCGGGGCTGGTGCCGAGGGAGTTTCCGCCCCCGCGCCCCGGTGAACCGAGGTGACGAGGCCCTGTCAGCCCGTGGCGGTGAGCACGCGATCACCGTGGAGCCGGTGCAGCCCGGTGGTCAGCGCGTCCTGGACGTGTGCCGGTTCGGGGAGCCGCCAACCGCAGAGCCGCGGCTTGACCCGCCAGTGCAGTACTCCGTTCGGGAAGGTCGAGGGCGGCAGCGGCAGCCAACTACCCGCCGCGTGCAGTCGCACGCCGTCCGCCGCTGCCAGCTCCTCGGACAACCGCTGACCGGCCGCGGTGAAGAAGTACCACCGGCCGTGGGGGGTGGCGGCGATCGGCGTGGGGGTTGCCAGCGCGCGCAGCGCGATCGCGGCCCGACGTCCGAGGTCCGCGTTCACCTCGATCGCCTCGATTCCCTCCCCCGTGGCCAACAGCACGCTGTAGGGATGTGTCGTCCACCAGCCGGCGACGTCGTCGGCATCGGCGCTCAGCAGTTCCCGCCAGTCGCGGCGCACCGGAAGCGGCCCCTGCCCGGTCTCATCGGTCGAACTCTCGCGGCCGACCCATCCGTCGGCCGACGGGTAGCTCCCCGGAAACACCGGCCAGCCGTGCGAAGCCAGTTCGAGGACCTGCACCCGCAGCTCGATCCGGAAGGCATTGCGCCAACCTTCCGTCGCCAAATCCATTCGTCACGCCTCCTTGTTCCGCGCTGGTACCTCCAAATAACGGCAAGCGAAGGCGTTTCGTACACCCCCGCGTCGACGACCGGTCACCGCAAGGCGATGAGCGTGATCCGGATAACAGAGCGGCCGAACTCGTAGCGGTAACGAGTGGTCCCGCCGCTACCACTCGTCGCGTGACGAGCGGTCTTCCACTGAGTGGACTTTCCGGGCGAAGCCGGACGAACCACATCCGAACGACGCGTTTGAACTCCACTGTGGACTTCGTATTCGGCTCGGCCGGTTCTGCCGGCTCTCCGTCCGGTTCGACGACGTACTCGCGGAGCGAGAACTCACGCCGGAGCTCGCCGCCGGAACCAGCCGCCGGAGCCGGCGCCGCGAACGAGAACGCACGGGGCTTCGATCAGTCCCGCCGATCGTCGACCGGCCCGGCCATCGCCCGCCCGGTCACGCGCCCGGTTCCCGGTGGTGCTACCGGGACCTCCAGTTCGGTGCGAACCCGTACCCGCCCACCGTCCATCAGGCATTCGGTCAGCGTGACGTTCATCCGCCGTGCGACCTCCCCCGCGCGGGAACAGGCATCGTGCCGCCCTTCGTGGCTGTGTGCCGCCGCTGCCAGGGCAGCCAGGTCGGCCGCGCCACGCACCCGATGACCCGCGACGAGCACCGCACCGAACTGGACCCCGATCCAGCACGCCGCGAGTACCGCCAGGGTCAGCACCGCGGCCGGGACCGTGGCACTGCCCCGGTCAGCCGAGTCACCGCCGGACCGGGCACGTCCCGCCGAGCTCATCCGGGAGACCCCGGAGTGCCGCCGGGGACGTCGCGCTGCCCGGCTTCCGGGATGTCCGCCCCCGCGACGCCGGGTTCGAGCGCCGCGTGCGCACGAGCGCGCAACCGGAGTGGAAGGACCTCCCCGAGCGGCCGGACGCCGACGGTGACCGTCACGTATCCGTTCGCGACGGTGGTGTGGTGCCGCGCGTTGTCCGGGGCCACGCGTTCCACGGCTCGTTCCGCGCGGACAACGTCCCCGCGGGCACGCAACCTGGCCGCCTCGACAGCGGCATCGGTGCAGCGGAGCTGGAGGAAAACGGCCGTGATCGCACCCAGCACCAGCAGGAAAACGGCCACCACCGAACAGATTCCCAGCGCGGCCTCCACGGTCACGCTTCCGGAATCGGGTTCGGTGTCGGCTCGGGTATCGCTTTCCGCGCGCACCGCCCCGCCCGAAGCGCCGCCGGTCAACGCGACTGCCCCGACAGCGCCTGCCGCAGCAGCGAGGTCAGCGCTTCGGTAACGAAATCACTGGTCACCAGCATGTACAGCACCGAGGCGAAAGCGGCCGCCGTCAACGTGCCGATGGCGTACTCGGCCGTGCTCATGCCGGACTCCCCGCGCAGCACGAGCCGGAGGCACCGGAGGAGTCCGTCCGGAATCCTCCGGAGCGACCCCCCGTGGAGATACTGGTACGTCCGTCGAATTCGTGCCATGTTCTCACTCCGTTCGTCGAACATCGGTGGTTTTCGGTAACCAGGGGGCGGTTCCTCCGAGTGCTCGGTCCGCGTGAACCGAGCGGTGCGTTCGAGCGGGTTCCGCCCCGGGCTCCCGGTTCGTCCTGCCGCCGGGCGACGCCCCCGCTCACCAGTGGCCCTGGAGTCGTTGGACCATCCCCAGCACGATCGGCAGCACACCGAGACAGAAGAACGACGGCAGAAAACACAGCCCCAGCGGTGCCGTCACCCGGACCGCCGCTCGCTCCGCATCGGCCATCGCCTTTTCCCGTGCGGCTGCTCGCTGCCGGGCGGCGATCTGCTCGGCGACTCGCGCGAGGCCGCTGCCGCTGCCCGCGCTGCGACGGGCCGCCCTGGCGAGTTCGGCGGTCTCCGGTCGCGCCACGGCGGATTCCCAGGCTGCGTCCGGATCGGCCCCGAGTGCGAGTGCTCGGGAAGCCTCGCGGAGTCCGTTGGCCGCTGAGGTGTCGAACTCGGTTGCCATCTCGTGCAACAGGGTTGTCGGCGGCAGCCCCGCCCGCAGTCCCGCGGCCAACAGTTCACAGCCCGCTGCCACTCGAGTCGGCGGAGTCGGAGGCGGCCTCCTCCCACGAACCAGTGCGAGGCGGCAGCCCCGCGCCGATACCGCACCCGCGCCGAGTGCCACGGTCAGGGCCGCCGAAGGACCGTGCGAGCCCAGCAGCACGACGACCGTGCCGAGCCCTACGGCCGAGCCGAGTGCGGCCGGGAGGAACATCTGCCGCGACACCGAGGTACGCAGCACATGAACGACTTTCACGCGTCCGGCACCCGACGCGTGGGACACGTCGCGTGTGCTGCCCGCGCGGCGCGCGGGCAGCACACCACGCAGCCTCCGAGCGGCGGCCCGGTCACCCAACAGCAGCAGAGCCGCCGTCACCATCGGCAGTACCGGCGGGTCGAGCACCGACAAGCCCGTGATCACCGAGGAGGCCGGGATCACTGACGCGCTCCGCTACCGGTCAGTCGTTGCACCCACAGCACACCGACGCACAGCAAACCGGTTCCCGACAGCAGCAGGACGTGTCCGAACGGGTCCGTCGTGAGCACGCCCAGGGCATCGGCCCCGCTGGCCTGCCCGAGCGCGAGTCCGAGCACGGGTAGAGCGATCAACACCGCGGCGGTGGCACGTGCCCCGGCCAGCTTGGCTCCGACGTCCCGCTCGGCCCGGAGCCGATGCTCCAGATCCGTCCGCGCGGTTTCGAGCAACCGCGCCAGCGGGATGCCGTATCGCTCGGCGAGTCGCCAACGACGCGCTATCCGGGCGGCATCCCGATGTACCTCGGCGGGCAGCGATCCGGTTCCGAACTCCCGGTCGGGGAGACCTCCCAGGCGCACCGTGGTCGCGAGGTCGGCGAAGAACCCGCTCACCTCGGTTGTGCTGTCGGTGGCGGCACTCTCGGCGGCGGCACCGGGATGCGTTCCCACCTCCAGTTCACCCACCAGCACCCGCAGTCCCGCTACCAGCGCTTCCAGCACCCGCAGTCGGCGTGCGGAACGCGCACGCCACCTGCGGTGTCGCTCGCCGATCGAGACCAGCAGCACGACGACGAGGGTCACCGTGACGTCCGCGAACGACACGAGCAGCACAACGCAGCCGAGTCCGAGAACGGGCACGACCGGCCGAGGCCACGAACGCGGAACGGAACCGGCCGGACCACGCAACAGCGCCAGTCTGTTCGCGGCCACTCGATCGGGCCAACCGAGCAGCAGCGCCGCCGACGCGAGCACCACGGACAGCGGAACCGCCGGTGTCCCCTGAGCATGTGGCGTCGTCAGCATTCGGCCCGCTCCGCTCCCGCCGCGAGCATGTCCAGCAGCTGCCGACGCCCCGCTCCCCAACCGGACTCGATTTCCCACGCCGGCCGCACCCGGGCTTCCGAACCGACCCGGTGCAGCACGCCTACCCCCGCGAGATGCCTCCCCCTGCGGGCGGTACGGCGCATGTGCAGCACCACCCGGATCGCGGCGGCGAGTTGGCTGTGCAGCGCGCGACGCCCCATACCGCTCTGCGCTCCGAGAGCCTCCAGCCGTGCCGGGACCTCCGCGGGCGAGTTGGCGTGCACCGTTCCGGCACCGCCCTCGTGACCGGTGTTGAGACAGTCGAGCAGCTCCCGGATCTCGGCACCGCGCGCTTCTCCGACCACTATCCGGTCCGGTCGCATGCGCAACGCCTGCCGCACGAGTTCGTTCATCCGTATCTGTCCGCTGCCCTCGATGTTGGGCGGCCGCGCCACCAGCCGAACCACGTGAGGGTGCACCGGATTGAGTTCCCGCGCCTCCTCCACGCACACGATGCGCTCGGTGTCGGGCACCTCCCCCAACAGCGCACCGAGCAGTGTCGTCTTACCGGAGCCGGTACTTCCCGTGACCAGAAAAGCCGGGCGCGCGGCCACTATCGAGCGCAGCAACGACCAGGTGTCGGAGTCGAACGCCGAGAGCCGCCACAGACTCGCCAGGTCGTGCACCGCCGGCCGCAGAATTCGCAGCGAGACGCACGTCCCGTCCGCGGCCACTGGGGCGAGTACCGCGTGCAACCGCACCGTGGTGCCCGCCGTGCTCTCGGGCAACCACCCGTCGACCCAGGGTTGGGCGTCGTCCAGTCTGCGACCCGCGGCCAGTGCCAGTCGCTGGGCGAGCCTGCGCACCTCCTCCTCGCTCGTGAAGCTCACCCCGGCACGTTCCAGGCCGGCTCCCCGGTCCACCCACACCTCGTCGGGACCGCTCACCAGAACGTCGGTGACATCGGAACGCCGCAGTAACGACTCCAGTGGTCCGGCTCCCAGGAACTCGCGGTGCAGCCGGCGGATCGTGCGGAGAACCTCGCCGTCGCCGAGCGGAGCTCCGCTCTCCTCACGTACGGCGGCGGCTATGGCGTGGGCGGTGAGGTCGCTCCCCTCGGAGACCAGACGTGCCCGTACCCGGTTCACGAGATTCTCGTCCACCCGCTCGGAGCAGGGCGTGTGCGACTCCGCGGTGGAGCCTCGCTCGGTGGACAGCCGCATCGTTCCCACCTCAGTTCCGTCCGGCGGTCGGGAAAGCACCCGCACCGCGTCGTCGTCCGCACCGATCACACTGCTCCGATCCGGACTCGGCGCCAATCCCGAACCTCACTTCCTGGGGACAAGCGGGCCTGTTGTGGACAAGCGGTCACCGAACAGCTGAGGACGAGGAGCCGACCGGCGTAGGAGTCACCACTGTCGAACCGGCGGACACCGGGGCCGCGAAGCACGAGTCGCATGGCACCGTTAGGCCATTCGTGTTAGGACTCTTCACGGCACACAGCGATGGCGAGCAACGAACTCCCGAAACACCGGTCCGAAGGGGTCGGCGAACACACATGTCCGGGAAGGAATGACGGGCGCTCGGTTCGGGTAACCGCCGACGGAGCCGGTGGTGAGGAATCCGGCCGCGGGCCGTGACAACCGAAGCCGGACTTCCGGGGCCTCGTGCCGTACCGACGGGGCCCGCGCGGGGCCGGCGAAGCTCACACGAAAAGGGTGGGAGTCAAGTTGAACGAGCAGGGGTGGGAGACATCGGGCAACGACATCGCCACGCTGCTGACCCGTTACGGCGAGCTCGCCGCGACGCTGGAGGAAACCGAGGATCCGCGACTCGCCGCGATCCTCCGGCAACGGTTGGCGGAACTGGACGACACGATCGACGCGCTCTCGTCCCGGCTCCACCAGCCCGAGCACTGAAACATCGGCCCGTGGTCGCTAATCGAGCGCGAAGCGCTGCGGTGAGACGGAGCGGTGGGGTGGGGCGGAACCCTCGACCGGTTGATCACGCCCCACCACCCGACCGAAGAGCTCGATCAGGGATGCACTCCCAATATCGCCGCCGCGCTCTGCGCGGGCAACGACGGCTCCGATTCGTAGGTCTCCTCGTAGGTTTCCACTGCCGGCCTGCCACGCGGCTGCGGCGGCACCGGAGCGTCCGTCTCGTGCGCCCGCGCGGTGGCGAGCACACGTTGGATCTCACGCTCGGTCACTTCGTGTGCACGCGCACTCGCGGCGCTGACTTCCTCGGTAGACAGCATTCCCCTGGCAGCCGTATCGGCGAGCTCGGAACTGAACGCGGAGTGACGAGCCAACACTCTGGCGATCTGATCCACCATTTCGGAATCCACGGTTCCGGTAGCAGTACGAACAACACTCTCGGCGATCGTGACATCCATGGGTCGCGGGCTGGAGCTGGAAGACTCGGACACCGCGAACCTCCTCCCGACAACTGTCCGAAATAGTCGTGACCCCGGAAGGGATCCACGAGCATGTGACCACGGAACACGGCACCCCTCGTCGTATTCGCGGCCTTCGCGCAAGAACTCTTCGGCGAGTTTACCGGCATTGTCCCGAACTTTGCCGGATCAAATTCGACATCAACGAAAAAGAATCTTCCTCGAAGATCGAAACTCCCCGCCCCGGGAGCACGGCATCCGAGAGCCCGGCACACGAGATCCCGGCACACGGGAGCCATGCCGCACTGATTCCTTCCATCGTGCGAACCGTCCCGAACGACGCTAAGGTAGCCGAAGAGAGACCACGATACACGGATCAGCCTGGGGGAAACCGAGGAAAAGCAGGGAAAACACCGTGACCGAGCACGGGGGACACTCCCGAGCACCGATGCTTGCTCACTCCGGTACGGATCGGTGAGCGCCTTTCGCCGTAGGTACCGAGCATCGGCTCGTAGCGAGTCCTTCCCCTTGGGAGAACCGCTTCCTCTCCTGGGGAGAGCCGGATGCCGAAAGCGGGACTCACCCGAGCAGTCGGGCCCCCGGAGTGCCGGGCGCACCACGAAATCGGCGACATCGCCGGATTGGGACGGACTCGCAACCACGCTCGTGCCGAATTTCGGCACCGGAAGCGATCGCGGTGTTCCACGGCCGGGTATCCCGAATCGCAACCGAAAAGAAGCACGATTTTGACCGGAAGATTCGATGATCTTTCCGCGTCCACACGAGGCAAGAACACCGAAAACCGAACACGAAACGTAAAAAGGTGTTCGAAGTCTCGTGCTACAGAGTCGGAGGGCCATCCCCGCCGGTACCACCGCGAGCGAGCCGAAACGGGGAACGGCCTTACTGCGCGAGGGTCTCCCGCCGGGTAGCCGTTCGCGCCACTTCACCGGTGATCTCGTTCAGCTGGGTGAGCAGTTTCCTGCCGGCACGAACCGGTGGTCGGTGCTCACCGAGCCGAACGGCACACAATCCGAACCGATCGACGAGCGCGGCGAGCCCACGGTCCGTTCGCATCACGGTGAGCACTTCCAGCCCCAAGGCACGACGAATGTCCACCAGGCGCAATCCTCCGGGCGAAGGCCCCCGCACGATCGCCCGGAGCTGTCCGGGCACGACGTCCCGGACGGCGTCGAGCACTCCACCCGCCGCGACGCAAGCCCGTATCTCGGCCGGGACCACGAGCACCACGAGATCGGCGCGACGCAGCACCGCCAGAGTGGACTCGTTCTGCACGCGAGGCAGATCGCACACCACGGTCTGACCGGCCCTGCGGGCGGCGTCGAGCACGGCGCACACCGAATCGGGGGTCATGCCGCGCGGCACCTCGTCCCTGGAGCAGCTCAGGGTGGCGATCTCGCCGGAACCGAGCCGCCGGGAGGGTAGGGCCTCCCGCAACGCCGCGGCGGTGAACCTCCCGGTGCCCAGCGACAGTTCCGACCACCGCACCCCGGAAGTGTGTTCCTCCCCCAGCAGCAGATCCAGACCTCCGCCCAGTGGGTCGCAGTCGAGCAACGTGCAGTGCCCGCCCGCACGGGCGGCGAGCACACCGGTGACGGCGGCCAGCACCGAGGCCCCCGCTCCGCCACAGCCGCCGAGTACCGCCAACAGACTTCCCTCCCGGGGCGGGACGTCCTCGGTGAGTTCGGTGAGCAGTCCCACCAGACGTTGCTCCTCGGAAGCGAGTTCGACGGCGTGTTGTGCCCCGCTCCGGAAGGCGGCTCGCCAGAACTCCGGCTCCGCCCGCGTGGTGACCAGGATCAGCCCGGAGCGCTGTGGGAGCCCCACCGCCGAGCACTCCTCCAGCGCCCCGGTGTCCAGCAGCACCACGGGAGCCTCGTGCCAGGACTCGCCCACCTCTCGTACCGTGGCGACACGGCGCGGCTCACAGCCCGCCGCCGCGGCCACCCCCGCCAGTTCCGCGGCGAGATCGGGATCGTCGGTGACGATCAGCGGTTCTCCCGGCGTCACGCGCCCGGGGCTCGCTTGTCCCGACTTCGTGTGTCCCCGCTTCGCGTCTTCCGACATCCCACTGGCACCCCCGATAGCGGCGGGCTCGGCGGCACGGTGAGTTCTCCCCCGGTGCCGGCCAACGCCCTGCCGCGTTCACCTTGCTCACTTCCCTGTCCCGTCCACCGTGCGGCCGGGTGGGTCCGGTGCGCCAGCACGAGATCGAGCAGCTGTGGACGATCCGGGGCGATGTGGACGTAACCGACGGAACCACGGGGCCGGAAAACACGGGACCGGAAAACACGGGACCGGAAAAGAGGGGCGGCCCTCGCCAGGGGGGAGGGACGAGGGCCGCCAGTGGTTCAGCCCCGGGGGGTTGGGCTGAACTGTCCGGTGCACCGGACCTCCTCCACTGTATCGCTCATCCTCGAACGGACGCGTTGCGTCCATTAGGAGGAATGTTCCTGGTCGAAAACCTGCATTTGGATTAATCGAACCGTTCACATGCAACTGCATCTGCACGTTGCGTGCTCAAAACCAGCATTATTTTCATTCGAAAGAGTTAACTGGCACGGCTCGTTCGCGCAGCGGCACAAGCGTGACCGGCCGGAGCGGTGAACCAGCTCGGAGCGGTCCGGGCCCCGGCTCGGACCGACTGGAGCGCTTCCGGCCGGAACGGCTCCTATGCTGGCGGTGTGACCCAGCATGCTGCCGAGAACCGCGAAGCACGCGGGGCGGCGTTCTTCGATCTGGACAGGACGATCATCGCCCGATCGAGCACGCTCGCGTTCAGCAAACCGTTCTTCCGGGAAGGGCTGATCAACCGCCGGGCAGTGCTGAAGAGCGCCTACGCCCAGTTCATGTTCATGCTCGCGGGCGCGGACAGCGACCAGATGGAACGAATGCGGCAGCACCTGGCCTCGCTGTGCGCCGGGTGGGACGTCGAGCAGGTCGACGCGATCGTCGACGAGACGCTGCACGACATCGTGGATCCGCTGGTCTACCGGGAAGCCACCCAACTCATCTCCGAACACCGCGCCGAGGACGACGACGTGGTGGTGCTCTCGGCGTCCGGTGAGGAGGTGGTGGCCCCCGTGTCCCGCCTGCTCGGTGTCACGAACTGGGCGAGCAGCCGGATGCGGATCGAGGACGGGCGCTACACGGGCGAGTTGGAGTTCTACTGCACCGGCACCGAGAAGGCACGCGCGGCGGCCGAGATCGCCGAGCGGGAGGGCTACCCGCTGTCGGAGTGCCACGCCTACTCCGACTCGATCACCGATCTGCCGCTGTTGGAGCTGGTGGGCCACCCGACCGTGGTCAACCCGGACCGCGGCCTCCGCAAGGAGGCGGCGCAGCGCGGCTGGCCCGCGCTGGTGTTCGAGCACCCGGTATCGCTGCGGGCACGGTTCCCCACTCCGTCCGCGACCACCGTGACCACGGCCGCCGTGGCGCTGGGGGTCGTCGCCGCCGGAGTGGCCTACGGGCTGTGGTGGCGGCGACGGCGCGCGAATCGGTGAAGCCGGTGGAGCGCCCACCTCCGTGGGCCGAAGCGCCCGCTGTGACCACGGGAGAAGCGCCCCGCGCCCCGCGAGGAGTCCCGTTCACCGCCCGCCCGTCACGAGCCCGTGAGACGATCTCGCTCCGGGACTTGCGAGAGCTCGTCACGCGGTCTACAAAGGAAGTACGGAACCCTGGTTGGCCAGGGACGTTGCGGAGGAGAAGCAACGTCTCCCCGACGGGGCTCCGGGCGCGATGGCGGGAACCCACGCGCAGCCGCTGAATAAAGGCACAGTCGTTCTCAGGGTTGCGTACCGGGACGCCGGGCGCCGAGCCCGCAGGATACGACAGTCAGAACACGCTTGGTAACCCGCAGGTTCGCGCCGGGAGAGTGGCGCTCGTCAGTCGAACTGGCGGGCGCCACCATTATGCCCAGGGGGCGAGCCCTGCCGCGGTGGCACCACTCACCCGAAAAGTCACCGGCACGGCGCGTAGCGTTGACCGCCTCACACACCGTGGGTAACTTACACAGCCGATCGGGTATCCGGTGGGACACTCACGGTTCTCCCAAGCGTTCGGTTCTCCGCCGCGTTCCAGAACCCACGACGGCCGCCACCGGCGAATCCAAGTTCCGTGGAACGGGAGCTCCCTCGTGGCAGCGACATTCGGCAGGCGGCAGCTCGGTACTGTCGCGCTCGGGACGGCGACGCTGGGCACCTTGGCCGCCGCCGACGGCAGGGACGGACAGCGCCACCAGGGCGCGTCCGATGCGGCAGGAGCCGACCGGCCACCGCTCACGGGGATAACCGACTGGGCCCACCGCACAGTGCGGAACATGTCGCTACCGCAGAAGGTGGGGCAGCTCTTCGTGACGGTGGTGTACGGGGCCACGGTCGACACCGACCATCCCACCAACCGCACCGAGTACGGGGTGGGGTCTCCCGCCGAGGTGGTGCGACGGTTCCGGCTCGGCGGCGTCATCCACTTCTCCTGGACCGACAGTCTGCGGGAGCCACGGCAGATCGCCGAACTCTCGAACGGGTTGCAGCGTGCCGCGCTGGACTCGGGGGCCGGAATTCCACTGACCATCGCCACCGACCAGGAGCAGGGTGCCATCACCCGGATAGGTGAACCCGCGACGGTACTGCCAGGAAGCATGGCGCTGGGAGCGGCCCGCGAGCCGGGCGCGGCGAACCGTGCGGCACGCATCACCGGTCGAGAGTTGCGCGCCATGGGCTTCACCCAGAACTTCGCGCCGGTCGGCGATGTCAACGTCAACCCGGAGAACCCGGTCATCGGGGTGCGTTCCTTCGCCTCCTCGCCGGAACTGGCCGCGGAACTGACCCGCTCCCAGATACGCGGCTACCAACGCGCGGGCGCGGCGCGAAACACGGTCTCGGCCACCGTCAAGCACTTCCCCGGTCACGGCGACACCAGTGTGGACAGCCACACCGACCTTCCCGTAATCGACCACAGCGAGCGGCAGTGGCGACGGTTGGACGCACCACCGTTCCGCGCCGCCATCGACGAGGGCACCGACGCGGTGATGACGGGACACCTGAAGTTCCCCGAACTCGACCCCTCCGGGGAACCCGCGACTCTTTCGCGGCGGATTCTCACCGGGTTGCTGCGCGAGGAACTCGGTTTCCAGGGGGTGGTGGTCACCGACTCGCTGCGGATGGCGGGAGTGCACGAGCTGCACCCAGCCGAGGAAGTTCCCGTGCTGGCGCTGGAGGCGGGAGCCGATCAGCTGTTGATGCCGGGGGACCTGTCCACGGCGATCGGGGCGGTGACCGATGCCGTGCGTTCGGGCAGGCTGTCCGAACGAGACATAGACCGCAGCGTGCTGCGGATCCTGAGCATGAAGGACCGGCGCGGGACGGTCTCGGCTCCCCTGGTGGACACCGCGGCGGTGGATCGGACGGTCGGCACTGCCCGGCACCGGCGGCAGGCGCTGCGGATCACCGACGAGACCGTGACGGCGCTGCGCGACGACCCCGGTCTGCTGCCGCTGCGAGCAGCGGTGGGAAGCGTGTTCGTCACGGGATGGGGCGAAACGACAACCACCGCCCTGGCCGCCGAGATCCGACGGCACCACCGAATGGCGGAAACGCTGCGAACCGGCGACTCGCCGGACGACCGACTGATCGGCGAGGCTGTCGACCGCGCCGGACGGCACGACGTGACGATCGTGCTGACCAACGGTGCCTGGCGCGAATCCGGCGGCGCACAACGCGAGCTGCTCCGCTCGTTGAGCCGTGCGGACGCCCCCGTGATCGCCGTGGCTGTGCGCGATCCCTACGACGCGGCCTGCGTTGACGACATCGGCACCTGGCTGGCCACCTACTCCTACCGAGAAGTGTCGATGCGATCCCTGACAAGAGTGCTGTTCGGTGTGGTGTCCCCCTCGGGCAAGTTGCCGGTTCCGGTTCCCGATCCGGACCGCCCCGACACACCGCGTTATCCGTTCGGCCACGGAATCACCTGGTGAGGTGGCGAGTTGGGTGAACTGGACCGCAGGAGGTTCCTGCTCTCCTCCGCCGTGACGGCTCCGATGCTGGGACTCACCGGCGCCTCGGCCGCCGGCGCCGAGCGGGGAACCGAGCGGGGCTCCGAACGACGAGCCGACGACGAACCGGTACGGACCGGGGCGGACGAGCTCGCCGCCACGGGATGGGATCGCCTCCGCGGCGCCGGGCTCGGCGTGATCGCCAATCCCACCTCCGTGGTCACCCGGCCGCGCGCGGGGCTGCCGCACATCGTCGACGAGATGCACGCCGCCGAGGGCGTCGAGGTGACGGCCGTTTTCGGCCCGGAGCACGGTTTCCGGGGCACCGCGCAGGCGGGCGGTTCGGAGGGCGACTACACCGACCCCCGGACCGGGATACCGGTGTACGACACCTACGGGGCTGACACGGCGAAACTGGCCGGGATGCTGCGGCAGGCCGGGATCGACCGGCTGGTGTTCGACATCGCCGACGTCGGAACGCGCTTCTACACCTACATCTGGACGATGTACACCGCGATGCGGGCGGCGGTGCGGGTCGGGGTGCCGCTGACCGTGCTGGACCGGCCGAACCCGCTGGGCGGTCACGCGGCGGGGCCGGTGCTCGATCCCGAGTTCGCCTCCGGGGTGGGTGAACTGCCGATCGCGCAGCAACACGGCATGACCGTCGGCGAGCTGGCACGCATGTTCGACGCGGAGTTCCTGCCCGAGCGGGAGAACGAGCGACTACCCGAGCTGGACGTGGTCGAGATGTCCGGCTGGTCCAGGAAGCACTCGTTCGCCGGAACCGGGTTGCCCTGGATACCGCCGAGCCCGAACATGCCCACGCCGGACACCGCCCGTGTCTATCCCGGAACCGGCATGTTCGAGGGCACGGTGTTCTCGGAGGGCAGGGGAACCACCAGGCCGTTCGAGATCGTCGGGGCACCCGGCGTGGACTGGCGCTGGGCGGAACGGCTCAACTCGGAAGGCACGGCCGGGGTCTACTTCCGGGAGACCCATTTCGTGCCGACCTTCTCCAAGCACCGGGACGAGACCTGTGGCGGGGTGCGGCTCTACCGCACCGGAGACGCGGAGTTCGACGCGATCGGCACGGCGGTGCGGATGCTCGTGCGGGCCCGAGGGCTCTACCCGGAGGTGTTCGGGTGGCGATCGGACCACTGGATCGACGACCTCACCGGGTCCGCCCGCCTGCGCGAGATGATCGAGGCGGGTGCGGACGCGGGCGACGTCGTCGGGGCCTGGGAGACGGAACTGGCCGATTTCCGGCGGCGCCGCCGCCCCTACCTGCTGTACCGCTGAACCGGCACGACCGGGCACGGAGAGCGGACCGGGAGCGGACGACGGATCAGATAACGAACAACGGATCAGGAACCGGACAGAGCACGACACACCGCCGAACGAACACCACGGGAACCGAACCGATGAAGTTCCAACACCGTGAGGTGAGGATGCGCAACCCGCTGCTGGTGACGGCACTGCTGTCGATGCTGACCGTGACGACCTGCGCTTCCGCGCCCGCCCCCGGAGTCCGGGCGAGCGGCCGGTTCGATCTGCCGCACGAGGGGTTCTCCGCCGCGGACACGCGACTACGCGAGGCCACACCTCGGCGGGCCGGATTGGCGCCCGCACCGATCCGGGAGGCGACGGCGCGGCTGGCCGACTGGAGCGAATCCACCCCGGATCGGGAGAAACCGATGTACGCGGGCGCGGTGAGCCTGCTGGCCCACGACGGCATGGTGGTCAGTCACGAGGCGGTGGGGCACGAACTGCGCTACGCCGACGGAACGGGCACCGAGCTCCCCCCGGAGCGGCAGGAGAGAACCGCCCCGGACACGATCTTCGACCTCGCCTCGATGACCAAGCTGTTCACCTCCGTAGCGGTGTTGCAGCAGGTCGAGGCGGGGCGCGTCGAGCTGACCGAACCGGTCGCGCGGTACCTGCCCGAGTTCGGCAACCACGGGAAGTCGGGGATCACGGTGCGCCGGCTGCTGACCCACACCTCCGGGCTGCAGTCGGTGGTGAAGCTGTGGGAGCTGCCGGAGCGAGAGCGGATTCCGCACGTGATGAACCTCGAACCGGTCGCCGAGCCGGGCAGCACCTACAACTACTCCGATCCGAACATGATCGTGCTCGGTGAACTGCTCGAACGGGTGACCGGACGGCGATTGGACAGCGTGGTCTCCCGGGGAATCACCGAACCGCTGGGCATGACCGACACGGGCTACCTGCCGCCGCGCTCGAAGCTGCACCGGATCGCGGCCACGGAATTCCAGAGCGATCCGCCGCGCGGCATGGTGCGTGGCAGGGTGCACGACGAGAACGCCTGGTCGCTGGGGGGAATAGCGGGCCACGCGGGAGTCTTCGGCACGGCGGAGGACCTGGCCGTGCTCGGGCAGGCGATCCTCAACGGCGGAAGCTACGGCGGCGAGCGCATCCTGCGCGAGCGCAGCGTGGAGCTGATGCTGACCGACTACAACACCGAGTTCCCGGAGCACTCGCACGGACTCGGCTTCGAGCTGGAACAGCGGTGGTACATGGCCGGGCTGACCGGCCCACGCAGTGCGGGGCACACGGGATACACGGGGACCTCGATGGTGCTCGATCCGCGGTCGCGTTCGATGGCGATCCTGCTGACCAACCGCGTCCACCCATCGCGGGAGTGGGGTTCGAACAACCCTGCGCGGGTGGCGCTGGCACAGGGTCTGGCCCGCTCCATGGCCGTGGAGCCGCGGCACGGCCCGACCGCCTGGTTCACCGGTGGCGGCATCTCGAAGGGGGAAGCCACGCTGACCACCGACCCCGTGGCGACCGACGGCCGACTTCGGGTCTCGTTCGGGGCGTTCGTGGACACCCAGCGGGACACCGACGGCGCCGACAGGTTGCTGGTGGAGTACAGCGACGACGACGGAACCTCGTGGCACCCGGTGCGGCTGCACACCAGAGGGCCGGGTTCCCCGAGACACCCCGTGACCGAACTGGCCGGTTCCGGCCACCGTGCCTGGTGGCGGGTGCGCGGTACCGTTCCGGAGGGGCGTTCCGGGCGAACACTGGTGCGTTGGCGCTTCGTACCGGACGAACGGTACGTGGGCAGAGGGGTCTATCTGGACGGCATCAGGCTTTCGGCCGGGGGCCGAACGGTGCTCGACGGCGAGGCCGAGGCGAGCAGGCTACGCGGCGCGGGATTCCTGGTGGCACAACGCTGATTCCCGGGCCGTCCCGTCGGGAAAACCAGCGGGAAACCGGCCGAGTCCTTCGAACGGGGTAGAACACGGAGCTTTTCCACACGGGCACCCGGCGTCATTTCGCGATAGCGTCGCCGATGTCGACCGTGTTCACCCGGCAGGAGGGAAGACGCCTTGTCCGCGATTCCGGAGGACCTCGAGGACATCCTGAACAAGCGCTCGTTCGCGCACATCGCCACCATCGGACCGAAGGGAGAGCCGCAGTCCAGTCCGGTGTGGATCGACTGGGACGGACAGTACCTCAAGTTCAGTCAGACCACCGAGCGCCAGAAGTACCGGAACCTGCAACGGGAGCCGAGGCTGGCGGTCTCCGCTCTCGATCCGGAACAGCCCTACCGCTACATCGAGGTTCGCGGCAGGGTAGCCCGGGTGGAGGATGACCCGGACCGTGCGTTCATCAACCGGATGGCCAAGAAGTACATGGACGCCGACGAGTACCCCTACGACCAGCCGGGCGATCACCGGGTGATCGTCTACGTGGAGCCGCAGCACACCACCCGGATGTGAAAGCTGGCCGGATGTGAGTGCGGAGCGGCCGCACGCCGGTGAAACCGGCTCGATCGGCCGCGGCGGGACCACCTACGATCCGCGCATGGCGAATCTCGGAACGGACTTCGACAGGGTCGTCGCGCACGAACTGGAACTGCTCGATCCCCGCGTGCGCGACGCCCCGGAAGCCGTTCGGAGGCTGCTGTGCGCGGACTTCACCGAGTTCGGTTCCTCCGGAGCGGTCTGGGACCGGGAGACGATCACCACGGCCACGGTCTCCGACGCCTCGGAGCGGATCACGGCCACGGAACTTCGGCCGGTCCGGATCGACTCCGACACGATCCTGCTCACCTACACGGCACACCGAGGTGGCTTGAAAACGCTTCGCAGCTCGGTGTGGGTGAGGCAGGACGACGAATGGCGACTGCGGCACCATCAGGGGACGCCGTGCCCGCCGGAGGCCGCCGCCCGAGCCCACGAGGGGGAGTCCCAGTCATGACAGGACCACCATCGCGCTCGGCTGTGGGAAAACCTGACCTCAGTACCCGCTACTTCCGGTAACTATCCCGAAAAGGGGGCGGAAACCGACGCCGGTGGCATATTCTGGTGGTGGTGGAAGCGGTGCACGGCCACCACTCCGTTTGACCGAGCAACAGTGATGTTAGTAACTTTCCCACATGGCCACTCTCGACGAATCCGGCATCGAATCCGGTGAGCACAGCCCGCTCGTCCGGATTCGTTCACTGCTGCCCGGCCTGGCGCGCGCCGAGCAGCGAGTGGCCCGCATAGTGCTGGCCGACCCCTCCTCGATCGCGCACCGCAGCATCACCGACGTCGCCGAGGCCGCCGAGACGAGCGAGACCACCGTCACCCGGTTCTGCAAGGCCGTGGGAGTGAGCGGTTACCCCGAGCTCCGCATCGCGCTCGCCGCCGACACGGCACGCACGACCAGCAGGGATCGCGATCTGGGCAGCGAGATCTCCGAAACGGACGACATCGGCCAGATCGTCGACAAGATCGGCTACGCGGACGCGCGTGCCGTGGAGGAGACGACGGACCAGCTCGACGTCACCGCGCTGCGTTCCCTCGTCGACGCGGTGGCACGGGCACGCCGGATCGACGTCTACGGAGTCGGGGCCAGCGGGTTCGTGGCGCTGGACCTGCAACAGAAGCTGCACCGGATCGGCCTGACCTGCTTCGCCTGGCCGGACACGCACAACGCGCTGACCTCGGCGGCCATCCTGGAACCCGGCGACGTGGCCATCGGGGTGTCCCACACCGGCGCCACCACCGAAACCGTGGAGGTGCTGCGCGAGGCGGGTACCCAAGGCGCCACCACGGCCGCGATCACGAACTTCGAACGCTCCCCGGTAACCGAGATCGCCGACCTCGTACTGACCACGGCCGCCCGCGAAACCACCTACCGCTCCGGAGCCATGGCAAGCAGGATCGCCCAGCTGACCGTGATCGACTGCCTGTTCGTGGGGGTGGCGCAGCGCCACATCGACGACGCCAAGACCGCGCTGCAGGCGACTTCCGAGGCCGTCGGCAACCATCGACTGCGAGTGCGTCCCGACAAGCGCAGACACCGGGAGGACAGCCGGTGAGTCGAAACGGTGCGCCCCGGAACTCCCGAACGGAGTGGTCCGCCGAGCACGGGAACCTCCCCACGCCTGCGGAGTCGCCGACCGAACGGAGCAATCCACGCACCACGGACATCGACCTGCTCAACACGCTCGACCTGCTGCAACGGCTCAACACCGAGGACCGCTCGGTGCCGGAAGCCGTCGGAAGGGCGCTGCCCGAGTTGGCGCACGCCGTCGACCTCGCGGTGAAAGCGCTGGAATCGAACGGCAGGGTGCACTACGTCGGCGCCGGGACCTCCGGGAGACTGGCCGTGCTGGACGCCGCCGAACTCGTCCCGACCTTCAACCTGCCGGAGGGCTGGTTCGTGGCGCACCTCGCCGGTGGCGAACCCGCGCTGCGCGAGGCGGTGGAGAACGCCGAGGACGACGCCGCTGCCGGGGCGAACGCGATCGAGCGGAACGCCACCGCGGACGATTTCGTGCTCGGCCTGGCCGCCTCGGGGAACACGCCCTACGTGCTCGGCGCGCTGGAAGCGGCGCGAACGCTCGGTGCCGGGACCGGGCTGGTCTCGTCCAACCCGCACGGCCGCGCCACGACAGCGGTGGACACGGCGATCACCGTGGACACCGGACCGGAGTCGATCACCGGTTCCACCAGGATGAAGGCGGGAACGGCGCAGAAGCTGGTGCTGACCTCGTTCTCCACCGCGGTGATGATCCGCCTGGGCCGCACCTACTCCAACCTGATGGTCAGCATGGTGGCCACCAACGCCAAATTGCGGGCCCGCACCGTGCGGATCCTGCGCGAGGCAACGGGAGCCTCGCCGGAAACCTGCGAGCTGGCGCTGCACCGGACGGGAGGGGAGCTCAAGACCGCCCTGGTCCATCTGCTGGGTGAGGTGGACGTCGAAAGCGCCTCGGACGCGCTGCGCGAGGCCGACGGGCACGTCCGGGAGGCGCTGCGCGCGTTGCGCTCCTGAGCGGTCCACCGCGCCCGAACACGGGCACGGCCGCTCTCCGCTCACGCCACGGCGGGAGGTTCCGCCGAACGAACAACCCGACGACCCGACCGGAGAACTTCGTTCACTCGTGCACCGGGAGATCGTAGACCCGCCGCACGCTGGTGCCGAGCTCTCCGATGTCGGCGCCGTAGATGTGCAGCGAGATCGCCGTTCCGGTGCCGCAGTTGCGGACGCGGTGAATATCCCCGGGAGGAGCGAATCCGCAGGTCTCCCCCGCATGATTGGTGACCAGCTCCCCGGGAACCAGGTAAAGGCCCCGCTCGGATTCGCACAACCGGTAGTGCTGTTCGCTCTCGGCACCCTGGTACACGCCGGTGACGCACCACGCGACGTGATCGTGCACCGGGGTCTGCTGGCCGGGCAGCCAGACGAGCGCCACCACGGAGAAGCTCGCGTCCGGTTCCACGTGCAGCACGTGCTGCAGATAGCGCTCCGGGTCACCGCGGCGTTGCTCTTCGGTGAGCAGCCCGGGAACGTCGAGGAACGGCCGCAGTGCTTCCTTGACCAGGTCGGCGGTGTGAGCCTGGTCGACTCCGGCGCGCACGCGGTCACGGATCACGTCAGTCAGCTCGGTCAGCCGAGGGCTCGACCGCTCGCTCCGCATGGTGGTCATGCCGAAACCATGCACAGCGAAACGGTTCCCGGTCGACCACCGAATTCTTTGGCGGGTACTAACCGGGCTTATAGCCGCACGGAACGAGCACCGCTGCTGTGCGGAACTATGATCGAAACCACTGACGTGGGCGGGCGGAACCGACGAGCGCGGGCGCGAACACGATCGCACCGCTCAGCCGTCGGCGGCCGTCTCCGCACCGATCCTGCCGAACGTCTCCAGCAACAGCGCGGTGGCCGGTATCCGATGCTGCTCCCACAAGGCGTAGGCCGTCACCCTGCGGGGACGCAGCCCTTCCACCGGTATGCCGACCACATCGGGGTGCCGCAGGAAGGAGAGCACCAGCGAGGGCATCAACGCGATCCCCACACCCGCGGCCACCAGCCCCTGCACCGCCAGGTTGTCGTCCGTCGTGAAGGCGATGTCCGGCTCGAACCCCGCACTCCCGCAGGAGCGCAGGAAGTGGTCCCGGCATCTCGGACAACCCGCGATCCAGCGTTGTCCGGCCAGTTCCCCCAGCTCGACCGACTCACGACCGGCCAGCGGGTGCGCCACCTGCAGCACCGCCACCATCGGGTCGTCCAGCACCTCGGTCCCGGTGATGTCGTCTCCCGTGACGTCGTCTCCGGGGGACTCCTCGGTTTCGGGGTAGCTGAAAGCCAGCGCGACATCGCACTCCCCCCGACGCAGCGCCTCCAGCGAGTCGGGGGGCTCGGCCTCGCTGAGCTGGATGCGCAGCTCCGGGTGGCTTTCCGTGATCCGCGCGACCGCACTGGGCACCAGCGTGGCGCTGGCGCTGGGGAAGGCGCACAGCCGGATGCTGCCACGGCGCAGCTCGCGAACCGCGGTGATCTTGTTGGCCGCCGCGGTGAGGTCCTCGACCACCGTATCGGCGTGCCCGGCCAGGATCCGGCCCGCTTCGGTGAGTTCCAGTCCCCCGCCCGCGCGCAGGAACAGCGGAGTTCCCAGTGCTCGCTCCAGAGCTCGCATCTGCTGGCTCACGGCGGGCTGGCTGTAGCCGAGGCTGCGCGCCGCCGCCGTGTAGGAACCGGTGCGCACCACCTCGTGAAACACGCCGATGTAGCGGGGATCGACCATTACCGCAGCATACGAGCCGATCAGCACCGGACGCACCACCGTGTGACCTGCTCGCGCCGCACATCGGCAGTCGCTCAGCAGCTCCCCACCGTCCGCCTGGCGAAGTGGATCTCGGTGGCCACCTGCTTGAGGGTCTCGGCGATGACCAGTGAACCGTGCCCGGCGTCGTAGCGGTAGAACTCGAACGGCACCTCCCGTTCCCCCAGCCGGTCGAGGTAGTTCAGCACCTGCTGGATCGGGCACCGGGGATCGTTGTCCCCCGCGAGGACCAGTACCGGGGCCCGCACCCGATCGACATGGGTGATGGGGGAGCACTCGCGGTAGACCTCCGGGATCTCCTCGGGCGAACCTCCGAACAGCGCTCTGTCGTAGGCACGCAGCGGCTCCATCTCGTCGGCGAAGGCCGAGACGTAGTCGGCCACGGGCACACCTGCCACTCCACTGGCCCAGCGGTCCGGCTGGGTCCCCAGCGCGAGCAGCGTGAGGTACCCGCCCCAGGAGGCACCGGCGACCACGCTGAGCTCCGGGGTGGTCAGCCCGTGGTCGATCGCCCAGTCCTGCACCAGGGCCACGTCCTCCAGCTCGGTGAGGCCGGGGCGTCCCTCGATCGCATCGCGCCAGGCCGAGCCGTAACCGGTGGAGCCCCGGTAGTTCACCTCCACCACCGCGAACCCGGCTTCCAGCCAGGCGGCGCGGTAGGAGGAGAACCGGTCCTCGTCAGCCGCGTGCGGCCCGCCGTGCAGACTGAACACCGTGGGGAGCGGCCCGCTGCCGGCGCCTTCCGGGCGGGCGAGCAACGCGTGCACCGTGTCGTTGGGACCGTGGGGAACCGGCACGAACACGTCCTCGACCGGCTGCGACTCGGGGGGCCGAACCCCACCGGGGGTCAACAGCACGCTGTCCTCACCGCTCGACGAGAGCACCCGCACCCGGCCGGGCACGGCGGCCGAGGACCAGTTGTACTCCACGGCGCCGTCCGGCCGTACGGAAGCCGCCCCCACAGTGCCCTTCGAAGTGGGCAGCTGAACGAGCGTGCCGCTCGCTATCTCGTAGCGGTACAGCGTCGTGCGCGCCTGGTGCGTGTGCGCGATCAGCAGTGCCGAACCGTCCGGGTACCAGTCGGCCGCGACCTCACCGGGCAGGCCGAGGTCGAGTTCGGTCTCGGTGTCGGTGGCGACGTCCCAGATGAGCAGTTCCTCGCGACCGTACCGCTCGTGCGAGACGAGCAGCCTGGTGTCGCCGGAGACCGGTGCGAAGTCCAGCGCGCCCAGTCCCAGACCGGAGCCGTCCCACTTCTCGACGAGCTTCGTCCCGTCGGCACTGCGCAGTACGCGCAGCGCGGGGTGCCTGCTGTCGCCGTGCTCGGAATGGGACAGCACCAGCAGGCTCTCGTCCCAGGACATCCCCGTCAGGCCGCCGTCCTGCTCGTGCTGGTAGAGCACCGTGGGAACCGCACCTTCGCGGGAGATCCAGACGGTGACCCCGTCGTCGGTGGACATCCCGACCGCGAGCACGCTCGATCCCAGTTCCAACCCGGCCGGATACCCCGCGTGAGTGCCGGGCAGCGCCTCGACGGCTGCCGTGTCGTGCTTGTCGAACGGCTCGCTGCGCCACACGCCGAACTCGTCGCCGTCAGTGTCGTCGAACCACCAGATGTGCTCGCCGTCGGCGGCGAGCGTGCCGTGGAAAGTGCCGTTCGGCCGGTCGGTGACCTGCCGGTGGGAGTCGTCGGCGCGGTCCCAGGCGTAGAGTTCCCAGGTCCCGCTCACGTTCGACACGTACAGGCTCCGTTCCGGAGCGTCCCGTGCCCAGTCCGGCATCGAGACGCGGGGGGCGCTGAAACGCGCACGCCAGCGCTCCTCCTTGTCCGCGTCGTCGAACAGGGTCGCTGGGATCTCGGCGCTGGGATACGTGCTCACGACACCGATACTGCCCGATCGGGCAACCTCACCGGCAACGGGGATGCTGTGCCCCACGAATGGGTAGGTCCCACGACCGGATATGCCACACGATCAGGTGAGGGATACAAGCCGGTCGAAGGATTGTCACTTCGCCGACGAGTCAGGATGATCGAGACGTTTCGCGCTACCGGAACTCATCGAGAAGAAGAACTCACCGGAAAAC
The DNA here is from genome assembly GCA_030803735.1 of Actinopolyspora lacussalsi. Classification (NCBI taxonomy): domain Bacteria; kingdom Bacillati; phylum Actinomycetota; class Actinomycetes; order Actinopolysporales; family Actinopolysporaceae; genus Actinopolyspora; species Actinopolyspora lacussalsi. The sequence continues at coordinate 3,950,835 of JAURUC010000001.1, read as the reverse complement.
CCGGATGCCCGGAGTCCCACGAGGAGCGCCGGGAACGACGGGTCCCGAGCACGCACAACCTCCCGCGAGCTCATGTGGAGCAGTAATGATCTACGGAATCGACGTTTCGCACTATCAGGGCTCGTTCGACATGCACCGGGCTCGGGCCGAGGATTTCGAGTTCGTGTTCATCAAGGCCACGGAGGGCACCGGATTCGTCGACGCGAGGTTCAAGGCCAATCTGGCGTCCGCGCGTGCGGCCGGGCTGCTGGTAGCCGCCTACCACTACCAGCGGGAGGACTACTCGGCGACCGCGCAGGCCGACCACGTCGCCCGGGTGGTGCCCCCCGAAGTACCGGTGATCCTGGACGTGGAGGAGGGCGGCGGTGGAACCCGACTGACCGGTGAACTGCTGGGCGAGCTGCGCGCCCGCGGCTTCGGAACCCCGTTGCTCTACCTGCCCGAGTGGTACTGGCAGCGCCTGGGAAGGCCGGACCTGTCCGGATTCCCACCACTGTGGAAATCCCGCTACCCGGACAACAACGGCGGTTACGCCAGTGAGATCTACCAACGCGTACCCGAGCACTTCTGGAGCGACTACGGCAACAATCGGGTGGCCGTGCTGCAGTTCACCAGCTCCGCCACCGTCGCGGGCCAGCGCCCCGTCGACGCCAACGCCTACCGGGGGACCCGTCAACAGCTGGAAGCACTGCTCGATCCACGGGGAGAAGACATGCGTGACGACGAACGAAACGCCATTTTCAGCATTCTGGAACAACTCACCGGCAGCCGCGTGCCCGGCCAGTACCCCGGTTGGAAGTCCCAGGTGAACAGCGAGGTGAGCCTGACCACCCTCGATTTCATCAGGGCCATCGACAAGCACACCTTCCGGCTGCACCAGCGGTACGCCAAGAACGCCGCCACGACACAGCAGGAAGGCAACGGGCACGAGCAGGAGGAGGCGGCCGAGCAGGTGCTGCGCACGATGATCTCCGAGGCGGTCACGGCTTCGCTGGGAGCCGACGATCCGCGGCACGAGGACGTGGTCGACGCCGTTACGGCACGGCTGAGCGCGGCGGTGCCGTACCAGCAGGTCGAAGCGACCCGGAGTGACAACTGAGGGGAGTGACAACTGAGGGTTCGCGCTCGAGTGACGGAGCCGCTCCCCGGTGGAATCTCCGGGGTGCCTCACCACGGGCGCCCCGACATCGGGTAGGCCCGGAGCCGGGCTGGACACAACACCCGGGTAAGCCAACGAAAATCCGGCTGCCGACTCCGGAAGAGTCGACAGCCGGATCCTTGTTGTCGGGGTGGCGGGATTTGAACCCACGACCTCCTCGACCCGAACGAGGCGCGCTCCCAAACTGCGCTACACCCCGGTACCCCACCGAAACCATCGAATCGGCGGTTACCACTGGCTGTGCCGACAACGCGGTGGATCACCGTGCGACGGCACGACAAAGTCTATCCCACGCCCGTGCCGGATTCGACAGGGGTCCCCGTAATGGAGTGAGCGGGGTGCTCCTCGGACCGCTGCGAACGCGGTACCAGCGTCAACAGCGTCGCCTCCGGCGGGCAGGCGAACCGCACGGGGGCGTAGGGCGAGGTTCCGAGCCCGGCCGAGACGTGCAGCCGCATGTGCTCACCCCACTCGGAGGGCCCCTTGGCGCGCCCCCGGTCCAACTCACAGTTGGTCACGATCGCGCCGAAGCCCGGGACGCAGAGCTGCCCGCCGTGGGTGTGCCCCGCGAGCACCAGGTCGTAGCCGTCACCGTCGAAGGCGTCCAGCACCCTGGGTTCCGGCGAGTGGGTGACGCCCAGACTCAGCCCAACCTCGGCGGGCGGCTTCCCCTCGATCTCCGAGTAGCGGTCCCGCTTGAGATGCGGATCGTCCAGCCCGGCGGTGTGAATGGTGACCCCACCCACCGTCAACTGTCGCCGCCGATGTGTCAGATCCAGCCAGCCGCGTTCCGTCATGGCGGCACGCAGATCCCGCCACGGCAACGGCCTTCCCCTGATGCGCTTCTTCTTGCCGGAGGGCAGCAGATACCGTGCCGGGTTCTTGGGTTTCGGGGCGTAGTAGTCGTTGCTGCCGAACACGAACATCCCCGGGCGATCCAACAACGGCCCCAGCGCCCGCAACACCGCCGGGACGGCCTGCGGATGCGCCAGATTGTCGCCGGTGTTGACGACAAGGTCGGGTTCGAGCTCGTCGAGCGCGGCGACCCAGCGCTGCTTGGAGGTCTGGTTCGGGGTCATGTGCAGGTCCGAGATGTGCAGCACCCGAAGCCGCGGACTCGACTCTTCGAGTACCGGCAGTGTGGCCTTGCGCAGTGTCCAGTGCGTGCGCTCGATTCCCGCCGCGTAACCGAGCGCCGAGGCCCCGAGAGCACCGGTGGCGAGCAGAGTACGACCGAAGGTGTTCACAGCGCCCAGCCTACGAGAACGCACAGATCCGAGCCGCGTGGCGGTCATGTGTTCCCGCCCCCGTCGGGACTCCGTTTCGCGGGCGCGGCGATTTCTCGCGAAATCGACACCCCGGTACGGCGGCGTGCCCCGAGCTCCGTCGATTTCTCGCGAAATCGCCGGGCCTACGGTGCTCCCGAAGCCGAGCTCCCACCACGCCCGCGGGCCGAGCCCCACCACCCTCGCAACCAGAGCTCCGACCACTCACGCAACAGGCACCGCCGCGGGTTCTCCGGTGCGGCTCTCGCGAGGAAGGTCCGACGTTGTGTAGTAACTACCCGATGTCGGGCCTCCCCGGAGCGAGAGCCGCACCGGAGGTTCCGCTACAGCACCAACTACGAAAACCGAGAGGCCCCGCACTCCATCTCTCCGGGATAATCGGGCCATGTCCGAGTTGAAGGAACGCCTGCGGGCCGACATGACCGCGGCGATGAAGGAACGGGAAACCACCCGCACCGGGGTGCTCCGGATGGCGCTGTCCGCGATCGGTGCCGAGGAGGTTTCCGGGCAACAGGCACGCGAGCTCTCCGACGAGGAGGTTCGGGGGGTTCTTTCCAAGGAGGTCAAGAAGCGGGACGAATCCGCCGCGGCTTTCGAGTCGGCGGGGCGTGCCGAACAGGCGGCGGCTGAGCGCGCCGAGGGTGACATCCTCCGGGAGTACCTGCCCACGCAGCTCGACGACGAGGAACTCACCCGCTTGGCGAAGGAGGCGGTGAGCGAGGTCGCGGCCGAGATCGGTGAGACGCCGGGTCCGAAGCAGATGGGTCAGGTCATGAAAATCGCGAACGCCAAGGTCGCGGGGCAGGCCGAAGGGGGCAGGGTCGCGGCAGCGGTGAAGGCCGAACTCAACGGCTGACCCCCACCCCATCGAAGCTTTCCCCGATCACCCCGCACGGAGCGCTGGGCCGTCACGAAGCGCTCGGGTGGCGGAACCACCCGAGCGCTCCACGAGGCCCGTACCGGAGAGCTGGAGCCCGCCCGAGAGATGGGGCTCGCCCGAGAGATGGGGCCCGATCGGAGAACTCCGGTCACCCGCCGGAGTCCTCCTGCGGCTGTGGCGACGGCTGCCCGCCCCCGCCGTTTCCAGAACCACTGTCGGGACCGTTACCCCCGCGTTCACCATCGCCGGTGCTTCCGCCTTCCTCCGGGCTCTCCCCCTGGGAAGGCGGTTGCGCGGCGACGGTACGAGGTGGCGGGATGTAGCCGCTGCTGACCGAGAGCAGCACCGAGGTGCCGCTCTGGGCGATACCGCGCGGCGACTGGCTGATCACCGTTCCCTCGGATTCACTGCTGCTGACGGTGCGCCGTTCCACCTCGTAACCCGCTTCGCGCAGTTTCTTCGCGGCTTCGTCGGCGGACATGTCCACGACTTCGGGAACCTGTTTCCCGGAACCGCCGTGCCGGTAGCGGTCGGTGGTCGACGGCAGCTCCGCCACGGGCAGTCCCTCGTGCGCGGTCTTCATGGCACGCATCCAGGTCTTGGCGGGAATGGTGCCACCGTAGATGTTGCCGCTGCCGCAGACCGTGGGAGGACTCCCCAGGCAAATCCCCATACCTGGTGACTCGGGCCGGTCGATGTAGGTGAGTACGGCGCCCGCCAGCTGCGGGGTGGCACCGATGAAGGCCGCGGACCCGAAGGTTTCGGTGGTACCGGTCTTGGCGGCGGTGGGCCGGTTCCACCCCGTGGCACCGGCCGCACGCGTGGCGGTACCGGAAATGGTGTCGTCGGACATTCCGACGGCCATCGCGTCCGCCAGCTCCCGGTCGACGGCCTGTTCACAGGGTTTCTCGGTGATCGAGACCCGATTGCCGTTGCGGTCGCGGATGCTCTTGATCGGGGTCGGTGGGCACCAGACACCACCGCTGGTGATCGTCGCGGAGGCGTTGGCCAGTTCCAGTGGACTGGTGGGGCTGAAGCCCAGGGTGAACGCGCCGATCTTGCGCTGTTTGATCTCTTCGGCCTGGGTACGTTCGCGAGCGCGGTCGGCGACCATCGGCACGCCCGCCAGGTCGTGACTGTTGAGCGTCCGGCGCATCCCCAGCCGGGAGGCCATCTCCACGGTGTTGTCCAGCCCGGCACGCTCCTCCAGGATCACGAAGGCCGTGTTCGGCGAGGTCGCCAGCGCTTCCTGGATCGAACGAGAACCGGCTCCGACTCCCTCGGCGTTACCGACGGTGTAGGGGTTGGTCCCGTTGCTGAACTCGACCGAGGTGTAGGAGCCGGGTGCCGGGACGACGTCCTTGATCCCCATGCCCGCTTCCAGGGCGGCCGCCGCGGTGAAGGTCTTGTACACCGAACCCGCGCCGGGTGGTGCCATGGAGCTGGGCAGCGCGTATGCGCTCTCACCCTGCTGCTTGTCGAAACCGAAGTCGCGGTTGGCCACCAGCGCGCGCACCTGGTGTTTGTTCTCGCCGGGCTCCACGACGGACATGACGTTGGCGATCTGGTCGCTGTCCTTGGGCACGCCCTGCTCGGCCGATTCCTTTGCCGCGGCCGTGACTCCCTGGTCCAACGTGGTCCGGATCGTATAGCCGCCACGGCGCAGCTGGTCCATGGAGAACCCCGCGCGTTGCAGGTAGTTCTCCACGTACTTGCAGAAGAAGCCGTTCTGCGCGCCGGCACCGACGCATCCGTTGGGCAGCTTGTCGATGGGTTGTTCGATCCCCAGCGGGGACTCCTTGGCCTCCCGAGCGGCCTCCTGGGTGATCCTGCCCTGCCGAGCCATCGCGTCGATGACCAGCCCGCGCCGGAACATCGCCTCCTTGGGCTGGGTCACCGGGTTCAGCGAGCCCGGACGGTTGACCACACCGGCCAACAGCGCGGCCTGCGAAATCGTGAGTTCGTCCGGCGTCGTTCCGAAGTAGGCGTGTGAGGCAGCGCCGATACCGTAGACGCGGTTGCCGTAGGGAACGACGTTGAGATAGCGGGTGAGTATCTCCTCCTTGCTCAACCGCTTCTCCAGCTGGAGGGATACCCGGATCTCGCGCAGCTTGCGCGCCACGGTCTGCTCGGTCGCCTCGGCCTGTTTGACGGGATCTCCCGCCGCGGTGACGTGCACCAGGTAGTTCTTGACGTACTGCTGGGTGATCGTGGAGGCGCCCTGGGTGATCCTGCCCGCCACCTGGTTGCTGACGAAAGCACGCACCGTGCCCGGCCAGTCCACACCTTCGTGTTCGTAGTACCGCTGGTCCTCGATGGCCACCATCGCCGCTTTCATCGTGTCGGCGATCTCGTCGGAGGTGGCCGGTGTCCGGTACTGCTCGTACAGATAGGCGATCGGATTGCCCTTCCGATCCTTCACCGTCGAGACCAGGGGTGGTTGTTCGGTGAGCAGTTCGGTGGAGATCCGGTTCACCGCGTCGCCGGCACGATTGGATATCACCCCGAGTGCTCCCGCCGCGGGGAACACCATGCCGGCGACCAGGACACCGGCCAGCACACACAGACCGAACAGCTTGAGCACGCCATTACGTAGCCGCACGAGGTAAACGGTAAGCCGAGTCGCGCTACGCGACTCGCTGTCACGGTCAATAACCCCCGATGTGATGAGCGTGAAAGAAAATTCCCACGAAAGTCGGTTGGCTACGGAACCGAGATCTTCTAGTGTGCGTCCACGTCTAGCGACAGGTTTCGTAGCGTGCCGCGGGCACGTCACGACGGCCGGTGCCGGGGGCCCGGAGGTTGCATGGTCGCCGACGATCCAGTGAGGAGCTGGGGGCTTTGATGTTGGAACAGGGGGACTGGCGGGTGAACGCGGCATGCCGCGACAAGAACCCGGACCAGCTTTTCGTACGAGGTGCGGAGCAGCGCAAGGCACGCACCATCTGCTTCGGATGTCCCGTCCGTACCGAGTGCCTCGCGGAGGCGCTGGACAAACGAATCGAGTTCGGTGTCTGGGGCGGAATGACCGAACGGGAACGACGGGCGCTGCTGCGCAGACGCCCTGATGTGCGCAACTGGCGTGAGCTGCTCGAAGCCGCGCGGGAGGATTACACCCAGGACATCGACGCCTACCAACTGGGCTGAAAACTGTCGGCGGCGCGGGTTTCGTAGCTGGTTGAGAGGCGGAACCTCTCGCACGGCTCTCGCTGCGGGGAGGCCCGACATCGGGTAGCGACCTACACAACGTCGGGCCTTCCTCGCGAGAGCCGCACCGGAGAACCCGCGGCGGTGCCGGTGGCCAGGGTGGTCGGAGCTCGGCCCGCGGTCGGGGCCCGCGATTTCGCGAGAAATCGACGGAGCCCGGGGGGCCGCGCTGCGCAGCAACACGGTCGCGTCGCGACGACGGTCTCGAGGCGGAAATTTCCCGAGGAATCGACGCGCGGTGCGGGACGGCCTCACTCCCGGGCGAGTCGGCGGCCGATCTCGCGCAGCCCGTACTGGTCGTGCACCTCGTCCGCCAGGGCGGGAACGCTGCCGAGCTCGACTTCCGGATGCGCCCTGGTGAACCGGGCCAGCAGACGTTTCTCCCGCTCCGCGACCGCGACCCGGTCGGCGTGCAACCGGAGAACCGAGGCTGCCAACGGGGCGGAACCGGCTGTTTCGAGTTCCTCGGCGGCCGACAGCGCACGCGCGGCCGCCAGATCGGCCAGGACCGGATGGGTACGGTTGGCGACCATGCCCGCCAGCGGCATGTGCTCCGTGGACAGCCGTTCCACGAAGTAGGAGGCCTCCCGCAGCGCGTCCGCTTCCGGGGCGGCCACCACCAGGAACCGGGTACCGCTGGAGCGCAACAGCCGGTAGGTCCGGTCCGCTCGCTCGCGGAAGCCGCCGAACGTGGAATCGAACGCCTGCACGAAGGCAGCCGCGTCGGCGAGCAGCTGGCGTCCGACGATCGTGGAAACCGCCTTGGCGAACATTCCGAATCCGGCTCCGACGATTCTGCGTATGCCCTTGCCGCCCGCCTTGGCCGGGCTGGCCAGCATCCGGATGAGCCTGCCGTCCAGGATGGTGGACAGCCGCTGCGGAGCGTCGAGGAAGTCCAGCGCGGAGCGACTCGGCGGGGTGTCCACCACGATCAGGTCCCAGGTGTCCTCGGTGACCAGCTGGCCGAGCTTCTCCATCGCCATGTACTCCTGCGTCCCGGAGAACGAACTCGACACGGTCTGGTAGAAGGGGTTGTCCAGGATCTGGCGCGCGCGGTCACGACCGGCGTGCGCCAGGACCATGTCGTCGAACGTCCTGCGCATGTCGAGCATCATGGCGTGGAGCTCGCCGGACTCGCCCTGCTCCAGGTCGACCTTCCGGGGAGTGTTGTCCAGTTCGGCCAGCCCGAGCGCCTGCGCCAGTCTGCGCGCCGGGTCGATGGTCAGCACCACGGTCTTGCGACCGCGTGCGGCTGCCCGGATCCCCAGGGCTGCCGCGGTGGTCGTCTTGCCGACTCCGCCGGAACCGCAGCAGACGAGGACGCGGTTGTCCGGGTCGTCGAGCAACCGGTCGATGTCGAGCCGATCCGGGCCGGGGGGTGTGTTCATCGGCTTCCTCCGACACCGCGCGCGACCAGCCCCTCCGCCAGTTCGTAGAGCGCCGCGACGTCGATCCCGTCGACGTAGTCGGGTAGTTCGACGAACGGCAGCGAGGTGTTGTCCAGTTGTTCCCGGGCCGAGAGTTCGGCGCTGGCCCGGCCGGCGTGTTCGATGGTCTCGGCCACCAGACCGTCGAGCACCTCGACGTCCCAGTCCAGCCCGGCCGAGCGCAGTCCATCGCGGATCCTGGTCGCGTCGACCCTTCCCCCGGCGGCGGCCAGCACCGAGCGGGTGGCCAGCCGGGAGGGCCGTACGCGGTTCAACAGCACCGCGCCCGGGCGCAGTTCGGCCGCGTCGAGCTCCTCCACTGTTTCCAGGGTTTCCCGCATCGGCAGCTGCTCCGGCAGGGTGACCAGGTGCACCACGGTGTCGGAGGAGTGCAGCAGGCCCACCACCTCCTCGCTCTGCCCGTGGATGGGTCCCATCCTGGCCAGGTCGGCCATGGCGCGCGTGACGTCGAGGAATCGGACGATCCGGCCGGTGGGTGGTGCGTCCACGACCACCGCGTCGTAGGTGTGTCGCCCGTTGGTGTCGGTCCGGCGCACGCACTCCTTGAGCTTTCCGGTGAACAACACGTCCCGCAGTCCGGGGGCGAGCGTGGTGGCGAACTCGATCGCCCCCATCCTGCGCAGCGTGCGCCCCGCGACGCCGAGGCTGTAGTACATGGCCAGGTACTCCAACAGGGCGGCTTCCGCCTCGATGGCCAGGGCCCGGACCTCGCCTCCGCCCGGAGCGGCGGCCAGCCTGCGTTCGGAGTACTCCAGCGGCGGTGTGTCGAACAGCTGGGCCAGCCCCTGTCTGCCCTCGACCTCGGCGAGCAGCACCCGGCGGCCACCGGTCGCCAGCGCGAGGGCGAGCGAGGCGGCGGCTGTGGTCTTACCAGCACCGCCCTTACCGCTGACGAAGTGCAGCCTCGCCCGGTCGAGTTCGCGGTCCCATTCAGAGCTCACACGATCAGCCTAAGCTTATCCGGGGCTCACTGTCCGCTCGTCCTGTCCGTTCGTCCTGTCCGTTCGTCCTGTCCGTTCGTCCTGTCCGTTCGTCCTGTCTGTCCCTTCGTCGGGGCCTCGGGGAACCGTGCGGGAGGACGCACCGTCGACCGCGCCCGGCTCCGAACGAGCCCCGATCGGGCCGATCCGCTGCCTGACCGGGCCGGTTGCCGATCCGAGGAACAATCTCCCGGAGCCGGCACTTAGGGTTGCGGCATGACCAAGTGGGAGTACTCGACAGTGCCGCTGCTCAGCCACGCGACCAAGCAGATCCTCGACCAGTGGGGCGATGACGGCTGGGAGCTGGTCGCCGTTCTGCCGGGACCTACCGGCGAGCAGATGGTCGCCTACATGAAGCGCCCGAAGGAGTAACGACGGATCGAGTGATTTCCCGGTGCCGTTCCCATCCGCGAGGATGGGAACGCCCGGTTCCGTAACGCAGCGGGGCCGTTTGGCGAGTCCCGGAGAGATTGGTGTCCGCGATGGGCAACTGGACCGCCCGTTTGACCGAGCTCGGAGTGGAGCTTCCCGAGGTGGCGAAGCCCCTCGCCTCTTACGTCCCCGCGGTGCGAAGCGGGAACCACGTCCACACCGCGGGACAGCTACCCCTCGTGTCGGGAACGTTGTCGGCCACAGGGAAGGTGGGTGACGACGTCGACCCGGACACGGCACGGCGTATGGCACGTATCTGCACGCTGAACGCCCTGGCAGCGGTAAACAGCGTGGTCGAGCTGGACTCGTTGGCCGGAGTTGTCAAAGTGGTCGGTTTCGTCGCTTCGGCGGAGGGATTCACCGGCCAGCCCTCGGTTCTCAACGGCGCCTCGGAACTGCTCGGGGAGGTGTTCGGCGAATCCGGTGCGCACGCGCGCTCGGCGGTGGGGGTGGCCGAGCTCCCGATGGGCGCTCCGGTCGAGGTGGAGCTGATCGCCGAGATCGCCGACGGGCACTGAGCCCGTGGACCCCGTGTGGGAGGACAACTGTTCCCGGCCGCGTTCGCTCGACCACTCACACGTCGTGCGGCCATCGCACCGCGCCTCGGCGACGAACCACAACGCGCACTCACTCGTCCGAGTGAGGGCTGTTTATAGTGAGCTGTGAGTAACAAGGCCGGATGCGTGCTGCGGGTTGATCGCAGACATTTCCACGGGAAAATCACCCATACGGATGAAAACGCCGATGACTGTCCGACGCAGCGTGCTGGGGCATCGCCCCGAAGGGGATGACTGACGTGGCCGACCGAGACACCAGCCTGTTGTGTCACGAGCTGTTGCTCCGACTCGCGGGCCGTATCCCGGACGAGTCACTGTGGCGCTACCGGGACTGGCTGGCGGGCGACGCCGGGGACGTGATGGCCGTCTCGCTGCCGAAGCAGCTGGTCCGGGAGCGCATCGGCCTGACCGACGGCGACCACCGGCTGCTCTCCGAAGCCCTGCTGCCGATGGGGGCCGATCCGGCCGCGGTGGGAGCGATACTTCCGGAGGAGGGCACGCCGCGACGACGTCACACGTTCACGGCGGCGGCTCCCGGCGACGACAAGGGCGACTCCACCGCGCTCGTGCTGGGAGCGACGCTGCGCGGGCGGTCCGACGTGGGCGAGGTCCGCGACAGCTGGCGCCGCGACACCATCGCGTCGAGCTCGGAGCCGGAGCAGCGCGTGATACTGGTCAACACCGGCGGGAACCCCGTGGAACTGGCCGGTGAGATCCAGCGAATCCTGCGCGCGCTCGGCAACCACACTCCCATGGTGGAGGCGCTTCCGACGAACATCGATCCCCCCGAGTACCACGAGCGCGCCCTGACGGCCTCGAATCTGATCTGCACCGGCAGTGGCGAACTCGTGGGCTCGAACTGAGCACCGGTGACCGGCACCGCGCACTCCGACGTCTCGTGACGAGTCCCGAACAGACCCCGCTGCCCCGCATCTCGAACAGGTACCCAAGGAGAACCCCGTGGTGGACGTGGCGAACAGCACCGGTCCGGTCGACCGGCTGCACCAACTGCTGCTGGCACTGAGCGGCCGACTCGACGACGACGCGCTCAACACGGCACGCGAGTTCGCGGGGGCGGAGCAACCCGACAGCGCCGCCGAGTTCGTCACCGGAGCTCTGCTGGCGGGCGGGATCGCGGTGACCCGGGACGAACAGCGCGAGCTGTCCTCGATCCTGGGGCGGACCAACTCCCGCAGTGGACTGGCCGAACGGCTCACCGTGGACGTGACGGACGGTTCCGAGAAGCACCGGTTCACCGAACCGGAACGGGTGGAGGACGTCTCCGAGGCGCTTCGGGAGATCACCGCACGGCTGCCGAACCTGCGCTCGCTGTGGTGCGCCGCACGTACCACGGCGGCGGGTGTCGCGGCGGGAGCGGTACCCCGCCGCGTGCTGCTGGCCGAGGTGGACGGATCGACGGCGATCGGCCCCACCGACTACCAACTGCTGCGGGCGCTGCACCGTCACGGGATCCAGTGCTCGGTGGAGGCGTTCGGTACCGGTGAGGAGCTCCCCGACTACCACCGCGAAGCACTGGCCGTGGCACACGAGGTGCGGCTGGACCGCGCACTCGGCACCACTGAGTCCGCCCGGGGCGGCACCAGGCACAAGGAAGGCATCGAGGGCTTCACCGATCCGCTCTCCTACCACGATCCGCTGGGCGAACCCTCGCGCGTGGAGTCGAGCGAGGCCGGTGTGCTCGCCGACTCCCCCGCTCCGGAGCCGGACCTGCCCTCGGTGGAGATGACCACGGAGTGGCCCGCCTCGGAATTCGGCAACTCGCTGAACGCGGACCTGCCGGACGACAGGGACCCGCTCGGGGTCGGGTTCCCCGACACCGGCTATCGGGAGTCCGGTCGGGAATCCAGCTATCGGGATTCCGACCACGGGGATTCCGGCCATCGGCAGGAACGCTCCCTGCCGCCGGAGCCCGATCCGGAGGAGACCGGTTTCATCCTGCCCGAGCCCGCCCCGAGCACGAACCACGCGGATTCGTTCGGCTTCCCGGAACCCGCCGAGTACTCCGAGCCCGGCGACTTCCCGTCTCCCCCGGAGATCGCGACGTTCGAGCCCGCCCCGGTCGAGAACGACCACCCCGCCGAACAGCACTCCGAGTCCCGCGAGGACGGCAACTCCAATCCCGCGGTTCCGGCCGCCGTGGACGCCAAACTGACCGACCGGGAGCGGAACCTGCTGCAGAAGCTGCACGAGGAGCTGGCGCATCGGGAGCAGGACAAGTCGCCCGGCGACACCGGCAACTCCCACGAAGCGGTCGGAGCGGAACCACAGCAGGACCCCCGGACCACGACCGTTCCCGGGACCGGCAACTTCCCGCCCATCGGTTCGACCGGCCCCAACCAGTCGCGGTGAGCGCCACTTGGGAATCGACCGGCGACAGCTGACCTGATCGCGCACGGACTCGGTGCGCTGTCCGGCACGAGCGCGTTCTCCCGATCTCGGGAACCAATGGGTTCCGCTGCCTACAGGAACCAGTACCTACAGGAACCAGCAGTCGCGGCTGTCGGGCTGGTCGATCCAGAGTCGCTGCTCGTATTCGGTGGCGGTAATGCCGAGGCGGGTCCAGTCGGGTTTGCCGTGGGTCAGCCAGGTGCGGTGGGCGCGTTCGACGGGTTCCCACAGTGAGGTCGGTCCGGTTTCGGTGACCTCGTATCGGCCGCTACCGGAGGCGGTGAGGCCGATGTCTGCGGTGGAGCCGTCCGGGGCGGTCATGGTGGCCGCCGTCGGTTGTCGGGTGTTCGGGTCGAGGCGCATCCCGATCGTGACGCCGTCGGGGATCCCGTGGAACTGGGCGAGCAGCCAGACCACGGTGTTGTCCCACCAGGGGCTCGGTGGCGTCGTGGTGGTGCGGGTCCGCGGTTCGGCGTCTTGCGCGTTCGAGCGTGGCGTGGGCGGGGTCTGCTCGTGGGTGTGGTGGCGCAGGGGCACGAATGCCGCCCAGCGGTCGGTGAAGCGTCCTTCCAGTCGCTCCGGGTACCGGCGCAGCGGAACGAGGTTGCCCGCCTGGATGTTGGGTTTGACGTTGACGAGCGCGACCCCGCCGACGGTGAGTTGTTCGGCCCAGGACCACGGCACGCGGGACACCGAGCAGGTGGCGATGATCCGCTCGTAGGGCGCGTGCTCGGGCAGTCCGCCAACGCCGTCGCGGCAGGCCAGCGCGGGGTGGTACCCGAGGCCCGCCAGTCGGTCGCGGGCAGTGTCGACCAGCCGCGGTTCGATGTCGACGGAGCGGACGTTGCGGTCGCCGAGCCGATGACACAGCAGCGCTGTGGTGTAACCGGTCCCGGTGCCGATGGCCAGCACCCGGTGCTCGTCGTCGATGTCGAGCGTTTCGAGCATGCGCACGATTAGATCCGGTTTGGTGCCGCTGGACAGCGGGTGATCTCGCTCGTCGAGCACGGTGACCAGCGTGGTGGGTGAGTAGGCCAGTTCGAGGCCCTTCCCCGAGTCGGTGGTGAGGTGGTGCCACGCGCCGCCGGTGTCCTGTTGGTACGCCTCGGGGACGAGCACGTGCCGGGGCACGGCGGCCACGGCTGTTTTCCACCGTGGGTCGGTGAGGTCGCCTCGGGTTTCGAGTTCGGCGGCGAGTCGTTCCGCTCGCCACGTCCAGTCGGTGTCGAGGTGCGTGGTCACGTAGTTCCCCTTCGTCAGCGGTTCGGTCGGGGCAGTGGCCCGGTGGTGACGGTTCAGCGGCGGCCGGGGCGCTCGCGGCGGCCGGGGCGGCGTCGCCGAACCGTGGTCGTGGGTGTGTTTCGCGATGGGTTGGCTGTCCGGCCGGTGCCTTCGGGGGCAGGCACCGGCCGGGCGGGAACGGCCCGATGCCGGACTTCGGGGGTGTCGACGGCACCGGACCGTGGCACTACAGGGCGCGGAGCCCGGCCAGCACGCGGGCGAGTAACTCGCCGTGGGGAGAGTCGTCCGACGCGGTAGGCTGGACGGGCCGACCAGGTAGGTTGCTGCTACCTGGTCGGCGCTTCGTCACCACCGACAGTGGCAACGTGCCGCGCCAGTGCGTGAACCGACCCGTCCCGAGGGCGGGCATGATCTCCGTCGGTGCCGCGTCGGCCCGCACCTCGTTCGAGGTGGCCCGGCCCTTCACTTCCCGTGGCCGCACGACGGTGCGCGCACCCTGCCCCGCGTGGGCATGGCGTGCTCCTCGTGGCGGGCGATGGCCGCGAGACAGGTCCTCCCGGCGGGACGCGGCCGGTGACGGCTCAGGCATAGGGGTCCCCCTCGACGAGGGTGGTCCGCTCGGAGTCCGGAAGTTCCCCGGACGGCAGGGTGCCGGCGTGCTCCCGCAGGGCGGTGGCGAACTCCTCGAGCGCGTCGGCGGTGTCGCGGCACTGCTGGGGGCTGTATCGACGCCAGCCCAGCGCGAAGGCCGCGTCGCTCATCAGCCACTCGCACCGCCGCGCCAGGGTGGCGATCTCCGCGTGCGGGCTGCTCATGAGAGCTCACTCGCCCGGATCGCGGAGTCCAGTACCGACCACAGTTCCCGGGCCTGCTCGACCGTCCACCGTGTCCGGTTGTAGACGGTCGGGGTGTCGATCTGGATCACGTTCGGCGTGTGCGGCGAGATCCACACCCACAACGACCCCTCCCCGCCCTCGTGGCGACATCTCGCCCGCGCTCCCGGGTTCGTCACGTCGTATCTGCGTGCCATGCAATACACTCCCTACCAATGAACACCCCGTGTTCGCTCTGTCTTGCTTTGTCTAATGCGACGTTATTTTGTTCCGGAGAACAAGCTCAATACTTCGATCGAGTGATCTCCTGGAACAGAGCCAGTTTCAGAGATTAGTGTCTGTCTCATGGCACGCACCGCTAAGCATTCGCCACGGGTTCGAGCTCTCGGCGCTGAACTGCGAGAAGCACGCGAAGCAGCAGAAATGACCATGCGGGAAGTGGCGCAAAAACTGGGTTGGCACCACTCGAAATACGCGAGGTTCGAATCCGGCGATCAACCACCCACCCCGGAGCAAGTTTCAGCCATTCTGGCTACATACGGCACTTCGGAAGCCGAACGCGAGCGACTCACGGAAATGGCGACCGACATCGCCTACGGCGACGCGAACTGGCTGAAAACCGGAACCGGCCACGACGAACTCACGACGCTGCTGGAGTTCGAGCGCACCGCGACCAACATCGTGGATGTTTCGCCACTGCTCATCCCAGGTCTGCTGCAAACCTCGGACTACGCACGAACGATCATGGCCAATGAGACCCCTGGCGACATCGAACGTCTGGTCGCCATGCGAATCGGACGGCGCGATGTACTCACACGTACGAAACCGGCAGAACTCACGGCGATCATCCTCGAAGACGCTCTCCGTCGGCCGATAGGCGGCAGCACGGTCATGGCCGACCAACTCAGGCACATCATGAAAACAGCCGAGTTGGACAACGTCACCGTGCGCGTCCTACCGGATACGGGCACGTGGACACCGGCGCACGTCGGACCGTTCATGCTTTTCGATTTCGCCAAAGCTGCGCCAGTTGTGCACATAGAACACCTGAGCAGCTCGGCGTTCCTGTCGAACGTCGGGGACATCCGTGTTCACCGCGACGCGACGGTTAACCTCCGTGAGGCAGCGATGAACCCGACCGAGTCCATCGAGTTCATCGCTCACTGTGCGGCTGAAATGGAGGACAACCACGAATGACAGTACCCCCCGAGGGCTGGCGCAAGTCGAGCCGCTCCTCGAAAACCAACTGCGTCGAGGTCGGCCGCGTGGCCGACGGTGCGGCGGTGCGTGACACCAAGGACCGCTCCGCCGGACACTTCACCACCACCGGCACCCAGTGGACCGCGTTCATCGACGCCGTGAAGTCCGACCGGTTCGACTGAGACCGGAGCTGAAGACCGAACAGCATCAGTTCGAACAGCACAGCGCCCTCGGGGAGCGATTCGGAACAGCGCGCCCCGAGGGCGCTTTCGCGTGCTTCGTAGGTCCGGCTCCGATTGTCTCGGGTGGTTCCGATCGGAGCCTGATGGCCGGATGGCCCCCGGCTCTCGAAGAGCTGTTCCCGCTCATCGAGCCCACGGAGCGAAGACCGGTTCTCAGCTCGAGAACCAGTGTGGTGCGCTCTTCTTCCACGAGACAGTCGACGTCGAGACACACCGGCTCGCGGTGGATAAGGGCTCGCGGTGGATAAGGATGCTAAACGTGACGCTGAGCTCCGTCGCCACAACGGAACTCATGGCCGGCATCGTCGAGAACGAGGAGACAGCCACTATGACAGCACCCATGCCCGCCAACTGGCGCAAATCGAGCCGATCGGGACAACGCACGAGCTGCGTCGAGGTCGGCCGCGTGGCCGACGGCGCGGCGGTGCGTGACACCAAGGACCGCTCCGCCGGACACTTCACCACCACCGGCACCCAGTGGACCGCATTCATCGAGGCCCTGAAGAACGAACGATTCGGTTGAGGGCGGACACACGACCGCTCCCCGCCAGTCAGCACTGAATCGCACAGTCCAACTCTCGGGGAGCGGTTCAAAAGGAAAAACAGACGAGGGACTGGACCCCGGTCTACTGCGACCCGCTCCAGGACCAACCGAATCCGCGAATTCGGTTTACCGCTGTGTCCCTTCCTGTTGGTTGACCATCCGATTCAAAACCATCGCAACGGCCGCACTTGCGACAGTAGTCGGCGCGAGCAGGGCGAGCGTGGCCGTCGATGCCGTACTTGCCTCGATGAAAGCACCGACGACGAGCAAGAAGACTACTGAGAGGGCTATGGCACCCAGTAGTTGCAGCAACGCTGAGGTCCTTCGCCGCTGCGGATGCTTACGCCACAGCAACAGGATACCGAAGACGGGGAGCGCTGCCAGGAAGCCGGCGAGCAAGAACAACGCGAACGTCATGGACACAGCCTCGCACACGGATGAAGGACTCCATTTGTTTTCCATGCAATCCATCCACATGGAAAACAACCAAGTTGTCGCCTTTTGCCGAGCACGACAAGAAGCCATGACGCTCGTCCCGACTCATTGTGACCGGGTCAGGGGTGGGCACGAGGGCGAGTTGTCCGGTGGGGTGGTGCGTCCGAGGGGTTCGCGGGCACGGACACGGCTCCGAACCATTGATCGGGCCGTTACCGCAGACCGAACCGGCATCGGACCTCTAGAGTCGCTGTCATGCGACTGCCGGAAGAACTGACCCTGCCGGACGGCATGATCCCGGAGGAGACGACCGATCCACCGGTCACCCCGCGCGACGCGGCCACCGTGGTGCTGCTGCGGGACGGACCGACGGGTCCGGAGGCGTTCCTGCAACGCCGGGTGCGCGGCATGCCGTTCGCGGGCGGCATGACGGCGTTCCCGGGTGGCGGGGTGGACCCCCGCGACGAGGAGGCGTCGATCGCCTGGAACGGCCCGGAGCCGGAGCACTGGGCGCGGCGGCTCGGCTGCGGGACGGACCTGGCGCGCGCGCTGGTCTGCGCCGCCGTGCGGGAGACGTTCGAGGAGGCCGGTGTCCTGCTGGCGGGCGAGAGCCCCGATCACGTGGTCACCGACACCGCGCGCTACGACGCCGAACGGCACGCCCTGGTCACCAAGGAACTGTCGCTGGCGGGGATGCTGCGGAGCCACGGGCTGGTGCTGCGTGCCGACCTGCTGGTCCCGTGGTCGAACTGGGTCACTCCCGAAATGGAGCCGCGACGGTACGACACGCGCTTCTTCGTGACCACCGTTCCCGAGGGGCAGCGGGCGGACGCCCGCACCGGGGAGGCCGCCGAGGCCTACTGGCGCACCCCCGAGGACGCGCTGGCGGACTGGCGCGCCGGGCACAACGGGCTGTTGCCGCCCACGTGGGTGACGCTGTCCGAACTCGCGGAGCACGAGGACGTCGCGGGTGCGCTGCGCGCCGAACGGAGTATCGACAAGGTCGTTCCCAAGATCGTGCGGCAGGACGGAGCATGGCGGGTGGTGCTACCGGAACCGCCCTACCGGGAGTCGTGAGACCCGCCGGAGGGCACCCCGGTCGGCCCGACCCCGACCTCGGACGAGCAGGAAAGGACACGAGTTGACCTCGTCGACGTTGGAGCACCCCGCCCCCGGCACCCCGCGTCGGGTGCTCGACTTCGCGACCGTGCTGCTGGCGCGGAACCCGAACGCGATGACACTGGACGGCACGAACACCTGGCTGGTGGGCGCGCCCGAATCCGACGAACGGATCGTGATCGACCCCGGCCCCTCGGAGCGGGAGCACCTGCGGACATTACGAGAGCAGGCCCGGATCACCGGGGTGCTGCTCACCCACCACCATCCCGACCACACCGAGGGCGTGGCGGAGTTCGCCGAGCTCACCGGCGCACCGGTACGCGCGCTGGACCCGGAGCTGTGCTTGGCGGGCGCCACGCTGGCGGAGGGATTCGGCTCGGGAGCGCTGCACGAGGGCGAGGTGGTGCGGGCAGCGGGCGTGCGGCTGCGGGTCATGGCGACACCCGGCCACACCGCGGACTCGCTGTGCCTGCACACCGAGCACGACGGTGTGGCGGCGCTGTTCTCGGGGGACAGCATCCTCGGCCGGGGGACCACGGTGGTCGCGGCGGAGGACGGTGACCTGGGCTCGTACCTGGAATCGCTGCGCAGGTTGACCGAACTCGCCGGGAACACCTGGCTGCTTCCCGGGCACGGTCCGGAGCAGCCGGACGCGCGGCAGGCCGCCGCGACCTACCTGGAACATCGGCGACAGCGGCTGGAGCAGGTGCGGGCGGCGCTGCGGAAACTCGGCGGCACTGGCGAGCCGGGTGAGGTGGTGGACCCGGGTGAGGTGGTGGACATCGTCTACGCGGACGTGGATCCGGCCGTGCGGCCCGCCGCCGAGAGCACCGTGCGGGCGCAGCTGAACCACCTGCGCGAACTCGGCGAGCTCGGCTGAACGGTTTCCGCCACTCGGTGGGCACGGGTGAGGGGCCACTCGGTGGGAAGTACCGATCGGTCACTGTTCATCCCCAAGTGAGTGCTGTTTATCCCCACGTGAGTGCGGGGTATCGCGGTGGTGCGACAGTCGGAACCGCATGGAGGGAGCTGATCATGGCTGAACCGGTACCAGTACGTCGTGGGGAACGCAGTCCGATGAGCAGCAGGGCGATGCCGACCTTCTGGCAGGAGCCCTTCCGGGAGCTGGAGGACATCTGGGATCGCATGGAGCGCATGTTCGATCCGGGTTGGAGCACCACCAGGGCCGGTGGCATGTGGCAACCGCTGGTCGACGTCGCGGAGACGGAGGACGCCTACGAGTTCGAGGTCGAGCTGCCCGGCGTGAACCGGGACGACGTCAGCGTCGAGGTTCGCGACCACGAACTCTGGATCACCGGCGAGATGAAGGAACGGGAGCGGTCCGGTGTGATGCACCGCCAGACCAGGCGCACCGGCAGCTTCTCGTACCGGAGTTCGTTGCCCTCGGGAGTGGACAGCCAGAACGTGGAGGCCAAGCTCGACAACGGGGTCCTGACCGTGCGGGTGAAGAAGAGCGAGCAGACGAAGCCGCACCGCGTCGAGATCCAGTGAACTACGCGACCACGCAGCACCTCCGCTGACCGGTTCGCTCCGGTCCAGCCCTCCCGAGCGGAGGAACCTGGCCGGAGCCGGTCAGCGGGTTTCGGCGAAGCTCGACACCGGGCGCGGAGCGTCCTCGGTGAGCAGGGTGCGGCGGCGGAACCAGAGCAGCGCGCCGAGCACCAGCCCGATACCACTGGCCACCAGGAAGGAGGTAGACGGCGCGGCCACCTCCACGAGCTGTCCGCTCACGGACTGCCCGAAGGCCGAGCCCAGCGTCACCGCCGTGATGACCCAGCTGAACGCCTCGGTGGCCGTCCCGGGCGGCGCGGCACCCTCCAACGCGACGGAGTGAGCGGTCGACTGCGGAGTTATCAGCGTGCCCGCCACCAGCAGTGCCACCGTCAGCCCGAGGAGGGTCTCCGGCAACGCCAGCAGCGCTATGAGCGCCGCGAACGCCGAGAGCAGTGCGGGCAGCCGCAGGTACATGGGTCGCGGCCAGGGACGCATCCCGTAGAGCACGCCGACCACGACCGAGCTCACGGACAGCACGCTGAGCAGCAGGCCGCCGAGCGCGGCGTGGCCCGCGCGTTCGGCGGCGGCCGGAACCGCGACCTCCACCATGCCCAGCAGCGCGCCGAACCCGAACGCCGCCAGCGCGACGGTGCGCATCCCGGGGGCGGCGAGCGCCCCCAGCAGGGAGCCGACGGCGTCGGCACGGTCCACCGGCCGGTGCCGCCTGGCCGCCGGGGTGAGCGCGAACCCTGTGCTTCCCGTGACCATGCAGCACGCCCCGACGAGGAGTCCGGTACCGGCCCAGGGCGTGTTGACCAGCAGGCCGGCTATGCCCGGCCCCAGGATGAAGAACACCTCCATGCTGATGGCCTCGTAGGAGTAGGCGGCGTCCCTGGTGCGGCCCGGCGGGAGCAGCCGGGTCCAGAGTGCCCGCGATGCGGGACCCGTCATCGGCTCGGTCAGCCCGACGGCCACGGCGAGCACGATCATCGGTACCGCTGCCTCGCCCAGCTCGACGGCCGCGATCTCTGCGGCGACGAAACCGGTGAACACCGCCGATACCACGAGCAGCGGTCGGGTGGGCCCCAGCCGATCCATGATCCGCCCCTGCACCACCGACCCGACGGCCACGCCCACGAGGTTGCCCGCCGAGACCAGTCCGGCCACGCCGAAGGAACCGGTCACTCGTTGCACGTAGAGCAACAGGGCCAGCCCGATCATCGCCACGGGCAGCCTGGCGAGCAACGAGGTCAGTACGGGAGCGGCGGCACCTCGGGTACGCAGCGCCGCGCGGTAGTCGGCCAGTGAGACGGAATGGGACACGCGTGCCAGTATCACGAAAGTGGTACGCCAGTACCACTGGTTTTCGCGTTATCCCGCTCACCGTCCGACCGGCCACCCGCACGTGACGCGAAACGAATTCGCAGGTCAGCCCGATCAAGCGACCCCGCCGAAAAAGAACCGAAAAATTCGGGACCGACACGCAACCCCGGGCGCTTCCGATACGTCTTCATGAGTGAAAGGGCTTGGCAAGGCGGCTCGAATGGCGCAAGCTGAGAGTGTGCAACGCACGGGTGATCGTGAGAACACTCGGCGTAGCCATCGGGAACCGCTCGCCAAAGCCGCACCGCGGTCGACTCGGCGGCGGGAAAACCGAAGAACAAGCCTTCGGTGCGTTGGTTCGGGGCCGACCATCGAGGGATCGGGGAAAAAGCGTGGTTGGTCGGGGGACGGACCACGCGAGAAGAGGGAGCCGGAGCGCCGCGTCGGGGGTGGCGCCCGGTTCCTTCTTTTTGTGCGCACCGGCCCGTGGGGCCGTGCCGGATCAGGCTTCCCGAACAGTGGGAGCGGTGAGAGCACTCCGGACACGCGGGACGCTCCGGACACGCGGGGCCGGCCCCGCTCGGGGCCGGCCGTCCCACGTGAAGTACCGCTAGCACCGAAGGTGTGCGGACATGCTGATACGCACCGGCCGCTCCAACCGCGCCTGTCAGGCGCGAAGCAGTGGGCGGTCGGTGTGCCGCGGACGCCGAAACCGGCGTCGACTACGCGAGGTCCCGCTTTCCGCGAACGGAATCAGCGGGCACGGCGCGCCAGCCGCTCGGGATCGAGGATCAGCACGCTCTTGCCCTCGAGCCGCAGCCATCCGCGATGCGCGAAGTCGGCCAACGCCTTGTTGACGGTTTCCCGGGAAGCTCCGACGTACTGCGCGATCTCTTCCTGGGTCAGATCGTGCGTGACCCGCAGCAGACCGGATTCCTGGCTGCCGAAACGTTGCGCGAGCTGCAACAACGCCTTGGCGACCCGACCGGGTACGTCAGTGAAGATCAGGTCCGCGAGCATGCCGTTCGTCCGGCGCAGCCTGCGGGCCACGACCCGGAGCAGCTGTTCGGCGATCTCCGGCCGAGTTCCGATCCACTGCCGCAGCGCACTGCGGTCCATGGTCAACGCCCGCACGTCGGTCACCGTCGTGGCGGTCGATGTCCGCGGTCCCGGATCGAAGATGGACAGCTCCCCGAACATGTCCGAGGGGCCCATGATCGCGAGCAGGTTCTCCCGACCGTCCGGGGATTTCCTGCCCAGCTTGACCTTGCCGGACTGGAGGATGTAGAGGCGATCCCCCGGCTCCCCCTCGGCGAAAATCACGTGTCCCCGCGAGAACTCCACCGGTTCCAGCGATTGCGTAAGTGCCTCCGCGGCGGCCGGCTCCACACCCTGGAAGATGCCGGCCCGCGACAGGGTCTCGTCCACCTCGTCCCTCCATGTTGAGACGCGGCGGCTGCTCTCGACACCGGCACCGTCACTCGAAGCGGTACCGGCGTGTGCCGCCTATCACCACCGACCAGTCTACGACCGGTCACGCGAACGGCGGGTTCGTAGTCTGCCGGCGCGTCCCACCCTGCGAAGCTGGAACAGCTCCAGCGCACGTCCAATTCCCTGCCGGAACAGCGCCCGAACCTCGTCGGGCCGGGCGTTCTCCAGCAGCTCCTCCACCTCGTTCTCCTGCACCGCGACATGCCGAAGCCGGGCTTCGACACGCTCCATGAAGAGCGTGAAAAACATGATCACAAGCGGTACGACGATCACGAACCAGGCAGTCATTGTGACCCAATCTTCGCTCATCCGTCGGTGCGTTCCGCAACCGGGGTGCTTGACAGCGGCCCACGTCGTGGGAGCGGCTGCCGGACACACCCGAATCTATCGGGCCCCGGAATCACCGGACGCTCCCCTCCGCCGACCGGTTGGGGATCCGACGGGACTCACGATCCGTAAGCTAGGGGGGTGTCCGAACCAGTTCCAGACCGCCCAGAGCACGACACCGAACCGAAGCGGAGGCGCACCGGCGAGACCCGGCTCGGCCTGGTGCGACGGGCACGCAGGATCATGCGTGCGCTCGCCGACGCCTATCCGGACGCGCACTGCGAGCTGAACTTCGAGACGCCGCTACAGCTGACGGTGGCCACCATCCTCTCGGCGCAGTGCACCGACAAACGCGTCAACGAGGTCACGCCCGGGCTGTTCGCCCGCTACCCGACCGCGGCCGACTACGCCGGGGCCGACCGCACCGAGCTGGAGGAGCTGATCCGACCCACCGGCTTCTACCGCAACAAGGCCAACTCGCTGCTGGGCCTGGGAGCCGCACTGGTGGAGCGGCACGACGGCGAGGTGCCCGCCACGTTGCCCGAGCTGGTCAAGCTGCCGGGGATCGGCCGCAAGACCGCGAACGTGATCCTGGGCAACGCCTTCGACGTCCCGGGACTGACGGTGGACACGCACTTCGGCAGGCTCGTTCGCCGCTGGGGTTGGACCACCGAGGAGGACCCGGTCAAGGTGGAGAGCGCGGTCGGCGAGCTCATCCCTCGCTCGGAGTGGACGATGCTCTCGCACCGGGTGATCTTCCACGGTCGACGGGTGTGCCACTCGCGCAAGCCTGCCTGCGGCGCCTGCCTGCTGGCCAAGGACTGCCCCTCGTACGGCACGGGCCCCACCGATCCGGGGACGGCCGCCGAACTCGTGAGCGGCTCGGAAGCCGACCGGCTGCTGGAGCTCGCGGGGGTGACCACCGGTTCCACGACCGACCCCGCCACGGATGAGCGTGCCGGTGAACCCGCCGCACGGGAGTCGGCGGGATGACTCCGGAGCGCTCGAAACGGTTCCGGTTCGGCAGCGAGCTCAGGTGGACCCTGATCGTGCTGGCGGTGGCGGCGCTGGCCGTGGTCGCGCTGTGGCCACGGGATCGAACCCCGACGCGACCGGAGAGCCCCGCCCCCACCGGCACGAACCGAACCACCGGTGACCTCGCGGCCCTGCGCGCGGACGCCGGGCTCCCCGGTTGCGAACCGGCCGAGGGCGGCTCGCCGCCCTCGCGGCTGCGGGGAGCCACGGGCAGCTGCCTGGGCGACGGTTCCCGGGCCGACCTGGGCGAGCTGACGGCCTCGGGAACCACCCTGATCAACGTCTGGGCGAGCTGGTGCGCGCCGTGCCGCGAGGAACTGCCCGCGCTGCGGGACTACGCCGAGCGGCAGGACGAAGTGCGTGTGATCGGTGTGCAGGTACGCAGCACCCCCGAGAGCGGGCTGCGGCTGCTGCGCGAACTCGACGTGCGGCTGCCGATGATCCACGACACGCGGGGAGAGCTCTCCCGTGGACTGCGGGTGCCGAAACCGCTTCCCGCCAGCTACCTCGTCACTCCTTCGGGAGAGGTCGAGCGAATGCCCGTCGAAGTGTTCGAGTCCGCGGACGAGGTCGCCTCGGCGGTACAGCGGAAACTGGAGGCGCGGTGAACGAGGAACACGGACCGCTGATCGAGCCGAACGAGTTACCGGCCTGGCTGCGGCCACTGGTGGAACGCACCGCCGATGTGGACGCGAACTCCCTGGGATGGCTGCGTCCGCCCGATCGCGAGGACGTCCGCCCCGCCGCGGTGCTGATCCTGTTCGGCGAGGACCCCGGTCGGGACGGCGACCCCGACGTGCTGCTGCTGCGCCGCGCGGACAACCTGAACTCGCATCCCGGACAGGTGGCCTTTCCCGGTGGTGCCACCGACGACGGGGACGAGGGACCGGTGGACACCGCACTGCGGGAGGCGATCGAGGAGGTCGGCGTGCTGCCCTCGGGAATCACCCCGGCCGCGACGCTGCCCGAGCTCTACCTCGCGCACAGTGACTTCCGGGTGACCCCGGTACTGGCCCACTGGCACGACCCCGGTCCGGTCGAAGCGGTGGACCCGGCGGAAACGGCGGCCGTGGCACGCGTGCCGATCTCGATGCTGACGCGACCGAGCAATCGGCTCAACGTCCGCATCGGCGGCAGGACCACCCCGGCCTTCCTCGTACCGAGCATGCTGGTGTGGGGATTCACCGGCGGGCTGCTGGACGGCGTGCTCGACCTCGCGGGTTGGTCACGAGGGTGGAACCGTGGAGACGTGCGGGAACTGAGCGAAGCCTGGCAGGCCGCTGTCGACATCGACGATCCCGGGTTCGGATAATGATCCCGGTGCCGGTCTGGGAACCTTGGTTCTCCCGCACGCCGAACCGGCGGCCGATTCGGCGCGTCACCGACGGTGGAGGGCACTTCGGACAGCCGTCCCGTGCCTGCCCGTCCTGCCACGCGTCCGAAGCGACCGCCGGGCTCCGGCCCACCGGGCCGGGCACCCGAACGGAAGACGAACTCGCGGACAACTTCCGAGGAACGAAAGCCGAGGTGACCGGTGAACTGGGTCGACTTGCTCGTGGTGGCGCTGGCGGTACTGGCCGCCGCGTCCGGCGCGCGCCACGGCATGGTCACCGCGGCACTGTCGTTCATCGGAGTACTCGCCGGTGCGATCGTCGGAGTGCGCTCGGCACCGCTGCTGCTCGAACAGCTCGACAGCGCGGCTGCCCGAATCGGATTCGGGATCGGCCTCGTCGTGCTGCTCGTGGCGCTGGGCGAGACGGCGGGCATGTGGGCGGGCCACCAACTTCGGGAACGGATCACCGGGCACCGGAGACTGATCGGCGTCGACAACACGCTGGGTGCCCTGCTGCAGGGCGTGGCGGTGTTCGTGGTGGCCTGGCTGGTGGCGCTGCCACTGACCTCCGCCTCGGCGCTGCCGGGGCTCGCGGGCAGCGTCAGCAGGTCGAGCGTGCTGCGCACCGTGGATTCGATGATGCCCGACGCCGCGCGCGAACTGCCGTCCGAACTGCGGAAGGTGCTGGGGGTCAGCGGGTTCCCGGACGCGGTACAACCGTTCTCCCGCACACCGGTGGCCCGCATCGAGGCGCCGAACCCGGCGCTGGCACGCAGCGAGGTGGTGCGGGATCTCCGCCCCAGCATCGTCAAGATACGCGGCAGGGCTCCGGAGTGCGGACGCGCACTGGAGGGAACCGGCTTCGTCGTGGCCCCGAACAGAGTGGTCACCAACGCCCACGTGGTCGCGGGCACCGACAGCGTGTTCGTGGAGATCGGCCGGGGGCGCTTCGCGGCCAACGTGGTGCTCTTCGACGAGGAGGAGGACGTGGCCGTGCTGTCCGTTCCCGCGCTGGACGCGGAGCCGTTGGAGTTCGTCTCACAGCCCGCGAACTCCGGCACGAACGTGATCGTGCTCGGTTACCCGCTGGACGGCCCCTACACCGCCTCGGCGGGCAGGGTCCGGGAGCGGATCGACCTGCGCGGGCCGAACATCTACGGCGAGGACACGGTGACGCGCGATGTGTACACCGTGCGCGCCCAGGTGCAGAGCGGCAACTCCGGAGGTCCACTCATCAACCCGGACGGTGAAGTGGTCGGCCTGGTGTTCGGTGCCGCCGTCGACGATCCGAATACCGGGTTCGCGCTGACCGCGTCCGAGGTGGCCGACGAGGTGGCAGCGGCACCCACCCTGTCGTCGGAGGTGGCGACCGGTGTTTGCACCGAGTGATCCGGAGGACGCGCCGGGCCGAGGGGGCGGTCGCCCCGCGGGTGCGCCCGTCTCCGGACGGACACGGGCCACGCGCGGCGGGCCTCATTCGGAAGGCTGAGGCCGCTCGGCGGAGTCCTGCGAGTGCCGGTGGCGCAGCTGCGCGGTCTCGCGCAACGAGTCCATCGTTCGCCTGGGGGCCGATATCTTGCGCACGCGCCGGTAGCCGAACAGGGCCAGTACGATGGTCACCAGCAGCATGACCAGGAACACGATGCCGAAGGAGGCCCAGCGCCACAGTCCGAGCGCGTGGAGCCCCTCGGCGAGGGTGAAGAACAGGAAAAAGCTGCTGAAGGCCAGCACCGTCAGTGCCAGGACGAAGTAGACACTGCCCTTGAGGGCCTTGCGAGCCTCATTCGAGATCTCGGCCTTGGCCAGCTCCAGCTCACCACGCACCAACGAGGACAGATGCGTGGCGACGTCCCGCCCCAGGGAGCCGATGGACTGCTCGCCTCCGGAACCGGTGCCCTCTTCGGACAACGGAATCGAGGTCACGGCCGACTCGGCGGTGGTGCCGGCCCCGTCGTGTTGTTTGTTCTGGGAGCTGTTCACGCTCGTTATCGTGCCACGAGCGAACAACACCCACGCAGTGACGCGCCCTTGCTTGAGTGGGTCACCTCGGTTTACGAGGGCACTCGGCTGGCGGAACCTCTCGCACGGCTCTCGCTGCGGGTCCGGCGACATCGGGTAGCGACCTACACAACGTCTCCGGCGTCCTCGCGAGAGCCGCACGAGAGAACCCGCGGCGGTGCCGGTGGCGAGGGTGCTCGGGGCTCGGTCTGCGTCGAACGGGCACGGCGATTTCGCGAGAAATCGACACCCGCAGGAGCGCACCGCAGCACCGGCGCGAAGATTTCGCGAGAAATTGACGCCACCAGCACCGCCACGCGAAACGACCGGGGAAAACCAGAAGCTCAGGTCGTGTGAGCCGTGGAGCTGTGCTGCTTGCGGAAGACCAGCATCAACGTGGCCACGATCGAGGCGACCGCGGAAGCGATCAGCACGGCTGCCTTGGCCCGGTCGGCCGCCGCCCCCGCCAGCGAGAGATCGGCGATCAGCAGGCTGACGGTGAAGCCGACACCACCCAGCATCGCCAGTGCGAACAGGTCACTCCAGGTGACCCCCTGCGGGGGACTGCCGAACCCGAGCTTGATGGCGACGAACGAGGTACCGAAGATCCCGATCAGCTTGCCGACCACCAACCCGACCATGACCGCGATCGCGATCCGGTCCTGGAAGACGTTGCTGAGCGCGTCCAGCCCGACCGGGACACCGGCGGCGAACAACGCGAACACGGGCACCACCAGGGCAGCCGACCACGGTTGCAACCGGTGTTCCAGCCGCATCGAGGGCGATGCCTGTTCGTAGGGATCGGGACGAACCCTGGTGAGCAGGCCGAGCGCCACACCGGCGATCGTGGCGTGCACTCCGCTGCTGTGCACCGCGACCCAGGCGGCCACAGCCAGCGGCACGTAGAGCCACGAGGTCCGAATGCGGCGGTGCTGGGCGTACCAGTAACCCACGCAGAGCAGCACCGCCACCAGCAGCGCGATCAGGTTCATCCCGCTGGTGAACAGCACCGCGATGACGATGATGGCCCCCAGGTCGTCCACCACGGCGAGGCTGAGCAGGAAGACGCGGGCGGTGGTGGGCATGGCCGAGGCCGTCAGGGAGAGCACACCGAGCGCGAAGGCGATGTCGGTGGCCACCGGGATCGCCCACGCCTGGGCGGCGCCGGGCGCACCGTGTCCGATGGCGACAGCCAGCACGGCGGGCACGACCATGCCGCCGAGCGCGGCGAGCACCGGCAGCGTGGCCTTCTTGCGGTCGGCCAGGTCACCCAGGACCAGCTCGCGCTTGAGCTCCAGTCCTGCCACGAAGAAGAAGATGGCCAGCAGACCGTCCTTGGCCCACTCCCCCACGGTGAGGTCCAGGTGCAGGAAGTGCGGACCGATCGTGAAGTCACGAACCGCCGCGTAAAGGTGCGATACCGGGGAGTTGGCGGCTACCAGCGCGACCACCGTGGCAGCGAGCATGAACATGCCACCGACGGTTTCGTTTCGCAGGTACGAACCGAAGTCGAACCCCCGAGCCTCCGGGGCGCCGGACCGTTTTGATCGGTTGCGCTGCGATTTCGCCACGGAGGTGCTCCTGAGATTGTTACGTCACGTACTCCACAATGACCGTTTTCCGGCTCGCCCCGCGGCTGAGCTTAACACGGGAGAACGTCCGTTCCGCCCCGTCGAGACCGGCATGGCGACGCCGGCGGGGCGACGACGGGGCCGGGGGTTGCCAACCGGGGAAAAAGTTGTTAATCCACAACTGAACCCGCTGTGAACTGGGGTTTCGGTGGATCACTCGAATGCGGACCCCTGGATCAATCATTCGGGGGCAGGCGGGTGAACATCCGGGATGTGAGAAAAATCGAGCGGCATCCGGGATCGTCTCTCGCGGAAGGTGTTCCGGCGGTTCCACCCCGCTCGGCGAGGCGGGCCCGGATCGGGACGAACCGCCCTGACGGAACTTATCGGACACCGAAGGTCCCGGGCTGCCCTACCGCTCAACTGCCGGTGCGAGAGCGGCGTCGATTTCTCGCGAAATCGCCGCGCCGGTGGCGCCGACGAGGGTCGGACTCCCACCACCCTCGCGAGTCGCGACTCCTATCACTCCCACAGGCCGAACTCCGGCCACCCTCGCAGCCTGCACCGCCGCGGGTTCTCTCGTACGGCTCTCGCGAGGACGGTCCCGACGTTGTGTAGGTCAGCTACCCGATGTCGGGGCACCCGCAGCGAGAGCCGCACGAGAGGTTCCGCAACAGGAGCGGGTTGGAAAACCGAGCCGCTGCGGACTTCCCTCAGTCGTCGCCTCCGGACTTCATCCCGGCACTGATCTGATCCATGACGCTCGAATCGGCGAGGGTGGAGACGTCCCCGACCTGACGGTTCTCCGCCACGTCGCGCAACAGCCTGCGCATGATCTTGCCGGACCGGGTCTTGGGCAGCTCGGAAACCACCATGATCTGCCGGGGCTTGGCGATGGGGCCGATCTCGTGCGCCACGTGCTCCCGCAGGGTGGAGATGGCCGTGTCGCCGCCCGCGTCCTCGCCGCTGCCACCGCGCAGGATGACGAACGCGACGATGCCCTGGCCGGTGGTGGCGTCCTCGGCGCCCACCACGGCGGCCTCGGCGACCGTGGGGTGCGAGACCAGGGCGGACTCCACCTCGGTGGTGGAGATGCGGTGCCCGGAGACGTTCATGACGTCGTCCACCCGGCCCAGCAGCCAGATGTCGCCGTCGCTGTCGTACTTGGCACCGTCACCGGCGAAGTAGTAGCCCTGCTCGGCGAACCGCGCCCAGTAGGTGTCCCTGAAGCGCTGGTCGTCGCCCCAGATACCGCGCAGCATGCCGGGCCAGGGCTTGTCGAGCACCAGCAGACCGCCTTCTCCCCTGCCGACCGGCGTGCCGCTCTCGTCGACCACGGTGGCCGACAGTCCGGGCAGCGGCTGCTGCGCGGAACCGGGCTTGGCCGAGGTCACACCGGGAAGCGGAGAGATCATGATGCCGCCGGTCTCGGTCTGCCACCAGGTGTCAACGATGGGCGTGCGGCCGCTCCCGATGTGCTCGCGGAACCAGGTCCACGCCTCGGGGTTGATCGGTTCGCCCACGGTTCCGAGCACCCGCAGGGTGGACAGGTCGTACTGAGCGGGGATCTCGGCTCCCCACTTCATGAAGGTACGGATCAGGGTCGGGGCCGTGTAGTAGGTGGTCACCCCGTACTTCTGCACGATCTCCCAGTGCCTGCCCTCGTGCGGGCTGTTGGGGGTGCCCTCGTAGATGACCTGGCTGGCGCCGTTGGCCAACGGCCCGTAGACGATGTAGGTGTGCCCGGTGACCCAGCCGATGTCGGCGGTGCACCAGTACACATCGGATTCCGGCTTGAGGTCGAACACCGCGTTGTGGGTGTAGGCGGCCTGCGTCAGGTAGCCGCCCGAGGTGTGCAGGATGCCCTTGGGCTTGCCGGTGGTGCCCGAGGTGTAGAGGATGAACAGCGGGTGTTCGGAGTCGAACGACTCGGGTGTGTGCGTCGCGCTCTGCCGGTCGACCACGTCGTGCCACCAGAGGTCCCGGTCGGCGTCCCAGCCGACCTCGCTCGCGGTGCGACGCACGACCAGCACGTGCTCGACGCTGGGGGTGTCGGTGACGGCCTCGTCGACGTTGGCCTTCAGCGGCGCCGCCGAACCGCGCCGGAACTGACCGTCGCAGGTGATGACCACTTTGGCCTCGGCGTCGTTGATCCGGCTGCGCAACGCCTCCGAGGAGAACCCGCCGAAGACCACGCTGTGCAGGGCACCCAGCCGGGCGCAGGCGAGCATGGCGAACACTGCCTCGGGCAGCATCGGCAGGTAGATCGCGACGCGGTCACCCGAGCCGACCCCGAGTTCGGTCAGCGCGTTGGCGGTCCTGGAGACCTCGTCACGCAGCTCGGAGTAGGTGATCCTGCGCGAGTCGCCGGGTTCGCCCTCCCAGTAGATCGCCACCCGGTCGCCGTTGCCCGCTTCGACGTGCCGGTCCACGCAGTTGTGGGCGACGTTGAGCCTGCCTCCGACGAACCACTTCGCGAAGGGGGCGTTCGACCAGTCCAGCACTTGGTCCCAGTCGGAGTCCCACTGTAAGCGACGGGCCTGCTCCGCCCAGAAGCCCAACCGGTCCTCGGCTGCCCGGTCGTGGAGTTCGGCGGTGGCGTTCGCCTGCGCCGCGAAGTCCGCTGCGGGTGGGAACGTCCTGTTCTCCTCGAGCAGGTTGTCCAACGTGTTGCTCTGCCCGTCGGGCTGACTCATCGGTGTCGAACCTCCGTCGCTGCTGCTACAGCTCTGTCTGTAACAGAACCGTAGTGGGATTCGGCTTAATTCGATAGAGGGAATCGTGCAAAGGTTGAGACCAATCTTTCCGGGGGGTCCAGTCTCCCCGGAGACGTTCCTCGAAAGACCGGGCGGCATCGTCTCCGCGTGTCGACCCTAAGCCGCACGAGCGTGAAACGCATTCCCTTACAGCCACGAACATCGCGCTGCGCTCGCTCTATCGCTCTCCCGATCCTCATCGAGATCAAACCCGCTGTGAATCCCCCACGTGGATAACCCCGGAAGGATGACCCGTCCACCGATGGAGCGACCACCGGCCACTGAAGCGTGCAGTTCGCCCGCACGAGGGAAAGCTCAATCACTGTCCGTGCACACGCTCGCCCGCCACACACAAGAACCGGCTCACCACGAGCGAAGTGGTGAGCCGGTTCCACCCGAGCCGGATACAGGCGCGGGAAAACTATCGACGAGACATCAGGAAACGTGGGTGGTCGCGATCACCGGAGCCGCCTCGGCAGGTGTGCACGAAACGGCGACACCGTTGTTGACGACCGTGAAAGTGTCCGGTGTGAACGTCACATCCCCGGCGTTGGGCACTGTGACCTCGGCCTGACCACCCGTGAGCAACGGAGCGTCACCGGCGGGGACCCTGTCCTCGTTGGTCAGCCCCGTGGCGGTGACCTCGTCGGAAACCGCTCCGCCCACCGTCACGTCCAACTCGGCCGTTATGGAACCCGCGGGGAAGGGATCCTGGGCCTGATTGTCGTGCTGGACGGAGACGTCGAGAACAATGCTGTCCCCCACGCTCGCATCCGTGGGAGCCGTAATCGTGATCCGTTCGTCGAACTGCTGTGTCTGACTCCCGGAACCGCAGGAGTAGACCACCGAGTTCGTGTCCGCCGTCGCGGCGGTGGAGCCTGCCACAGTGAGGGCTCCCACCGCGGCGAGAACCGTAGCGGCACCGGCACCGAACTTGCTGAAGGCGTGCATCGCGCGCTCTTCCCTTCAAATCAAATCATCGCCGCCTGGGGCGAGCAGCGTTTCGCTGCGATACCGAAACGTAACCAACCCGGCATGACTACGCTGCTCAAAATCGCACATTCCGACTTTTAGGACGCAGGGGAAACAGCCGAACCTATCCCCTCCGGGAACGCTCGAATCCGGTTCCGCGTCGTACCGCGGGAACGATCTCACCGAAAAGAACCCGACTACGCGGCGTAACAGCAGGATTCGAGAACTCCCGTCGTCACACCCGACGCTCAATTCTGAGCAGTCGGGCGAAGAACCGTTCCGTAGGCTGCTCCGGTGTCACCGATCCGTCCGGGAGTCGCCCCGGGCCGCCACACGGCGGCCGGGCACCGCGAACGACCGGGGCCCGGCAACGGAAGGACAGCATCGCTCGGAGCCCGCGAAAGCCCCGAGGGTGGGGCCACTCCGAGATCCTCGTTTCCCCGGACGGGTCCAACCTTGTCGTCGGGATGTTGCGGGGTGGTTGTCATGTACGACGTGATCGTCGTCGGAGCCAGATGTGCGGGAGCTTCCACGGCCATGCTCTATGCGCGCTCGGGCCACAGTGTACTACTGCTGGACCGGGGTTCTTTTCCCTCGGACACCATGTCCACGAACTACATCCATCAACCCGGGGTGGAACGGCTGGGACGTTGGGGGCTGCTGGAAGAGATACGTGCCACCGACTGCCCACCGCTGGACACCGTGGTCTACGAGGTCTCCGACGTGCGCCTCGAAGGCGGAAGCAGCGGAGTGGACGGATACCGCGAGGCCTACGCCCCCAGAAGACGCGTCCTGGACAAGATCCTCGTCGACGGCGCGGTCGCGGCCGACGTGGAGCTGCGTGAGCAGTGCTCGGTGACCGGGCTGCTCCGCGACGACCAGGGCCGGGTGATCGGTGTGGCGGCCAAGCACGGGAACCGGAGCTTCACCGAACAGGCCGCACTCGTGGTGGGAGCCGACGGCATGCGCTCGACCGTGGCCCGACTCGCGGAGGCGGAGTACACGGTGCGGGATCCCAGGATGACGTGCGCCTACTACGACTACTGGGAGGACGTCCCGGCGCACTTCGAGCTGTACGAGGGTCCCGGAAAATGGGTGGGGGCCGTACCGACCAACGACAAC
Source organism: Actinopolyspora lacussalsi (assembly GCA_030803735.1). NCBI lineage: Bacteria > Bacillati > Actinomycetota > Actinomycetes > Actinopolysporales > Actinopolysporaceae > Actinopolyspora > Actinopolyspora lacussalsi. The sequence goes on along the minus strand of JAURUC010000001.1, from coordinate 3,917,419 downwards.
ACGACGCTGATAGCGACCTATTTCCCGCAGGAACGTTTCGACGAGATACGCAAAGACGCGGAGCGCGAGTACCTGGAAACCATCCAGAGCACGGCTCCCGCCCTGCGGGACCGGTTGGCAGGCAAGCGACGGACCGAGGGAATCCGGGGAACGGGGGACCAGCGTAACTTCTTCCGGCGAGCTCACGGCTCGGGCTGGGCACTCGTCGGGGACGCCGGTCACCACAAGGACTCGATCAGCGCCCGCGGTATCAGCGACGCGTTTCTACAGGCGGAACACCTGGTGGAGAACACCGCAGGCGTGCTGGACGCACCGGAAGAACTGGACGAGGGGCTCCAACGCTACGAACACCGCCGCGACGCGGAACTCGTGGACGGCTACAAGGCGACCCTGATAGTGGCGCAGCTGCAGGCCAAACAACAGCGGATCGAGATGCTGCGGGCGATAGGCGCCGATCCCGCGCTCACGGAACTCTACTTCGACACCGTGGCAGGTGTCCGGCCGGTGGAGGCACTTTACACCCCCGAACTGATGGCGATGCTCTGACGAACCACCCATCGGGCGCCGGACGTCGTCACCGATTTCCGACCGAACAGCGGTGAGATGTCCCGACCGGTGGGTCCAGCTCGATTCCAGTGGAAATCCCGTCGAGCTTGCGACCCTGTTTCCATGAGTGACGAGCTGCGATCGATGCCCGACGACTGGGAACGCGCCCTGATCGTCGTAGCCCATCCCGACGACGTGGAATTCGGTGCGGCGGGCGCCGTGGCCGCGTGGACAGCCGAGGGCAAACACGTCACATATCTGCTGGCCTCCCGGGGAGAAGCGGGTATCGACTCGATGTCGCCGGAGGAGTCCGCCCGGGTCAGAGAAGCGGAACAGCGTGCTGCCGCCGAGATCGTCGGAGTGGGTTCGGTGGAGTTCCTGAACCACACGGACGGAACCATCGAGTACGGAATCCCGCTGCGCAGGGACCTGGCGGACGCGATCCGGCGGCACCGGCCGGAACTCGTGGTGGGGTTCAACCACCACGACACTTTCGGCAACGGCAAATGGAACACCCCCGACCACCGCAACACGGGACGCGCTCTGCTGGACGCGGTGGGAGACGCCGGAAACCGCTGGATATTCCCCGAGCTCGCCACCGAGCCCTGGGGCGGGGTGAAGCACGTCGCGATCGCCAGCTCCCCCAACCCGACCCACGCGGTGGACATCACCGAGACACTGGACCAGGCCGTGGCCTCCCTGGAGGCCCACAGCGCCTACCTGTCCTCGTTGGGCCCCGCCATGTCCGACGTGCGCACCCCGCTGACCAATTTCGCGAAGCTCACCGGGGAACGCTTCGGTAACCGCCCCGCCATAGCGTTCGAACTACTGCCGCGCTGAAGCCCTCCGAAAGCGGGTACCGCCGGAAATCACTCCGGCGGTACCCGTTCGACCGATCAGGGGGCGGCGAACACGGAACGGTGAACCTGCCAGCGGTTCGTGCGGGTTCGTTCCTGCTCGGGCAACGCCCGCAGTGCCTCCAGTGCCGGTTCCACCGCGGCCGTCCAGGTCTCGGCGTCCACGTCCCACAGGTAGGGGCACTGTCGGGTCTCGATGTTGCGTGCCAGTTCCGCGGGGGTCATGCCGTGCTCGTAAGCCGTTCCCCGGTCCTGCGAGACGGTCAGCAACCCCACACGCTCGGCGGTTTCCCGCACTCGCTCGGGAGAATCGGTCCGCTGTTGTTCGAGCGGACGAAGCGACGAGGTGGCCTCGCTCAGTTCGTCGACCTCGCCGATCGGATGTCCGTGCAACAGCAGCACACGCCCACCGGGTGCCACCACCCTGGCAGCCTCGGACAAGGCTTCCGTAATGTCGTCCACGAGGTGGGCGACATGGGCCAGCACCACGTTGGCGAAGTCGTCGGCGGGGAACGGCAGGGCCACCGCGTCCGCCCGGGTGACCGATTCACTCCCCAACCGCTCACGGGCCTGTCGCAGCATCGGTTCCGAGATGTCGACACCGCTGATCGCGCGACCGCGCTCGCGCAGTGCCTGAGCGAGCGCACCGGTTCCCACTCCGACTTCGAGCACGCCACCGGTCGCCAGGTACGGCAACAGGTCGTCGGCGGCCAGCCGGGCACGGGACATGCCTCCCCGCTTTGACTCGTACTCCTCCGCTAACTGATCGAATCCCGAACGTCGGTTCACTGTGGTCTCCCAACCGTTGGATCTGCCTGCCGAACAGCCGTGGGGGTAACCCGGTTCCGGACACGGACCCGGTATCCACTGCCCCGGAACCGGAGGTATTCGCGGGCCCTGACTAATCGCGCCCGGAGTCGGCTCCCGCTGCCTCGGCTCCGGCAGCCTCCTCTCGCGCTGCCTTCTCGGAGCCGCCGAGCGGCACTTCCCGCAGCAGCAGCGAAGCCACCGCCGCCACGGCCACCACCCCGGAGGCGGTGAGGAAGACACCGCTCATGGCGGTGGAAACGGTCGCGGGCTCACCGGATGTCCCTATCCCGCTTCCCACGAACACACCGAGCACGGCCAGCGCCACCGGCCCGCCGAGGGCACGCCAGAACGAGATCTGGCTGGTGGCCACCCCCAGTCGCTCCGGTACGACCGAACTCTGCACGACCGTCGTCAGGACCGGGAAGATCGCACCCAGTGCGGCACCGCAACAGGCGAGGGCGATCATGGGCAGCCACGCGGCCGTGTCGGGGCCGACACGGCTCAGCGACCACAGCGCCACCATCAGCACGACGAGAACACCGGTCAGGAAGAAGCGGTAGCGCGGGATCCGGGGGAAGATCCGGCCGGAAAGCGTGCTTCCCACGATCAACGCGAGCATCATGGGGATCAACCAGTTGCCCGCCTGCGAGGCGCTCGTGCCCAGCATGCCCTGATAGAGCAGTGGTGCGTAGTAACTTCCGGCCAGCATCCCGAAATTACTCAGAAAACCCACGACGACCAGGACCGTCACCTGGTTGACGCGGAAGATCCCCAACGGGACCACCGGATTGTCGGCGACTCTGAGCTCGACGAACACGAAGCAACCGAGCGACACCAGGCCGACGGCGAACAGCAGCAGCACGGTCGGGGACACACCGGACGCGGAGTTGAGCACGGAAAGGCCGCACAACAACGGGACTATCCCGCCGATGAGCGTCAGCACGCCGGGGAAATCGATCGAGCGCCAGTCGGCGTCGGAGCTCACGTGCGGGACAGCCACCAGAGCGGCCAACGCGAGCAACCCGAACGGGATGTTGACGTAGAAGATCCAACGCCACCCCAGTGCGTCGGTGATGAAACCGCCGATCGGCGGCCCCACGACCGAACCGATGCCGAAGACGGCGCTGGCGAGTCCCTGTGCCCTGGCACGGGACTCACCCTGATGTATGTCGGCGATGACGGTGAACATCGTCACAAGCAGCATGCCGCCGAAAACACCCTGCACGGCGCGGAACACGACGAGGGCGACCATGCTTCCCGCGATTCCGCAGAGTGCGGACGAAGCGACGAAACCGGTCAACCCGACGAGCATGAACAGCTTGCGGCCGAATATGTCTCCCAGCTTGCCACCTATGGGCAGCATTACGGCCGCGGCGCCCATGAAAGCGCCACCGGGCCAGGCGTAGAGGGCCGCTCCTCCCAGATCCTCGACGATCCGGGGCAGCGCCGTGCTCACGATGGCGGAGTCCACGGAGGCCAGTAACAGCGCGAGCAACACCCCCGCCGTGGTGATCGCGCGCTTCCGCCCGTTCAGCGGCCGCGGCTCCGGCCGGGTGGCTTCCGATGTCATCTCGGTCCCTTCTCGATCGGATGAGTTACGAATCGGATCACGGGTTCGATGTCACAACCGGATCACTCCTCGAAGACCACACGGACCTCTTCCACACCGTTCACCTCGCGGACACGCTCGGCCTCCCGCTCGACGGCGCTTCGCAGCTCCGAATCGGGCGCACCCTCGAACCAGCTCGTCCTGAGCTCGCTCCGTTTCCGCCCGGCACCACGCAGTCGCCAGGTTCCGAGGATCTCCCCGCGTGCGAACACCGCCCCGGGGCTGTTGAGCGATTTCCAGAGCTCCTTGCGACGACTCTCGTCGGGCAGCAGCAACGAACGGTCCCTGGCCTGCAGGAAGGGATCGGTGGGCGGCAGCAGCCGGACCTCCTCGAAGGGCGGGGCCGACCGCAACTCCTCGGTACCGCTGTCGTCGAGCCATGCCGCGCTTCCCGCCACCCTGACCTCGGTCAAGCCTTCCGGCCATACCCGACGGATCCGATCCGCACGTGTCCCGAAGAAATCCGCCACCGTTTCCGGAGTGGCCGGCCCGTGCAACCGGAGGTAGGCACGAATCAGCTCATCGGTCCCACGTGCTTCTCCGGGGATCGAGCCCGCTTCGCTGTCGGGCAACAGCACTGTCCCGCTCGCCCGCGGATCGAGCAGTATCCCCGCCGCCAACGCGGCGTTCTGGAACAGGGAACCGTAGACGTGCGTCGCACCGCAGGTACGGCAGTCGTACTTGAGTGCGTCCGGGACACGCCGGGAGACACCGGCGCTGGCGTCTCCCTTCGTCATGGGTTCCGTGACGGTGTCGCGCATCGCTGCTGCGACGAGACGAAACGCTTCGGTCCCGGACACCCCCGCCTTGCGGACGGCTCGGCCGGAGCTGCCGAGCCTGGTCTCCGCGTCACCGTCGTCGAGCGGCCAGAGCGCGGTCGCCAGACCGGGCAGCTCGGCACGGCCGTGCAGATGAGGAGCCCCCCGTACGGACCACGTCCGCACGGTTCGGCCCCCGTCGAACACATCGTCCGAGGTGAACGTACCGGAACAGCGCGCGGCCAACGCCAACACGGCGGCTCCCGACTGGTTGTCCTGCACACCCAGCCGGAACACCCGAAGGGATTCCGGCTCGGTTCCGGTACGCGCCAGTTCCTGGGCTGCCGCACGGTAGGCGAGAACACGGTCGCGGCCGACGTCGATCACCATGACTGGACACTCCTCGCATGACGATTACGAATGGTGGTCATGCGAAGGCTTTCAGCAACTCCTCGGTTCGACGAACCCGGCCGATCATCGGGAACAGACTCTCGGTGGTGTGCCGATGCGTGGTGGGATCGAAACCGGTCATGGCGTCCTCGACGAAGATCTGCTCGTAACCGAGGTCGAAGGCGCTGCGTGCCGCGGATTCGACCCCCAGGTTGGTGATCATCCCCCCGAGCAGGATCGTCTCGACGCGTTTGCGACGCAGCATCATGTCCAGCTCCGTGCCGTGGAAGGCGTCCCAGCCGAACTTGGTCACCACGGCGTCACCGGAGCCGCACAGCTCCGGGACGACCTCGTTCCAGTCGCTGGGCAGCTCGGCGGGCGCGGCTCCGGTCGTGTCGGTGATCGGCGCGGGGGCGAGTGAACCGTCGGGAGCGTGGTCGACTCGGACCAGGACGACGAAACCACCGTTGTCCCGCAACGTCTTGGCCAGTCGAGCCGAATTGGCGACGACGTCCTCGGGGTGGTGCGGGGCGCCACCACTCCCCACGACGCCGTTCATGAGATCGATGAGCAACAGCACTGTACGCGAGGGAACGAACGAACTTGTCGCTGTCGAGGAATTGACCGCCACGGCTTCGTATTCCTTTCGTGCCGATGAAAACGTCCGCCGAGCACACGGCGAGCGAGTCAACTGTCGGTCATCCCGCTGGATGCCCACTGGTACGAGTCTTGACCGGTATTCCGTACTTGTTTGGCTGCGCGGCGAAGTCGTCTAGAGTCCGGCCCGGAGCGCTCCGCGAATTCCACCACGAACGGTTCACCGCCAGAGGCCAGCTTTCCGAATCGAGGACTGATCGTGCGAGAAGAAGAGAGTTTCTGCCTGCCGGACCTCCTCCGACGACGTGCCGATCACCACCCGGATTGGGTGGCGCTGAACGTGAACGATACAACGGAAATCACCTACGGTGAATGGGAGCTCCGCACCAACGCGGTGGCTCGTGGCCTGACAGCGCTCGGGGTCGGGCACGGCGACAGAATCGGTTTGCACTTCAGTGGCCAGGAGTGGATCGACTACGCGGTGGCTTATCTCGCGGTGCACAAGTGCGGGGCGACCGCGTTCCACCTCAACGACGGAATCTCGGCGGGGGAGATCGACCGCAGGATAGAACAGTGCGGAGCGGTGGGGCTGCTGCACGCCACGGACATTTCGCCGGTGCGAGGATTCACCGGATGGTCACGAAAAGTAACCGATGTGGCCGATACGGACGACTCCCACTACGAGCACGAAATCTCCGCAACAGATTTATCGGACATTCTGTACACCACCGGAACCACGGGAACGCCGAAAGCCATAGCGGTGCCGCACGGCAACACCACACACGGGAGGGGCCCGGAGGGATTCGCCCAGTTCCGGGATCCGAAACCGCTGGTGGTCCCGATGACGCTCGGGACAAACGCGAGCGCCACCACCCTGCACATCGCATTGGCCTCGCCGACCAAGCTCGTGTTGTGCCCGCCGGGAGACACGGAACGATTCGGACAACTCGCGGAGAAATTCCGCGCGAACTCGTTGATGATCAACCCGGAGATAGCGACCCGGATAGTTCGGGAGGGCACGGCCAGGCGTTACGATCTTTCCGAAGTGGCAACACTCGCCTCGGGCGCGGCACCGTTGTCGGCGGCCATCGCCCGAGAACTGCTGGAGGATTTCCCGGGGGCCACCATCACGACCACCTTCACAGCCGCGGAGGCGGTTCCCGCCGCGATAGTGGGAACCTACGATCCGGAGAACCCGTTCTCACTGGGAGCTCCGGCCACCGGAACCGAGGTGCGTATCGCGGACGAGAACGGCGACACGGTTCCGGACGGGGAGTTGGGTGAAATCAGGATTCGCTGCCGCGCTCCGCAACGGCGCTATCTGGACAACACAACCGCCAACGAACGAACCTACGTGGACGGCTGGATCAGGACCGGCGACCTGGCCAGCATACAACAGGACGGGCGTATAAAGTTCTTCGACAGGGCCAGCGAAGCGATACACACGGCTTCGGGTCTGGTATCCAGTGTGGAGCTGGAGGCAGCGGTGTACGCCTACGAATCGGTCGAGGACGCTTCGGTGGTTTCCGTACCCTTCGGAAACGAGGAAGTCGTGGGTGTGGGGGTCGTTCTCGGGCCGAACGGCAGCGTGCCGGAGTTGAGATCCCGATTGCGGGAACAACTCTCCGACCACGAACCTCCCGCTGTCCTGGAGCGGTTCGAGAAGCTGCCACGCAGCCAGAACGGCAAGGTAATCAAACACTCGCTGCGGGAGCGACTCGCCGCGGCGTTGCGAACCGGTGAAGGAGGTCCGATGTCCACTCGGATCGAAAGCAAGTTCAGCGTCGATTCCTGGGACGAGCAACCTCTCCAGGAATGGGAGGGCGCCACCCTAACCCGAACCCGCATGACGAAGACGTTCACCGGTGAGCTGGAAGGCACCAGTGAAGTTCTGGCGACGATGCTGAAAACTCCGGTTGAGAACTCGATGTCCTACGTTGCCTACGAGTACATCAAGGGCACCATGGCGGGCCGCAGCGGCAGTTTCGTGGTACGCCATTCGACCATCATGACCCCGGAGAGCCGTTCCGGGAGCTGGACGATCGTTCCGAACACCGGAACCGGCGAACTCACCGGGATAACCGGATCGGCCGAGATCGTGGAGGGTTCCGACGGAACCGTCTTCCAGCTGGACTGCGAATTCGGCGAATAACCGGCGAAACCAGCACATCACCGACGAGAGCGGAACAGAAACGGAGACAACGACCTTGACCGAACAAGTGAGCCTGCGAGCCGTCACCTTGGACTGCCCCGACCCCAAGGCACTCGGGGAGTTCTACCAGAAGCTGACCGGCTGGGAGATGGTCTACAGCGACGACGACTTCGTCGGCCTGGCCACCGAGGGCGGCCTGTGGATCGGGTTCCAGCGGGTGGCGGACTACCGCGCTCCGGAATGGCCGAGCCAAAGCGTGCCACAGCAGTTCCACCTGGACTTCGGCGTCGCGGACCTGGACGAGGCGGAGAGCCGGATCCTGGCGATGGGCGCGGAGAAGGCCAAGGAGCAGCCGAACGAGGAACGCTGGCGTGTATTCACCGATCCAGCGGGTCACCCGTTCTGCACGAGCGCCATGTGAGCTCGTCCCGTAACCACGGGCGGCGCCGGAACGCACCGCAGGGTGCGCCTTCCGGCGCCGCCCGCTTCTTTTCACCCGAGCGCGCGATCCGCGTGTGACGGGCGGTCGCCTCACACGTTCAAGCGATCCCCAGTGCGGAACGCACGGTGGTCATGACCTCGGGAACCGCACCTTTCAAGTAGAAGTGGTCCCCTTCGAACAGCCGTTCGTGGAACGTTCCGGTGGTGCGACTCCCCCAGGCGCTCAGCTCGTCGGGGTCCACCTCCGGGTCGGATGTCCCGCCCATCGCGGTGATCGGCACATCCAGGGACTCCCCCGGAAGTGGGATGTAGTACTCATTGAGCTCCAGGTCCGCACGCAGGCAGGGCAGGAACAACCGCATGAGTTCCCTGTCCCGCAGGATCTCGGCCGGAGTGCCGTTCAGCTCTCCCATCGCCTCCAGCAGCACCTCGTCGGAGAGTTCGGAGAACAGCCTGCGTCTGCTCGGCAACCCAGGGGCCCTGCGGCCGGAGACCAGCAGGCAGCGTGGTCGCGGATGGTCTCTTCGGGCCAGCGCGCGGGCGGTCTCGTAAGCGACCACGGCTCCCATGCTGTGCCCGAAGAAGGCATACGGCGTGTCCAGCCGATCGGGCAGGACCTCCGCCAGCGCTTCGACGAGATCGACCACGCGGCGATAGGCGGGTTCGTGTATCCGGGATTCCCTCCCCGGCAACACCAGCGGGAGCACGTCGATTCCCCGGGAGGCCAGTTCGGCACGCCACGGCCGGAACAGTGCGCTACCGCCCCCGGCGTGCGGAAAGCAGAACAGCCTTATTCGACATTCATCCGAGGACAGCGGCGAACCCGCGAACCAGCGGGCCGCGGGGTCCGACCGGGATCCTCGCTCGCCCCGGGGCGCCCTGAAGTTCCGGGTCGTCATGGAGTCCCGGGGCTCCTCGTCTCCGATCCGGGCTTCCGGTACGGGCATGTTCTCACTCCTTTGTTCGAGGGCCATGCGGGAAGCCCCGCGTAAGGCTCACCGGTTTCCCGATCGGGAGTCGGAGGCCACGAACGCCCGTCGCGCCGTGCCAAGCACCGCGTGCTCCCCGGCACGGAACCGGTCCCGAAGCCACCGTTCACCGGGGCCGGCCCCTCCCGAGCCGAGGCCGCGGGCGGGCTCCGGTGCCTTGGTCACTGCTTCATCCCCGGGCGGGCCCACAGCTCTCCGAGGAAGGGGCGGGGCGGATGTCTCGCCACCTGTTGTCGATGTCGGTCAGACACTCCTCCCTCGCGGCGGGTTCCCCCACCGCGTCCCACCCCGACGGCGGATCGGAGTCGGCGGGCCAGATCGAGTACTGACCACACTGATTGCGCACCACGCGATAACGAATCCGTGCCTCGAACAAGGCATCTCCTCTCGAACGAGAAAGGCGTGCCGGGTTCTCCCCGGTCACCAGCGGTCGTGTCAGTCTCCGGAACAGCGGCCCCGAGATCACCGAACGGGAACGCGGGGCGCGGCGAGTAGGGCTCAGCCACTCCGGAGAGCGTGCTCCGGGCCGGCCAGCAGCAGACTGCTGTTCATACCTCCGAAACCGAAGGAATTGGAGAGAACGTAGTCGAGCCGCGCCGGTTCGGCGGTGCCACCCACGAAACGCAACTTCTCATGGAGCGGGTCGGTCAGGTTCGCGTTCGGATGAACGAATCCGCCCCGCATCTGCAGCAACACGGCGATCGCCTCGATCACCCCGGAAGCGCCGAGGCAGTGCCCCGTCCAGCCCTTGGTGGCGTTTATCCAGGGCCGGGTGACATCGCTGCCGAGCACGTTCTCGATCGCCCTCGCTTCCGTCTCGTCTCCCAGCCGTGAAGCGGTACCGTGCGTGTTGACGCAGTCCACCGCGCTGGGTTCCACTCCGGCCTGCCGTATCGCACGGATCATCACTCGCGTCTCGCCGTTCTCGTCCGGATCGGAGAGCTGGTTACCGTCCAGACCCACCGCGTGACCGGCGAGCAGACCGTACACGGCAGGGGCTCGCGTTCTCGCCCGATCAGCCCGTTCCAGCACCAGACACCCCACTCCCTGCCCGGGAACGAACCCCTCACGCTGCCGGTCGAACGGACGACACCGCAGTTCGGGGCGGTCGTTGCCCTCGGTCCCCGCCATCGCACCGAGATTGAACAGCCCCTGTAGCTCCATCTCGGACAGATCGGCCATAGCACCCACCACCAGACAGCGGCGAACCGTGCCGGAATCCACCAACCGGGCACCGTGCACCAGCGCCAGGTTCCCGCTCGCCGAGGCACCACCCAGCGTGTACCCCTCCGCGGTGATTCCCAACAACGCGCTCAACACGCCGACGTGATCGGTGTCCATCATGTGCAGCGCGTACCTGGCGGGCAGATGAGCGGGGTCGTTGAGGTAACGCGGTCTGCACTCCTCCGTGTAACGGCTGGCGAGGTTCTGTCCACCCACCACGAGCGCGGTATCCTCGCCCGTCCCGGTCTCCTCGGCCAGTCCGGCGTCCTGCCAAGCCTGGAGGGCCGCCACCACGGCGGCACGTATCGGTAGCGGCGCCCTGGCCGCGAGACGCCGCGCACGAGTGCGCAACAGCTCGGAGACACCCAACCGGTCAACGGCGTCGGCCAGGGAGAAGTCCCGTAACGGCGCGGCGAGGCCGGGCGTGCGGCGTACCGAGCCCCCGCTGATCTCGTCGTCCTCCGGAGACCTGACCCGGACACCGCTGTGGCCCTCGTACAGGGCTGTGGCGAACTCCGCCACGTCACCGGCGACGGGGCAGAGCAGGCCGGCACCGGTGACGGCCACTCCGGGGTTCCGTTCCGCCGGCGCGTTCACGAGTTCACCCGTAACAGTTCCACCAGCGAAGCGACATCGCCCACCTCCCGGAACTCGGCTATCGGAACGGAGATTCCCAGCTCTTCCATGGTCGTGGTGACGACATCCGCTCGATCGACACTGTTGCATCCCAGATCGGTCAGACTCGCCTCGGAGACGACCTCGGACTGCTCTATCTCGGGGACCACGAGATTGACGTTGCGTCGGACGGTTTCCAGTATCGTCTGCGAATCAAGCATCGTTCTCCTCCGGGGACGGGTTCGGTCGTTCGACGGGTCGGGTGGTGGCCCGGAGGGGATCTCCCGGCTCGGGCGCACCGCCCCGCGGTATCACCCGATCCACTCGTACTGCCGGTGATAGCCCTTCGTGCCGGTGTTGACCAGCAACGGGAGTTCCGGGAGCGGCGAACCGAGAAAACCCGTCCAGTGGTCGACGTCCACGCTTCTGTCCTCGGTGGGTTCCAGGCACCAGCGATTGTGCTGCCACAGCTGTTCGTACGCCTCGAAGGAGAGTTCCACCCGCTCAGCCAGCCGTTGACCGAGCCGTGTGTCGCCCACCGCCTCCTTGGAATCGGCCGTGACCACCCCGCTGTAGAACTCCGAGGAACAGCCGGATCCGTAGGTGTAGAGCCCGACCCTGCGAGGTTCGGTCACCGCGGCGTTGTCCAGCAGGCTGGCCAGTGCCAGATAGACCGAGCCGGAGCAGAGATTGCCCACTTCGGCCGGATAGACGAGCGAAGGAGCGGCACGTCGCTCGAAGTCCTCGGCGATCCCGCCGGAATCGGAGTCACCGCGCTCCCGCATCATTTTGCGATGCGCCGCCCTGACTATGCCCGAGAAAGGGGTGTGCATGGCCAGGTAGTCGAACGTGTCCACGAAGTCGGCGCCGCGCACCCTCGACGCGTACTCCCCGAAACTACCGGTCAGGCAATCGAGATAGGCGAAGAGCGAACGGTCTATGTCGGCGATGTCGTAACGGGGTGAGGGCCGGGCGGAATCGAGGGTCTCGTAACTGTAGGTGCCGAATGCGCCGGGGTCCACCGCGAGCACACGCGGTTCCTCCCCCACGAGCAGCGCCACGGCCCCGTGACCGGTGGCGGGTTCGGCGTATCCGGCTCGCTCGTCCACCAGCGCCACATCGGTGGCGATGATCAACGCCTTGGCGTTCGGGGAGACTCCGGAAGCAACGTAGCTCACTGCCAGTTGGAAAGCGGCCGTCGCCGCGTAGCACGCCTGTTTGACCTCCAACAGCCTGCAGTGATTGGAAAGTTCGAGCTGGTCGTGCACATAGCTGGAGATCGATTTGCTGTAGTCGACGCCGGATTCGCTGGAGGTGACGAGCAGTTCGATCGAGGCGCGTTCCTCCTCGCTCAACGCGTTCAACAACGGTGTGGCGGCGTTGACGGCGTTGGTCACCGGATCCTCGAAGGGCAGGGCGACGGAGCGACGCCGCATCGCCAGGTTTTCGAGACGTTCCCGGTCGAGTCCCCGCCCGTCGAACAGGGTGGGAACGGGGATCTGGGCGAGTCCCGCGTAGACGTTCAGGGCAGCTATGCCGTAGCGGCCGGTGGGTTGTGCGGTTGCCAAGTGTCTCACCTCGTACGCGATGTGTGCAGGAATCGCACGAGAGATTGCAGATCCGGCACGTTCTCGAACGATTTCAGGGGTTCGCGCACGCCGAACCCGTCCTTGAGGGCCAACACGATCTCGACACGATCGACGGAATCAGCCCCGAGCTGTTCGAGATGACGATCTGCGGTCATCTCGGACTCGGTGACTCCGGGAAGAATCTCACCGATGACGCGTCGAACCTCGGCCCACTCCTCGTGGTCCGGTGTTCCGGATTGTTCTCCGGCGTCGGCTGTTGATTTCGGCATGGCTTATCGGGACTCCTCGATGAGCTGACGGACGGCGGCTACCGCCAACAGCCTTCCGGAACGGCTGTCGCTGATCGTGACGTCGTGCAACCGTTCGGTCGGACGTTGGCGGTGCCGTAGCGGGATCACCCGCAGTTCCAGCCGGGCCCCCGCTTCGGCGTTACCGAGATAGCAGAGCCGATGGTCCAGCAACCCGCGGTCACGGAAGGCGGCATCGTCACCACCCGCCGCTCGCCAGGCATGGTGCACGGCACGGTCGACCATGGCGAAGTAGGAGGCGAAGTAGACCAGGCCGACACCGTTGAGATCCCTGGTGATGTCGACCTCGTAACTCGTGCTCACCGGCGCCCCACTAGGGATGTGCTCGTCCGCCTCGGAGGGCTCCAGCAGCGTGTGCTCGGTGCGAGCACGCCGGGTCGCCCACCGAGGGGACAGCCAGTCGGGTGCCGCGGGAAGCCGCCGATGGCGAAACCCGGGTGGGGCGGCCCGCACCAGTCCTTCGTTGCTGCCGGAGCGCGACCGGGTTATCCAGCGGTTGAAGTTCTCCACGTGCAGGGTTCGCGGGGGAGGCGGCCCGCGGAATTCCTCGACGTCGACCGGTTCGGGGCCGGACGAACCCGCCGGGGGCTCGTGCTGGCCGGTCGTCCCGATGCGGTGCAGCGTGAGCACCGACTCGCTGCCGAGGCCGAACAGTCCGCTCGTGACGTCCAGGCGGTCACCGAACGTCAGCGAGGCGGGAGCGACACCCGCACCGCACCGGATGCGGTAGTAGCAGAACGACAGGTAAGCGGGCTCGCCGGAGCCGTCGGTGGCGGTGAGCACGTCGGTACCGCAGAGGGCGGTGACAGCGTCCCAGGTCCAGTCGCCCACCCGCGCGGCGAACAGCGACAGCGGCCCGCACATCGCGGGACGCACCACCTCGGTACGGGCGATGTTCGAACCGTCCAGCACGTGTGGTCCCGGTTCGGGACGGATCGTGGTCTCGGTCATGCCGCCCTCATCTCCCCCGGGGTGTGCTCCGCCAGGAACGGAACCAACGCCTCGTGCACCGATTCCGGCGAAGTGAGACCCGGGAAGTGCCCGGCGTCGTGGATCTCGGCCCATTCGGCATCGGGAATCACGCCGTGCAGCAGATGGGCGGTCTTGAGCGGGATGACGGTGTCGTGACTGCCGTGCACGATCAGTGTCGGCACCGAGATGTGGGGCAGTCGCGCCAGGAGGTCGGGATTGTCGGCGAAGACGTCGAGATACCGCAGACCGAGTTGCGAATCCATGCTCTCGCAGCGCAGCAACAGCGATTCGAGCTCTTCCCGCCGCCGTACCGGTGGCGAGCCGGGTGGCAGGACTTCGACCAGCCGGTCGAAGTCCTCACCCGCCACAGCCGAGAGTCGGTTGACCTCGCCGACCCGGTTACCGACACGGTAAGAACTTCCCAGCAGTGTGAGACTGGCGGTCACCGAGGGGTTGTGCAGCGCGAAGGTCTGCGCGACCAGCCCGCCGAACGAGGCCCCGAGCACGTGGTAAGGGCCGCGGATCCCCCGCTCGGCCAGGGCGTGACGCCACAGCTCGGCGAGTCCGTCCAGTGAGAGGTCGTCCGGAGCGGCCGTGGTGTTGCCGACCCCTGGATGGTGCAGGCAGATCGTTCGATAGCCCGCCTCCAGAGCTGCGTACTGTGGTGCGAACAGCCCGGCACCGATGTTGAACGGATGCATCAACAGCAGGGGCGGAGCCGTCGGGGAGCCCGCTTCGATCATCTCGACGGATCCACCCAGCAGCCCGATCGTCTCGTCACGGACCCCGGAACCGTGCTCCCGGACCACTGTCAGGTTCTCGTCCAGCGGCCGGTGACCTTCGCGCAACGCACTCCGCACGTCGTCGGGCACCCCATCGGCGGGGCGGTACTCGGCCAGCGGTCCGGTATCGCCGGGTCGGAGCGGCACCAGCTCACGCACCCCGCCGGGATCGGCGAGCAGCGAGGCGAGTCGCGGCGCCAGAGCGCGAATCGCCTCGAAGTCGGTTCCCAACGGCACGGCGAGTCGTACGAGTTCGTCCCGTCCGGACTCGGCGGCACCGGGGTGCGGGGCGGCACGGACACCGAGCCTTTCGTACAGCAGCGCCAGGAAGGTGGCCACCGGTGTCCCGAGGTCGTCGCACCAGGACAAGCGCGAGAGGTCGAGCAGTACGCAGTGCCCGGCCCCCGAGGAGAGGACCGGTATCCCGGCAGCCGCGAGCTCGGTGTGCAGCAGCTCCACCGCCGCCGACCGCTCCGCCACCGCGGGCAGCAGGTTCTCCTCGTCCGCCAGGGAAGCAGCGATCATCTTGCGTGCGGCCAGGCCCACCTGGGGACCGCGCACCGCGATGTGGTGCTCCATCCGCTCGACGAGGTCGGCCCGGGAAGAGGCGAGCAACCCGCCGAACTCCAACTCGAAGTCCTTGGAAAGGCTCATCGTCACCGCATCGGCGAACCCGAGCATCTCGCGAAGAACCCGGAAGGGCTCCGTGCCGTGGTACTCCGGTTCGTATTCGGTGATCAGCAGGGCGTTGTCCAGTGCACGTGTCGCGTCCAGCACCAACGGCACCCGGTACCGCGCGGTCAGTGCCGATACGGCCCGCAGTCCCGCCATGGACAACGGATGACCGCCGTTGGAGTTGGCATTCGGCTCCAGACAGACGAACGAGATCCGTTCACCGCGTTCGGCCAGTGATCGCTCCAGGGCGTCGATGTCGATGTCCCGGAAGAGCGTCCGGTCGTCCGGGGTGGTCGAATCCATCCGCACGGGTTTGAACCCCGCGTCCAGCAGCGAACCGTTCCAGCTGGGGAACACTCCGTTGTGCGGCACCTCGCCGGGGCCACTCGGCCAGCAGTGGCACAGCAGCGCCTCCGCGGCACGCCCGGAGGGGACGGGGACGACGCTCTCGAACGGCAACCAGCCGACATCCCGCGCGAGATCAGCCGGCTCCGGCTCGCCGGTGACACTCTCCCGCAGTCGCCGCACCGCGCGCACCACCGCGGGGGTCTCCAATTCGGCCCAGGAATCGGTGACCAGATCCAGCGGCACCTCGTGGTGCGGCACCAGCAGTGGGTTGTACGAGTACGCGTCGATCCCTTCCCCGGAGGCGGAGGCGGTGGTACTCGTCGGCTCGACCGGCTCGGTTCCCCCGGTGTCGGAAGCGGAGTGCGCCGTGGACGCGGGCACGTAGAGTTCCGGGGCCTCGGCACCGATGCGGGGCTCGGCGATCATCATGATGACGTCGGAGACGTCGCTGCGATCCGGCACGTCGGGTTGGCAGAGATACAGCGGCAGGTTGGTGGGGCGGAACTTGTTCTTGAACTGGAAGTTGCCCGCCCCGAAGATCCCGACCGATTCCAGCTCGTCCAGCCCCCGCACGATCTCGGGATCCTCGTTGGGGGTGTTGTCCAACCGCACCCCGAAGCTGGCCCCGAAGCTGAACGTGGTGCTGCCCTCGGCGACGAGGGTCTCGATTATCTCCACCACGGTGAATTCGAGCCCGCCGAGCGGCATGTCGGGCGGATAGAACTCCAGATCGAGCAGATACCCGTTCTCCGAGGGAATCCGCGTTATGATCACGGCGGTGACCAACCTGCCGTCGAGGTGGGTCAGGAAGACGCGGTGGCGCTCGTCCAGCGAACCGGAGAGGATCTCCTCCCGCACGACAGCGACGTACGGGTTGACCATCTGCTTGTTCTCCGTCCACCGATCCATCAGCTCGGCGATGGCGCGGTCGGTTTCCGGGTCGTCACCGCACCGGTATTCCGCGGTTTCGACCGAACCGGCTTTGGCGAAACGACGCACCATGTAGCGCAGCCGGGACATTCTGCCGCCCCGTAACGAGAAGTCAGCCAACTCGGGTAATCGTTGAACGGCCCCGAACGGGGTGCACAACAGGGGTTGCCCTCCCAGCTCGTCCACCGGCATCCGGGAGAGGAAGTTCGCGCGCAGCCCGTGTCGTCGGGCGTAGCGGAGGTACTGCTCGGCCAGGGGGAGGAAGTTCCGCTCACTGCCGACGTAACTCCAGGCGAACAACGTCTCCCCGCTGCGGGAGATGTTGAACCAGCAGTCACGTTCGGCCCCCACGAAGGCCAAGGGGGCGATGTCACGTCCCGCCAGACCGCCCTCCATGCCCCAGGTGGCTTCGGCGCGCTCCATGGAGCGGCGCAGCTGGGGATCGTCGGGCACCTCGCGCTTGCGCACCACCAGGGGTTCGTCCGCACCGGGGACCACGGTGTCCTCGCATTCCGCCGCACGGCCCTCGGGCCTATCGGAACCGCTGGGTTGCTCGGCGGATGAACTCTCGGCAGGCGAGCTCTCGGCAGGCGAGCTCAGCGAGACCACCGCTTCGGCGCCGTGCGTCTCGACCAGGTATTCGGTCAGCCGTTCGAGCGTAGGGTGATCGAACAACAGCGTCTTGGGTTGCCTGCCCAGCCGTTTCTCCAGTTCGGACACCACGCGCAGCATGTCGAACGAGGTGAGCCCGGCCGCCGTGAACTCCGTTCCGGGCTCCACGACGCGTTCGAGCACTCGTTCGACGAATGACCTCGTGGCTCGTTCCGCATCCGCCGTCGCCGGTTCTCCCACGGGGGACGGCGGGGATTCGTCGTTCACCGGCCCCGCGGGCTCGGGCGTCTCCGGCCCCGCGGGCTCCGAGAGTAGGGGCCGCGTCGACAGCTCCTCCGGCGGAACCGGTCGGGACTCGCCCGCATCGCTCGTCGATCCCACGTACCGGGTCAGTTTCGCCACCGTGTCGTACTCGTACAGTTCGGCGGCGCTGAGCTCCACCCCGAAGTCCGCGCCGAGCAACCGAGCCAGCTCCATCCGGAACACCGAGTCCAGTCCGAGCTCGGCGAAGGATCGTGTGACCTCGATGTCCTCGATACGCATTCCGAGCACTTCGGCACCACGCCGCCGGATCGTCCGCTGGACCTCGGGAGTGGGTTCCCCGGGTTCGGCACGCGCGGATCCGGCACACGCGGGTTCGGCCGGCTCGGGGAGCACTCCGTTCGTTTCCTCGGCCGCCGTTCGCTCCGGAACGGTCGGTTCCTCCGAAGCAGCGGCGGTCGACTTCGGAGCTGTGTTCGGCGGGTGCGTTCGTTCTTCCGCCCGAAGCGGGCCGAGTTCGACCTGCCGGAAGTCCCCGCGCACAGGTCTGCGGAACTCCGCTTTCTTCCGTGACGGGGAATCGGCGACCGGGTTCGAGTCCACAGCGGTCTCCTCACTCGTTCGCGTCCGCGGTAACCGAACGGGATCGGACTCGTCCGGTTCGGGAACGGCCGGGGCATGGGGCTCGCCCGAGTAGGGGAACCCGGGTAGTGGGACTCGACCGGGTCCGGTTCGGTCACCGGGATGAAACCGGTGCTCCAACTCGTCCCACGTGTCGAAACCACCGGCGACCCAGCACTCGGCCAGCTCCGCGAGTGACGCGTCCGCACTCACCACTGGAGCTGTTCCCGTGACCTCGCCCCGGAACATGGCACCGCTTTCGGATCCGGTTCCCGGCCCACCCGCCGTATCGCCCGTTCCCAGCGATCTGAGCAGCCGTACCGCGCGGTCACGATTCCCGGCGAGCAGAGCCAACCGCTCCGCGAAGTGATCGCGCCCGACACGAAGCGTATGAGCGACCCGCGACAACGACAGGTCGGCACGCTGCTCCAGCGTCTCGGCGATCCGCACGGCGTAAGCCGCGAGCCGGGGCGCGTCCGGGGCGGAGAGCACGAGAAGCTCCGGTGATCGCGCTTTCGGCGATTCCTCGTCCCCGGCAGCAGGGACCGTTCCAGTCCTCATCGGACCACTACCTCCTGGGATTGTTCGTGGGACTCCAGAACCACGTGCGCGTTGGCACCGCCGAAACCGAACGAGCTGACCCCCGCACGCAACGGCCCGGAGTCGTCGCTCCAATCACGCAGCCGGTCGTTGACCTCGAAGGGGCTGCCCTCCAGCCGGAGCAGCGGATTCGGCTCCCGGTAATGCAGCGTGGGTGGGAGCTGTCGGTGATGCATCGCGAGCAGCATCTTGATCATCCCCGCGATACCTGAGGCGGCTTCGAGATGACCGATGCTGCTCTTCACCGAGGCGAGCGCGATGTGCGGAGCGCTCGGCGCGTCGAGTCCCCAGTCCTGGTAGAGCCGTTCGAAAGCCCGTTTCAGCCCCTCGGCCTCCACCGGATCACCGAGTCTGGTGGCGGTACCGTGGGCCTCCACCGCGCTCACGGTGTCGGGGCTGAACCCGGCCCTGCGGTGCGCTCGAAGAATCACTCGGGTCTGGGCTTCCGGCTGCGGGGCCGTGAGCGAACTGGCTCGGCCGACGTGGTTCACGGCACTGCCCCTGATGACGGCGTAAACGTGATCGCCGTCGGCCAGCGCGTTCTCCAGCGGTTTGAGCAGCACCGCACCCGCTCCTTCACCACGTACGTATCCGTCGGCGGCGCTGTCGAAGGTGCGGCAGGTGTGCCCGGGACTCAGCATTCCCGACTTGTCGAAGGCGGTGAACAGGTTGGGACTCAACATCAGGTTCACCCCGCCCGCGAGGGCGGTGACGCACTCGCCCTCGCGCAGCGCGCGAACCGCGTGATGCACGGCGACCAGTGAACTCGAACAGGCCGTGTCCACGGCTTCGCTGGGGCCGCGCAGATCGAAGAGGTAGGAGACCCGGTTGGCCAACACGGAGTGCGCCACGCCGGTGGCGGTATGGGCCTCGACCCCCACCTCCCGCGAGGTGAGCACATCGGCCCAGTCGTTGGTGGACACACCGACGTAGAGGCCGGTTTCGGTTCCCGCGATCCGATCGGTGCGGTATCCCGCGTCCTCCAGTGTGCGGCGGACGGTCTGCAGGAAGACACGCTGCTGCGGATCCATCAGAGCGGCTTCGCGCGGCGAGATGCCGAAAAGCTCGGCGTCGAAGGACCACGCGTCGTCCAGAAACCCGCCCCTTACCCCGCGAGTCGCGGAATGGGCCAACAGCTCGTGCCGGTCCTCGGGAACCGCGCGGACCAGATCGTCCCCACTGGTCAACCGGCGCCAGAACTCCGCGGGGTCCGCGGCTCCGGGAAACGTGCCCCCTATACCGATGACCGCGATCTCGTCGGGTTGATCCCCTTCCAGCACGGTGCCGCGGCGCACCGCACCGTTCCGCACGGGGCCGTTCCCCACCGCACCGTTCTCCACGGGGCCTCCCCGCTGGGTCTCCCCGGGGACGGCTCTCTCCGACTCCGCTTCCGCCGGGAGAGCGCCGTTTTCCACCGCGCTGTTTCCCACGGGGCCGTTCCCCACGGGACCGTTGCTTTCGGGGGGCAAGAGCCAACCGGGATCGCCGTGCGTGGAGTCCGCGACGGATTCCCGCGTCGTAGCGGAGTGGTCGGCCACGGAGGATCGCGGCAGCGGTTCGACCACTTCCGCAGACCCGGTCGCCGCGGCCAGCTCCGTCCCGTGCCACTCGACGAGGTAACGGGCGAAGGAGGCCAGGTCGACGCACTCGAACAGCACGGTCGGCAACAGATCCGTGCCGTACTCCCGGTTCACCTCGTTGATCAGTTCGGTCAGCGTGATGGAGTCGAAGCCGGTGTCGAGCAGGTTCGCTTCCGGATCCACCTCCGACTCGTCCACGAGGAGATATCCCGCCGCCAATCCGCGCAACAGCTTCTCCACGGTTTCCACCGGGGGAACCTCCCGCCGGATACCGGAAGCGGTGTCGGGCGTTGAATCCGTCTCCGGTTCGGCGTGATCGCGGCTGACGACGGCGAACGCCGCCGGGGCGTTCGGCGACAGCGCCCGCTCGAAAGCGCACATCGCCGCGCTCGTCGACAACGGCGCCATGCGCCAAACCCGTGCGAAAAGAGCTCGGTTGGCGTCGTCCACGGTCATGCCGCCGTCCTCCCACAACGGCCAGCCGATGCTGACGGCTTTTCCGGGGCGACCGGTGGGACGAAACTCGGCATAGGTGTCCAGGAAAGCGTTGGCCGCGGCGTAATCGGCCTGACCGGGGTTCCCTCCCACCGCGGCCAGCGAGGAGAACAGCACGAACCATTCGAGGGGTTGTCGCAGCAGCGCTTCGTCGAGGTTGAGCGTTCCGGAGACCTTGGGCGCCAGCACCGCGTCGAACTCTTCGACGGTCTTGTGCACGGCGCGGCGATCCTCGACCACTCCCGCCGCGTGCACCACACCGGTCAACGCACCGAACCGCCGGTTCACTTCGGCCACCGCCCATCGCACCCGCGCGGCGTCGGTGACGTCGACGCACAGGTACTCGGCCTCGGCACCCGCGGCGGTCAGCTCGGTCAGCACCGAGGCCGTGTGTTCGGAGGACTCGGAACGCCCCAACAGCACCACGGCCCGCGCGCCGTCGCGCACCAGCCGGTGCGCGGTGTGCCGACCGACCTGGCCCGCTCCCCCCGTGACCAGCCAGACGCCGTGCACCGATTCGACGGGAGCGGGTGGGACGAAATCCGCCGATTCGTTCTCGAACCGCTCGCCGTCGCGGTAGCGCACCCGACGAACGGTCCCCCGCAGCGAGAGCTCGCGAAGCAGTGGATCCGCCCACCACTCGTTCCCGGGCGAGGCCCCCTCCATCGCGACCTCGCCGCCCGAGAAGGAACCGTGTTCCAGTCCCAGAGTGCGCAGCACTCCCGCCACCGCGGCGCTCCCCGCCCCGCCGCCGGAGCACGCGGCGACGTAGTGCAGCGGGCTTCCACCCGCGCGTTCGAGCAACCGAGCGGCGAGCGCGAAGACCGAACGCGCCCCACCAGCGGGATCACCAGCGGTCTCCTCCGGAAGGAGGTGCAGCACGGCATCCGGCAGCACCCCGGTGGTACCGAGCTCGCCCACCAACCGGGCGTGGCGCTCGGGGTCGGTGGGATCGAACACGTGCACATCGGTTTCCGCGACGGTGAGATCCGCTTCGGAGAAACCGCGCGCGACTGCGACACGGCACCGAACGCCGCGCACGGCGGCTGCCTCCATCACGGGTCGCGCCAGGTCCGGCTCCTCCACCACCAGCAGCAGGTTCTCGGGAAGCGGGGCCCCGGTATCGGGAAACGGCCTCGAACGCCACGCCGCCGTGCGGTACTCGCAGCCGATGTCGGCCGCGCTCACCGGGTCGGTTTCCCCGGCATCCCAATCAAGGTCTTCCCCACCGCCGGCCTCGACGGGCACGTCCTCCCGCGCCGCGTCGGGTCGGCCGGGCCGCGCGGCGCCGGAACCACTCTCGCCGACCGCTCCGGAACGGGGGCCGCCCGGTTCGGCCAACCAGTATCGACGACGTCGGTAGGGCGTGGTCGGGAAAGCGGCCCTGCCCGGGCGAAGTCCGCGCCACAACCGTTCCCAGTCGACCTCGGCTCCACGGCTCCAGGAACTCGCCAGTGCCGCGGGGTCTTCCGATTCGGGGACGCTCCCCGGCGTGGCGGAACCCGTACCGTGGAAGACCCGAACCCGGTCGTGGTCGGTTCCGGTCTCGCCCCGTTCCGAGAAACGCAGCAACGCCTCGGCCAGTTCGGGAACGCTGTCGGTGACGAACGCGAGTCGGTGGGGGAACGCGCGGCGTCCGAACTGGGAAGTCCAGGCGAGCGCGGCGAGATCGTGGGACTCGTCGGGGTCCCGCAACGACAGCGCCACAGCTCCGGCGAGTTCGGTGAGCTGACCGTCGGTGGGTGCGGACAGCACGAAGACCTCGGTTCGCCGGTTCCGGGACGGTTCCGCGCGGACACCTCCGGCCCGCTCGCCGTGTTCCGTCACCACGAGATGGACGTTGGCACCGCCTGCCCCGAAGGAGCTGACCCCGGCCACACGGTCGCGCGGAACCCCGGTGTCCCCGGCTGCCGAGGGTGGGCCGGCCCAGTACGGGGCCTGCCCACCAGCGACCGGCCGCAGTGGTGATTCCGAGAGGTCGATCTTGGGATTGATGTGCTCCAGGTTCGGGCTGGGAGCGATCCGGGAGTGGGCGAGCTGCAGCAGTACCTTCGTCAACCCGGCGATCCCCGCGGCACCTTCCAGATGACCGATGTTCGCCTTGACCGAACCGACCGCGCAGTCCGTGGTGCCGTCGCCCGCTCGGCGCAACGCACGGGTCAGCGCCGCGCATTCGATCGGGTCACCGAGCTCGGTACCGGTACCGTGCGCCTCGACATAACCGAGCGACGCCGGTTCCACTCCGGATCGGAGCAGCGCGTCCGTGACGAGGTCTGCCTGCGCGTCGGGGTTGGGCACGGTGTATCCGGAGGTCTTCCCCCCGGCGTTGGCCGCTCCGGACTTGATGACCCCGAGGATCCGGTTACCGTCGTCGACGGCGTCCCGAAGCGGTTTGAGCAGTACCGCTCCCACCCCCTCGCCCGGCACGAAGCCGTCGGCGGCCTCATCGAAGACCCGGCATCGTCCGTTCGGCGAGAGCATGTTCCTGGCACCGAGCGCGTTCAGGTGATCGGGGTGCAGGATCACGTTGACCCCGCCCGCGATCGCCATGCGGCACTCGCCCCTACGCAGCGACTCACAGGCCAGGTGGACCGCGAGCAGTGAGGAAGAGCAGGCGGAATCCACCGCGAAGCTGGGGCCGCGCAGATCCAGCACGTAGGAAGCCCGGTTGGCGATCGACCACGCGGCCGAGTGAGCCGCGGTGGGGATGCCGTCCTGTCGTGCCCTGGCAGCGAGCTGCCCGTAGGAGGCGTACATGGTGCCCGCGAACACTCCGGTGTTCGGCTCCCTGGTCGTCGGCCCCACGTGCCCGGCCTCTTCGAGCACCTCCCAGGCCTTTTCGAGAAACAACCGCTCCTGTGGATCCGTGTCCGCCGCCTCACTGGGCAGTATCCCGAAGAAACCGGGGTCGAACTCGGCCACACCATCGATGAAGCCGCCCCACCGGGCGTAGCCGCCGTCCTCCCCGGTGCGCGGCGGATCGGCGTGTTCGAGCCAGTCCCAGCGCTCCGGCGGAACCTCGGTTACGCTGCTGACTCCCCGCCGCAGGTTGTCCCAGAAGGTCGCCAGATCGGGAGCACCGGGGTAGCGCCCCGCCATCGCGACAACGGCGATGTCGGTGTCCGGGGAACCCACCTCACTCGCCCCGGTGTGCTCGTCCGCCGTGGATTCCCCCGTCACGGCGACGGAGTGGGCCCCCTCCGAACCCGCTCGCCCCTCGGGCCGCTCTTCCCCTCGCTCCGTCGGCGGCTCCGCGACGTGTTCGGAGACCGGCCCGGCCCCGGAGTCCGATCCGTGACGCCTCGTCCCGGTGGGACGCGAGCCGGGTTCGGTGTGCAACCGTTCGGCGAGTTGGCGAATGGTGGGATGCTCGAAGAGCAGCGTGGCGGGCAGCTCACCGAGATCGGATTCGAGCCTTCGGACTATCTCCTGGCTGACGAGGGAGTCCACCCCGAAGTTCTCGAAGGTCAGGTCGGGATCCAGATCCGCTTCGCGGTACTTCAGCACGTCCGCGAAGGCACGTTTCACCCGGTCGATCATCTCCGACGCCCCCGGCTCTTCCCCCGGCTCTTCCCCCGGTTCGGCGAATTCGCCCCGGACGGCGGCGAACACGCACTGCTCGCTCTCCGCCGGCCGCGTCCCCGGGACCGTGGTGATCTCGACCTCGTCGAAAGCGTGGTTCTGCAGTTCCTGCCGCCAGCTCCGGGGCGAGAGCAGTGGGGAGTCCGGCAGCCGGGACTCGGGATCGGTGAAACGCCACCACCCGGTCGTCAGCCCGAAGGTGAGGGTGAGGAAATGGTGTGCCCTGGTCACCTCGTTGACGAGCAGGGTGCCGCCGGGACGAAGCAGCGAACGAACGTTGTGGAGCGTCTCGTGCAGCGAGGCGGTGGCATGCAGCACGTTGGTGGCGATCACGACGTCGTAGTACGAAGTTTCGAATCCCTGTTCCGAGGGATCGCGTTCGATGTCCAGGGTTCGGAACTCGACCTCCGGGTCGCGGTCCGCGAACTCACGTTCACCGTGCCGCAGAAACGCCGAGGAAACATCCGTGTAGGTGTAGTCGACCTCGAATCCCGTTTCGTCCAGTTCACGCAGCACGAACGCGGTGCAGGTACCGGTCCCCGCACCGATCTCCAGCAACCGTGCCCGGCGTTTCCGTTCGCGGTGTACCGATTCCACGCTCCGGACGGCGCGCCGCGCCAGCTCGTCGTGGAAGTACTCGGCACCGGTCCCGTCCCGGTAGATCGAGCTCACGAGTCGCATGGACCCCTTCGGGAACAGCACCTCGGTGCCGCTGAGTTCGCCACGCAGCACTTCGGGCAGCGCGCCGACGCACCGACCGGTCAGTTCCAGGTGTGGTGCCAGTTCGGGGTAGCGGGCCGCGAAGGAGGCCGGGGACTCCGGTGGCACGGATCGCTCACCGGTATGTATCCGTCCCTCGGACGAATCGAGCTCACCCGTACTGGTGAGAATCCGCAGCAGAGCCCGGAACAGCGGGAGTCGCGATTCGACGACTCCCAGCCGATCGGCGAGCTCCGACCGGGACGCGGGCAGTGGGCCGAGCAGCGGCAGCAGGGCGTCCCGCAACTCCGCGGCGGCGAGGGCGTCCAGCGCGTGAAAACCTTCCCCGGAGGTAGCACCCGCACCGGCATCCGAGGGCCGTTGTTCGCCGGGCTCGGAGCCGGGGTCCCGTATTCCGAGGGCTCGCCTTCCGGCTGAGCCCGCCCTGACCACGAGAGCCTGGGGCACCCGAGCGGCCAGTATTCTCGTCAGAGCCGCGAATCCCTCGGCGGGCTCGATGGATTCGACGTCGAGTTCGGCGAACCTTCGCAGGTAACGCTGCTGAGCCACCGCGCCGACGCTGCCCCAGAATCCCCAGTTGACGACGGTGACCGGCAGACCCGTTGCGCGTAGCCGTGCCGCCCAGGCGTCCTCACAGGTACTGGCCGCCGCGTAGTTGCCCTGGCCGGCAGCGTCCGTGAACGACGCGGCGGAGGAGAAGTAGACCACGAAGTCCGGGGTCTCGTCGCGCAGTGCCTCCGCGAAGTTCACCGCGCCGATATCCTTGGGGGCCACCACCTCGGTGAAATCCGATTCGGACAACCGCTCCAGGGTGCGATCCCGGAGAACCATCGCGGCGTGAAAGGCTCCGTCGACACCTCCCAGGGTCTCGCGGACCCGATCGACACAGGCACGCAGCGAAGCCGGATCCGCGGCGTCGCCCCGGAAGTAGTGGACTTCGCCGCCGAGGGCGCGTACGGAGTCCATGGCGGCCCGCACCTCGTCGTCGAGCGGACGGCGTCCGATCCAGACCAGGTTGGCGGCGACCGTTCGTGCCAGGTGCCTGCTGAGCTCGACGCCGATTCCGCCCGCACCACCCAACAGCACGTACACCCCGCCGGGACGGAAGGGAGACTCGTCGGAGTCCCCGAACCGGGCGGGTTCGAGCTCACGCACGAATCTCTTCCCGTCGCGCAGCAGCACGAAACGTTCCGCGCAGTCCTCGGACGGGACGAGCTCCTGGGAGTCCGAGTCCGCACCGCGCACGTCGACGCAACCGACGCGCCAATCGGGATGTTCGGCCGCGACGCTGCGCAACAATCCGAGCACCACCGCAGCGTCGGGATGCGGAGCGGAATCGTGCTCCCCGGACACCGCGGTGTCCAGTACCGCTTTGACCACGAGCGGACGTTGCCCGAGCCCCGCGGCCAGCAATGCCTTGACCAGCCGCAGCACGGCCAGCCCTGCCCCGACAGCTCCGTTGCGGATCTCGTCGCCGCCGACCAGTACGCAGACCGTGTCGGGGTGGGAGGACACGGCGCTCTCGGCCTCGGCGAAGGTGACGGAGTCCACGGTGTCGCCGCGGCGTTCGTGGAGCCGACGAAGGCGCGCCGCTTCCTCGGCCCGGGCAGCGGTGTGCACGAGCACGAGCTTTTCCGGCTCGCGCCGCGCGGTCGCGATCGCCGCGCGTGGAATCTCCCGCAGCACGGGGACGTGAACCATCGGATCAACGGACGTACCGCGTGCCGAAGGCTGCCGCGCGCCGCTTTCCGGCACGGTGGGCGCGCGCAATACCAGTCCGTTGAAACGAACGCACTCCCAACCCGCTTCGTCGACTACGGACACGGTGTAGGAGTCGGAACGCTCACGCACGGCGTGTGCGTAACGGGGCCGGGCTTGTGGTTCGTACACCTCCATGCGTTCCACCGCGAACGGAAGCGCGGGCGAGGAATGGGACTCCGCCGATGCGGCCAGCACCGCCACCACCTGCATCGCGCCGTCGAGAAGGAACGGGCTGAGTACGTCGTCGGTGTCCGACGCTCGCCCGTCGGTTTCGTCGTCGAGAACCCCCAGCGCCGTGTCCGGGCCGAACCCGACCCGCCGCAGCACTCGGAAGGCGGGACCGTAGTCGATACCGGCGGAGGCGAAGACTTCGTAGATCCGCTGCCGCGACCAGATGTTCGGGAAGTCGTCCGGATCGGTTTCCACGCGACGCCGCGCCTCGTCCGTCGAAGCCGGGTCGACGGGACGCGCACCACCACGCGCGTGACAGCCCGCCCCGTTGTCGGGAAGGAACTCGAAGCGCAGGGACGATTCCGTCCGCCGCTGCACGTCCAACCGCAGTGACCCCCCGTCACCGGCCTCGACCGGTCGAAGCCAGCAGACACCGTGCAGCGCGAACGGGGCGGGGAGGTGTTCGAGGAGAATCGCGCGTGCGGCTCGCGAAAGCGACCAAGCACCGGGCAGCAACGCCCTGCCTGCCACTCGGTGATCGCGCACCACCGGCTCGGAGCCGCTGAAGTGGTGGACCCCGGGCGAGGCGTCCTCAGTCTCCCGATCGGGTGCGGGCGGTGTTCCACCTCCGGTGTCGTCCACCTCGACCCAGTGACGTTCCCGAAGCAGGTTCCGGGAGGGCAGTGAAACCCGCACCGGCGAGGCGTTCCGCCACAACTCGTTCCAGTCGGGTTCCTCGCCTGCCAGGAATTCCCGGGCTTTGCGCAGTGCCTCCGGTTCGGAGGAGTATCCGAACGGCTCCGGGTGGGTACCGTTCGCCGGAACGGCGGTCGCGGCCGCTTCGCGCAACAGTTCGCCGAGCCGTTCGACGTCGTGGGCCAACACCACGGCACGGCACCGGTAATGCGCACGTCCCGTGGCGAGGGTGTGGGCGATGTCGAGGAGTCGCGTCCCCGTCTCGGCCGGCTCGTCCCGGTCGCAGGCGAGATGTCCGGCGAGACGACCCAACTCGTCCCGCAGTGCCTGTGGGGTACGGGCCGAGATCGGCACGGGCAGCTCGCCGAGCATCTCCCGCGGCTCGCCGTTATCCGGTCGTGCCGGGGGCTGTGCCACCACCAGATGTGCGTTGGTACCGCTGAATCCGAAGCTGCTCACGGCACCGATCCGTCGGCGGGTAGTCGGATTCACCGGCCATTCCGCGCGGTGTTCCGCCACCCGTAGCGGAGCCCGGGTGAAGTCGATCGCGGGATTGGGCGTGTCGTATCCGGCGGTGGGCGGGACAGCGCCGTGGCGCAGCGCCAGGAGCATCGTGAGCAGGCCGGTTATACCGGCCGCCATGGTGGTGTGACCGACGGCCGCCTTGACGGAGCTGATCAGGCAGGGGTCGTTAGCGGTATCCCTGGCGGCGAACAGGGACTGCAACGCCGACACTTCGATGGGATCGCCCAGTTGAGTGCCGGTACCGTGCGTCTCCACGTATCCGATGTCGTCGGCGCCGACCCCCGCGCGGTCCCAGACCCGGCGCATGAGTTCGACCTGAGCGGTGGCGTTGGGAGCGGTGATGCCGTTGGTGTGGCCGTCCCCGTTGATTCCGCCCGCCAGCAGCATCCCGTGCACGTTGTCGCCGTCGGCCAGCGCCTCGTCCAACGGCTTGAGCAGCACCGCGCCCACACCTTCGCCGAGCACGATCCCGTCGGCGGCGGCGTCGAACGGAGAGCTGTCACCGGTGGGCGAGAGCATTCCCGCCCTGCTGGTCATCACGTGCATCCGAGGGGTGTTCATAACTGCCACACCACCGGCCAGAGCCGTGGTGCACTCGCCGCGCGCGATGCTCTCGGCCGCCTGATGCACCGCCACCAACGAGGACGAGCAGGCGGTGTCCACGGAAACCGTAGGGCCGGCGAAATCGAGCTGGTAGGCGATACGAGCGGCCAGCACGGCGGAGGAGTTCCCCAGGAAAGCGTGTGCCTCGGTATCGCGTCCTCGCTCGCGCAACAGCTCGGTGTAATCCCCGGAACCGCAACCCACGAACACCCCACAACGGGGACGTTCCTCGTGATCGCCCCTACGCACGGCGTATCCGGCGTCCTCCAGGCAGTGCCATGCCGTTTCGAGGAACAGTCGTTGTTGCGGATCGATGGACTCGGCCTCCAGCGGAGAAACCCGGAACAGCTCCGCGTCAAATTTGTCCACATCGGATATCAGTGCGGCCCACCTGCTGTAGGTATGGCCCCGGGTGTTGTTCGGGTCGAAGACCTCGTCGACGTTCCACCGCGAGGCCGGAACCTCGCGGATGCTGTCGTGCCCCTCGGCGAGATTGCGCCAGAAGCTCTCCAGGTCCGGCGCGTCGGGAAAGCGTCCGGCCATACCGATGACCGCGATCGGCCGTTCCCCGGAGTAGTGGCTCGCCGGATCACGGGGGCGGGCTTCGCCCTCCGGGCCGTGTGGGGCCTCGGAACCCGCCTCACGCGAGGACACCGTCGCGGCGTGCTCTGCCCTCCGCCCCTCCTCGGGCGAACCCTCGACCGTCCGGTGGGTGGGCAGTGACGGCACCTCGTCCCCGGCGGCACCGCTCCGGCCGGCGAAAGCATCCAGCCCGGACAGACTCACGGTTCCGAGCGCAGGGACGACGGATTCCCGGACTCCGTGCTGTTGCCCGGACACCGGAACGTCTTCTCCCGCCGTTGGCTCTTCCACCCGCTCTTGCGGGACGAGCTCCTCGGATGTGTGGCCGGTGTCCGTCTCGACGGATCTCCTGAGCTCCCGGCCCCGCGAGTGTTCGTGACGCACGAACCGCACCAGTCGCGGAATCGTCGGCTGATCGTAGACAGCCACCGAGTCCATGTTGACCCCGAACGCGTCGTTGAGCCTGCGCACGATCTCCACGGCACCGATGGAGTCCAGCCCCATCTCGCTAAAGCTCAGCTCGGGATCGATCTCGTCGGGACGCAGGTAGAGCTGCTCGCGCAGCGCCTTCTCCACCACCGAGGTGATTTCCTCGTCGGTGGGACCGGCGGGCTCGGCCGTCTCGGCGAACCCAGTCGTGTCGGAGAGCCCGACCGTCCCACCGTTCGATCCGGCGGGCGGGTCGGGTGCGGCACCCGGCGCCGGGGTGGTCACGACCTCTCCGGGCGGAACCGGTGCTTTCACCTCGGAGACCGATGTTTCCACCGCAGGCGTGGATGTTTCGTCGGCTCCGCCGGAGCCGCGGAACCGTTCCACCTTCGCGAAGTGTCGCTCGACGCGCTCCCGCGCTTCCGGGCCGAGCACAGCGCGATGCATCCGTGCCTCGCGGTCGACTACATCCGACAGCTGCCCCAGAACCCGCTCCGCGGCATCCCGCTTGAAGATCCGCAGTGCGTCGGCGGGCTTGTCCGCGATGGACCGGGCGATCTCCAGCGCGGTTCCCAACACCTCCGCGGAGTCCGCGAACATCACGTCGGCACCGCGCCTCTCCAGCTGTTCCCCGCCGTAGGAGCGGCCGGTCAACAACATCTCCCGGGACAACCCCTCGCCCATTCGCCGAGGCAACACGTGGGTCGCCCCCATTCCGGGCGTGAAGCCGTGATTCATGAAGTTGGCGCTGTAGACCCCGTCCCGGGAAAGAACCACCGAGTCCGCGTACAGGCCGAACACGAGCCCACCGCCCGAGGCGTGTCCCCGCACGGCTGCCACCACGGGCACCTCACAGCGCAGGAGGCCTTCGTAGACGAACGGCGTGTCGGTGAAGCTGGTACTGCCCTCGGCCAGGGAACGCAGTCCCTCCGAAGTGGCCCCCATACTGAACACGGTCTCGGTTCCGGTGAGCACGACGACCCTGATCCGCCGATCCTCCGCGACGCGGTCGAACGCCGCGGTGAGGCCGCGCATCACCGTCGGGGTGAACATGTTCGCACCGCTGGATTCCCGCATGGTGATCAGCGCTATCCCCGAATCGAGCAGGCGCAGCTCGACCTCGTCCCGCTGCCCGGTCGACTCGGTGGAACCGTCTGACTCCGTGGTGGACGCACTCACTCCGGCCGCGTCATCCCCCCGACGGGAATCGGTGTTCGCGTCGGTCACCTCCTCGGTCACCGCCTCGCTCGCGTCTTCCGATCCGTTCGCTCCATCCGTCCGCCAACGCCCGATCCAGCAGGTTTCACCCCGGAACGGATAACCGGGCAGTGGCACCCGTCTCGCCCGTTCGGATATCGGGCTGTGCTCCCAGGGAACCGGATCACCCGTCATCCAGTGACGAGCGACCTCGCGCCAGTCGCCGCGGCCGACCGCGCTCTCGGCGTCACCGGTCGTAACGATCTCGTCCGCCGTGGAGTGCGGCGGCCAATGACAACCCTCCGGTGGGGCTTCTCCCGCCAGGAAGGACCGCAGCAGCTCGCTCAGCCGCTCGACTCCGTCTGTCACGACGGCCAGTCGGACCCGCATCGGGTTCCGACCGGTTTGCAGTGTCCAGGCGAGATCGTCCGCGCGGTTCGGCCCGGAACTCCACTGCTCCCGCTCCGAAAACCCGTGGCAGCGATTCCCCAGGTCGGCGATACTGTCGTCGGCCGCGATACGCGGAGTACTCCCGTCCCGCGGATCGGCGGGCAACCCGCTGCCCAGTTCGCGCAGCGCCTGCCCGTCGAACCCGAGATCGCCGAGCGGCTCCGTCACGTCCAGAGCCTCCGGGGCCACCCCCAACAGCGCGGCCACCGATTCGGTGATCTCGGCGACGGGAGAACCGGCCCGTTGCCGGGAACGGGAGCTCCACCCGTCCAGCTCGGCGAGCAACGACGAGGCGCGATCCCGCAGCCCCGTCTCGTCCCGTGCGGAAAGGACGAACAGCTGCTCACCGGTTTCCCGAGCGCGTTCGGCTGGTGCGGGCGCCTCCTCCACCAGCAGGTGTGCGTTGGAACCGCCCGCGCCGAACGCGCTGATACCGGCACGCCGGGGCACCCCGTCGGGCCGCTCTCGCCAGGGCTCGCAGCGCTGTTGCAGCCGGAACGGCGAGTCGTCGAGTTCCACCCTGGGATTGACCTCGGCGGCGTGCAACGAGGGCACCAGGGTGCGATGGCGCAGCTGTAGCAGCACCTTGGTCAGCCCCGCGATCCCCGCCGCGCTCTCCAGATGTCCGATATTCGACTTCACCGAACCGAGTGCGCAGCCGGTCGACCGATCGCAATCGCGTCGTCCGGCCGATTCGCGAGCGGCGAAGGCCCTGCGAAGCGCGTCCACCTCGATCGGATCACCGAGCTCCGTCCCGGTACCGTGCGCCTCGATCACCCCGACGGTGGCCGGATCCCATCCGCTCCGCCGCAGTGCCTCTTCGACGAGCTCTGCCTGTGCCGAAGGGTTGGGAACGGTGAAACCGCTGGTCCTGCCGGTGTGGTTGAGCACGCTGCCGCGAATGACGCCGTAGACGTGGTCGCCGTCGGCTCTGGCCCTCGCCAGCGGTTTCAGCAGCACTGCCCCGACGCCCTCACCCGGCACGTAGCCGTCCCCGCCCGCACCGAAGCTGCGGCATCGCCCGTCGGTGGACAAGAACCTCCCCTGGGACAGCTGCAGATACTTCTGGGGATGCGCGGTGACGTTCACCCCTCCCGCCAGGGCCGACTCGGACTCACCGCGCCGGAGGCTCTCCAGCGCCAGGTGGATCGCGGTCAACGACGAGGAGCAGGCCGTGTCCACGGTCATGCTCGGCCCCCGGAGATCGAGGGTGTGCGAAACCCGGTTGGCGACGGCCGCGTGCATCGCGGTGGGTGCCACGCCGTCGGCGTCGGTTTCGAGCTGGTAGTGATTCCACATGACTCCGGCGAAAACCCCCACGGCGCGGCCGCCGAGCGCCGCCGGGGAGTGGCCCGCGTCCTCCAGGGTCTGCCAAGCCGTGGTGAGGAAAAGCCGTTCCTGCGGATCCATCCGTTCGGCGTCACGCCGAGAGATACCGAAGAAGCCGTGGTCGAAATCGGCGGCTCCCGTGAGGAAACCGCCCCATCGCCCGTAGGTGCGTCCCGGTCGTCCTTTCTCGGCATCGAAGTAGGCGGAGTGGTCCCAACGCTCCTCCGGAATCCCGGTGACGCGGTCCCTGCCCTCGGTTAGATCGCGCCAGAAATCCCCGAGACCGTCGGCACCCGGGTAGCGGCCCGCGATCCCGATCACAGCTATGCCGTCGCTGTCCGGGGTGACCGAATCCCGGAGCGCCGAGGTCTCGTCGGCCCGTGGCGCGGCAGCGGCCGCGCGGGGAGAGTCCGAGTCGGTTTCCGATCCGACTCGCGAACCGGACACCACCGCCTCCGCCTCCACTCGCGGTTCACTGCCGGCGTCCAGGACGGCGTCCAGTCGCCCCGGATCGCCGTACAGCACCAACAACCGGCTGTGCTCCGTCCGCAGCGCGTTACGCAGTGAATCCATGCCCACCCGGGTGGGCATGGGCGACAGTCCGTCCCGCTCCCTGGAGCGACGCAGTCCGTCCTCGGGCATCCGCATCCCGCCCTCGGCCCAGTGCGGCCATCCCACGGCGAGACTGCGACCGGGCCGATCCCGGCGTCCGGCACGCGACGCGGCGAAGTGACACTGATAGGCGTTCGCGTAGGCGTAGGCCGACTGTCCGGGGTTGGGTAACGCGGCGGTCGTGGAGGAAAAGAGCACGAAGAAATCGAGAGGTTCCTCGGCGGTGGCCTCGTCCAGATTCCGGGTGCCCGCCACCTTGGGGGCGAGCACTTCCGCCGCGTCCTGCCCGGAGGCGCGGAAGAACAGTGCGTCGCGAACGGCACCGGCGCAGTGCAGCAGCCCGTCGATACCTCCCAGCAGCTCCCGCGCGGCCGTGACCGCCCGTCGCGCTCCGTCCGACGACGAGACGTCGGCGCGAACCCAGTGCACCTCGGAACCGAGTTCCCGCGAACGACGCATGAGGTCGGCGGTTTCCGGCGGGCACTCCCCTCGGCCCACCAGCACGACACGAGCACGGTGCTCCCGCACGAGTTCGGTGGTCAGCAGTGTCGCTATTCCCCCAGAGCCACCGGTGATCAAATAACGACCGCCCGCGCGCCACGGCACGTCCCCATCGGGGGGTTCCGCCGCACGCACCCAGCGGCGGACCTGGCGTCGCCCCTCGCGATAACGCGACACGCTCTCGGAGTCCGTCGCTGCCAACTCGTTGAGCAGTGGACCGGCGATGGTGGCGGGATCGGGCCGTTCCCCCAGATCCACGGTTCGGCAACTCAGTCGGGACGACTCCGCGGCGACGGTGGCGGCGAACGCCGAGAGAGCCGCTTCCCCCGGAAGTGGGACTCCAGCGGAGGCGGCGTGTGCGAACAACAGTCGAATCGGTGTCCCGTCGGCCCGGTGTGACAGCGTCACCGCGAGGTTCCGGAACGCGCGGAAGGAAGACGTCTCGTCGGTGATCCCACCGGGGCCGTACCCCAGGGACCCCGCCAACAGGATCCAGTCCTCGGGAACTCGGCCGAAGCGCTCGCGGAGCTGTTCCAGCAGCCGCACGATGTCCGATTCGGACTCCGGGTCCACCGCGTGATCCGCCCCGGTCGACCCGCCGTTCGCGGACACGCACACGATCCGGGCGCCGCCACGCGCCGTCCCGTCCGACAACTCGGACTCCAACTCCGGAGTCGTGCCCAGTACCACTGCCGTCCGTTCGGTGTCCCGGACGGGAGCGGCGGCGGTCACCCAGGTCTCGCGATAGCTCACGGCAACGTCATCGGGGGCGGCGGCAGCAGAGGCCGTGCCATCGAGGGGCGGGCCATCGGGGGACGGGCCATCGGGGGACGGGCCAGCCGGGAACTCGACAGCGCTTTCGTGCTCCGGGGTTTCGGTGGGCTTCTCCCCGTCCGGGAGCCGCTCACCCTGGTCCCGGGAACCGACCGATTCGGGAATTCCGGCGGAGTCGAGGGAGTGCGTACCGATCAGGTGCTCGACGAGACTGTCGATGTCGCCGTACTCGAACAGCAGGGTGGGATAGAGCGAGGTCCCGACCACGTCCTCCAGCCGCTCGCTGATGCGCAGCAGATCCGTGGATTCGAGTCCGAGGTCGTAGAACCCGCTGTCGGTGGGTACCGTGTCCGGGTCAGCACCGCCGAGCGCTCCCGCGACGAACTCGCGCAACAGCCGCACAAGCCGTGTCGTGATGGTTTCCTCGGCCGCTCCGGCGTTTCGGGAGGTTCCGACCTCCGACGGCCCGCCCGCGGTATTCCCGGAAGCCACTTCGGGCGAGACCGGGTTCGCCTCGGGCAACAACCGGGTCAGCTGTTCGGGGTCCCGAATACGCTTGCACACCAGTCCCTCGAACTCGGCGGCCGGATTCCCGGAAACGTCGTGCAGCGTGTAGCTGTTGCGCAGCACCTCGCCCGACCCGGAAAGGGTTTCCGGCGTGGGCGCGTACACCAGAACGGGGTCCTGGGGAAACGCCGTCGCACGGAAGCGCTCCAGGAAAACCGGCACGAACGGATCCTGCCCGGAAACATCCGTCTGGCCGAAACCGGCGATGGTGGAAGCGTCCATGACCGCGGGATGCAGCAGGAAACCACCGCCGTCGGTGACTCCCGACGAACCGGGACTCAGCTCCACCAGCGCGGCACCGTCACGCTCGTAACGTGGACCGGTGCACCGCATCGCCGCACCGTGCCGGATCTCCTCACCCCGTGCCCGGCGGTAGAGGTCATCCATCGAACCGGAGTACCGGGCGCTCCCCTTGAACGCCTCCACGTCCAGCGCTCCAGGCGCCGGACGATCCGTGAAGCCGAGTTCGGCCCGCGCGTTCTCGTGCCACGGGCCGTACAACGTCCCGGAGACACTCCAGCAGCTGTCCGCCGTGATCCGGTACGTGCCGTCGGGCGACGAGTCGATCGACACCCGTATCTCGCGGTCGTGGCCCTCCGAGGTGATGACGGGTTCGGAGAACAGCACCCGGCTGAAGACGACGCTCGCCGGGTCGTGTCCCTCGGCCCGCAGCACACGCAGAAACAGATCGAGAAAAGTGACACCGGGCATGACCGAGACCCCGTGCACCCGATGGTTGCGCATGATGAAGTCGCTGTGCAGCAGGGTGACGCGACATTCGACCGCTGGATTCGGTGTGCTCATGACGAAGATCTCCTGTGAGGACTCTCCGGACGTCCGCCGGACTCGGTTGCTTCGCGCGGGTTGACGACGTGGTTCGTTTCGGCGCGGGCGCGTCAAAACCGCAGCCGCAGGATCGACGCCTCGCCGGGCCCGGAATCGGTGGCGGCACCGTTCTCACCGGCCGTGGGAGGGGGTGCGGTTCCGGTGCCGGACTCGTCGTTCGACACCGACCGCGCCGAACCGTCGTCGCGGTCCAGCCAGAGCCTGCGACGTCGGAACCTCGGCGCGGGCAACGGTGTTCGTACTCGCTCCCCCCTTACGCCCCGTGGCGATTCGAACGAGCTGACCACGGCGTGGGCGTTCGTGCCGCCGAGTCCGAAGGAACTGATCCCGGCGATTCGTGGCCCGTCCCCGACGGACCACTGCTCGGGAGTCGTGACAGGGGTGAACGGGGAAGAGCCGAAGTCGAACCGTGGATTGGGCTCCCGGCAGAACAGCGTCGGCGGCAGTGTTCCGTGCTCCACGCCGAGTACGGCCTTGATCAGGCCGGGCATTCCCGCCGCGCTCAGCAGGTGTCCGACCGAGGACTTGACGCTGCCGATCGCGCAGTAACCGGTGTCCGAGGTGTCCGCACGGAACACCTCCGACAACGCACGCAGCTCGATGGGGTCACCGATGCGGGTCGCCGTGCCGTGTGCCTCGATCAGCCCGATTTCCCGTGCGTTCCTGCCCGCCCGTCGCAACGCCTTGCGGACGACATCCGCCTGGGCCTCCGGGTTCGGGGTGGTCAGCCCCATGGTGTTGCCGTCGTTGCCCACGGCCACGGCATCGATCACCGCGTGCACGCGGTCACCGTCACGAACGGCGGCGTCCAACGATTTGAGCAGCACCATGCCCATGCCCTCCCCCGGAACGAAACCGTCGGCGGAGGCGTCGAAGGTGGCGCACACGCCGCGCGACGACAGCGCTCCGGCTGCACTGAACTCCAGATAGGGTTCCTCGTCGAGCAGCACTTCCACGCCGCCCGCGAACGCGGCCTCGGACTCGCCGGAGAGCACGCTGCGGCAAGCGAGCTGCAGTCCGACCAGTGCGGAGGAACAAGCGCTGTCGACCACGAAGGTCGGGCCTCTGAGGTCGTACTGATGGGCGGCCCAAGCGGCGATGAAGTTCTGATCGCCCCCGAGCCCGGGCGACAGTCCCCGCGCGCGGGCACGGGTTCGGTACCCCGACATCCTGGCTCCGGCGAATGTCCCGATGTCGCGCCCGGCCAGTTCGTCAGCGGTGTACCCCGCGTCCGCGAGGCAGTGTTCGGTTCCCTCCAACCACATCCGTATGGCCGGATCGAGCGACATCGCCGATTCATCGGAGAGTCCGAACCGTTCCGCGTCGAAGAACTCGATGTCCTCGACGAAACCTCCCCATTTGCTCATCGATCCACCGTTCCGCCGGAACGGGTCGTACAACGTGGAAACGTCCCAGCGAGTGGCGGGAACCTCCGTCACGGCGCATCGGGAGGCGAGCAGATTGGTCCAGAAGGTGTCGAGGTCCGGCGCCCCGGGGAACCGGCAGGACATTCCGATGATCGCGACCTTGTCCGAGCTCTCGCCCGATGCCGCGGGATCGGGCGCCGCGCCCGCCGTGGCGGCCGAATGCGGTACGGCACCGTTCTCATGCGGTACGGCACCGTCGTCCGCCGGGTCCTCGGAGCGTTCCGAAGCGACGACGTGTTCCCGCAGCTTCGCGGCGAGTTCGCCCGGAGTGGGGTGGTCGAACAGCAACGCGGGATCCACCGGGACACCCAGTTCGCCTTCGATGTCGGAGGTGAGCTCGCCCAGCATCACCGACTCGACCCCCATGTCGGAAAAGGTCTCGTCGGGCTCCAGCCGATCCTTCGGAACCCCGGTTCGCCGGGAGAGCACCTCGGCCAGCCAACCGGGTAAGCGTGGCCCGGACTCCTCGGCCGGGGAGTGGAAAACCGTGCTCGGGCGATCCCGCGCGGACGAGACGTGCCGGTTGTCCGCGTCCCGCGTTCCCACCGAACCAAGCACCGACCCCGCGGAGTCGTCCCGCCCGCACGACCTCTCGGAAACCTTCCGGACCTCGGGCCGGACCACCACGCTCCCCGGGGAGTCAGCGGCCAGGACAGCGTCCAGTACGGACATCCCCTCGGAATCGGTCACGGAGCCGATGCCGAGTGCCTCACATGCTCCGGCGTATTCCGCCCCACTTCCACTTTCGAGCCACACCGGCCAGTCGATCGTGCGATGCCACGGTTCACCCGAACGAGCCCGCACGGAAGCGAGCAGGTCCAACGCGGTGTTGGCGGCGGCGTAGTCGGCCATCCCCACCGCCAGCCGGGGAAGCACCGCCGAGAGCGAGGAGAATCCGACGAAGAAGTCCGGGCGATCATCGGCGCACAGTTCGGCCAGGACCTCGAAACCCTCGACCTTGGGCTCGGCGACCTCGTCGATGTCGACGAGGTCCTTGTGCACCAGTGCGGGCTTCCCCCTGGAGGAGACCCCCGCACAGTGCACGACGCCCGCGATCGAACCGGACTCCGACCGCACCCTGCCGAGGAAGTCCGCGACGGAGCGCCGGTCGGTTACCGATCCGGTGTGGACCAGAACGGTCGCGCCGGACCTCTCCAGAGCGAGAATCCCGTTCACGGTGTCGGCGGTT
The DNA here is from genome assembly GCA_030803735.1 of Actinopolyspora lacussalsi. Lineage (NCBI taxonomy): Bacteria > Bacillati > Actinomycetota > Actinomycetes > Actinopolysporales > Actinopolysporaceae > Actinopolyspora > Actinopolyspora lacussalsi. The sequence goes on along the minus strand of JAURUC010000001.1, from coordinate 3,878,697 downwards.
CCGGAGTCGAGACCGGGATCGTCCCAACGTTCACGGGGCGGTAACGGACGACGTCCGAGCAGCGCGACACTCCTGGCTCCCCTGCGCACCAGGTGCTCGGCCACCGCGGCACCGATACCGCTCGTCCCACCGCTCACCAGGTAGGAACGGGTTGGGTCCAGCTCGACGGGCTCGGAAGCGGGGAACCACCGCCGTAGCGCGGGCGTCGAACGCTCGCCGTCGCGAACGCGGACCTCGCTCTCACCGCCTGCCACGGACCACTCGCGCAGGATGTCTCCGGCCACGGTCGACGGGTCGTCGACGTCAGCGTCGGTGTCGAACACCTCGGATCGCACGCCGTCGTACTCGGCCCCCAGCATCCGCACGAACCCGGCCAGCCGCGCCCCCGCCGGATTGGGCGGTGGTCCGTCCGCCCCGAACAGACCGCTGGTCACCTGCATCACTCGCCGCAACGGGCGGTGCGGAACGTCCAACAACCGTCGCAACACCGTGAGCCTGTTCGTCCAGTACCGGTCCCGGTGGGGACGGCGCAGGTCGCACAGATCGACGACACCGTCGTAGTCCCCGGGCGGCCCGGCGGGGTCAACGGTGTCCTCCCGCGCGAGATCCACGGTCGTTCCCACTCGCCCGAACAGCTCCGCGAGCGTCTCGGCCACGGGACGCACCTGGTCGCGGTACAGACACAACACCCGTCGTGCGGCGGGGAGCGCTTCGGAGGACTCGACCGGAGCGGGCTCCCAGTGCCTGCGGTACAGCGGGACTTCGGTCGTCCCGGAACCGGTGAACGCTTCCCCTGGGGCGTTCACCGGATCGACGCCGGGCGCGTTCCGATCGGTCGCCGTGGAACCGGCTTCCGGGAACCAGTGGTGTTCCGACTCGTAGGGATAGGTCGGCAACGAGAGCAGTCGCGGACCGTCGGCGTTCCGGTTCCTGGTTCGGTCCACAAGACCGCCCTCGGACCAGTGAGCGGCGATCTCGGATGCCGTGGCGCGGTCGAAGTCCCTTCCCACGAGTTCCGGCGGGACGGACTCACCTCTGGCCGCGGTTCGTCCGGTGAATATCCCGGTGTCGGGGTCCGAGCGCCCACCGCTTCGGAAGCGTTCCAGCGAGGCACGCAGGTCCGAGAGGTCCGAGGCCACGATCCCCAGCCGTTCCCGCATGGGTTCGCGGCCGACCCGGAGCGTGTGGGCCACGTCCGCCAGTCGTGCGTGGCCGGCCCCGCACGACCACTCGGCGAGACGACCGGCCAGCCTGCGCAGGGCTTCCGGCGTACGAGCGGAAAGCAGCACCGCCCGGTCCCGGTCCTCGTCCTCCGTCGCGGCGGAACCGGCGTCCCGGAGTCGGCGTGGGTACTCCTCCAGGACGACGTGGGCGTTGGCGCCCCCGGCACCGAAGGAACTGACCCCGGCTCTCCTGGGGACACCGTCGTGCCGGGCAGGCCAGGGTGCGTTCTCCCGCTGCACCCGGAACGGCACCTCGCTCCAGTTCACGTTGGGGTTGAGCGTTTCGGCGTGCAGGCTCGGAACCAACCGGCCGTGCCGCAGTTGAAGCAACGCCTTGGTCAGCCCGGCCACACCTGCCGCCGCCTCCAGGTGACCGATGTTGGACTTGACCGATCCGATGGGGCACTCTCCGAGATCGCCGTCCCGATCGCCGAACACGGCGCGCAGCCCTTCGATCTCGACCGGGTCCCCCAACGGTGTGCCGGTGCCGTGGGCCTCGATGTAGCCGATGGTCTCCGGTTCCACTCCGGCCCGGAGCAACGCCGAGCGCACCACACTCGCCTGTGCGGCGGGGTCGGGCACCATGTAGCCGTTGGTTCTGCCGCCGTGGTTGACCGCGGTGCCCCTGATGACGGCGTGAACCCGATCCCCGTCCTCGACGGCGGTTCGCAGGGGTTTGAGCAGCAGCGCGCCGACTCCCTCACCCGGCACGAAACCGTCGCCACCCGCGCCGAAACCGTGGCAGCGTCCATCGCTGGACGTCATTCCGAGCCTCGACTGCTGCACGAACTTGTTCGGATGCAACGAGAGATTGACCCCGCCGGTGATCGCGGCAGCGCACTCACCGCGTCGCAGGCTCTCCACCGCGAGGTGCAACGCCGTCAGCGAGGCCGAGCACATGGTGTCGACGGTCATGCTCGGGCCGAGCAGGTTCCAGGTGTGCGAGACCCGGTTCGCCACACCTGCCAGGGCGGATCCGGTGGGCATCGGTGATCCGGTTCGCCACGCGTGCTCGATGCCGAAGTAGGGGTACTCGTTGTACATCGATCCGACGAAGACCCCGACCCGGCCGGAGTACCACTCGTGCAGTAGGTCGGGCGGGCAACAGGCGTCCTCCAACGCCTCTCTGGTGACTTCGAGGAACAACCGCTCCTGTGGGTCCATGAGCTCAGCGTCACGCGGCACGATGCCGAACACCGCGGCGTCGAAGGCGGCGACGTCGCGAAGGAAACCACCGCGCATGGTCTCGGGCGAGGGCCATCCCTCCCGATGTCGCTCGGCGGGGAACGACGTGACGCAGTCCTCGCCCGAGCAGAGGTTGCGCCAGAACTCCTCCGGGGAATCGGCCCACGGATAACGTCCCGCCACCCCGACGATCGCCACCGGCTCGGTCGAGGTGTCGGAGGGAACGAACGACCCCGAGTCCGACTCCCCCGAGTCGGACGAGGACGGTGTGAGCACGCGCGACGGGGCCGTGGCGGTATCCGCACGACGGGGAGCGTCCCCCAGGGCGGCCAAGGCGGTGGCCACACCGTGCAGCGTGCGGCACTCGAAGAACAGCGTGCGGGCGACCCCGGAACCGTAGTCCCGGACGAGTCGCTCATTCAGCCTCGTGACCAGCCACGAGTTGAGCCCGTAGTCTTCGAGCGGAGCGTGTACGTCGACACTCCGCTCGTCCAGTTCGGCGATCTCGGCGAACAGACTCCGCAGATAACGCACGGCATCGGCCACGACCGTGGACACCTCGTCGGTGGTCGGAGCGGATTCCGGCTCGTCGGGGAGCCGTTTCGACGCGAACGGATAGGTCGGCAGCACGATCCGTCTCGCGGAATCGCCGTCGGCGAGCGCCCCCCAGTCCACTTCGGCTCCCGCCACCCAGGCCCGGGCGAGGTGCGCCGGTTCGACCGGGCCGGGGGCGAGCCCTTCGTTCGCCTGCTCACCCTCCTGCCCGTGGGTCGCCGTTCCGGTGACGACACGGGGATGCGGACGGCCGGACGCGTGGGCGTCCAAGCCCTCCAACAGGGTGTCGAAGTCCTCGCAGACCACGGCGAGCCGATGGCGCAGCGCGATCCTCCCCCGCCGCGAGGTGTGTGCGGCATCGCGCAGTGCGGGGGCAGTGCCGGTCTCGACACGACGAGCGAGGTCCCGGTGCGTCACACGGGCGTACTCCGCCAGCCGCTCCTCGTCCTGGGCCGAGAGCACGAAGACCGTGCCTGCCGAGGACCCGGTTTTCGCGGGGCGTGGAGCGTGCGGCTCGTCCGGGACGGAACGAAGCACCACGTGCCCGTGGGAGCCGGTGGCACCGACCGCGTTGACCACCGCGCGTACCGTGCCGTCGGGCACGGCGGAGTTCCAGGCAAGAGATCGATCGGCGAACCGCAGCGGGGATTCCTCCCAAGGTGGCAGCGCGCTGCGATGTTCGGCGAGCGGGGTGGGTGGCAACCGACGGTCCCGCATCTGGAACAGCACCTTGGTCAACTGCGAGATCCCCGAAGCGGCTTCGAGATGGCCGATCAGGGGCTTGACGGTGCCCGCGGGCAGTTCCGAACCGGCGGCGCCGAACACTCGCGAGACCGCCTCGACCTCGGCCGCGTCGGAGAACGCCGCCCCGGATGCCGAGCACTCCATGTAGTCGATCTCGAACGGCTCGCGTCCCGCGTTGTGCAGCGCTGCCCGCAGGGACTCCTCGAACGCGGCGGCGGACGGCGTGGCGAATCGACTCCGGCTCCCCGTGTGCCCGAGCGCTGTCCCCTCGATCACGCCCAACCGCGTGTCGCCGTCGCGAAGCGCTTCGGCGGAGCGACGAAGCAGTACGGCTCCGGCCCCCTCGCCCGGGGTCCAGCCCGCGGCCTCGGCGTCGTAGGCACGTGGTGAACGAACTTCGGCCGTGAAACCGAGCCGACGCAGCACCCCCAGGTGGTAGGGATGGGTGAACAGGTTGACCGCGGCCACCAGCGCGGCGTCACATTCCCCGTCGCGCAGGCTCCCGCAGGCCAAATGCAGTGCGGTCAACGCGGCGGAGCAGGAAGTGTCCACAGCCACGCTGGGGCCCCGGAAGTCGAAGGCCGCGGAGATCCTGTTGGCCGTCTCGGAGGCTGTCGCCGAGATGTCCGCGTTCCCGCCCCCGGCGAAGGCGGCGGCACCCGTCAGTTGATGGTCCTGCCACATCCCCGCCGTGAAGACCCCCACCCTGCCGGCCTCTTCGTGCAGCGAGGTGGGGGTGTGGCCCGCGTGTTCCAAACACTCCCAGCAGGTTTCGAGCAACAACCGCAGCTGCGGGTCGAGAGTCCTCGCCTCCGCCGGGGACACGCGGAACAGCAGCCCGTCGAAGGTGTCCACATTCGACAGCCAGCCGCCCGGCGGCCCGCCGGTTCCGGCGTCCTCCCCGAGCACGGTGGCGCGACGCCCGGAAGGAACGTCACGGATGGCAGCACGGGATTCCAGGAGGTTCCGCCACAACTGTTCGGGATTCTCGGCCCCGGGATAGCGGCCCGCCACGCCGACGACCGCCACCTCGTCGGCACGTTCCCCCCGAGTTTCCCGGGCGGCACTCGGCTCGGCGAGCTGTCCGCTCTTCTCCGCCGCGGGAGCGGTGTAGTTCGGCAACGAACCGTCCGAAGCCGTCGAGGGGTGCTCGGCGGGGCCACCGAGCATCGCGTGCAGATAGACATCGGAGCTCTTCAGACCGAAGGCCGACCGCAGCGGCTCGAAGGAGAGCGTGCCGATCGGACAGAGCCCGATCCCGGAGCGGGCTTGCCCGGACATGAGCAGCTGGCCCATGTAACCCGCTTCCAGCATGAGCAGCCGCTCGGCGTCGGCACCGTAGATCGGCGCTATGCCGTCCTCGCGCCCCACGAGGTAGATGCCGAATCCGGCCGCGTCGAACAGCGGCCGGTTGTGCACGAAGTGCTCGTTGCGGGTGAGCGGTTGTTCCCGGCTGATACGCCACAACGCGTGCTCGTACGGCTCGTAGTGGTAGAGGCCACCGGAGAGGCCCTCGACGGCCTCCGGCCGCACATGCAGGTAAACCTGCACCGAGTAGGTGTCTCCCGCGGAGGGGTGGAGTCTGCGCCCGCCCTCGGCACCACTTCCGTGGGCCAGCAACTCCAGCAACCGTGTGAAGGATTCGAGCGGCAGGCAGCGTTCGCCGAACTCACGGTGGCTGGAACGCCAGGTGAACTGCTGCGCCGCGAAACCGTACCGTGACAGCGGCACGGATTCCTCGCCCGGAAGCGGACGTCGCCGGTTCCACTCCCCAGACTTGAACGCGTCCCTGGACTCCCGCGAGAAGAAATCCACGGGTTCGGGCCCGTCCTCCTCGGGGGCGGGCGGCGACGATGTCCGGGAGGAGTCATCCGTTCCGGCAGTGGTCTCACCTTGCTCGGTTCCGGGTGATTCCGCGAGTCTCGGTGCCAGCCATCTCGCTATTCCGTTGACGGTCGGGTTCTCCAACAGCACCGCCACCGGAACCCGAACACCGTGACGACTGCGCAGCTCGCCGGAGACACGGACCATGGTGAACGAGGTCGCGCCCATGTCCCAGAGATCCTCGTCCGGGCGGATCGCCGTGTCGTCGAGATAGGCGGCGAACGTCTCCGCGATCTCGCCCACCAGCTCCACCGGTGGCGAATCCCCTGCGCTGGCGTCCCCTGCGCTGGCGTCCCCTGCGCTGGCGTCCCCTGCGCTGGCGTCCCCTGCGCTGGCGTCCCCTGCGCTGGCGAGCGTTTCGTCCTGTTGTCCGCTCCGTCCCTCGGCCATCTCCAGCAGGCGGTCACGATCGAGCTTGCCGTTCCCGGTCGCCGGATAGGAGTCCAGGTACACGACCTGGTTGGGCACCATGTAATCGGGCAGTGTCGCGGCGCAGTGCGATCTGATTCCAGAGATTCCCGGCGGGTCGGCGACATCGGCACGCAGGAACGCGACCAGTCTCTCGTCGGAGGAAGCGGCACCGCCGGGAACCACCACCGCGTCCTTGACCGCGTCGTGCTCCCGCAACCGGTGTTCGATCTCGCCCGGTTCGACCCGAAAGCCGCGAATCTTGAACTGGCTGTCGGCCCGCCCCAGGAAACGCAAGTCCCCTGTGGACATCCAGCAGGCACGGTCCCCGGTACGGTAGAGCCTGCTGCCGGGTGGTCCGTACGGATCGGGAACGAAGCGTTCCGCCGTCAGCGCGGGGCGGTTGTGATAGCCCGTGCTCAGACATTCACCACCGATGTAGAGATCGCCCGCCACCTCCGCACGGCAGGGCGACAGCTCTTCGTCGAGCACGCGGTAGACCGCGTTGTCCATGGGCTTGCCGTACGGGATGCTCCGCCATTCGGGGTCCACCTCACCGACGACGTAGAAGTTGGACCAGACGGTCGCCTCGGTCGCACCGCCGAGGCTGACCACTACCGAGCCGGGAAAAGCGGCACGGATCTCGTCCGGCAGCGGTAGCGGAGTGTAGTCGCCGCTGAGGAAAACCAGCCGCAACGAGGACGTCCCCTCGGAACCGCGTGCGTCCGGCAACAGCGGTGCCAATTGATTGAGCGTGGTGGGAGCCGAGTTCCAGAAGGTGATGGGCTCCCGCAACAGCAGTTCGAGCAGCAGCTCGGGGTCCCTGCGCTGCTCGTCGTCGGTGACGTAGAGCGCGGCACCGCTACCGAGCAACCCGAGTATGTCGAACACCGAGAGGTCGAATCCGAGCGAAGTGACGCACAGCCCCATGTCACCGGGGCCGAACCACCAGTTTCGGTCACACCAGTCGACGAGGTTGAGCAGCGGCCGGTGGGTGACGGCCACACCCTTCGGACGTCCGCTGCTGCCGGAAGTGAAGATGACGTAGGCCGTGTTGTCCACATCGGCGACGGGCTCGGGATCACCCGCCTCGGACGGCTGTACGTGGGTGACGTCCAACGGCACCAATCCCGGCGGGAGTGCCGGATCGGAACGCTCGGCGTCGGTGAGCACGTACTTCAGCCGGGTATCCTCGACGAGATGCTCGATGCGCTCGACGGGCAGCGAAAGATCCATCGGAACGTAGAAACCGCCCGCCTTGAGCACGCCGAAAACGGCCACCACCATCTCCGGGCCACGAGCGAGGTGAATGCCCACCGGCGTCTCGGCCGCCACCCCGAGTTCGCGGAGCCGGCGGGCGAGCCCGTTGGCACGCCGGTTCAGCTCCCCGTAGGTCATGACACCGCCGGACCAGCGCACCGCAGTGGCATCGGGACGCTGTCGCGCGTGCTGTTCGAACAAGGTGTGCACCGGCGCCGAGTCGGAGAAGGGGACGACGGCACCCTCGCCCGCGAGCAACAACCGCCGCTGCTCGGCGGCCGATCCGATATCCCGCCCGATGTCCTGCCGGTGGACGTGCTCCGGCCCGCCCACGTCCGCGCACCCCGCTTCGCGCGTCATCGCGGCGGTTCGGCGGGTTCCCTCCCACCACTCGGTCTCGCCCGCGGCCAGTTCGCGCAACCGGTTCCGGTAGCGTTCGAACAACTCCGCGACCGAGGGCGTGTCATCGGTTCCGCCGGAGGTTTCCACCGCGAAGTCCTCCAGAACGACGTCCCAGTGGAACCGCAGCTCGTCGCCTTCCTCGATGGCGATGCAGTCCAGCGAGACGCCGGGGGTGCAGGTGAGCCAGTGGCCGGGGCGCACCCCGGAAGGCAACGGGGAGTCGCCGAGCCGCAGGATTCCGGTGTAGACGACCGGCAGTTCGAACCCGCCCCGCTCCTTCATCGTGCGACGACGCAGTTCACCGAGACCTGCCAGACCGTCGGATCCGGCGTGCCGAACGTCCTCGTCGACGGTCAGTCGGTATCGCCGTGCTCGTTCGGCGGGAACCGATTCGTCCGCGCTCCGGGCCACCCAGCTCAATTCAGTGAACTCACCCGGCCGCATCGGAGCGGACCGGGGGTTCCACCGCACCACGGGCAGCGTGAACGGCGCGTCGAACCGCTCCGCGAGAACCTCGGCGAACACCGTGAGCAGCACGTCGTCGCCGTGGAGTCCCGCTTGCGCAGCACGGTCCCGGAGCGCCCGCCAGCCGGTCAGCAGGCCGTCGTACCTGACCCTCCGTCGGGAAGTGCCCGCGGCGGGGGGATCCACCCGCGGCCCGGGAGGCAACTCGGCTACCCGCTGTTGCCAGTAGGACCGGCGAGTCGCGGCGTCCGGCGGCGGGTTCTCGGAAGTCGTCCCGGTCTCCCCGGACGGGTGCGCGCGCGGAGCCGCCGTGGGATCCTCGTACAGTCGCACGAGCTCGCGCAGCAGGAAATGGATGCTCGGGCCGTCCAACAGCGTCAGATCGAGCGCGCAGTGCACCGTGCCGGAACCATCGGCCTCGATCGTCAGCCGCAGATCGGAGTGCGGACCGCGATCCAGCGGGTACGCCCGTGCGACCATCTCCTCCCGCATGAGCTGTACCGTCTCGGCGGGGTCGGCGAGACCACGGGTGTCGAGCACGGGAATGTGGCGGCGGGTCGGCCGCTCCGAGCTCGTGCGTACCACTCCCTCGGAGCCGACAGTGCCGCGCAACATCCGGTGGGCCGCGGCCAGCCGGAGCCACGCCGATTCGAGCCGCTCCGGATCCGGTTCGGACACGTGAAACGAGTGACAAACCTGGCACCCGTTCCAACCGGCGGCCTCACCGATGTCGGTGCAACGTGCCACGTAGTAGGCCTGCTGCAACGGATTGAGCGCGTGCTCGACGCTCCCCTCACGCTGCTCGCTCGCGGCGTCGAGCAGTATGTTCCCGAACAGCGCGAAGAGGTTCTCGACGACTCCCGGTTCGAAGTCCGAGGGCACCACGTCCCAGCGGTAGTGCAGCGCTCCGTCCTGCTCCCACATCTGGTGGTCGAGCGAAACGCCGGTGGTCTGACTCACCGCATAGCTCACCGAATCGGCGAAGCCACCGCTCCCCGGCTCCCGTGCCCCGGAGTCGAGCAAGGAGGTGAAGACCACAGGCGGTGACTGTCTTCTGGCGACACGCAGGGCTTCCACCCCACTCACCCGGGAGTGGGCGAGGTCCTGCCAGAGTTCGCGGTGAATGTCACGAGCGGTTTCCGCCCGGGAGCGGCCGATCGACGCGTCGACCGCGAGGACCGTGGTCGAGGTGAACGGCCCCACCGTTCGCTCGGAACCGTGGGGGAGCATGCCACGGAAACTCGTGGTGAGCACCAACGAGCAGTACGACCGCCCCCCGTTGCGGTACAGCGCCTCGACGAACAGCGCCAACACGTAGGTGGTCGGGGAAGCGCCTGCCCGCTGGGCGGCACGGCACAGAGCCGCCCAGTCCGAGGCGTCGAGCGAACCGCTCATCGGAGTGCGTAGCGGACAGGGGCCGTCCGCGGGTGGTTCCTGGGACTCGGACACCCGCGTCAGTCCGGGTCCCGGGGGAAGCTCGGCGAGGCGCTCGGTCCAGTAGTCCAGATCCTCGCGGTAGCGTTGCCCCGATCGCTCGGCCCGCAACGCGTCCAGACACTCGCCCAGCCCGGGAGCTTCCCCCTCCGATCGCGGGGTTTCGCCGGCCCCGGTTTCCTCGGCCCCGCCGAGGTAGTTGTTCCACCAGTCCTCGAACAACAAGCCCAGCCCGACACCATCGGTCAAGAGACCGTCGAGGGCGAAGTGCACCGTACTGCTCCCGTCTGGGACATGGGTGACCTCGATGGCGAACAGTGGCCCGTCCCCGACGGGGAAACCACGGTGGGACAACGAGTGCCGCACTTCACGCAGCCTGCGGTGAACGCTTCGCTCGTCGCTGCCCGACATGTCGTGGACCGGCATGTCCCAGGGAAACGGCTCGTCCAGTACTCGCTGTCGCCCGTCCGCACCTATCGCGGTACGCAGCGCCTCGTGACGACGCACCACCCGGTCCCACGCCGAACGCAGCCGTCGCGGGTCGAGGTTTTCCACCGTGAATTCCCGGTATAGGTGACATCCGAGGGAATCGGGCCCGAATCCGGCTTCCTTCGCCACCAGGTAGGACTGTTGGATCGGGGTCAACGGCAGCGCCACGTCCGACTCGTCGGTGATCCCGCCTGCCGCCATCGCCGCGGCAGTGTCCTCGGATTCGTTACGAGCCCCGGAACCGAGCTCCGAGGCGACCAGCTCCACGAGTTCACGTACCCCGGAACACTCTCCCAGCCGGTCCGGCGGCAGTTCGACGCCGAAGTGACGCTTCAGCTCGAACCACAGGCGAGTGGCGCCCAGGGAGTCCATTCCCTGCTCCCGCAACGGCGTGTCCCACAACGGTTCGGCGTCCTCCGGAAGCACTCCGGCCAGCACGGCACGTACCACCGATTCCGTGTCCCCGATGTCCGCACGGGCCGCCATCCACCCGGCATCATTCGTCGATGTCACGACAACAACCCCGCACAAATTCTCCGAAAGAGCGGATCCACTGCCCCCGGTGATATCCCGACAGGATGAACGCGGACGAGCGAACTCCCGCACGAGAACGGTTTTCCCGGATTCAGACAGAAAGCTGTAGATACTTGTTGAGACGCGCTTCGTTCACTTCGATAAAAGCTCCCGGCAACGTACGTATAAAACCGTCCGCACGGAAGCGTTTCAGGAAATAACCCACCCTGGACCTGGTCGTTCCGACCATTCCGGACAGTTCTTCCTGCGTGATGTACTGCTCTATCAGCAGCCGGTCGGTGTCACGCCGCCCGAGCTTCCTCGCCAGCCTGAGCAGCGTGGCCGCGAGGCGTTTCTCGCTGTCCACGGTAACCAGATTGGTGATCACCTGCTGCTGCTCAGCCATACGTCCCACCAGATAGGTGACGAACTCCTCCAGAGCTCCGTTCGACGCGAGCGCGGCGAGGAAGCGGTCACTCGGAATGCGCTTGAGCACCACCTCGGTCATGGCGGTCGCCTCCTCGGAGCGTTCCGCGTTCAACAGACAGCTCTCGCCGAACAGATCCCCCGCGGTGTGTATCGCCAACAGGCAGCGCTTGCCGGACTGGGAGAGCATCGAACTCTTCACCTGACCGCGGGAAACCAGGTAGACGACCGGATCGGACTTACCACAGGTGTAGATGTTCTCGCCCCTCTCCAGAACATCCTCTCGTATTCCCGAGCCGGCAGCTTCGAGCAGGCGGTTGTACCACCCGCATTCTGACCGCTTATCCGACATGTACACTCCGTTTGGGTAGGTCCCCTGAGCGCGACACCACTACAGTACAAACCAGACGAAGTAAATTGTGGACATTCCAGGGCGCCGTCCCGTCGTGCTCAAGAATTGCGTCAGCACCACTCCAGCGGAACATCCGGCGCGGCTCCAGGAAAAACTCGTCACCCACCTCTCTCCCGAAGAAAACGTCCGGCGATCTCCGTCAGCTCCCCGCCCGCGGCGAAGAGCGACAGGTGGTTTCCGTGCGGAGCCACGTACAGCTCGGCCGAGGGAAGTCCCGAGGCCACGGCGTGGGACCCCGCGGGGTGCGCGGTGTGGTCGTCCTCGCTGGTGACCACCAGCGTGGGCTGCTCGACCCGGCTCAGCAGTCCACGCACGTCGTGCGCCATCAGGGCACCGTTCAACCGGCAGTACCGGTAGAGCAGTTCGGAGTCGCGGTAGGGATAACGCACCATCTCCGCGATCTCGGGGGGCAGCTCGTCGGTGGCGGTGTCGCGAACGGTGCTCTGCACCATCGCGGCACTGTCCCGGCTCTCCGCCGCCATCTCCATCAACGCCTGGAGATTGCGTTGATGGCTCGTCTTCGGGCAATCCGCCCCGAGCTCGTAGTCGCCGTGCCACAAGCTCAACGAGGTCACTCGGTCCGGATGATCCGCTGCCATTCGCAACCCCAGTACAGCGCCGCCGCACAGCCCCATCACGTGGGCGTCACGTATCCCGTAACCGTCCAGAACGGCTAGCATGTCCCCGACCTGGTGCTCGACACCGGTGCCCAGCCGGTCGAACTCCGCGGCGGCACACACCGTCCGGCCGTTTCGCTCGTCGCCGAACATTCCGCGGGTCTCCCAGGTGAGCACGTAATGGTCACGTGCCAGGTGGCCGGCCCAGGGATCGCACAGGCCTGCGGGCATACCGCACGCCGAGGCGAGCAGCACGGCCGGATCGTCCGGATCACCGGCGGTGCGTACCGGTAGCAGGGCCCCGTCCGGGGCCGCGACACACGCCGATCCGAAATCCTCTGGTGCTCCGACGGCCATGATTACCGAGTTCCTTTCCCCCCGGACGTCCCGTCCGGAGACGCCCGAAGCACGAGGGGGTTGGTCAGGGACGGTGCCGAAAGGGATGTCCGCGGGTCGTCTCGGTCGCCAGGGGGTTGTGCCCGTAACGGTCCCGGCCACTGACGAGGACCGAGCCGTACCGGTCCAGGCTGACGCTGCCGCCGTACTCCTCGAGAATCTCGGTGTCGGGATAGACCCGCACCGATGTGGGTACGTAACGCCCGGCGAATCCCAGGCGCATGTTGTCGGTATTGCCCAGATGCGGTCGTGAGGCGTGCATGAGAGTGGACCAGAACATGATCGCCTCACCAGGACGCATCACGAGCGAGACGGCTTGATCCTCGTCCGGCTTCCAGTCCGGGTCCTTCTGCAGCTGCCGGTAGTCGTATCCGAAGAAGCCGCGGCGCACCCCGTCCTTGACCGAGCGGTTGATGGTGTCCGGGTCGTAGTGCATCCGCTTTGTCTCGTCGTAGTACATCGTCTGGTGCGTCCCGGGAATGAACTGAAGGCAGCCGGTTTCCTCGTCGGCTTCGGTGAAGGCCGTCCAGACGGTGATGGTCCCCCCGAAGTCCTCGATCCCCTCCGGCCACAGGATCTGCGGTTTGCCCGAGGCGTTGGCGAAGGTGTCCGCCTGGTGCCAGTCGGTACCCTCGTCGCCCGCGTATTTGGGGAAGAACTCGGAACGCCAGCACAGCACGTCCGGGCCGAGCACACTGGAAACCCGGTCCACGATGCCGGGCTCGGTCACGTGGTCGGCCAGTACCCGCGAATCGAGATGGCGGTCGTAGTTGGATATGTTGGTGTTGCCGGACTCGGCGGCACCGTCCTGGTAAACCGCTTTTTCCCGGTCCATGAGCCGAATGCGTTCCTTGCGCCAGATCCGCTCCATCTCCTCCGGCTCGTACACCTTGAACGGCCCCAGGAACCCACGTGCGTGGAACTGCGCGAGTTCCTGCTCACTGAGGGCGAATTCGCGGTTGGTGGTGATGTTTTCCGTGGTCATGTCGAAACTCCAATGCCGGTTCTCATCATGCGGACAACGCGAACGCGAGCCGTCTTATGGAGGCGTGTTCACCGATGGCGTCGATATCCACCCGAGCTCCCGATTCACGCCGGAGCTCCGCGATGATTCGCATCAACGAGAGCGAGGTGGCACCCGCGGCGAAAAGATCGTCGTCACTGTCGACGTCCGGGCGCTCCAGCACCTTGCCGACGATGCGGCTCACCAACTGTTCGGTCGTTTCGGTGGTGGACTCGTCCGCACCCTCGTCCGGGGCCTCATCCGGGGCCTCGGAGGCGGACTCGTGGGAGACGAAGGAGTCGAGCGCGTCGCGATCCGTCTTGCCCTGTTCGGTCAGCGGCAACTCGGTGATCACGCGGTACACGGCGGGACGCATGTGCGTCGGCAACCGCTCGCGGGCGGCTCCGGAGAGCCTCCGGAACAGCGGCTCCGCCGCCGTGTGCTCCGAAGGCAGCACGTAGGCCACGAGACGCCGGTCCCCGTCGTAATCGCGCGGTGCCACCACCACCGCGGCGACCCCGTCCTGCTCCTCCAGGCAGTGCTCCACCTCGCCCGGTTCGATGCGGTACCCCCGCACCTTGATCTGGTCGTCGACACGCCCCAGATAGATCAGATCCCCGTCCGGGCGACGTACTGCCCTGTCACCCGACGCGTACCAGCGGCCCTCCGCGTCGGTGACGAAACGCTCCGCGGTGAGCTCCGGACGTCGGAGATACCCCCGTGCCACTCCGGGGCCGTTGACTTGGATCTCACCAGCCGTGCCCGTGGGAACCTCCCGGCCTTCCCCGTCGACCAGTCGGACCCGCAGATCGGGCAACGGCACCCCGATCGGACTCCGATCCGGCGTACGAAGATCCGCCACACGGATCCGGCGGTACGTCACGTGAACCGTCGTCTCCGTTATCCCGTACATGTTGATCAGTTCCGGCTCGGTGTCGCCGTGCCGTTCGAGCCATCCGCGCAACGCGGAGAGGTCGAGACGTTCCCCGCCGAAGACGACGTAGCGGAGTTCGAGTTCGTCGTCCCCGCCACCTCGCTCCGCCGCGGCCGTGAGGGCACGGAATGCGGAAGGCGTCTGGCTGAGCACGGTCACTCGCTCTTCCCGCAGCAACGCGAGCACGCGCTCCGGCACGCGAGTCACGTCCCTCGGAACCACGACCAGGCGCGCGCCGTGCAGCAGCGCACCCCAGATCTCCCATACGGAGAAGTCGAAGCTGACCGAGTGGAACATCGTCCAGACGTCGTCCGGACCGAGATCGAGGAGCCGATCGGTGGTCTCGAACAGCCGCAGCACGTTGCGGTGTTCGACCACCACCCCCTTGGGAGTTCCCGTCGATCCCGAGGTGTGAATCACGTAAGCGGGGTCGTCCTCCCGGGGCCGCGGCGGGTCGGTCGCCCCGGTTGGTTCGGGGGGATCGACCGGCACCGTCGACACCCGTTGGTCCGCCAGCAGTTCGGCCCCGGCGTCGTCGGTGACGACGGTTCGCACCTGGGTGTCGGTCAACAGGAGTTCCGTACGCGCGGCCGGGAGCTCCGGGTCGAGCGGCACATAAGCGCCCCCCGCCTTGAGAACGGCCACGACTCCCACGACCAGGTCGATACCGCGCGGCAGGCAGAGCCCGACCAGCTCGCCCGCCTCGATGCCATCGGCGACCAGCCGACCGGCGAGTCGCCGTGCCCTGGCGTCCAGTTCGGCATAGGTCAGCGACCCCGAACCGGGCTCGGTCACGGCGAGGCGATCCGGTTGCCGCCGCACCACCGCTTCGAAGGCCTCGTGCGTCAACTCGGCCTCGTGATAATCGGAAGATCCGGTTCCCACCACCTGTATTCCCCCTCGTAACTCGGGCACCCTGCTGTGTCGGGCGAACGTCGTATCACCGATGCGCTCCGGCTCCGTTGGTCAGCCGCTGCGGAGCCGTGGTCGTGTACATGCCCCAGTGCTGCGGTGTCAGAGCCAGATCCTCCAGGCTCGCGTCGAGGAACATGCGGTTCCAGTTACCGCCTCCCCGGTCCTGTTCGATTCGTTCGCGGGTGTAGACCTCACGCACTTCCTCGGACATCCACGCCCGCATGTCGATCAGCGAGTAGTAGGAGGACAACGACTTCATGTGGATGAGCCAGTGCAGCCGGTCGGAACGGCCGAACGCCTCCTCGTACAGCAGCACCGTCACCCGGCCGGCCTGGTTGGTGTTGATGGTTCGTGCGACTTCCCTGGCGAACTGGCGCGCTTCGGAACGGAACTCGTAGGTGAGCTGGCCGACCCGGTGGATGAGCACTCCGCAGTTGGCGCTGTGCAGCAGGGTGTTCTCGTCCTGGGTGGGCACCTGTTGCGCGGCGGGTGGAACGATCGCGGGGGAACCCGGCTCGACCGCCTCGGGCTTGGCCGCGACATCCCCGTCGACCTCGGTCCCGTACATGCCGGTGAACTGGGGCAGCAGCACGGTCTCGCGGAGAGTGCCCTCCACGAACATGCGGTCCCAGGTACCTCCGCCCTTCTCGGAGGGGATGCGTTCCCGGGTGAAGATTTCGCGGAATCCCTCGTCCGCACTGCCCATCCCGACGAGGTACTCGTACTCGGCGAGCGACTTGACGTGGATCAACCAGTGGACGACGTCCTTGGTTCCGAAGGTCTCCTCGTAGACGAAGACCGAGGCGGTTCCCGCGTAGTTGACGTTGATGTACTCGGCGAGCTCACGTGCGAAGACCCGCCCCTCGGAACGGTACTCCGCCTTGAGCAGACCGACGCGTTCCACGATCACGCCGCAGTTCGCGGAGTGCAGAATGTCCGCCTCGTCGAGCGAGGTCTGGTATTTCGCCACCGGAATCGTGAACTCGGAGGACGATGCGGTGTTCGAAGTCATGCGGGACTCCTTTCTGGTTTCCGACCGAACGGCCGGAGAGAACTCAACCGGACGCGGCCGGGCGCAACACGGTGATCCGACGATCGAGCAGCTCGGCCGCGGAGGTCATCAACAACTCGGCGACTTCGTCGACGTGGCGCTGTCGTCTGTCCGCCATGCCCGCGTCGGCCGCGAACCTGTTGAACGCGCCCATGGCCTGCCCACAGTGGATTTGGAAGTTCACGCGCTCGGCGGACTCCCCGGTTATGGCGAGGCGATTAGTACGCGCGAACCACCAGCGGAAAACGCGCGCCATACGGTGGTGCGGGTCGCGCTCGGCGGATTCGAGTTCGTGGGGGCGCACCGCGGCGAGGTAATCGCGGGTCTGGTCCCAGACCTCCTCGAAGGAGAGCTTGAACCAGTTCCGCTGAATCGTCTCCGCGGTTCGCCGGTCGAGCTCCTCCAACGAACCGTGCTGCCGATAGAGCCGGTAGAGCCGATCGGCACGAGGCCCGAACAACGTTCCGCGCTGGGCCACCTGAACCCGCGCGCCGAGTTCGAACATGTCACCGGCAGGCGCGTAGGTGGTATCCTGCACGTCCAGCGAGGCGAGCATGTCCTTGACCTCCTCGGAGGTACCCGCCTCCGGCGTACACTGGTTGACCGATCCGGTCAGGACGAAATCGGCCCCCATCACGAACGCCGCGGCCAGCGCCTCGGGAGTCCCCAGACCTCCCGCCGCCCCCAACCGTGCCCCGGCCCCGTACCGCTCGGCGGCCGAGTCACGCAACCGCGCCATGGTGGGGAACAGTGCGGAAGCAGCCCTGCCGTCGGTGTGTCCCGCGGAATCGGCCTCCACGCACAGATCGTCGGCCAGCGGGAGCACGCGAGCGACCGCCGCTTCCGCCGCGGAGAGCTCGCCACGTTCGACCAACGACTTCACGATCTCGGGAGGGGCGGGCGCCAGGAATTCCTCGGCCACCTCCGGGCGCGACACCTTCGCCATGACGTGCCGTACCGCCACGGGCGTACCGTCGTCCGTCCGATGAGCCCCCGAGTACCGGAAGCGCACCACGGCGGGAGTGACACCGGTGAAGGCAGCCGCCTCGATCCGCGTCACGCCGTGGCGGAGGCACAGCTCGACCAACTCCCGCTCCCGATCGGGGGACTGCGGCGAGGCCAGCAGATTGACCCCGAAGGGACGATCCGCTACCGGGTCCTCGCACAACTCCGCCAGCGCCTTCTCCACCTCGGCGAGATCACACCCACCGGTTCCCAGGTAGGACAGCAGCCCGGCTCGGGACATGCGGGAGACCAGTTCCGCCGAAGCGATGCCGCGATACATGGATCCGGCCACGTAGGCGTAACGAACACCGTGCGCACGCCGGAACTCCGGGCTCCCCAGTTCCTCGGGCCGGAGTCGTCCGCTCGCGGTAACTGTGGTTCCGGGCTCCGCAGCGCCCTCGGAAGTGCCCGCGGCCGACGCGCGTCCCGGTCGCACCGTTCGGGCCGAGGGGGCGGAGTCGGGCCTGCCCGCCGCCGATCCGGGCTCATGGGAACGCCACAGTCCGCTCAGCACTCTCCCGGGCCCGAGTTCGACCAGTCGATCCACACCGCGTTCGACGAACAGCTCCATGACGTCGAGCCACCGCACCGGGTCCGTGATCTGCCTGGAAAGCACGTCGGCGACGTCCGCCGCGGACTCGTAGATCCTCGCCTCGGACCCCGCGACCACGGAGATCCCGGGGTCTTGGAAGGAGAAGCCGCCCAAGTACTCACGGAAGTCCCGTGCCGCTTCGGCCATCCAACGCGAGTGAAAGGGCGCGCTGACGTTGAGCCTGCTCGATCGGCCACGTCCGTCCGCACGCACGGCCTCGGCCACGCTGTCCAACGCCGTTTCCGGTCCGGACAGCACGATCTGGTCGACACCGTTGTGATTGGCGATGTCGAGCTCGTCCGTGAGCCCCAGCCCCGCGAGCAGCTCGCGCAGTTCGTCCACCCGGATCCGCAGCACGGCGAGCATCCCGCCGCCCCCGGCGCGGGACATCAGCTCACCGCGACGGCGTACCAGCCGCAGTCCGGTCGCGAGATCCATGCATCCCGCGGCGAACAGCGCGGCGAACTCGCCCACGCTGTGCCCCGCGACCATTTCGGGAGGCGGTTCGACGGAGCGGTTCGCCAGAAAAGTCAGGCACTCCACCAGGTAGATGGCGGGCTGTGCGTTCTCGGTACGGCGTAACCGCTCCGCCGGTCCCTCCGTACAGAGCTCCCGGAGCGGGAGGTCGAGAACACGCTCGGCCTCGGCCCACTCCGTCGGGAAGCGTTCCGGGAGATCGGCGGCCATGCCGAGGTGCTGGGCTCCCTGACCGGGAAAAACCCATGCGGCAGCGGATGTCGTGGGCACTGTTTCCCTCCTCGCGTACACCACGGACGGCAGGATGCGCGCGCTTTCACGTTTCGGAACGCTCCCAGGGAAACCGGCCGGTCCTGTTGTACTCCTCGATGCGCTCCGCCACCGCGGTCGAGGTGAACAACCGGACGAACTCGGCAACGGCGGCGCTTCCCCGCTCGGTTCCGATCGGACTCATCGGACGGACGTACCGCTTGAGCGATTCCACGGTGTCCGTGTCGATCCGCCTCAGTCGCAACAGCAGCCTGCGCAGCGCTGCCTCCGGGTACTCGGCGACCTCGTCCACGAGACGCGATCGCACTGCCTCGTCGGCGGAGACCGGAAGCGTGCTCAGCGTCATGGCATAAGCGGGTTGGAACCCCACCCGCCGGATCAGGAACGGCAACACACAGCACGGGAGCAGCCCCCACAGCGCTTCCGGTAAGCCGAAGGAGCTCCGGGGAGTCGCCCAGACGAAATCGCTGGCCGCGACGATCCCCACTCCACCGCCTATCGCCTTCCCGTCCACCAGGGACACCACGACGGCGGGAGTCGTGGTGAAGCGCTCCAGCAGCCGCCAGAACTCGGCGCCGCCCGTCTCACCGGTGTCCCGGGAACCGTCCCCCGCATCGGCAAAGTCCATACCGGTGCAGAACACCCCGTCGCTTCCCTCCACGAGCAGCGCCGGGCGCTCGGGGTCGCTCTCGGTCTCGTCCAGGGCGCGGTGAAGACCACGCAACAGTTCGGCACTGATCCCGTTCTGCCTCTCGGGGCGTGCCAGTACGGCACGCACCGCCCCCGGGACGCGTTCGAGCCGCACGGCTGGGGCACGGGCGTCCGCACCATCGGGAGGAGGAGTCGTGGATGTCATCACGCTCAGCTCCACCTGTAGGAGCGGTGAAATTCCTCGATACCGTCCAGCACCAGCAAACCTCTCCCCTCGAAACAATCCCGGTAGAGCGTTTCGTAGGCGCTCGTGTCCCCGTCGTGGTCGCGAACGCCGCACATCCGATTGCTCGCGAGATCACTGATCCGCTCGTACTCGGGCACTTCGAGCGGACGTCTGTTCGTCACGGCTTCGCCGATACCGCGACGCCGCACCCGCTCACCGGCACCCGCGGGCAGCACCGCGCTGTAGAACTCGGAGGCGCATCCCGACCCGTAGCTGAACATCCCGACGCGCCTGGGAGCGTCATCCGCCGTGTATTCCAGTAGCGAGCACAACGCCAGGTAGAGGGCGGCTCCGTAGACGTTGCCGACGTTCCTGCAGTGGATCAGGCCGTGTTCCACACGGAGGTGGAAGTCCTCCTCGATCTCGTCGCCGGAAGCACCGCCCACCTTGCGCAGCAGGGTGCGGTGGGCGCCCTTGACCATTCCAGCGAACGGTGTGTGCAGCACCAGCTGATCGAAAGTCCCCCGGATGTCGGCCTCCGGGACCCGGGAGCGATAACCGCTCCAGCACTCCTCCAGACAACGCAGGTAGGAAAGCAGCGACAGATCGGAATCACCCGATTCGAGATCCGGCCGGGGACGCAGGGTGTCCATGACCTCGTAGCTGCACAGCCCGAACGCACCGGCGTCGGGAAGCATCACCCTGGCATCCTCGCCGACCAACATCGCGACCGCACCGGCACCCTGCGAGGGTTCCCAGTAGGTGTCACGCGCGACGGCGGAAGCGGCGTCCGAGGCGATCACCAAGGCACGCCCTCCCCCCACCGGGTCGGCGGTCAACAGACCTATCGCCGTCCGCAGCGCAGCCGTGCCGCCGTAACAGGCGTGCTTGATCTCGAAAGACCGGCACGAGCGCGGAACCGGCAGGTACTGCTGCACGTAGGTGCTGATCGGCTTGCCGAAGTCCAGTCCCGACTCGGTTCCTATGATCACGGCACGAATCGATTCCCGTTGCGGCTCGGTGAGTTCGTCGAGGAGTGGGCGGGCGGCGTTGACCGCGTTGGACACCGGATCCTCGCACGGCAGATTCACCGATTTCGCGTGCATCTGCAGATTCTCGAAACGTCGCGTGTCCAGATCGCGTATGCGGAACAACGTGCGTACGTCGATCGACGCCCTTCCGACATAGGCGTTGATCGCCTCGACACCGATTCCCATGCTCTCCCCCACTCCCGCGATGTACTCCGCCGTCTCAGCTGTCGGAATGCAGGTACGGAACGAGCACGGTGTCCGACATGCTGCCGTCCACGAACAGGGACCCCCAGTTGCCGCCGCCCTTGCGGTTCGGAACACGCTGTTCGGAGAAGAGTTTGGCGAAAGCGGGGTCGTTGCGGGTGAGCTCGGTTATCCTGGAATAGTCGTCTAGCTCACGCAGATGAATCAACCAGGTGATGCGGTCCTGCCGCCCGAAAGTCTCCTCGTACAGCAGCACGGTGGCATAACCCGCGAGCCGTTCGTTGATGCTCTCCTGCCATTCGAAAGCGAAGTTCCTGGCCTCCTTGCGGAGCTCGTACCTGACATCCACGTCCCGCATCACGATGGCGCCCGCGGTGGCCGTGTTCAGCTGTTCGGAGGTCGGCTGCCCGGTCTGACAACGAGCCGGGTCGACGAAGTACCGCTCCGGAGGAGCATCGCCCTCCTCGGGTTCGCCCATGCCGTGTTGCGGGCATATGATGCGCTCCCGCAGTGTCTGCGGAACGAACATGCGCTCCCAGTTCCCACCACCCTTTTCCTCGGGCAGCCGATCGGAGTCGGATATCTCCTGGAAATCGCTGTCGTGATCCACCATCTCCAGCAACTCCTGGTAGTCGTGCGGAGATCTCATGTGAATGAACCAGTGCAGCCGATCGCGAACGCCGAACGCCTCCTCGTAGAGGAATGTGGATATCTTCCCCGCCTGGGAATTATTGAGATATCCCAGCAGATCCACGGAGAAGTCTCGCCCCTCCCTGGAGAACTCGTAACGCAGTTGCCCGGTTCGTTCCACGAGAATTCCACAGTCCGCAGAGTGAACCAGGTGATCCAGCGGAACCGTGGACTGGAGCCGCGCGGAACGCCCTGAATTCGCCGCCGTGAAAGCGGTGTCCTCTGATGATGTCGCCGACTTCGAACTCATCGCACCTCTCCAGCCGATCGGAAACGCCCGAGTACTTCCAAAGAGTGACGCTATGGTGATCGGCGAGGGATCGTCTGCTCAGTATTGAGCATCCGGAAGCGGCGGATCCGCTCGGACTCACCCGGACGTCTCACCCGAGGATCACTCCCGGTAATCGCGCCAAAAGAAAGCGGGAAGAGGCGGCCGGCCGCCACACGAGGATCGGCGGCGGATGCCGACGAACGAGCGGACTGCTCTTTTCGGACTTTCGGGTTACTTCTTTCGGAGCATCATCCGAGAAAGGGAGGCCAACGCGTGACCGGTGACCGGACTCCCGGAAAACCACCTGACCAGGAAATCCCGACCACGGCACTCGGTTCCCACTTCACCGAGGTCGCGGAAGACACAACCGAAAGCACTTCCAAAGATGGCCAACGGGACTATAGTGCGGGCTATGAGCATCACCGGAACCAGTATCGGCTACGCGGCCCTGCTACGAGGCATCAACGTCGGTGGGAACACCAAAGTCGGGATGCAGGAGCTGCGCGAGCTCGCCGGAGAGCTGGGGCTTTCGGACATACGAACCCACGTGAACAGCGGAAACCTCGTGTTCCGCAGCGCTTCGGACGACGGTCCGGCCCTTGCCGAGCAACTGGAGAAAGCCATCGAACAGCGCTTCGAACGAAAGGTCTCCTGCCTGGTACGGGACAACGCATACCTACGCAGAGTCATCGAGGACAATCCGTTCCCGGAAGCCGCGAAGCAGGGCAAGCTCGTCCACGCGACCTTCCTGTCCGAAACGCTCCCGGAAGAGCGGGTCGGGAGGATCGATCCCACGGACTTCCACCCGGAGGAGTTCCGCCTGGGGGACCACGTGATCTATCTGCATCTCCCGAACGGTATGGGAAGGTCCAAGCTGGCCGAAACGATGTCGAGCTCCACCGTCATGAAAAACGTAATCGGCACCACGAGGAACTGGAACACGGTGATCAAACTTGCCGAGATGACCGAGTAATGATACAGGAAGAATCGCCGACATCCCTCTCACTGAAATCGAAAACCCACCAGCCCACCCACCCTGGGGTCCGATCCGTGAAAAACCCGTGAAGAGATCAAGAAACACCGCACCCGATTCACTGTTTGCACCCGTTTACACCAACACCGCAATGTGACATACTGCGCAAAATAAAGCGCGACGAGATTGCGCGGAAACGAACCGATCGGAGTGTCAGGCTCCTGAAGGAGGCCAAACTGATGGAAATAAGGGTACTCGGCCCCTTCAACGCAAGAGTAAAAGAAATGTGCGTTTTACCGTCGGCCAACAAACCGAAACAAATACTCGCACTGCTCGCCCTCGCTGGTGGTGAAGGGGTTTCCATACCGGACCTCATCCAGGAGCTCTGGGGAACAAACCCACCACGGAGCGCACACAACACGCTGCAAACCTACATCCTGCGACTCCGGAGAAAGCTCGACGCGGCGCTGTCCACCGACGGCGTGACACGCCCCAAGGACGTTCTGGTGACATTCTACCGCGGTTACCGGCTGAACCTGGAGCAGGACGAGCTCGACGCGCACGGATTCGAGCACAAGGTCAGGGCCGGACGCCTCGCCGCGGAGTCAGGGGACGACGAAAACGCCTCCCGGCTGCTGGAAGAAGCACTGGGACAGTGGACAGGCCCCGCGCTGGCAGACATTCCGACCGGTTGCATCCTGGGGGCCGAGGCACGACGTCTTGAGGAGAACCGACTCACCGCACTCGAACAGCGGTTGGAAGCGGACCTCAGGCTGGGAAGACACCATCAGATTCTCGGCCAGTTGACCAGCCTCACCGCGCACCACCCGTTGAACGAGAACCTGCACGCGCTGCACATGGTGGCGCTGCACCGCTCCGGCCGGGCAGGGGAAGCACTGCGCGTGTTCATCCAGTTACGTGACTCACTGGTGAACGAACTGGGGATGGAACCCTCACATCGACTGCAACGCCTGCAGCAGGCGGTACTGCTGGCGGATCCGGTGTTGGACAGCAGGGAGTGCCTGTCCGACGCGCTGGCGAAGGCATAGGAACGATGCCCCGCGTGCTCACCCCTGGTGATCCGCTCCCGGTGAAACCACCGGCCCGGGCTCCGCGGCGGACGGAGGGGTACGGCGTCACCCGAGCGGACGGGTAGCGTCTGGACCCGTGAACGCGCAGGAATCGCTACGCCCGCTGGTGGGACTCCCGGGTGTGCCGGAGGCGGTCGACGCGGCGAGGGCCGCGATCGACGAGGTCCACGAACACCCGACGAACCGTAGGGGCTGGGCGACCACGGCGGCGGAGGCTTCGGTGCGTGCGGCACGTGCCTCCGCCGCGGTGGCCGGTGGGGCCACCGAGATCCCCGAGGGCGGCGAGGTCACCGATCCGCTGCTGGCGGGCTCGCTGCGGGCCGCCGAAGCGCTGGGCCCGCTGTTGCCGACCTGGCAACGCGCCCCGCTGCAGGCCCTGGCCCGACTGCACGTGCTGGCCGCGGCCGATCTCGTGGGGGCGGACGAGCAGGAACGTCTCGGCCGTCCGCGCGCCGACCCGGAGGTCTCGACACGGCTGGACCTGCTGGCCAGGATGGTCACCGAGCTCGGCGGGCAGGCGCAGGGCACGGTCCCCGGCCCGGTGCAGGCCGCCGTGGTGCACGGGGAACTGCTGGCGCTGGCCCCCTTCGGAGAGGTCGACGGGGTGATCGCGCGAGCGGCGGCACGCCTGACCGTGATCGGCAGCGGCCTGGACCCCAAGGGACTCGTCGTTCCGGAAGTGTCCCATTTTCGCAGGCAGCAGGAGTACGCTTCGGCCGCGGCCGGATTCGCCTCGGGCGAGAGCGATGGCGTGGCCGCCTGGATCGTGTACTGCTGCCGCTCGTTGGAGACCGGCTCCAAGGAGGCGAAGTCGATCGCCGACTCCGTCGGGTGAGCCGGGGTGGCGAAGTCGTACCAGGAGACGAAGGGTTGAGAGGTTGAAACGGATCCTGCTGGACTGCGATCCCGGCATCGACGACGCGCTGGCGATAGCCCTGGCGCACGGTTCGCCCGAGCTGGAGGTCGTCGGGATAACCACGGTGGCGGGCAACGTGGGGCTGGAGCACACCACGCCGAACGCGCTGAGCCTGACCGAGTTCTACGGCATGGACGTGCCGGTGGCTCGCGGCGCCGACCGACCGCTGCTGCGCGCACCGGACACCGCCTCCACCGTGCACGGCGCCACCGGCCTGGGCGACGTGGTGCTGCCCACGGCGAAGTCCGAGCCTGACACGCGGCACGCGGTGGACTTCATCATCGACACGGTCGCGGCGTCCCCCGGCGAGATCAGCCTGGTGGCCGTGGGGCCGCTGACCAACGTCGCGCTGGCGCTGCGCAAGGAACCCCGGCTGGCCGAGTGGGTGCGCGAGTTCGTCGTCATGGGTGGTTCCTACACGCGTGGCAACCTCACCCCGGCCGCCGAGTTCAACATCGGGGCCGACCCGGAGGCGGCGAGCGTGGTCTTCGACGCGCCGTGGGAGCCGGTGATGTTCGGGCTCGACCTGACGCACCAGGCGAGGGCGACCTCCGAGGTCAGGCAACGCTTCGTCGGGCTGGGGAAGTTGCAGGAGGAACTGCTCTCCCCCTGCCTGGACTTCTACGGCAGCAATCGGCAGTACCGGGACGAGGGGCCGGCCATCCACGACGCGTGCGCGGTGGCGCACGTGATCGCGCCGGAACTGTTCACCACGGTGCGGGCCCGGGTGGACGTGGAGACCTCCGGTCGGTTCACCTCGGGGATGACGGTCACCGACTTCGCCCCGGAAGCCGACCACAACGCGCTGGTGGCCACCGCGCTCGAGCAGCGTGCCTTCTGGGACCTGCTCACCGAGGCGTTCGGACGCGTGGCGAGCTCGATGCCGTGAGCCCGGAAGGGCCGAACGTGACCCGGGAAGGGCCTGGCTCCGGCGGGGTTCCGGAGTGACGAGGGCGACACGGGCGACGTAGCGGAATACTCCGTTCCGCCGTGGTGTCCCAACAGTCGTGAGCATGCTGTTCGAACCGATCAAGTTCCGCGACATCGAAATCAGGAACCGCGCCTGGGTCGCCCCCATGTGCCAGTACTCGGCCACCGAAGGTGTCCCGGACGACTGGCACCTGGTCCATCTGGGGCAGTTCGCCACCGGAGGGGCCGGGCTGGTGCTGAGCGAGGCCACGGCCGTGGTCCCGGAGGGCAGGATCAGCCCCGCCGACACCGGGCTGTACAACGACGAACAGGTCGCCGCGTGGCGCAGGATCACCGACTTCCTGCGTGCGCAGGGCGCCACGCCGGGCGTGCAGCTGGCCCACGCCGGTCGCAAGGCCTCGGCGAACGCTCCCTGGAACGGCGACGACGCCGTCCCCGAAACCGAGGGTGGCTGGCCGACGGTGAGCTCCACCGGCCGGGCGTTCGGGGAGCTGGCCGCGCCGCGCGCGCTGCGCACCGAGGAGGTCGCGGCGTTGCCCGCCGACTTCGCCGCCGCGGCCCGGCGGGCCGACGAGGCGGGCTTCGACGTGGTCGAGCTGCACTTCGCGCACGGCTACCTGGTGCACCAGTTCTGCTCCCCGCTGGCCAACGACCGCACCGACGAGTACGGCGGCGACTTCGAGGGCAGGACGCGACTGGCGCTGGAGATCGCCGAGGCGGTACGCGCGGTGTGGCCCACGGGCAAGCCACTGTTCGTGCGGCTCTCGGCGACCGACTGGGTCGAGGGCGGCTGGACCGGCGACGACTCGGTGCGGCTGGCCGAGCTGCTGGCCC
Organism: Actinopolyspora lacussalsi; assembly: GCA_030803735.1. Classification (NCBI taxonomy): domain Bacteria; kingdom Bacillati; phylum Actinomycetota; class Actinomycetes; order Actinopolysporales; family Actinopolysporaceae; genus Actinopolyspora; species Actinopolyspora lacussalsi. The sequence goes on along the minus strand of JAURUC010000001.1, from coordinate 3,852,220 downwards.
AGCGCGGCGTGGACCTGATCGACGCGTCCTCGGGCGGAATCGAACCCGGGGTGTCCATCCCGGTCGGGCCCGGCTTCCAGGTGCCGTACGCGCGCCGGATACGGCAGGAGGCGGAGATCTCCACCGGGGCCGTGGGAATGATCACTTCCCCGGAGCAGGCCGAGGAGATCGTGGCCTCGGGGTCGGCCGACGCGGTGCTGCTGGCTCGCGAGCTGCTGCGCGACCCGCACTGGCCGCTGCACGCGGCCGACCGGCTGCGCGCCGACTCCCCCTGGCCGAAGCAGTACGAGCGGGCGGCGCGCTGACCGCCACCCCACCTGCCGGACACCGGCACGATCTCGGAGCGGCGCCTCGTACATTTCGCGTGAAATGTACGAGGCGCCGCTCCGAACATCAGCCGGTAGCGGTGGAGCTCCGTTCGTCCTTGAGCGAACCGCGAATCATCTCGCGGAGGTCCTCGCTTCCCTCGTGACACACTCGGACCGCCGGGGTGATCAACAGATTCAAAGGGGCTGTACCGCTTGGACGTGGAGCTGGACCGGGTGACCTTCCGGTACGGACGGCACACCGCGTTGCACGACGTCTCGTGGACCTTCGGGAAGGGAGTCAACGGCCTACTGGGGCCGAACGGCGCCGGCAAGACGACTCTGCTCTCGCTGCTCACCACTGTTTCCCTTCCCTCCGAGGGACGAATACTGCTGAGCGGGAACGACTTGGGCACCTCGCAGGGCCGCACGGCAGCACGAAAACTGCTCGGTTACGTCCCACAGCGGTTCTCGCTCGCCTCCGAGATGCGGACCCGTGACACGGTCGCCTACGCGGGATGGATCAACGGTCTGCCCGACGCGGAATGTCTACCCGCCGCGGAACGCGCTCTGGAATCGGTATCGCTGTCCGAATACGCACGCCTACGGGTGCGAAAGCTCTCCGGTGGCCAACGGCAACGTCTCGGTCTCGCGGCCGCTTTGGTGCACGATCCATCTGTCCTCGTGCTGGACGAACCCACAGTGGGCCTGGATCCGGGGCAGCGACTACGGCTGCGGGAGCTGCTCGGCGAGCTCGGCGAGCAACGAACCGTCCTGCTGTCCAGCCATCTGCTCGAGGACATCGCGCAACTGTGCGGGACCGTCGCCGTTCTCGCCGCGGGACGTCTGACCGGTCCGGACCGGCTCACCAATCTGGCCAGCTCGCTCCGCAGCGGCGCACCGATCGCGATCCGCCAGCTCGGTTTGCTCGGTGGTGTTTTCACCGGCAGCTACGTATTGGGCATGGTCCCGCTGGTGGTGCTGACGACTCTGACAGCTCATGCGGGAGGTCCTGGCCCGCTCCCAGTACTCACCGGCCTGTTGAGCGTGTTCACCGCCACCGCGGTCGGGTACTTCGCCGGTGTGCTGACGACCACAGCGTGGGTCAGCCCGTTGATATTGGTGCTCGGTTTTCTGGCGATCCAGCTCAACATGGCCAGCTCGGGCAATTTCCGCGCGATCGTCCCGGTCACGTACGACGGCGCCGGGGTGGGACAGACCGCCAATCTGTCCGTTGTCGGCTACCGCCTGGCGTTCCTGTTGCTGGTCACGACCGCGACAAGCCTCATGGCCTCCCGCGCACTGGCACGCTCACGCCGATGGAAGATCCCGTCCTGGAGCACCGGGGGACTAATCGTGCTGGTGCTCGGGATGTTGCTGGCGCCGCTCGGCACTGATCCCCGACTCGCCGAAGCGGCTTCCGAACCACCACGAACCTGCCGGACCGAGGCGGGGGTCCGCTACTGCGTACATCAGGCCCACCAGCCGGAGCTCGGCAAATTGATCGCTGCCGCTGAACCGGTCTATCAGGCCTACGGCAACGTGCCCACGCACGGTGAACAAGTCTGGGACAGTGCGCTGCTGGGCGGATCCCGGGCTGACTCGAGACCCGACGGCATCGTCGGTGTCGGAATCCGAGTCCGCACTGATATGGCCGGCTCTAAGAGGAGCCTGCAACGGCAGATCGCTTACGGGCTGGCCGGTTCTCCCGCCTGCGCGGTTCGGTTCCCCGAGCGTGCCCAACCCGACATGGCTCGTACCGTGCTCGAATCCCGACACCCGGCGGACATCGCCACTGAGCTGTCCTACTGGCTGGCGGGCCGTGCCGAACAGACCAGCGGCTTGCGCCCGAGGATCTCCGACATTCCGGCTTTCGGCACTGCCTCGAAGCAGGAGGTCCGAACCTGGCTCGCCGCTCACGAACGGCGAATCACCGAATGCGCGCTGGACAGCAGACCATGACGACATTACGGCTTGTCCTGCTCGCGCGACGGGTACCTATGCTCCTGCTGCTCGTCGTCGCCGTAACAGGCGTGTCGTATGCGTTCTACCGCACTGCCATCAACGTCGATCTCGGTGTGAATCCGTTCGCCCGCCCGCACAAGATCCCCACTCCTGAACTGATCGCCGTGGTCACAGGCGTACTGGCGAGCGCGATACTGCGGCCACGCTGTTGGGAGTGGGAGCGGCTGGGTGGAATCAGGGTCAGACTGCTCGCTGTCGTGCTGGCCGCGACGGCCATCGCGCTGCCGGTGCTACCCGCACTCGTCGGAAAGCACACGATGCCCGCCGGAGTCGACCTCTGGTGGATACTGCCGAACACGCTCACGATGGGCGGGTTCACGCTGCTGCTGTCGGCGTTGCTGGGCCCCCCGCTCGGCGGGGCTGTGAGTATCGCCGGATACTTCGCCCTGGCGCTCACCGACAATCTGCTCACCAACGTCGAACCATATCTTCCCCTGACGATGTACCCGGCGCAGCACGGAAAGTGGGTTCCCGCCCTGTGTCTGGTGCCCACCGCGTTGGCTGTGCACTTCGTAACTCGAGGACTCAGCTCCTGGGCATACCGGCTCGAACGCAACAGCGGAACGTGAGCGGGCATCAGGAACAGCCAACGGGAAGGCACCGGACCGTTTCCTCCGCTCTCGAAATCGAGAACCGGGCGGTGGCGTCGCGGGCGCGGAAGCTCCGCACGGCGACGCCACCGCCCGTCCCCTACCGGATCCGTACGGGATTCCGGCCCCTCCCCAGGGGTGTTCGCGGGCTCGGCGCCGCTCCGGACGTCAGCCGGTAGCGGTGGAGCTCCGTTCGTCCTTGAGCGAACCGCGAATCATCTCGCGAAGATCCTCGGTGTCCTCGTGGCCGTGCACCGAGACCGCGTGCTCGGCCGCGGCCCGCACCACCTCGTTCTCCTCACCGGTGATCGTCAGCGTGCAGTTCACGACGCTGGGGGTTTCCCTGCAATCGGCGATCTTTCGCACCGTTCTCGCCTCCACGCACGATGTGTGACGGAAAAATCAACTACCCGAGAGCTTGGCCTGCCACATCCAGTGGGCCTCCTCCAACTTGGCGGCGATCGAGATCAGCAGATCCTGGGTCACCAGGTCGGTCTTGTCGGTCTCGTCGATCCGCGCGCGCAACCGCCTGATCAACTTTCCGAGGGCCTCGACGATCGCCGCGATCACGTCGTGGTCCTGGCGCCACCCCGAGTCGAACTCCGGCACGCCCGAGCTCTCGGCCACAGTGCCCGCCCGCGCGTCGGGGGAAACACCGATCGTCGCCGCACGTTCGGCGACGCTGTCGGCGAACTCCCTGGCGTTGCTGACCAGCTCGTCCAGCTGCAGGTGAACACTGCGGAAATCGCTGCCCACCACGTTCCAATGCGCCTGTTTGGCAACCAGATGCAGGTCGACGAGGTCAACCAGGGTGGCCTGGAGAGACTTGGCGGTGATGTCGCGCTCGGCTTCGGCCAACGGACTGGTGATCGGACCCTTTTCGGCCATTTCGTCGTACCTCCTCGCAATCCCCGGTGTGACATCGGATACGGGGGACTGCACGAGGCGTACCCGGAGGTTCCCGTTCCGAAACGGCTCGTGGAGCTTTTCGGCGGGATCGACGAACGGGGCGGAACAGTGTGACGGGAAGAGCGGCGTCAGCTTCCGAGGGCGAACTCCGCCACCTGCTCCCCGATGGTGTGCAGTGTCGAGGCGACCTTGGCATCGGCGCACTCGCCGCCGGGCCCGAGCCCGGTCTCGGCCGAGTTCACGGCAGCCCCCAACGGGGTCGGCCATCCCCGCAGCGCGTGGGCCACCGAACGTAACGCCTGCAACGTGGTCACGGTCGCCTGCCAGCCGTACGCGATACCGACGCAGCCGACGGCACGTCCCTGCAGATACGGACGCTCGTCCTCGCGCAGGTCCTCCGCGTAGTCGAGGGCGTTCTTCACCAGTCCGGAAACGGTGCCGTGGTAACCGGGCGAGGCGAGCACCACCCCGTCGGCATCGCGAAGGGCACGCACCAGCGCCCGGGCGTTGGCGGTCCGCTCGGACACCGACGTGTCGAAGAACGGCATGATCAGCTCTTCACCGGTTATGGCCTGCACCTTGGCGCCGCTGTCCCTGGCGCCCGCCAACACGGCCTGCAGGGCCCGTTCGGATTGCGAGTCGGCTCGGACCGAACCACCGATCCCCACTACGGTCACAGCCATCGACACAATCCTTCCTCACCCACACGGGTGCACAGCCCGCCCCGTGAACCACGCGATCGATTACCTGATGTCACCACATCGGCAAGCACCCTTACACGATCGGCCGCCCTCCCGGGAGCGACCAGCCCCGCAACGGTAAAAGTTGAAGCGCGGTCGAGGTCAATTGTCCACCGCGTGTCTCGCACCACGCACTACCCATCGGTAGCCTCCGCGTAGTGCACATCACACAGTAACGGTCCCGTGGAAAGGTCCAGCCGTGTCCAAGGTTCTCGATGCCATCCCCGCCTCGGTACAACAACGTGCCCAGTCAGCCGTACTGCTGAGCCTGCTCCGGCTCCCGCGCCCGCTGCTGCGGCGCGTCGCCGGGCCGCCCACGCGGGTCGACGGCCAGGAGCTGGCCCTGGAAGTACAAGCACTGCTGCGGTTGCAGGCACTGGCAGGTCAGGAACGCATGGCCGCCGACACCCCGGAGAAGGCCCGCGCGAGCATGGCGCAGGGCATCGAGGTCGTCCGCGGTGCGGGAGTTTCCGGGGTCCAGGTCAGCAAACGCACCGTGTCCGCGGGCTCGGGCGAGCTGCCCGCCAGGCTGTACCGCCCGGAAGGCCGCACCGAGCCGAGCACGTTGCTCGTCTTCTACCACGGCGGCGGTTGGGTCGTGGGTGATCTCGACACCCACGACGAGCTGTGCCGGTTCCTCGCCAAACACGCCGACATCAGGGTGCTCTCGGTGGACTATCGGCTGGCGCCCGAACACCCCTTCCCCGCGGCGGCCGAGGACGCGGTCGACGCGTACCAGTACGTGCTGGAGAACGCCGAGGACCTCGGTTCCAGCGCCGACTCGATCGCGGTGGGCGGAGACAGCGCGGGAGGCAACCTGGCGGCCGTGGTCTCGCAGCACGCCACCGCGAACGGGCTCAAGAGCCCCGTGCTGCAGCTGCTGCTGTATCCGGCCACGGACGCGGGCACCCGGCGCCGCTCCCGCGAGCTGTTCGGGAACGGCTTCCTGCTCACCGACGGGGACATGGACTGGTTCATGGACATGTACCAGCCCGAGGTCTCCGCACGGAGTGACCAGCGGCTCTCGGTACTGCGCAACGAGGACCTCACCGGGCTGGCGCCCACGGTGCTGATCACGGCGGGCTTCGATCCGCTGCGGGACGAGGGCGAGGAGTACGGGAGGCGGCTGTCCGAGGCCGGTGTACCGGTCATCTCCCGCAGGTTCCCCGACCTCATCCACGGTTTCGCGAACCTGTTCGGAGCCAGTGCCAGGCTGCGGGAGGCGATGTTCGAGATCGTGGGAGAACTGCGGGCCGGACTTTCCCTCCACTCCGGAGGTTAGAGCTCCCGGGCGCGGCGTGCGTAGCTGGTCGCTCGGCGGAACCTCTCGTACGGCTCTCGCTGCGGGTGCCCCGACCTCGGGTAGCGACCTACACAACGTCGGGGCCGTCCTCGCGAGAGCCGCACGGGAGAACCCGCGGCGGTGCCGACTGCGAGGGTGGTGGGAGTGCGGCCATTCGTCGGCACCGGTGGTTCCGCGATTTCGCGAGAAATTGACGGAGTCGGGGACACACCGCTGCTCGTGGGCCTCAATTTCTCGCGAAATCGTGCCGCTCCGGAACCCTCGTCGGGAAGCGACTATCCGGGTAAGCAGCGCACGAGTCCCGGTGCGTGAGTCGGATGCATTGCGAGGCCGGGCCGCTCGCCGCGTAGGTCGCTACCCAAGAGCCGGCCCAACGCTCCCAAGGCGCCGACTCACGTGACGGCTACGCAACCAGCTACGCAACCAGCTACGCAACCGGCACCGCCCCCTCATGAAGGTGGCTACCCGATGTCGGGCCTCCCCGCAGCGAGAGCCGTGCCGGAGGTTCCGCCAAGCGTCCGACTACGCCACCCGGGAGACCAATCACCTCAACAAGGAGCGGAGTTTCTCCAGGAGTTGCTGCCTGTCGGCGCAGTCCAGCCGCTGCTTGATCCGGCCGATGTGGTGCTCGACCGTCTTGGCCGAGATGAACAGCCGCTGGCCGACCTGCTTGTAGGTCATCCCGCCGAGCACCAGCTCGGCCACCTCCCGTTCCCTGTCGCTCAGCAGCTGCGCCTCACCGCCCGCCGCGCCGATGTCCCCACCGGTTCCGCTCGACTGCCGCTGCGAACGGTTCCCCTTCCCGCTCAGTCCACGCGCACATTCCAGCAGGGCGGGCATCGCGTTCCGGTCGGTGGTGTGGATCGCCGCCTGTCCGGCCAGTCCGGCACCGTCCCAGGCGAGTCCGACCGCGTGCAGCGTCCGTGCCGCGCTTTCCACCGCTGCCGGGTCCACCTCGTTTTCGAGCACGCGCAGCCACACCGCCCCCGCCGCTGCCAGCGCGGCGGCGAGCTGGTTGTGCCGCGCCGTCCGTTCGAGCACGGCGGCGTGCTCGGCCGCCCGGTCGTACTCCTCGACCACGATGGCGGCCTGCATCTCGCGCCAGCGCAGCGGAGCCGCCCACAGCGGGGGGTCGCCGAGCGCCGCCAGCAGTTCGTGTGCCTGCCGCAGCTGCGGCAGCAGCCACTCGTCGTCCCGCAGCCTCGCGGTGGCCACGGCGAGTTCGCCCAGCGGAAGCAACGCGAACAGGTCCACCGGGTGTTCGGCCATCGCCCGACGTGCCCTGGTGCGTGCCTGCCCCAGCGCCGCCATGTCGTTGTCGCGGCTCGCGATACCCGCCTCGATCGCCACCGCGTGCAGTCGATCACGCGGGGCGAGCTCACCGGTGCTGGACAGCAGTGCGCCGAGCTCCCGCTTGGCCACCGTGGTGTCACCCCGCAACAGCGGTAACCAGGTGGCGAGCAACCGGTGCCTGGTGCGAAACAGCGGACCGCCGCTGTCGGCCGTGACGGCCCGTCGCAGCACCGAATCGGCGACGTCGTGCTCCCCGCAGTGCAGCGCGACCGTGGCCGCGACGGCTGCCGGGGTGTCCGGGGTGAGCAGCGCCCCACCGACGGGCTCGGCCAGCGAGGCGGCTCGGACCAGTGTGTTCAGCGCCTCCGAAGCCGTACCGCCGACCGATTCGTGCAGACCGGAGGCGAGCTGGGTGCTCGCCCCGGACACCGAGGTGGGCGCTTCTTCGGCTTCGGTACGCAGCAGTTCGACGGCCTCGCCGAGCCTGCCGGTGCAGATGAGTCCGAGCACGGCGCAGGAACTGTCCCCCGGCCAGCGGACGTGGCGGGCGGACCAGCGGCACAGCTCCGCGGCTCGTTCGGGCAGCCCGCGGTGTGTCAGCACCGCCGCCGCCACCTGGATGGCGGTGGCACGTTCGGAAGCGGTCTCGTCGGCTATCACCCGGTCGGCAAGGCGCAGCGCCTCGTCGAATCGTCCGGTCAGCGCGACCGCCCACGCCTTGCGGGCGGTGACCGAGGACGCGGGCAGACCGGTGGTCACGGCCGCGTCGAACATCCGAACCGCCACTTCCGGGGACTCGCCCACTTCCGAGGACTGGCTCAGTGCCTGGCCGCCCGCGGTGTCGAAGGCGGCTGCCAGCGTTTCGTCGCACGGCAGGACGGACTCGGATCCCAGCAGCGGCCGCAGCAACGGCAGCACGGGGCCACCGCGGTCCAGCCGGACGCGCAGCAGCACGCGCAGCACCGCCAGTCGTTCTTGCCAGTCCGTCAGTTCCAGCACGGCACGGGCGACCATGGGCGGGGGCGTGTCGGTGTCGTCCAGCAGACCGGCGGAGCGCAGTGCCGCCACGGCGGTGGTGATCTCGGGGGATTCCTCGTCGAGCACAGTGGCCAGCAGCGCGGGATGTGGTTCGGCGCCGACTGCGAGCGCGGTGAGGCAACCGCGCGCGGTTCGGTCCAGTGCGGACAGTTCGTGGTCGAACCTGTCCAGTGCGGACCGCGGCAGGCGCTCCGCCCCACCGGCGGCGAGCTCACGTGGCTCCAGCGTTTCGAACGCGCGTCCCACGAGGGCGGGAACTCCGCCGGTGAACTTCCGCAGCCGCTGCGCCGCCTCGGCGTCGCCCGGCGCCCCGGGGACCGCGCGGAGCACTTCGGCGATCTCGGTGACGCCGAGCTCGGGCAGGTCCACGACCGACCTGCCCGTGGCGAAGCGTGCGCAGAGCCGCGCCAGTTCCTCCGGGAACGGCCAGGGACGGCAGGCCAGGATCACGCGTACCGGGCCGGCGGCGGCCAGGGCCTCCACCTCGCACAGTGTGGCGGGGTGCAGCAGGTGGGCGTCGTCGAGCAGCAGCGCGGCAGCGCCGGAGCGGATCTCCGCCGGGTCGAAGTCGGCCGATTCACGCACCGTGGCGCCCATTTCGCGGTAGGTGCGGGCGAGCAGGTTCAGCAGACTCGTCTTGCCGTACCCGCCGGGACCACGCACCACCGCGGTGAGGGGTTTGTTCGGGTTGGCGGCTATTTCCTTCCGCAGGCGCGTGGCCTCGCGGTGTTGTGCGACCTCCCACAGCCGGGCTGCTGAACCCGCGTCCGGCGCGGGCCGTGTGGCGCTGGGGTGATTCACGAGCGGTCCCAATCGGTGAGCGGTGTTCGGTGGGCGCGGCGGAACGGCTTCGCTCTGGAGAGGTCGGATTTCGACCTGTCACAGCAAGCCGGGTAACGCGGGCTGTTGCCCGCCGAATCCCTGTACGAAGGTCATTACCAACCCGAGAATGATCAAAATTGCCGCGAGCGACAATTTGACGATCTTAAACACTTTTCGTTTCGGGGGAGGTTCGATGTGCATCGGTTCGACTTCCACCGGCGGTCGGAGCGGCCGGGCCGAACGGTCCGGGACGGCCTCGGACTCGTCCCCTTCCCGATCGTCCAGCGGGTCGTAGCCGTACTCGACGGCCTCGTTCTCGATGGAGTCCTCCACTCGCAGCAGCACGCTGGTCTCGGCTCGCGCGGCGGCGCGGTCGGTGGCCGCGGCGAGCACCTCGGCCGCACGGCACGCCGCTCCGCGTGCCGCCACCAGCTCGGGGAAGCCGTCGACACGTACCGGTACCGCCTCGGCGTCCCTGCCCGGGAGTTGCTCGCGAAGACGCTGCCGCACCAGCTCGTGCAGCAGCGGTGTGCGTGCCGGACCACCGGCCAGCACCACCGCTTCCAGCTCACCCGGGCTGAGGGAGGCTGACTGCACCGCCTGCGAGAGCTTCTCGGGAAGCAGTTCCAGGTGCGGCCGGGCGAGTTGCTCGTAGCGAACCCGCGCGAGCAGGATCTCCCGGGAGAACCGGGGCAGCACCACGCTCACCCCGGCAGTGTCCCTGGTGGACAGTTCCTCCCTGGCGCGGGTGCATTCCTCCCGTATTCGGGCGACCGTCGCGCGGTTGCGGGGATCGGTGGGGTCCAGTTCGGACAGCGCTCCGCCCAGTTCGTCGCGTAGTTGTCCGACGATCAGGTCGTCGAGATCACGGCCCGCGGGGCGGGGGCCGTGCACCGTGACGCCGCGAAGTTCCAGTTCGGCACCGTGCTCGCCCACTCCCTCGTCCTGCCGGTGCGACTCGCGTCTGCGCAGCACGGTGGCATCGGCACCGCTGCCGCCCACGTTGCCGACGACTATCGACGCGCCCGCGGAGACCGGCTGTCTGGCGATGTAGTCGGTGGCCACCGCGAGCGGTTCCGGCAGCAGGGTCACATCGGTGAGGCCGAGTTCGGCCAGCGCACGCCGCAGCAGGTGGGTCCGGTGCGTTCCCCACGTGGCGCTGTGCGACACGGCGATGTGCTCGGCGGGGCCACCGTGCCTGCTCGCCACTTGGTCGGCCACCCACTCCACCATGCCCGCGGCCAGGCGATGGGCGGCCACGAGCTCACCTCCGAGCGGCAGCGGGGTGTCCTCACCGAGTTCCGCGACGAAATCGGTACTCACCCATTCGGGAGATTCGGCCGCTCTGCTCGCGGCGGCCTCGCCCGCCAGGCGGGAGCCGTCCGGCAACCGACCCAGCGCGGTGGGAACCACCGCACGGGAGTGGCCCAACGGGAAGGGCGCGGCGGGTGCCCACTGCCCACCGTCACGCGCGACGACCGCCGCCGAAGTACTGGTCGCGCCCAGATGAACCCCGAGAACGTAAGGCATGCCATCCCTTCCGGCCTACCTGGTTGGACTTGCTTTGCCACAGGGCGATCGTGCGGGGTTCGTCCGGTAAGCCCGCCGGTCCAACCTAGCGTGGACTCGATTACGCAAAGATGTGACCCGCTCCATTGATCCCCTAACGAGTGACAGATCAAAGTCCCCCTAACAGGTTCATCAATAACTAGGAGTGGCTCCCGATGGGTAGGGGCCGCCAGCCACGTAGCTTCTTCAATCAGGAGCGGGGACACCGATTCCCTCGCCCGGCTTGAGAAGACCTACGGCTTGAGTTCAGGAGAACGCCAGCGATGCCGAACGCACAGCCGGAGCAGGCCGACGGGCGAGACGGTGCCCGGTTATCCACCTCGGAGACGGACACTCGAACAACGGCCACGCCGGAAGAACCGACACTGCAGGAATTCCTGACACGTCTGGTCGGCAATCCGGAAGCGCGTTCGGCTTTCGACGCCGATCCGCGTGGCGCGCTGGAGAGTGCCGGCCTCGGAGAACTGAACGCGACACAGGTGCTGCACGCCTCGTCGCTGGTGCTGGACTACGCACCCGCCGAGCTCGTGACCGACTACGGACGCACGGTGCAACCCGGCATCGACACGTTCGCCGCGAGCACGCAGCACGTCGCGATCAACCAACTCGATCCCGCACAAGTTCCAGAGCCGCAGGAAGCGACGGATACTGACATGAGCCTGTTGGGCAACCTCTCCTCGACACCGAACTACTCCTCCGACGGCGACGCCGACAGGGAGATGGAGCAGAACAACACGACCGAGACCAACGTCGACGTGGACAACCAGGACTCGCAGAACCTGGTCAACGTGCACGACGTCGTCAGCGGCAACGACGTCGCCAGCGGCAACGAGGTCGCGGGCAACGCTGTCGGCGCCGTGGGCAACACCGTCGGCGCGGTCGGCAACACCGTCGGCGGCGTGGACGACACCGTTGACAACACGGTGAACACGGTCGGCGGCACCGCCAACGGCGCGGTCGGCGAAGCCACCGACACAGTGGACGGCACCGTGGACACCGGTGTCGACGTGGCCGTGGGCGCCGCCGACACCGCGCTGGACACCACGGGCGACCTCCCGGTCGACGACGTGACGAGCACGGTCGAGGGCGTGGCCGGTGACGCCACCGGCGGCATGCCCTCCGAGGACGCGGCGGGCACTCTGGACGGCGCCACCGGTGCCGTCGGCGGCACCGTGGGCCAGGCCGAGGACGTCGTCGGGGGCGTTACCTCGGACCTGCCGCTCGACCTGATGTGAGCCGGCGGCGCTGATGTGAGCCGACGGCACTGCCGTCGAACGTGCTCTTACCTGAGCGGGCGGACACGCCGGGGATCCGTATGCCCCTCTCTCCACGGATCCCCGGTGGCTCGATCGCCGCCGCGTCCGCGCTTCGCGGCGGCGATCCGCTCCCGGGTAACGCACGGACCGACACGACTACGTTGTCCGCCTTCACCTCCGATCGTGTGCACGTGCACAATCCCATCGTGATCGAAACGGCACTCGTGGAACTCCTCGACAGCGCGGAAGCGGAATGCGCCGAAGCCGGAAGAACGGATCTGGGAAACCGACTACGACGGATCCGCAACCGGGTGCTCGATCCCGACCAGCTCGTCCTGGTGGTGGGCGAGCCCGACCAAGGCAAGAGCGAACTGATCAACTCACTGGTCAACGCCCCGGTGTGCGGCAGCGGTGAGAACGTCAGCACGAGCGTGCCCAGCCTGGTGAGGTACTCGGACGAACCGACGGCACAGCTCGTCGAGCAGGAGACGACGCGGAGCCCGGTGGGCGGTAACCGCTCCCGAGTACCCATCGAGTCACTGGGCGAGGAGCTGGAACGCGCGCTGGTGGCCGGGCACCGGGTGGGCCGAACCGAGATCGGAGTTCCCCGGGCCCTGCTGGAGAACGGACTCGCGCTGATGGACACGCCCGCCGTGGGCGGAGTCACCAACTCGTTGGGTTCGGTCACCGAGGAAGCGGTCGCCGAAGCGGACGCGCTGCTCATGGTCTCCGACGCCACCCAGGAACTGACCACCAACGAGTTGAACTTCCTGCGACGCGCGACCGCGTTGTGCCCCAACGTGGCACTGGTCCAACCCAAGACCGACGTGGTGCCGGAGTGGCGGCACATCGTCGAGCTCAACCGCAAGCACCTGTCCAACGCGGGCATCGCGGGCAGGATCTTCCCCGTGTCGGCCCGCATCCGCGCGCTGGCCACCCGTGACAAGAGCAAGGACCTCAACACCGAGTCCGGGTTTCCCGCACTGCTGGACTACCTGCGCAAGGAGATGGCCGGGGCGCACGAACAGCTGACCCGCAAGCTGGTCGCCCACAACGTCACGGACTCGATCGACACGATCACCGGCGAGCTGCGGGAGGAACTCGGCAACCAGAGCCCGCGCACCGCCACCGAGACGCTGCTGGAACTGGAAACGGCACAGCGGCGTGCCGAGGACCTCAAACGACTGTCCGGGCGCTGGCAGAAAACCCTGTCCGACGGGGTGCAGGAGCTCTACTCCGACATCGAGTACGACTTCCGGGAACGAAGCTGGGCGGTACTGCACCAGGCGAACGAGACCCTGGACGAGGCCGACCCGAGCACCAACTGGGACGAGTTCGAGGCATGGCTCCGTGACAGCCTGAACACGGCGATCGCCGAGACCTTCGACTGGCTGGACCGGCGGCGGGAGCGGATCACCGAGCAGGTGGCCGACGAACTGCTGCGGGAACAGGTGCGGACGCTGCCGAGCAGCGACCCCGTCCCCGTTCCGGACCCGCTGTCGCGAGTCCCCGCCCCGAAGGCACCGAAGAACGCGGGCTACCCGCGCAGGGACCAGATGCTGACCGGACTGCGCGGTTCCTACGGCGGGGTGCTGATGTTCGGCCTGATGACGAGCATGGCCGGGCTGCCGCTGATGAACGTGATCTCCATCTCCGCGGGACTGCTGCTGGGCAGCAAGAGCCTCAACGAGGAGAAGGACACGCGACTCAAACGCAGGCAGACCGAGGCACGCGCCGCGGTGCAGCGCTATGTCGAGCACGTGGTCTTCCAGGTGAACAAGGAGGCCCGCGACGCCATCCGGAACACGCACCAGACGCTGCACGACCACTGCAACCGGATCACCGAACAGGCACAGATCCGGATCAGCCGCTCTATCCAGGAGACCAAACGGATGGCCGAACAGAGCGCGGTGGATCGCGACGCCCGGGCGAGGGAGATCAAGAAGAAGCTGGAGGAGCTCGGCGCGCTGCGCAAACGGGCGGGATCGCTGACGTCCAACCGGATAGCGGCCGCATGACCACGGCACACGACACCGGTCCGACCACCGCGCTGCTCTCCCAGGCCAGGGAACTGCTGCTGCGGACCATGACCTTCTACCGGGACGACCCCCGCACCGCGGGTTGGCTGCGGACTCGGCTCGAGCGGCTCTCCGAACCACTGCGCATGGCGGTGACCGGGCGAGTGAAGTCCGGCAAGTCCACGCTGATCAACGCGCTGGTCGGGGCCGAACTCGCCCCCACCGACCCGGAGGAACGCACCCAGGTCAACACGGTGTTCCGCTACGGTCCCGAACCCAGGATCACGGTGCACACCCCGCACGGCGCGCAGCGGAACATGCCGGTGGACGAGCTCGATCCCGCCACCATCCGGGATCTGCAACGCTGGCGTCCGGACGAGGTGGCGCGCCTGGTCATCGAGTCCCCGTCCCCCGGGCTGCAGGCGATCACCCTGATCGAGACGCCGGGAGTGGCCTCCACCGCGGTCAAGGAGACCGGCAGGTCGGCACTGGCGCAGATCCTCTCCGAAGCCGACTCGGTGCTCTACCTGACCAGACAACCGCAGCAGATCGACGTGCAGTTCCTCGAATCGGTGCACGAACTGCGGGTGGCCCGGCGCGCGCCGATCAACACGATCCTCGCGTTGTCGCGGGCGGACGAGGTGGCCGGCGGTGACCACGAATCCGTCGAAGCGGCCGGAAGAGTGGCGAACGCGTACCGGGACGACCCCAAGCTCCGCACTTTCGTGCAGTACGTGCTGCCGGTGTCCGGGCTGCTGGCGCAGGGCGGCAGCACTCTCGGACAGTCCGAGTTCGAGGCGCTGTCCCGGCTGGCCGCGCTGCCCCGCGAGCAACTGGACGAACTGCTGCTGTCCGCCGACCGGTTCGCGAGTTCAGCGACCCCGGAGTCCGTCGAGCCCGGCACGCGGCGGGAGCTGCTGCGCCGCTTCGGACTGTTCGGGCTGCACAGCGCGCTGACCGCTCTCGCGGCGGGTGGAATCGACCACGGCAGACTGCGGCGTCAGCTGCTCACCGAGAGCAGGATCGGCGAGCTGCAGGAGGCGGTTCACCTGCAGTTCGTCGAACGCCAGGAGGCGCTGCGGGCGCGCTCGACCCTGCTCGCGGTGGACATGGCGCTGCGGGCCAATCCCCGTTCCGGGGACAGGCAGTTGCAGGGCGAGCTGGATCGTCTGCTGAGCAACGCGCACGAGTGGGACGAGCTGCGGGTGTTGTCCGGACTGTGGTCCGGGCAGTTGTCGCTGCCCGGCAGGTTCCGCGAGGAGGCGGAACGACTGCTCGGCGCGCATGGCGACCAGCCGGTGGCGAGGCTGGGAGCTCCGCCCCAGGCGGGGGCGCGGGATCTGGCCGAACGCGCGGGCGAGGCCGCACGGCGATGGCGGGTGCTGGCCGCCGATCCACTGCGCGACCGGGACCATCGGGAGGCGGTGTGGACGGTGTTGCGCAGTTGTGAGCGGTTGCTGGCGGCGAACATCGGGCAGTAGCCCGGACGTCGCAGGAGTCAAGCGATCCCGGCGTCACCCGATCCGGCGTCAGCCGGATCGTTCTCCGGTACGAACCAGCGAAGCGAGATAACGAGCGCTCGGTTCGCGTTCCGGCACGCCACGGGAGGACCGCAGCAACGAGAACGTCGTCAGCACGACCAACGACACACCCAGGATCACGAACGAGGCGGCGCGGACCTGGTCCACCGGTGAGAGATGCAGCATCAGGTACCGGTTCAGCGGCAGCCACACGAACGGCGCCCAGTGGGTCACGCCGATCGAGACCACCGCCGTGACCAACCAGAGCTTGCTACGGCTGCGCAGCCCGTACAGCACCATGAACAGCAGTGCGGGTGCGAGCCACACCCAGTGGTTGGACCAGGAAGTGGGTGAGACCAACAACGCCACCAGCCCGGTGATCGCCAAGGCCAGTGCGTCGGACGCGTTCCGGACGCAGTAGACGGTCGCCGCCCCCAGCACCGCGCAAATCAGTACCCACAGCGACACCTGCGCGACCCCGGAGAGATCGGTCCGGCTCAGCACCGCCAGTACGGTCTGGTTGCTGCGCAGTGGTGAACCGAAGGCCGCGGCGGCCGGCCCCTGGGTGAACCAGTACTTGACCGAGGCCTCGAAGTCCACCAGGAAACCGAGCAGCGTCGCCAGGAACGCGGTGAGCACCACCGTGCCCGCCGCCCTGAAATTCTTGCGCAGCAGAAAGAATAATAAGAAAGCGCCCGGGACGAGTTTGATCGCGGCGGCGATTCCCACCAGCATTCCCCGCGGCCAACGCGGATTAAGCACGAGACAATCCGCCGCGACAATCCCCATCAGCAGGATATTGATCTGCCCCTGCGCGAAACACCCGAAAACCGGTTCGAGAAGAAGTGAGAGCCTGGCCAGTGCCACGGAGAAGGCGAAGCACAGCAGCGGATCACCGCGGGGCCAGGTCCGCCGGAACACGAGGTAGAAGGTGGTGACCAGGGCGGCCGCGTTCAGCACGTAGAGCAGCGCGATATCGACCTTGAGCGGAAGCACGGCCAGCGGAGTCAGCGGCAACAGCGCGAACGGGGGGTACACCCAGGGCAGGGGGTCCTCGTTGGTCACGGTGGCTCCGGAGGGCATCACGTCCCAGCCGTTGAGCCAGGACTCGACGGCCCAGCGATAGACCCCGTGATCCGGCCAGTAGTCCTGGGCCGAGACCCACGCCCAGATTTCCCAACCGAGGGCGATGACGGACAACGCGATGATCCCGAGCGAGACAATCACTCGAGAATTTTCCCGTTTCGTGTTCGTTCTCACATTTTCCGGAGAAGTCGGGACGCCCCGGGAGCCGCGCTCGACAACCGTACGATCACTCCGCATCGAACGACAATCTACCCCAAACGCGGTCCGTGCCAGGGGCGCATCCGAGAGGACCTGGTGTGAGAACGGTTTCCACGCGAGAACCGGGCCCGGCGACGGTGGTCGCCGGGCCCGGTTCGGTGGTGGTAGCAGCGGTCAGCGGTCGGGGTGGACGCCGCCCCTCGGACGGGCGGCGTCACCGGACTGTCGAGGAGTAGCTCAGCCCTGGACCTTCTCCGCGATCTTGTCGCCGGTGTCCTTGTCGACGTTGCGCCAGTACTGCAGCGCACGCTCGAGGATCGGCTGGCTGACGCCCTTGGACAGGTGGCCCGCGACGTTGTTCACGAAGCGCTGCCGCTCCTCGTCGCTGAAGACCTCGCGGACCATGGTCCCGGCCTGGCCGAAGTCGTCGTCCTCGGAGTGCAGCTGGTAC
The DNA here is from genome assembly GCA_030803735.1 of Actinopolyspora lacussalsi. Classification (NCBI taxonomy): domain Bacteria; kingdom Bacillati; phylum Actinomycetota; class Actinomycetes; order Actinopolysporales; family Actinopolysporaceae; genus Actinopolyspora; species Actinopolyspora lacussalsi. The sequence goes on along the minus strand of JAURUC010000001.1, from coordinate 3,835,097 downwards.
GCCGAGCGGACGACCTCCTGCTCGATTCCGCTGGCGGTGTCCTCGCTGCCGTTGCGGGTGTCGGCGTGCGGGCCGCCGTAGGAGTTCGGCGCGTACACCGGGTCCTGCCCGTAGCCGAACCGCATCGGGCCGTCCTTGGAGTAGGAGTTCACCTCCGAGACCGGACGGTTGACCGGCAGCTCCATGTAGTTCGGGCCGATCCGGTACCGGTGGGCGTCCGGGTAGGCGAACGACCGGCCCTGCAGCATCTTGTCCGGGGAAAGACCGATGCCCGGCACCGTGTTCGCCGGCTCGAAGGCGGACTGCTCGATCTGCGCGAAGTAGTTGTCCGGGTTGCGATCGAGCACGAACCGGCCGACCTTGATCAGCGGGTAGTCGCCGTGCGGCCACACCTTGGTCAGGTCGAACGGGTTGAACCGGTAGTCAGCGGCCTCCTCGTACGGCATGACCTGCACGTACAGCGTCCAGCTCGGGTTGTTGCCCGACTTGATGCTGGTCCACAGGTCACGGATGTGGGCGTCACTGTCCTCACCGGCCAGCCGGTCGGCCTCCTCCTGGGTGAGGAAGTCGTGGCCCTGGTCGGTCTTGAAGTGGTACTTGACCCAGAACTTCTCGCCCTTGGCGTTCTCCCACAGGTAGGTGTGCGAACCGTAGAGGTTCATGTTCCGCCAGGTCTTCGGGATGCCCCGGTCACCCATCAGCCAGGTCACCTGGTGTGCCGACTCGGGGCACTGGCTCCAGAAGTCCCACTGCATGTCGTGGTCACGCAGGTGGTTGTCGGCCCGGCGCTTCTGGGAGTGGATGAAGTCCGGGAACTTGATGGCGTCCCTGATGAAGAACACCGGGGTGTTGTTGCCGACGAGGTCGTAGTTGCCCTCGGAGGTGTAGAACTTGATCGCGGTACCGCGCGGGTCACGCCAGGTGTCGGGGGACCCCAGCTCGCCCGCGACCGAGGAGAACCGGATCAGGGTCTCGGTCTTCACGCCCGGCTGGAACAGCGCGGCCTTGGTGTACTGGCTGACGTCCTCGGTGGTCTCGAAGAAACCGAAGGCGCCGCCGCCCTTGGCGTGCACCACGCGCTCGGGCACCCGCTCACGGTTGAACTGGGCGTTCTTCTCGATCAGGTAGTGGTCCTGCAGCAGCGCGGGACCGTTGGTGCCCGCCGTCAGCGAGTGGTCGTCGCTTGCCACCGGGATACCGGCGTTGGTCGTCGTGGGCCGTGGCGAACTCACGAGCGTCCCTCCTTGTGTGGTGATTTCGGTGTCCGTCGACTAATCGGTCGCGGACGCGCAGTCGGGGCACAGACCCCAGAAGACGATCTCCGCCTCGTCGATGCTGTAACCAGCCGTCGACGACGGGACCAGGCACGGAGCCGAACCGTGGACGCAGTCCACATCCTCGGCACGGCCGCATGCCCGACACACCAGATGATGATGGTTGTCGGCGGTACGGCATTCGAACCTGGCCGGATGCCCGGCGGGTTCGATCCTGCGTAACAGCCCGGCCGAAGTACACGCGTGCAACACGTCGTAGACGGCCTGGGTGGAAACTGATCCGAGAGTCCGCCGTACGGCACCCGCCACCTGGTCCGCGGTGGAATGCGGATTGTCGGACAGCCAACCGAGCACGGCCACACGCGGGCCCGTCGCGCGCAGCCCCGCCGCGCGCAGCCGTTCCCGCGTACTGTCCGCCGCCTGACCGCCGGATGTCGTACTGGATGTCATAGCAACGTCAGTATGCCACGCACAGATTGGAATAAGTCAAGAAAACACTCGGAGAACGACCACCGATCGTGCGAAAACCGTGACGGACGCGACATCCGCCACGGTTCGCGGGGTACTCGGGGCACGGCCGGGGCAGCGTCGATTTCTCGCGAAATCGCCGGGGCGAGTGGGGGCGGCACGGTACCGAGCCCCATCACTCCAGCGGCCGGAACGGGTACGGACGAGTCCCGCACCACCGTGCTTTCGGATCAAGTGTTCCCGACCTCGTGGAGTGATGATCGCGGTAAACTCACCTCGAATGTGATCACACTCGCGAGTGAGCTGAATCCGAGCCGGCAATCCAGCGTCCCGGCAAGGTTCGAGGAGAGACCGTGGCCGAGAACAATGACACACCGACGGATGAAGCCGAGCCCATCGAGATGGACGCCGCGGACCAGGCGGCGATGGAGAGTACCGCCAGCGAGCTACCCGCTTCGTTCCTGACCGGAACCACGGCACAGAAGCTGGTCGAGATCGCACGGATCCAGGAGCGGGCCAACGACAAGGCCCGGCTCGCCGAAGCACGCGGTGACGACACCCGCATGATCGTCGACCCCGAGGAGGTCGACGGCCTCGCGAGCTTCTTCGAGGACAAGGCGGAGGAGCTACAGCAACGAGTTCAGAGAGTGCAAGAGCTCGGCAGTGTTCCCGCGCCGGGTACCGATCCGGTGAGCGCGGGTGCCACCGAGCAGCACAGCCGCGTGGGCGCGGGCGACGATCGGGCCTACCTGGAGAACTACCTCGAACTCATCAAGGTGTTCCAGGACACCGCCGCCAGCCTGCGCTCCAGCGCGAAACAGACCCGCACCGACGACGCCGAGGCCGCCGACAGCCTCGAACGAGGAGGGAACGACCTTGCGTAACACCGCCGCCTGCGGGATCGCCGTGCTGACGAGCCTGCTGCTGGCGGGCTGCGGCGGACCCGCCGCCGAGGAACCCCAGGCATCCGAGACCACCACCAAGACCGGGCAACCCACCTCGGAGAACACGGGCAGCCCCCTCCCCGAGCGCACCGCACCGGCCAAGGACTTCCAACTCGCCGACGTCTGCGACATCGTCCCCGAGAACCGCTGGCGCGCGCTCGGAGCGGATCAGGAACCCGAGCCAAACGACGGGAACGGCAACCATCTGTGCGAGTACCAAAAAGGAAAAGCCGGTGAGACAGGAAGCTGGTCGGTTTCCCTCGGCAAGAACCAAGCACGCGGTTTGCACGAATCCATCCAGGCACACCCGGATGGAGAAGAAGTCAGCGTCGCGGGGTATCCGGCCTACAAGTCCGAGACCAGTGTCGGCTGCCTCTACTACGTCGACGTATCCGACGAGGCTTCGCTACTGGTGAGCGGCGTTTCCAGCATCGGCGAAGACGGAAGCATCCCCACCAAGTGCGACCTGTTCAAGAAGTTCGCCACGGCCGCCGTCGAGAATCTGCCCGACACGTAAAGCGCGCGATGCCCCACCCGGCCGCGCCGCGAACGACGAACACCGCTTCACGTGCGGCGCGGTTGGAAGACTCCGACCACGAGCGGTTCAGCTCCGCCCGAGCATCCCGAGGAAGTCGCTCCACCGCCGAGGATCGAACGTCAGCGCGCCACCCTCGCGGTCCTTGGTGTCCCGCACCCCCACCGACTGGGAGGTCACCGCCACCTCCACACAGGCGTTGGAAGTGGCACTGTAGCTGGATTTGGACCATACGTCCTGCTCACGCATGATTTTCACATTACCCTCCCAGCGCCTCTCTGATGAACCGCAGGGACACCGATCGGTCGTACGCATGTTTGACCACCTCCTCGTAGGTAAGGCTGTACTGATGGACACGGATCGGGTTGTCGATCACATCGGTCGATGTGACCGTTTCCTGCCAAACGAGGTTCGGCAGTTTCGGACTCGGAAAACTGACGATGTGGAACGTGGAGGCTCCGAGTGCGCCGTGAGCACCGGCATCGAATGGCACCACCAGGAGTTTCAGCGACTCGGGAAGCTGCTCGATCACCTCGATGAGGTGCTCGAGCTGCTCCGCGTGCACCTCGGGACCACCTACCTGCTGCCGTAGAGCGGCTTCGCTGATCGCGACGGTCAATCGCAGCGGCTCTTCCCCGAAAAGTCGTTGTTGACGAATCGCCCGAGCTTCCACACGTCTTTCCACTTCGGAAACGGGTATGTTCGGGGTGTCGGAAGAGATGACAGCTCGTGCGTACGAATTCGTCTGGAGCAGTCCGGGGATCAGCAGGCTCTCGTAGGTTCGCACGGCCTCGGCACCGTGTTCGTAACCGAAGTACCGCAGCACATCCTGGTCGAACAAGCCGGAGAACTTGCTCCACCATCCCCTGAGAACGGCGTCGGACCGCAGCTCGACGAGTTCCCGGTACTCCTCGGCATCCAGACCGTACACGTCGATCAGCTCATCGAGCTTGGCTTCCGATATCTTGCGTTTACCTCGCTCGATGTCGCTGAGGTAGTTCTGTGCTATCCCGATCCGTCCCGCTGCTTCCACCGCTGTGAAGTCCAGCGCCTCGCGCTCTTCGCGCAAGCGAAGTCCCAGCTCCCATGCTGCGACCGTCGATGATGGTGGCGCCATGCGGCTCCTTTCGGCATTCCGTTTTTGCAAAGCCTACGGGAGATCGACAATCACTCTAACGTGTTCTATCTGTAGCGATATCGCTACTTATAGAATAAGAACAAGGCGGCTTCGAGTCATCCCCCGACCGAGGACTCGAAGCCGCCGCTCGTCCCGAACGTGAATCAGCCAGGAGGCACGACATGCTCGACAGCTTGGAGTGGCAAGGCCCGGTGGTGTGGTGGAACCCGGTGGACGGGTGGCGGCACGCCTTCACCCCGGACCAACGCCCACGACCCGGACAGGAGCGCGAAACCCTGTGTGAACGGACGGTCACCCTCATCGATCCGTCCGATGCGGACTGGCTGATGCCGACCTGCGACACCTGCATGACCGCTGCGATCCGCAGACGCGACGACCGCAGCGAACGCGACCGGCACACGCACACCGGACCACGGGCGAGCCCTGTGTTCGGCCATCCGAACCCGACCGGACCACGTGGTGCCACAGAGACCGACGACGACTTCCCACCCCGGTCACGCTGAACCAGAGGTCGTTCCGGGGGTGCGGCCCCACAACCGGCGATTTCCCAAGAAATCGCCGGGGCCAGGGGGACGGGCACGGTTCCGGACGGCGTCAATTTCTCGCGAAATCGCCGCGCCGCTTCGACGCGGGCCGAACCCCGACCACCCGAGCAAACCGGGTCGCCACACTAGCCATCACAGGAAGATGGAGAGTATCCAGGAGATCAGGAACCCGACCACGCCGATCAGCGTCTCCATGACGGTCCACGTCTTGAGCGTGGTCGGCACGTCCATGCCGAGCAGCCTGCCGACCAGCCAGAAGCCGGAGTCGTTGACGTGCGAGAGCACGGTCGCGCCCGAGGCGATGGCGATGACGATCAGGCACAGGTCGATGGAGGTCAGCCCGGAAGCGGCCGAGACCGCGGGAGCGATGAAGCCCGCGGAGGTGGTCAGCGCGACGGTCGCGGAGCCCTGCGCCACACGCATCACCACGGCGATGAGGAAGGCGGCGACGATCAGCGGGATCCCCGCGCTGTTGAGTCCTTCGGCCAACGCGTTGCCGACCCCGGCCTCGGCGAGCACCGCACCGAACATGCCGCCGGCGCCCGTGATGAGGATTACCGCGGCGATCGTCGAGAGGCTGGCGGTGAGCTCGTTCTCGATCTCCTTACCGCGCATGCCGCGCTTGAGGCCGAGCACGACCGAGGCCACCAGCACCGCCACGGCCAGGGCTACCGGGCTCTGTCCGATGAGGATGGCGGCCTGCACCACCTGCGACTCGGAGTCGACCACGTCCTCGGAGATCAGTGTGTTCAGGCCGGTGCGCAGGAAGATCAGCACCAGCGGCAGCAGCAGGAGGCCGATGACGGCCCCCATGCTCGGCCTCGGCTTGTCCGGAGCGGTGTCCTGCCCAGAGGCGGTGGAGTTCTCCGGTACGGGCAGGAAGACCCGGCTGCCGTTCCAGAGCCCGAACGCGTAACCGGAGATGAGCCAGGTCGGGATGCCGACCACGAGCCCGATCAGCAACAGCAGGCCGGTGTTGGCCCCGATGAGTCCGGCGGCCGAGACCGGGCCGGGGTGTGGTGGGACGAAGGCGTGCATGACGGCGAAAGCGCCCACCACCGGCAGCGCGTACCGCAGCACCGAGCCGCCGAGCCTGCGGGCGACCGTGAACACGATGGGCAGGAAGATGACCACACCGGCGTCGAGGAAGATCGGGAAACCGAACAGCAGTGCGGCTGTACCGAGCGCGAGCGGTGCCCGGCGCTCACCGAACCGACGTACCAGCGCTTCGGCCAGCACCGAGGCACCGCCGGATATCTCCAGCATCCGCCCGAGCATCGCGCCGAAGCCGACTATCAGGGCCACTTCGGCGAGCGTCCCCCCGAGACCGTCGTTGAGGGTGCTCATCACCTCGTCGAGCGGTATGCCCAACACCAGCGCGGTCGCGATGCTGACGGCCAGCAGCGCGATCATCGGCTGCAACTTGAGGAAGACGATCAGCAACAGCAAAACCGCGACAGCGCCCGCGGCCACGGTCAGCGTGAGCCCCGGCCCCAGTGCGGAGTGGGCGACGGGCTCGGCCGCCGCGATTACTCCTCGCAAGAATCTGCCCCTTTGTCGATACTGGGCATCACCCGAACGGATGCCGAACGGGCAGAATCCTCACAAGGCGAATCCCCTAACCGCTAGTGCTCTGTATCGCTTCAGTCATACTTTTTTTCAATGGCGTTCACATTGTTGACACGAAGCTCTGACAGCTGATAAAAGCATGTGGTCGATCAAGGGATCTGTTCGCTCAGCGACCACTGGAGTGACTCGCCCGACGGAGCACCGAACACGCGAACTCCCCCGCGACGAACAGCGAAACGCTCCGCCGGAACTCCCCGTCTGGGCTCCCGGCGGAGCGCTCGCGAAAAGCTGTTCAAGCTCTACCGAGTGAACAAAGTCCTACGACCCGGTAGTTCTACGACTCGATCGGGGTCAGATCGGCTATCGCACGATGCAACAGCTCCAGCCCGGGACGCTGGGCACGCATCATCCGGGCCGCTTCGGGAGCGGGCGGAACCGTTCGGGCGGGTCGTATCAGATCGGCGGCCTCGTCCAGCGAGTCCAGCTCACCCAACGCGCGCCAGGCCAGCAGCACCGCACCCACCGCCGAACCACCGCTCTCCTCCGCCAACTCCAGCTCGATACCGAGTGCCGCCGCGATCGCGTCGGCCCAGATCCGGCTGCGGAAACCGCCGCCGGTGGCGCGCACGGCGTGCACCCGCGCGCCGGTGTCGACCACGGCGTCCCGAACCAGCGCGAGCTGCTGGGCGACTCCTTCCACCAGGGCGCGGGTCATCTCGGCGCGCCCGTGGATACGCCGCAGCCCGACCAGCGATCCGGTCAGTCCGGGCTCCCACCAGGGAGCCCGTTCACCCATCAGGTAAGGCAACGCGACCAGGCCACGCGCTCCGGTCGGCACCTCGGATGCCTCGTCGAGCAGCCGCGCCACATCCGTGTCGAACGACTCGGCAGCCCACTGGCCGACCACCGCCCCGTTGCTGACGGCACCACCCGCCACCCACAGACCATCGGCCAGGTAGTAGCAGAACGTGCGGCAGCGCTCGTCCACACCGGGTTCGTCGCGCACCACGCGCAACGCCCCGCTGGTGCCGAGTGAGAGCCCGGCGACTCCGGTGTTGATCGCGCCGACCCCCAGATTGCCCAGCGGGCCGTCGCCCGCACCGAGCACCACGGGAAGTCCTTCGGGCAGCCCCGTGTCACGAGCCACCCGCGCTCCCAACGGGAACGCGTCGGTCGGCGCGGCGATGCGGGGAAGCTGATCCGCCTCCACCCCGGCCGTGCGCAGTGCGGAGTCGTGCCAGTCCAGCGTCGCCATGTCCTGCAGCCCGGTTCCCGAGGCCAACGACTGATCGGTGACGAACTCCGCGGTGAACGCGGTGAAGACGAAATCCTTCAGCGCGCACCAGTACGCCACTCCTTCGGTCAGGTCACGGCGCTGCGTGGTCAGCCAGGCCAGTTTGACCATCACCGACTGCGGGTGCACCGGTGTTCCGGTGGCGCGGTGCAACTCGGCCGCCGTGGACCACTCCCCGCGGAACTTCTCCGCGATGTCGGCACAGCGACTGTCGGCCCAGTTGAACGCGGGAGTGACGGGATCACCCGCGGTATCCAGGCCGACCAGGGTGTGCATCGCCGTGCTGAACGAGAGCGCGCGCACCGGGCGTCCCGCCTCGCGCACCCGGGCCACGCACTCGGCCAGTGCCGCGATCGCGGAATCACGTACTGCCGCGGCGTCCTGGACGGCCTCACCCGGCTGCTCGTTGCGCATCTCGTTCGTACGTTCGGCGTGATGCAGCACCGTGCCGCCGCGGTCGGCGGCGACGACCTTGGTGGTCGTCGTACCGAGATCGAGACCGAGGACGACCGCATCCTTCTCGGCTGCGCTCATACCCCCAACCTATCCGCGCGAACGAGTTGGTTCCGACGAGCGAGACACACGGCACAACGACTACGGAGCGGGTTCGATTCCGGCACGTGGCTGTCGGGATGAGCACGCGGCCGGCGGAACGGCCGGTGGTGGCCGTCCCGCGTGAATCTCGCGCGAGATCGCCACCCGCGGGCTCGGTCGGCTACTCGATGCCTCCGCCGCGTCGTACGAGGGACTCCAGCTCCACCTCGAACTCGAACGGCTCCCCGGTTCGGAACACACCACCCTCGGTGAAGTGCGACTTGTAACCACCGTCGTGCAGCCGGTTCTCGGCGATGGTGACCGGCTCGTCGAGATCGAGCACCCAGTAGCCGGGTATACCGGCCTTGGCGTACTCGTGACGCTTGACCACCCGGTCGGTCTGCGACGAGCCGGGGGAGATCACCTCGACGGCGAGCAGTAGGTCCTGGGCGTACAACCGATTCGGATTCTCGTCGATCCGGGCGGCGGTGGCCACGACCACGTCCGGGACCCGAACCACCGGAGGCCAGGAGGAGACGATCACCACTTCCACGTCCGGTATCGCCTCCCACTCCAGAGGTAGCTGCCGATCGAGCACCGAGGTGAGGCGCTTGACCACGCGCTGGTGGATACCGGCGGCCTTGGGAGTCACTTGGAGGACGCCCTCCTGGAGCTCGTAACGACGCGAATCGTCTTCCGGCAACCGCTCGAACTCTTCCAGGCTCAGCAGATGATCGGGCCAGGACATCGCGGTCATGCCTCCAGTGTCGACACCTACCGACCGGCTCCGTAGCCCTGCGCCGGGAGGACCATCCGTTCGGGTGGCGACCTCCGCGTGAATCTCGCGCGAGATCGCCACCGCCCGGCTCAGTGTGCAGCGGTCACGCCGGGGACGCGAGCGTCTCGGCGATCTCGTAGGTGTTCAGGGCCGCGCCCTTGCGCAGGTTGTCCCCGCAGACGAAGAAATCCAGCGTGTTCGGGAAGTCGACGGCCTGGCGCACGCGCCCCACGTAGGTCGGCTCGCTCCCCACGACACCGGCGGGAGTCGGGAAGTCCGGCCCGTCGGGGTCGTCCTGCAGCACCACCGAGGACGCGCGCTCGAAAACCCGGTGCGCGTCCGACACGCCGACCTCCCGATCGAACGTGGCGTGCACCGCAAGCGAGTGGGTGGTCACCACCGGCACCCGGACGCAGGTCGCCGAGACCTTCAGCTCCGGGATCCCGAGGATCTTGCGCGACTCGTTGCGGACCTTGAGCTCCTCCGAGGTCCAGCCGTCCTCCTTGCGGGAGCCGCACCACGGCACGACGTTCAACGCCAGCGGAGCCCTGAACGGCGTCTCCTCCGAGAGACCGGCCGCCACCAGTGCCTCGGCCACGTCACCGGCACGGTCCCCGAGCTGCTTGCCCGCGACGGCGTCGATCTCGGCACGCAGCCGGTCGATGGCGTCCTGACCGGATCCCGAGGCGGCCTGGTACGAGGAGACCACCAGCTCGCGCAGCCCGAACTCGCGGTTCAGCTCCCCGAGGGCGGCCATCATGGACAGGGTCGTGCAGTTGGGGTTGGCGATGATCCCCTTCGGACGCTCGTCAACCTTGTGGGCGTTGACCTCCGGGACCACCAGCGGCACCTCGGGGTCCATCCGAAAGGCTCCCGAGTTGTCGACCGCGACCGCTCCCCGTTCGACGGCCACCGGGGCCCAGGCCGCGGACAACTCGTCGGGCACGTCGAACATCGCGATGTCCACGCCGTCGAACGCCTCCGGGGAGAGCGCGACCACGGTGTGCTCGACACCCCGGACGTCGATCTTCTTACCGGCGGAACGCGGCGAGGCGATCAGCCGCACCTCACCCCACGGCACGGTCTCGCGCGAGTTCATGATCTCGATCATGACCGAACCCACCGCGCCGGTGGCTCCCACGATCGCGACGGTGGGTGCCTGGAAACGTCCGGAACTCATTCAGCGACCACTCCCCGCATAGACAACGGCCTCTTCTTCTCCGCCCAGTTCGAAGGCGGCGTGCAGCGCGCTCACCGCGTCGTCGAGCTGCGCGTCCCGGACCAGCACCGAAATGCGGATCTCGGAAGTATTGATGATCTCGATGTTCACGCCCGCCTCGGCCAGTGCCTCGCAGAAGGAGGCGGTCACCCCGGGGTGCGAACGCATACCCGCACCGACCAGCGATACCTTGCCGACGTCGTCGTCGTAGACGACCTCCTGGAAGCCGAGCTCGCCCTTGATCTTCTCCAGCTCGGCGACGGCCACCGCACCGTTGCTCTTGGCCACGGTGAAGGTGAGGTCGGTGAGGCCGGAAGCCACACCCGAAACGTTCTGCAGCACCATGTCGATGTCGATCTCGGCATCGGCGACGGCACGGAAGATCCTCCCCGCCACGCCGCGAGTGTCCGGAACACCGCGCACGGTGACCTTGGCTTCCGACCGGTCGTGCGCCACGCCGGTGATCATGGCCTGTTCCATGGGGAGGTCCTCCACTGATCCGGACACGATCGTTCCGGGGTTGGCCGAGTAGGACGAGCGGACGTGCAGCGGCACACCGTACCTGCGTGCGTACTCCACCGCGCGCAGATGCAGCACCTTGGCACCGGTGGCCGCGAGTTCGAGCATTTCCTCGTAGGTGACGCGGTCGAGGTGTTCGGCATCGCCCGCGATCCGGGGGTCGGCGGTGTAGACGCCGTCCACGTCGGTGTAGATCTCGCAGACATCGGCGTGCATCGCCGCCGCCACCGCGACGGCCGTGGTGTCCGAACCGCCGCGCCCCAACGTGGTGATGTCCTTGCTGTCCTGGCTGACCCCCTGGAATCCCGCGACCATCACGATCCGGCCCTCGTCCAGGGCCTGCCGAACCCGATCGGGGGTGACGTCCATGATCCGGGCGTTCTGGTGTGCCGAAGTGGTGATGACCCCGGCCTGCGAACCGGAGAACGAACGAGCCTGCTCGCCGAGAGATTCGATCGCCATGGCCACGAGCGCGTTGGAGATGCGCTCACCCGCGGTGAGCAGCATGTCGAGCTCCCGCTCCGGGGGAGCCGGGTTGACCTGGTTGGCCAGATCCAGCAACTCGTCGGTGGTGTCTCCCATCGCGGAGCACACCACGACGACATCGTTGCCCGCCTTACGGGTCTCCACGATGCGCTCGGCGACCCGTTTGATTCGATCGGCACTCTCGAGCGAGGAACCGCCGTACTTCTGGACGACGAGTGCCACCTGAACAAACCTCCTCGAGCCGCGCGGACGCCCCGGGTGCGAGAGGCCCCGCACTGACACCGGGTGGACGGCCGGGCAGCCGGCAGCGTGACGCCGTCCGCGTCCCCGGGCAGTGATCACTCGATCATGCCGTGTGTTAGGGATCCGGACACCTCGCCGCGCCCCGATGTCCGAAGAACTGGTCACGAACCTTCATCGGGTGCCTTCACCAGGCCGTTCCGCTGCCTGCCCAGCCTACAGAACCGGCCCCCTGCGGCCCGATAGCCGTTTGGCGTGACTAGCCTGACTACGACGCGGCACCCGCGACAATCGAGGCTCGACGAAGAAGGTGCACCACTTGTCCGCGACCGACGAAACGATCGGGACAGTGCCGCGGGGAAGCAGTGAAATTTCCGCCGCGCGAAGAGTGAAAGACCTCGTCCGCATTCGGCCACGAGCGCCCGCGGACGACGATGAAGGCCCTTCTCCGGCACGAATGGCCGGACCGGCTGTGGTATATGTCATAGTCCGGCTGGTCGGATTGCTGGTGCTGGACGTGTTGTCCGGGATTCACGACCAGTCGCCGAGCGAGCACCTCTTCTCCTGGGACTCGGACTGGTACCTGCGGATCGCCGAGAGCGGGTACGACCCCACGGGGCAGACGACACTCAACGGCAACGGCGACGCCGACCCCCAATCCGTGCTGGCGTTCTTCCCCGGCTTCCCGATGCTCACCCGCGGAGTGGCGTTCCTGCCCGGTGTCGACCCGCCCACCGCGGCGATGCTGGTGAACCTCGCGGCGGGACTCGCGTGCGCCTACGGGCTGGCCCGGCTGGGGCGAATCGTGAGCGGCTCGCAACGGACCGGTCTGGTGCTGGTCGCGCTGTTCGCGGCGGCCCCGATGTCGATCGTGCTGTCCATGCCCTACAGCGAGTCGCTGTTCTGCGCGCTGGCGGTCTGGACGCTGCTGGGCGTGCTGGAACGGCGGTGGATCCAAGCCGGCGTGGCCTGCGCCCTGGCCGGGACGGTGCGGCACACGGGGGCGGCGCTGATCACGGTGGTGATGCTGGCCGCCGTCGTGGCGCTGCTGCACCGACGGGAGGGCAACCGCCCGCTGGCCGCGTTGCTTGCGGCTCCGTGCGGGCTGCTCGGTTACCTGGGTTGGGTGGGGCTGCGCACCGACGAGTTCGACGGCTACTTCGAAGTGCGGCAGGACGGCTGGTCCTCCTCACTCGACGGCGGGATCGCCACCGCGCGCTTCATAGGAGAAGCCCTGTCCACTGAGGAGTCGACGTTCGTGACCTTCGCCGCGTGGATCCTGCTGGGCGCGGTGGCGCTGCTGATCTGCTGTCTGGATCGGCGGATCGCCTGGCCGTTGGGCTTGTACGCGCTGCTGACCGTGGTGTTCGTGCTGGGGACCGACGGGCTGATGTTCGCCAAACCACGGGCGCTGCTGCCCGCCTTCCCGTTGCTGCTCCCGCTGGCCATGGGGCTCGCGGCGCGACGTCGAGCGGTGATGCTCGCCGGGGTGGGGATCTTCGTGTGCTTCGGGAGTTGGTTCAGTGCCTACGCACTCACCGTCTGGCCCTACGCGTTTTGACGGGTTGGGCGGCTCGGTTGTCGTGCGTGGTTTCGCGGCGGAACCTCCGGCACGGCTCTCGCTGCGGGTCCGGCGACATCGGGTGGCGACGAGTTCGGGAGAATCGAGGGCGGCACGTGAGCGCCGAGAGGCCACGGAGGAACCTTGAAACCCGCCGACTCGTCAGTTCCGCTCCAGCCGCTGCTGGCCGAGCGATGGAGCCCACGCGCACTGGATCCCGAGGTCGAACTGACCGACAAGCAGTTCACCGCGCTGTTCGAAGCCGCACGCTGGGCCCCGTCCTGGGGCAACACGCAACCCGCCCGCTACATCGCGGGCCGTCGAGGGGATTCGACCTTCGACAAACTGCACGGCACGCTCTCCAGGGGCAATCACGGCTGGGCCGGTAACGCGTCGGCCCTCGTGCTCGGCGTGGCCAAGCTGACCAACGACGACGGCGAGTCGCTGCCCTACGGGGAGTACGGTCTCGGACTCGCCACCGAGAACCTGGTGCTGCAGGCGGTCGGCGAAGGACTGGTGGCGCACCAGATGGCCGGTTTCGACCGGGACGCCGCCCGGGAGGCGTTCGGTATCCCCGTCGATTACGAGCCGATGGTCGTGATAGCCGTCGGCGCCCCCGGCGACGCCGAACAGCTGCCCGAGCGACTCCGCGAGAAGGAGTCCGCACCTCGCAGCCGCATCCCGCTCACCGAGTTCGTGTTCAGCGACTCGTGGCAGGAACCAACGTTCTGATCGGTCTCCGATCGGTGCCGCGTACTCGCGGTACCGATCGGTCTGCCGCCGATCGAAACCGCTTTTCCCACCTGACGCGCCGGAGCGCACCGACACCGGGTTTCCACTCCCGAGGCATGACACCGCATCTCAAATCGTGGTACGCCTGTCCCCGAAAGAAGTTAGTAATTCCTCCGAACGCGCAATAGTCTCTGCGCCATGTTCCATCACTCGGGTAGCGATTCGTCCCGGCGGCTCGACGTGGCCCGGAAACCGGGCGATGCGCCACTCGAGCTGTCCCAACTGCGGACGTTCCTGGCCGTCCACCGGGCCGGGTCACTCACGGCGGCGGCCAGGACGCTGGGGCTGTCGCAGTCCACAGTGACCACACGGATCCGGGCGCTGGAGCAGCAGCTCGGCACGTCCCTGTTCGAACGACTGCCACGCGGTGTCGCCTCGACCAACGCGGCAGCGGAGCTGGCCTCGGAAGTGGCCGGTCCGCTCGACGAACTGGCCTCGGTGGCCGAACCGGACCGGAACGAACCGCCCGCACCGATCGAACCGGTGCACCTGGCGGGTCCCGCCGAACTGCTGAGTGTTCGCGTGCTGCCCTCGTTGGCACCGATGCTGGGGAGCGGAGTTCGGATCAGGGCCACCTTCGGCCTGGCCGAGGACCTGTTGGGCGGCCTGCGCAGCGGCAGGTTCGACCTGGTGCTCTCGGTCGCCCGCCCCCGTGGGCGGGTCGTCAACGCGGTTCCCCTCGCGGACGAGGAGCTGGTACTGGTCTGCGCACCGACGACCGCGGCACACGTCGACCGCACGCGACTGCGGGGTGGCGACCCCACGCCACTGCACGGCATTCCCCTGGTCGCCTACGCGGAGGACCTTGCCCTCACGCGGCACTACTGGCGCCACGTCTTCGGCACCCGACCCACCGAGCGGGCCGGGATCGTCGTGCCCGACCTGCGGGCGATGCTCGCCACGGTGGCGGCCGGAACAGGGCTCACGGTGCTGCCCCGATACCTGTGCGAGTCCGAACTCGCCGCCGGGGAGCTGGTGGATCTCCCGGAACCGACGGCTCCTCCCGTCAACACCCTGTTCCTCGCCCAACGGGCGGACGCGACGGAGAATCACCACGTGACGTTGGTAAGGCAGGAACTGCTCCGCGTGGCGGGATCCTGGTGAGCGGCCCGGATTCCGTTCGGAAGCGACTTACTCCCCCGAACGTCGCCGTGGATCTCGCGAGGAATCGCCCGCGGCTCAGCGGGAGGCGCCCAGCGTGCGCAGCAGGCGCACCACCAGTACCGAGACGAGCAACCAGCAGATCGCCGCGAGGCCGTAGTTGAGCAGCACTTCGAGCTTCGGCTGCTCGGGTTTGAGGAACAGGTCGCGGAATCCGAACGCCAGGACCCGCGCCCATTCCGCCACGAAACGCGTCAGCGCGTTCTCCGGATTGGCGCCCCCGACCGCCAGCACCACGTGCGCGGCCAGCAGTGCGGCCGCCAACGAGCAGCCCCAGCGCACCACGGTGGCGAGCGAACCGCACGTGCGAGACCACAACCGTGCGAGATCGAAGGACTTCCGGCGGCGGTGCCCACTGGTCCCGGCGGTGCGCGTCGGATCCGCCACGTCTTCGGACATGACGGCAGTGTGACACGAAACACGATCAGATTACCAGCGGGTAGCGGAACATCGGCGCAGCGGAACGCGGGCGGCCACGCACCCGAACCTGACCCAGAAAAGCCGATTCGCCACCGCTTCTCCAGCGCTTCCCCACGGCTCCCGCACCCGGGTTCTCACCCGAAGATCCGCCCCAGCAGACCTCCCACCAGCATCCAGAACATCGCGGCCAGCCCGTAGTCCAGTAACACCTGCAGTACGTGACTCGGCGCGTCGATCAGTCCCGGGAAGAACAACGCGAGCGGCTCGGCGGCGCGCGCGACCGATTGCGTGAGCTGCCCCTCCGCTTGGAAGTCGAACAACACGAACACGGTGTGGGCGATCAGCACCACGGCGAGCAGGAAACCGACCCCCTGCAGCAGGGTCGCCAGGGCCGACCCGGAACTGTTTTTCTTCGCAGCCATGACACCAGCCTGCCGCATCGGAACAGCCGACCCGCGATCAGTTCAGCGGGATTCCCCGGATCGGCTGCCGTGATCGGCCCGTCGCGACACCGTTCGCGGATCTGGCGAGGCTCCGCCCGGATCGGGCCACGGGAACACGGAGCGACGATTCGGCGGCACGGCAGCGTGGTGTCCAGCATTCGGAACAGGCGGTTGCGTTCTGGACACCGGGTGCGGTTAGGCTGTCCTCGTGACTTTCAGCCTCCTGCTTTGCCGCCGCGACGGGGTCAGTTAGACCGGCCCCTCGTCGCGGAGGTAAAGCGTGCCGGTCGATGAGTTCCCGAACCGAGCACGAGCAGGAGAGTCCAGCAGGATGAGTAACGGCTCCGCTTCCGATTCCCGTTCCAACACGGACGACGTCCCCGCGGCGGGCTCCGGACCACGTCGCCCCTCGCGTCCCGCTCCGCCCGACCAGAAGCCCTGGAATCCGCAGCGCGGCAGCTCGATGGCGTTCCACCGTTACCGACCGTTCGACGAGCTGGTGGAGAACGTGTCGCTGCCGGACCGCACCTGGCCGGACCAGCGCATCACCCGAGCACCGCTGTGGTCCGCGGTCGACCTGCGGGACGGTAACCAGGCGCTGATCGACCCGATGTCACCCGCGCGCAAACGCCGGATGTTCGACCTGCTGATCGGGATGGGCTTCAAGGAGCTCGAAGTCGGTTTCCCCGCCGCCAGCCAGACGGACTTCGACTTCGTACGCGAGATCATCGAGGACGGGGCGATTCCGGAGGACGTACGCATCCAGGTGCTGACCCAGGCGCGCCCGGACCTGATCGAACGCACCTTCAAGGCGCTGGAGGGTGTGCACTCCGCGATCATCCACCTGTACAACTCCACCTCGATCCTGCAGCGGCGCGTGGTCTTCGGCGAGGAGCGCCTGGGAATCAGCAAGATCGCCACGCAGGGTGCGGAGCTGGTGCGTGAGTACGCGGCCAAGTACCCGGACACCGACTTCCGGTTCCAGTACTCCCCCGAATCGTTCACGGGTACCGAACTCTCCTACGCCGCCGAGGTCTGCGACGCGGTCACCGAGATCTGGCAGCCCACACCGGAACGCCCGGTCATCCTCAACCTGCCCGCCACCGTCGAGATGGCGACCCCGAATCTCTACGCCGACTCGATCGAGTGGATGCACCGCAACCTGTCCAGGCGTGATTCGGTGATCCTCTCGCTGCACCCGCACAACGACCGGGGCAGCGCCATCGCGGCCGCCGAGCTCGGATACCAGGCGGGAGCCGACCGCGTCGAGGGCTGCCTGTTCGGCAACGGCGAGCGCACCGGCAACGTGGACCTGGTGGCGCTGGGGATGAACCTGTTCAGCCAGGGGGTCGACCCACAGCTGGATCTGTCCGACATCGACTACATCAAGCGCACTGTGGAGCACTGCAACCAGCTGCCGGTTCCCGAACGGCAGCCGTGGGGCGGTGAGCTGGTCTACACGGCGTTCTCCGGGAGCCACCAGGACGCGATCAACAAGGGGTTGCGGGCGCACCGCGAGGCCGCGGAACGCGCCGGGGTCACCGAGAGCGAGTACCCCTGGGAAGTCCCGTACCTGCCGATCGACCCGAAGGACGTGGGACGCAGCTACGAGGCGGTAATCCGGGTCAACTCGCAGTCCGGCAAGGGCGGCGTGGCCTACGTGATGACGACCGAGTACCAGCTCGACCTGCCCCGCAAGATGCAGATCGAGCTGTCCAAGCTGATCCAGCAGCGCACGGACTCGGACGGCGGCGAGGTGGAGCCGAAAGAGATATGGCGCGTGTTCGCCGACGAGTACCTGGACTCGACCGCACCACTGGAACTGGTACGGCAGCGCCTCAGCGGTGAGGCCGGTGCCGAGACCATCGATGCCACCGTTCGGGTGGAGGGCACCGAACACGAGATCAGCGGTTCCGGCAACGGTCCCATCGCCGCGTTCGTCGACGCGCTGAGCACCGTGGGCTACCACGTGCGCGTGCTCGACTACCACGAGCACGCGATGACGGCGGGGGACGACGCCAAGGCCGCCGCCTACCTGGAGTGCTCGGTGGACGGCGAAACCGACGGTCCGACCGTGCTGTGGGGTGCCGCCATCGACACCTCCACCGTCACCGCGTCGCTGCGCGCGGTGGTGTCGGCGGTGAACCGGGCGAACCGCTGAGCGAACCGTCCCGATCGGGAGGTCGGGGTGCTCGGTCGGCGGGACGTTCCGCCGACTCGCACTCCGGCCGTCCGGCTCGGCGAGCCCGTGGAAGGTGGCTCACTGCCCGGTGGAGGTGCCCAGCAGCTTGGCGAACTCCCCGGCTTCGTCCGGTGTGAACACCAGGGTCTCGCCCGGCGGCAGCACCAGGGCGACCCGGTCACCGAGCACCAGCACCTTCACCTCCCCGGCGGCGTCGTCATCTTCGGAGTCCAGGCACGGCACGCTCCAACTCAACTGCTCCGGATCGAGCCGGTCGCTTTCCGAGAGCTCGGACACCACACACCTCCGTTCGGGTCGATCGGCACCAGCACAGTCAATCCGGTACGAGACGTCCGAGCAACGTACGTCATCCCAACGGGGACATGATCGATACCGTTCCGATCCCGAACCCCGACCACGAAGGGGTGGTCCGGCCCGGGTGGGTGTCAATTTCTCGCGAAATCGCCGCGTCGCTTCGACGCGGGCCGCACTCCGACCACCCTCACGAGCCGAACTCCGACCACCCCCACGGTCGGCACCACCGCGGGTTCTCGCGTGCGGCTCTCGCGAGGAAGGCCCGACGTTGTGTAGGTCGCTACCCGATGTCGGGCCTCCCCGGAGCGAGAGCCGTGCGCGAGGTTCCGCCACGGAACCGGCTACGAAACCCCAGCGGAAGAGTTTCCCTCGACCGAGTTCGGGGTGATGATTCCGTCGCGGATCTCCTCGGCGTAGTGACAGGCCACCCGGTGCCCACCTCCGACGTCGCGCAGCTCGGGACGTTCGGAGTCGCAGCGCGTGGGCTGCCGCCACGGGCACCTGGTGTGGAATCGGCACCCGGTGGGCGGCGAGGCGGGTGACGGCAGGTCCCCGGAAAGCAGTATCCGCTCCCGCTGGTCCTCGACCTCCGGTTCCGGCACGGGCACCGCGGAGAGCAGCGCCCTGGTGTAGGGGTGCAGCGGTTGTTCGTACAGCACGTCCGAATCGGACTCCTCGACCAGACCGCCCAGATACATCACCCCGATACGCCGCGCCACGTGTCGCACCACGGCGAGATCGTGCGCGATCACCAGGTAGGTGAGGCCGAACTCCTCCTGCAGGTCCTCCAGCAGGTTCAGCACCTGGGCCTGCACCGAGACGTCCAGCGCGGAGACCGGCTCGTCCGCGACCACGAGGTCCGGGCGCACGGCCAGCGCCCGGGCGATGCCGATGCGCTGCCGCTGACCGCCCGAGAACTCGTGCGGGTACTTGCGCAGCGCCGAGGCGGGCAGCCCGACGGAGGAGAGCAGCTCGCGCAGTTCGCGCTCGGTGTTCCCCCCTCCCTTGTCGAGTCCGTGCGCCCGCATCCCCTCCACGAGCAGCGATTCGACGGACTGCCTCGGGTCCAGCGAGGACAACGTGTCCTGGAAGACCATCTGCATTCGCCGCCGCATCCGCCGCAGCGGTTCACCCGACATCCGGGCCATGTCCGTACCGTCGAAGCGGATCGAACCGCCGGTGGGCCGTTCCAGCCGGAGCACCGCCTTGCCCAGTGTGGACTTGCCACAGCCGGACTCCCCCACCAGTCCGTAGGTCTCGCCGCGACCGACGCGCAGCGACACCCCGTCCACCGCGTATACGTGGCCCACGGTGCGGTCCAGCACGATTCCCCGCTTGATCGGGAAGTGCACCCGCAGGTCGTCGATCTCCAGCAGGGAGTCCGCCGCCGGGTCCGAAGGGTCCGTACCGACGGGCGAGGTCTCGGAACCCGTGATGGTGCGGCTCGAATCAGTCATGGGCACGCTCCAGTTCCGCGGCACCGATCGGGTTGTGGCAGCGCAGCAGCCTGCCCTGCTCGATGGTTTCGAGTTCGGGCGCGCGTTCGCCGCACACCGCGAGGGCGTTGCCGCAGCGCGGGCTGAAGGCGCATCCTCCCTCCCAGGGAATGTTGTCGGCCACCGACCCCTCGATCGGAGCCAGCCGCTGTCCTCGCGGGGAGTCCAGCCGCGGCACCGAGGCCATCAGCCCGGCGGTGTAGGGATGCCGCGGCCGGGAGAACAGCTCGTGCCGCTGGGCGCGTTCCACGATTCGTCCGGCGTAGAGCACGTTGACCTCGTCGCACATCCCCGCGACCACTCCCAGGTCGTGGGTGATCATGATCAACGCTGTTCCGGTCTCGGCGACGAGTTCCTTGAGCAGGGTCAGGATCTGCGCCTGGATGGTCACGTCGAGGGCGGTGGTGGGCTCGTCGGCTATCAGCAGCCGAGGTTCGCAGGCCAGCGCCATGGCTATCAGGGCGCGCTGCCGCATCCCGCCGGAGAGCTGGTGCGAGTACTCCTTGAGCCTGCGGTCCGGGTCCGGAATGCCGACCCGCTCCAGCAGCTTCGCGGCCTCGCGGGACGCGTCGCGGCGCGAGAGCCCGCGGTGACGTTCGATGACCTCGGAAACCTGCAGCCCGATGGGCACGACGGGGTTGAGGGAGGTCAGCGGATCCTGGAAGACCATGCCGAGGTCCTTGCCCCTGCGCCGGTCGAACTCCCGCTGGGAGAGCCGCAGCAGTTCGCTGCCTTCCAGGTTCACCGAGCCGGACACCTCGGTCCCGCGCTGCGGGAGCAGCCCCATGATCGCGAGCGAGGTGACGGACTTGCCGCATCCGGACTCGCCGACGAGACCCACCGTGCTTCCGGGGTGCACGTCGAACGAGACACCGTCCACCGCCGGGACCGTCGGTTCGCTCTTGCGGACGAACCGCACGGACAGGTCGCGCACTTCCAGCAATGCCATGTCGCCGTTCACCGCCGCTTCTTCGGGTCGAGGGCGTCCCGCATCGACTCACCGACGAGCGTGAAACCGAGCGCGACGACGATGATGCAGCCGGCGGGCCAGAAGGCCAGGTGCGGGTGGGTGTCGAAGAAGTTCTGCGCCGAGCCGAGCATCTGCCCCCATTCGGGTGTCGAGGTGTCGGCCGCTCCCAGGCCGAGGAAGGAGAGCGCCGCGGCGTCGATGATGGCCACCGCGAGCATCAGCGTGGCCTGCACGATCACCGGGCCGAGCGCGTTGGGAAGCATGTGTCGGAAGACGATGGAGCGCTGGCGCACCCCCAGCGCGCGGGCCGCCAGCACGTGATCGCTCGCCCGCTGGGCGAGCATGGTGCCGCGCAGCAGCCTGCCGAATATCGGTATCTGCACCGTCGCGACCGCGATGATCACGGTGAACTGGGACTGCTGCTGGAACAGCGCTCCGATGGAGACGGCCAGCAGCAGCGAGGGCACCGAGAGCATCACGTCGACCACGCGCATCACCAGGGTGTCGACCCAGCCGCCGAAGGCGCCAGCCAGGATGCCCAGGGTCAGCCCGCCGCCCAGACCGATCACCGTGGCCAGCAGCGCGACCAGCAGTGTCTGCTGTGAGCCGAGCAGCACCCGGGACAGCAACGGCCGTCCGTACTGGTCACCACCCAGCGGGAAGCCGGGCTGTGGGGCGGGGATCTCGTTGTCCGCGCGGGAGACCTGCTCCTCCAGCAGCCGCAGGGCGGGATCGTGTTGCGCCAGTATCGGCGACACCAGGGCGAGCAGCACGAAGGCGCAGATGATCCCCGCACCCACGAGAAACGTCGGGCTGCGACGCAACCGTCGCCATGCCGAGGCCGCCAGGCTGACACCCGCGGTGGTGTCCCCACCGGACTCGGCCAGCCCGTCGATGCGCTCCTTGCGTTGTGTACCCAGCACTGTGCGCGACCTCTCACTGATACTTTCCGTCGTGTTGGCAGGCTCGGTGGCGAGCACCCCGCTTCGATCAGCGTGTCCGGAGTCTCGGGTCGATCGCCGCGTAGGCGAGGTCGACGAGCAGGTTGACCAGCACGTAGACCATCGCGGTGGCGAGGATCACCACTTGCAGCACGGCGTAGTCCTGCCGTTGGAAACCCAGCGAGAGTGCCTGTCCGATCCCGGGGATGTTGAAGACCTGCTCGGTCAGCACCGCCCCGGAGAGCAGCGCGCCGGTCTGCAACCCGATGGTGGTGACCACGGGAAGCATCGCGTTGCGCAGGATGTGCCTGCCGCGCACCACCATCGCCCCGAGCCCCTTGGAGCGGGCGGTGCGCACGTAGTCCTCCTCGACCACGTCGAGCACCGATGCCCGGGTGAGCCGGAAGATCACCGCGAACGGGATCGTGGACAGCGCGATCGCGGGCAGCAGCAGGTGGATCAGGGCGTTCCACGCCGCGTCCCACTCCGTGGTGAGCAGCCCGTCGAGGACGAAGAAGCCGGTGGCGTGGGTGGCGTCGATCCCCGCCGCCTGTCTTCCCGAGGCGGGCAGTACGCCGAACTCGATGGCGAAGACGTACTTGAGCAGGAAGGCGAGGAAGAACACCGGAACCGCCACGCCGATCAGCGACCAGGTGATGCTGAGGTTGTCCAGCCAGCCGCCCTGCCTGCGGGCCGCGAAGTAGCCCAGGGGGATGCCCACGGCGACCGCGAGCAGCAGCGCCAGCACCGAGAGTTCGAGCGTGGCCGGCATGCGCTGCAGGAACACCTCCATGGCCGGGGTGCCCGGCTGCACCCCGGTGGAGACGCCGAAATCACCCGTGATCGCCCGCTGCATGAACTTCCAGTACTGCACGTACAGCGGTTGGTCGAGCCCGAGCTGCTGTACCAGTCGGGCTCGGGACTCCTCGGTGGCACGCTCACCGAGGAGTGCGGAGACCGGGCCACCCGGCAGCGCCCGCAGCCATCCGAACAGCAGGACCGACAGCACGACCGTGACGATCAACAGCTGGCCGAGTCGCCGGACCGTGTAACGAAGCAAACCGGGATCCTTACGTTCTCGACGGAAAAACCTGGGCGCTGCCCTGGAACTACTTCTCGATGCTCACCGAGGCGAACTCCTCGGCGGTCAGCGGCGAGGTGACCAGTCCCTTGACGTGCGGGGCGGTCACGATCGCGGGCGGCGAGTGCGAGAGCGGCACGGCGGGCAGGTACTTCGACTTCAGGTCACGGTTGATCTCGGTGTACATCCGCTCCCGCTTGGTCGGATCCGGTTCCTTGTCCGCGGCGTCCAACCGGTTGGCCAGCTCTTCGCCCCAGGGCGCGGGCTTGGTGTAGAACTGGTTCTCCGTCGAGCCGAAGAAGGTGCCGATGAAGTTGTCCGGGGAGTTGTAGTCACCGGTCCAGCCGAGCAGGAAGACCTCGGCGTCGCCCTTGTTCGCGTCGGAGATGTAACCGCCGTTCCAGGGTTTGCTGACCGGTTCGACGTTGATGCCCGCCTTGCGCATGTCCCCGGCAAGCGAGTTGAAGATGCCGCGCGGGTCGGGCATGTAGGGCCGCGTCACCTGGGTGGGCCACCAGAATTCGATGGTGAGGTCGGAGTGTCCCGCCTCGTTCAGGAGTCGCTTGGCCTTCTCCGGGTCGTAGGAGTACTTCGCCACGTCCTCGGTGTACCCATCCACGCTGGACGGATAGAACAGGTTGGCGACCTCGGCGCCGCCCGGTAGGTTGGCGTTGACCAGGTTCTCGCGGTTGATCGCGTAGGCCAGCGCCTTGCGGACCTTCAGCTTGCGCAGCGCCGGGTTGTTCTTCTGCGACATGCCCAGGTACAGCACGTTGAACGGCTCGCGGACCTGCACGTTGAAGTCCTGCTGCCGCAGCGAGTCCAGGTCGGCCGGGTTCGGGAAGTCGTAGCCGTCGATCCCGCCGGAGAGCAGTTCCTGCTTGCGAACCGACTCGTCGGAGATCACCTTGAAGATGAGCCGGTCGAGGTTGGCCTTGTCACCCCAGTAGTCGTCGTTGCGATGCAACACCACGGACTGGTTGTTCTGGTCGTAGGAGTCGAACTGGAACGGGCCCGTACCGGTGGGGTGTTTCCTGGCGTACTCGGAGTACTCGAAACCGGATCCCTTGGCCACGACCTTGTCGGCCTCGTACTCCTTCATCGCCGTGGGCGACTGCATGCTGAACGAGTCCAGCCCGAGCGCGGCGGGGAACTTGGAGGTCGCGCGAGTCAGGTTGATCACCGCGGTGGTGGGGTCCGATGCCTCGCAGGAGGAGAACAGCGAGGGTTCGTCGCCACCGGCGAATCCGCCGAAGGTCTCGATCCAGTAGTACGACAGCGCGGAGCTCTGCCCGGTGCCGGTCTGGTTGTACCAGCGTTCGAAGTTGGCGCAGACGGCCTCGGCGTTGAAGTCGGTGCCGTCGTGGAACTTCACGCCCTCGCGGAGCTGGAAGGTCCACTTCGTACCGTCCTCCGAGGAAGTCCAGTCGGTGGCGAGTTCGGGCTCGACCTCGACTCCGCCCGACTCGAAACCGACGAGTCCCTCCATCATCTGTCGGGTGACCCGGAAGGTCTCGCCGTCGGAGGCGTAGAACGGGTCGAACAGGGCCGGAGCTCCCGGCGCTCCGAAAACCATGGTCTGCCCGCTGTCCTCACCGCGCTGCGACTGCACGCACGCGGACAGGGACGTGGCAAGCACGGCGGTCAGCCCGACCGTCACAAGCCTGCGCCCCACTCTCGATAACCGGAACCCCGGCCCGGCGGCTGCACCCATCACTCACCTCGGTAACTCACGTCTCGCAAAGTGAGAGAGACGGTAACCCGAGGAATGTATCCGGATCAGGTTCACAGGATTACGATTCGGCTACAACGTTCGGCCTAATATTCGGCAAATCTGGGAAAAATTTGTGAAAACCCTGGTCACAGCCGGAAATACTATGCAACACGACTCACTCGAACGAGTGGATTTTCGAAGACCGTCAGGAGTCGCGGGGCGGTTCGTCAGCCCCGCAGCACGAAGTCGGCACGCTGTCCGGTGCGATCCGAGCGGAACCACACCCGTTCGAACCGCTGCCAGCGGAGGAGTTCGGGACGGGTCGCCGCACCGTCCCGCAGCACCGCGCGCTCCAGCCGGGTGGCCGAGTCGGGTGGCTCCATCCAGATCAGTGCCGAAAGGCGGCTCGCGACCGAACGTCTGCCCGCCGAGACCCCTTCGAGCAGCAGCACCTCCGGAACGGGGACGTCGATCAGCGCCCCGGGCACCGGCACTCCGGCGGGCCACTCGGTGCGCCGGTAGCGACCGGCACGTCCCCGCGACAACGGATCCAGCACACCCTCGCGCAACCGGGGCCACCAGCCCACCGGTTCCCGCCAGGTGGCGAAGTCGTCGGTGCCGAGCAGCGCGGCGTCGATCCCCGCCGTGGCCAGGGCGGAGAGCAGCACGCGGGCGAACGTCGACTTCCCGGCGCCGGAAGGACCGTCCACCGCGACCAACCGCACCGGACCGAGCCGGGACGCGCTGCGCCCCACCCGGTGCACCAACGAGGCCGCGGTTTCGGAATCAGCCGCGCGCGGCAGCCGCACGACCGGTGAGCCGGGGGCCACGGGTCGGGAGCGGCCGACAGGACGCCCCCGACCGCCGTGGCCTCGCTCCGGTCGAACGGCGGCTCCCGCCACCGAGCGGCTCACCGGAGGAACACTCCACTCGCAGTGGTCGAACGGCTCAAACGGATCGCCTTCCGGACAACGCCCTGCCGAGGGTGAGCTCGTCCGCGAACTCGAGATCGCCTCCCATCGGCAGACCGGACGCGAGCCGTGTCACGCTCAGCCCCGGAAAGTCCTGCAACAGCCGGACGAGGTAGGTGGCCGTCGCCTCCCCTTCGGTGTTGGGGTCCGTGGCGATGATGATCTCGGCCACCTCGTCGGCCCCGATCCGGCTGACCAGATCGCGGATCCGCAACTGGTCCGGCCCGACCCCGGAGAGCGGATCAAGCGCACCACCGAGCACGTGGTAACGCCCCCGGAACTCGCGGGTGCGTTCGACGGCCAGCACGTCCTTGGGCTCCTCGACCACGCACACCAACCGCGGGTCACGCCTGGTGTCCTGGCAGATCCTGCAGCGCGTCTGCTCGGAGACGTTGCCACAGACCTCGCAGAACACCACGCCTTCCTTCACCCGCTGCAACGCGTCCTGCAGCCGGGTGACGTCGGCGGGCTCGGCGGAGAGCAGGTGAAAGGCGATGCGCTGCGCACCCTTCGGACCGATCCCCGGCAACCTGCCGAGCTCGTCGATCAGATCCTGTACTGGCCCCTCGTACACGCGACTACCGTCACATCCCCGGCAGACCGAGTCCGCCCATGTCCGTGCCGCCCTGGCCACCCAGCGCGTTGGTCAACGGCCCCATCTTGTCCGCCTGCATCTGTTGCGCGGCGCGGTTGGCGTCCCGGACGGCCGCGACGACCATGTCCGACAGCGTCTCGGTGTCCGTGGGATCGACGACCTTGGGGTCGATGCTCATGGACTGCAACTCTCCCGCGCCGGTAACGGTGGCGGTGACCATGCCGCCCCCGGCGGTGCCGGTCACCTCCGTCTCGGCGAGTTCCTGCTGCGCATTCATCAGCTGCTGCTGCATCTCCTGCGCCTGCTTCATGATTTCCTGCATGTCGGGTTGCTGACCGCCTGGTTGCACCGTGGCTCCTCTCCCGGTTCCGGCTGGGCTCACCTGTTCGAGCGAGGCATCTCCTGCCGTCCAGCGTAGTCGTCGATCCGCGACGGTGGCGGGCGCCCGGCCGGGCGGACCGGATCCCACTAGTCGAGTCTGCGCGCGCCGAGCTCGCTGACCAGTAACTCGACCGCCTCGTCGTCGGGATCGCGTTCGACCGAGCCGTCACGCGGTGCGGCTTCGGCAGTGCTCGCGGCGGCCGATCCGGCCGGAGCGGCGTACTTCTCAGCCGGCGACCCCGCCGCTCCCGAACCGGCGATGCCCGGCCGGGAGGTTTCGGAATCCGCCGAACCGGCCCGGCCCCCCGGGGTAGCCGAGGATTCTGGCGCTGGTCGGGAGGACGCGGGCCGGGAATCCGAGGATCCGGCCCCGGGGGGTTCGTTCCCCGCGGACTCGGCCCCTGGTGGTTCGGAACGGGACGAAGCCGCGAAGTCCGGCTCCGGTGGCGGACCGGGTCCGACGTCCTCCCACTCGGGCGGCTCGGGATCCGATTCGGGAGGCGGTTCCGGCGGCAGGGGCGGTTCCGGTGGTTCCGATGACGCGGATGCCTCCGGTCTCTCCGGTGCGGCGGGGGACTCGGCTGCCGTGGGAGGTTCGGCCGCCGCAGGAGGTTCGGCCGCCGCGCTTGGCTCGGCGACGGCCGGGGGCTCGGGCGCTACGGAGGATTCGGAAGTGCCCGGGGAGTCCGACACGGCCGGAGCCGAGGTGGGAGGAGCAGCCGTAGGCGGGGTGACCTCCGGTTCCGCCGGAGGGCTCTCCGGCTCGGGAGTACGTTCCGCGGCAGCGCTCGGGGCGGCCGGTTGTGCGTTCGGGGCGGCGGACCGCTCCGAAGCGGGAGCCGCCTCGGTCGCGGGGGCTCGCGGCGCGGCCGACCGCGGAGCCTCCGCTGCCCCCCGCTCTGTGGCGCCACGCTCGGGCTGCGGCGTGGCGGCCGGTGCGCGGGTGGACCGCTCCTCACCCTCGACGAGGCACTCCAGCTCCCAATCGCCCCCGACGACCGCGCGCATCGCCTCCCGCACGTAGTCGATGCGACGAGCCTGCATGAACTGCTTGCGCAGTCCGTCGGTCGGCATCGACAGCACCAGCGTGTTGTCCCGCAGATCCACCAGCGAGGCGTTCAGCAGCAGCGCCTGGGTCGGCCGGTTGCGCTCCGCCACGGCACGCAGCAGGTCGTTCCACACCTGGCGCAGCTCGGCGGCGGGCCTGCCGCCTCCCGCACGCGAATCGTCCTCCGCCGGTTCGGGGGAACTCGCCCGCTGCTCCCGTTGGACGTGTCCCTCGGGAGGTGTCGCGGCACGATCGCCGCCCGCCGGACGCTCGGGAGGCTTCCCCGCGTCGGCGGCGCCGTCCCGCCCGGCCCCGGCAGCCCGTGCGGGGGGTGTCTCGGCACGGTCCGACTCCGCGACCGGCGAGGGCGAACCGCCGTCCGGTTCACTCGGAGCGGCACTCCGCGCGGCCGGTGCGGGCGTCGCCGGGGCGGCTTCCGCACCTCCCCCGGAAGTCGGCGGGGCCACCGTCATGCGTCGCTCGACCCGCTCGATGCGCTGCAGCACCGCCGCCTCTTCCCCGGAAGCGGCGGGCAGCATCATGCGGGCGCACAACAACTCCAGCAGCAAGCGGGGCGCGGTGGCACCGCGCATCTCGGAGAGCCCGGCGTGCACGATCTCGGCGAACCGGGTCAGCGTGGCCGTCCCGAGCTTCTCGGCCTGCTCGCGCATCCTGCCGATCCCGTCACCGGCGTTCTGGATGAGACCGCGCTCCGCCGCGTCCGGTACCGACTGCAGCAACACGAGGTCGCGCAACCGGTCCAGCAGATCGGAGGCGAACCTGCGGGGATCGTGACCGGCCTCCACGACCCGGTCCACCGTGCCGTAGACGGTGGCCGGATCGTTCGCGGCCAGCGCGTCCACCATCGCGTCTATCAGGGCGACGTCGGTGACCCCGAGCAGCGCCACGGCGCGCTCGTAGGTGATGCCCTCCGCACCGGCACCGGCGACCAGTTGGTCCAGCACGCTCAGCGCGTCACGGGCGGAGCCTCCCCCGGCGCTGATCGCCAGCGGATATACCGCCGGATCCACGCTGACGCCTTCCTCGGCGCAGATCCGTTCCAGCAGCTCGCGGAGTTCACCCGGTGGGATCAGCCGGAACGGGTAGTGGTGGGTGCGGGACCTGATGGTGGTCAGCACCTTGTCCGGCTCGGTGGTGGCGAACACGAAGACGAGGTGGTCGGGCGGCTCCTCCACGATCTTGAGCAGGGCGTTGAACCCCTGCTGGGTGACCATGTGGGCCTCGTCGATGACGAAGATCCGGTAACGCGACTGCGCCGGGGCGAACACCGCCCGATCGCGCAGTTCGCGCGCGTCGTCCACACCACCGTGACTGGCGGCGTCCATCTCGACGACGTCCACGCTGCCCGAACCGTCCGGAGCCAGCGCGACGCAGGAGTCGCATTCGCCGCACGGCTCGTCCGTAGGGCCCTGGGCACAGTTCAGCGAACGCGCGAGGATCCGCGCACTGGAGGTCTTGCCGCACCCACGGGGCCCGGAGAACAGGTAGGCGTGGTTGATCCGCTGTGCGGCCAGCGCGGTTCGCAGCGGTTGCGTAACGTGTGACTGTCCCACGACCTCGCCGAAGGTCGCCGGTCGATACTTGCGATAGAGCGCGAGCGCCACACCGGCAACGATACGTGCCACCACCGACGAGTTCGGCATCGGGAGCGATGACGGCGAGCGGGCTCCCTGAAACGATCGGGGCCCGAGACAAAAGGGGACCCCGCGCACCCGCCAGAGCCCGCTTACCCTTGCTGCCTTCCGGCCCTGGGGGAGTTCACAGGATGACGCCGCGCGGAGTCCTCGTTAAGTGTAACGGCCCGCCGCCACGGTGAACCGACCCCCCGTCATCGCCCGGGAGACAGCGCGGGGCGACCCGCCCGCCGAGCGGTTCCGGAGGGGGGTCGCGAGATCGGCGGAACCCGTCACGTACACTCTTTCGCGGAGGATTGGCCGAGCGGCCTAAGGCGCACGACTGGAATTCGTGTTGGGTTAACAGCCCTCGCGGGTTCGAATCCCGCATCCTCCGCCGGCGACGGGCCGGGCGTGGACTCCACGCCCGGCCCGTTCTCGTTCGCCCACCTCTTCCCGTTCAAGGTCCCACCCGCCGTGCGGTGCCCTGACGCCTCAAGGCTCGTGGTTACCCGTTCGGCGGCCCTTCGCACGTTCGCGGCGAGCTCGCACCCCACCGACAGCGGTCTCGCTCCGCCCGGATCGCGGCGAGCGCCGCTCACTTCCAGAGCTCCGCCGTCTCATCCTCCCCGGGCCCTTCTGGGCCGCCGGGCCGATCGGGGGCGCTTGGTCCCGTCGGGGGGACGACACGGGCACGAAAGCAGTAACGCGTTACTCCCGGTACTTCCGCATTAGTAGGCAATCGCGTCGCGACCCTGGATCTCGCCTTCCGGCTCCCCCGATAGTGCGCGTGCAATCCGCTAAACCGATTCCGCCGAGGCGGCGAACCCGCCCGCCGGAAGAGGAGAGGAGAACGGAATTGGCAAGAGCCAAGACCGGAACCGGACGGCTCCGCACCAGGACCGCCGCGGTGGCTCTGGCGAGCTGCGCGATGGCCGCGGGACTGACGGCGACCACCGCGCAGGCGGCCCAGGAATCCGAAACGGACGAACACTGCGTGCTGGATGTCTCCACCCGGGATCACACCTGCTACGAGACGTTGGCCGAGGCCCGACAGCAGGGGCGGCGAATCGCCGACACCACCGGTGAGCTCATCGGCGCCACCGTCTTCGAGGACGTCGAGTACGGCGGCTCTTCACTGACGATCACTGTACCGGAACCGTGCCCCAAGAACGACGAAGTGGACTTCTGGCTCGATCTGGACGACTACTGGCAGAACCGGATCTCCTCGGTACAGGCCTGGTCCACCTGCTGGGTCTGGCTCTACCCGGACTCGGGTGACCGCGCGGGCCCCTACAAGGAGAACCACCCCGACGTGGGCGGCTACATCAACGATCGAACAGTGACCGTCGGACTGAGCTGAGCGAGGACGAATAATGAAGTCGCGCAATCGACTGGCCGTCGGCCTGAGCGCCGCCGCGCTGGCAATGACCGGACTGGCCGCGCCCGCGAGCGCCACGACCGAGGCCGACCCCACCGTGCGGCAGCTGCTGCAGCAGTGCGAGAACGGCAACACCGATCTCTGCGAGTTCCACCCCTCCGGGCCGCCGGAAACGCACCGCGGCTCCTACGAGCTGGTCGGCGGAGCAACGAACTGCTCCGAGGGAACCTCCACCCGAATCATCGGCTGGCAGTCCTCCAGGGGCACCACCACCAACGTGAGCATGACCATCAGTGCGGGCGTCACGCTGGGCGAGGTGTTCGAGGCGGGCTTCGAGACCAGTTACGAGCGGCAGTGGAGCTGGAGCACCACCAAGTCCGACGAGATCCGTCACGAGCTGGGACCGAACCAGGCCGTGAACATCTACGCCGCGCCGATGCGGCAGAAGGTCACCGGAACCTACGAGCTGCACTTCGGTGATCCGTACTACGGGCACTACTACTGGTACGTGCACGACGTGACGGTCGACGGACCGCAGGACAACCCGGCGTGGCAGACCAGGGTGGAGTCGAAGCCCGCCAACTGCTGATCCGGCCGCGACCGACAGGGGCACCCCGGCACCGACCGGGCCCCGACACGAAAGAGCGGCGCCGGTTCCCCTCGGGGATCCGGCGCCGCTCTCGTCAACGCGCGGTAGCGGTGGGATTCGAACCCACGGAGGCTCTCACCTCACGCGATTTCGAGTCGCGCTCCTTAGGCCGCTCGGACACGCTACCGCGAACAAGCGTAACGAACGGCCCTCACGAATCGAGCACGGGGGTCGAGGGAGTCGATTTTCCCCGCGCAGCGCCACACTCGCGCCCTGCCACGGGAGCACCGGAGCACTCGGGGTGAGCACGGTCCCGCACCCCTCCCGGGTCGCCCCGCTCGACCGAAACCGACGTCCCGACCCGAGGGCGTGCCCCTCAGCGCCGGTCCTCGCCGCCTTCCCGGTTTCCGCCCTGGTCGCCGCGCTGCTCACCGCTCTGGTCGCCGCGCAGCTTGTCCTTGACGTCCTCGGCCGCACCCGCGGCACGGTCCTTCATGTCCTGGCCGGACTCCTTGGCCTCGCCCTCGAGCCGGTCCCGCTTGCCCGCATCCTTCATGTCGCGGTTGCCGGTCGCGCGGCCGGTCGCCTCCTTGGCCCTGCCCGCGAGCTGCTGGGCCTGGTGCTTGACCTTGTCGAACGTACTCATCGCGACCTCCTGTTGCCGATTGCTCCCGCTGCATACCCGACAACTCCACCGAATCACGCGATAGTGACTCAAGTCACACCCGATGCTCGCCGAAGAACTCCGCCAGCAACGCGGCACACTCGCGATCGAGCACACCGCCGACGACCTCGGGCCGATGATTGAGCCTGCCGTCCCGGACGACGTCCCACAGCGAACCGACCGCCCCGGTACGGGGCTCCCAGCTGCCGAAGACCAGCCTGGAGATCCGGGACAGCACCAGTGCACCGGCGCACATCGTGCACGGCTCGACGGTCACGGCCAGGGTGCATCCCCCCAGCCGCCAACCGTCGCCGTAGGCGGCCGCAGCCGCACGCAACACCAGCATCTCGGCATGGGCCGTGGGGTCGGACAGCTCCTCACGGCGGTTGTGCGCCCGTGCCAGTATCCGACCGTCCGGGCCGGCCACCACCGCTCCGATCGGCACGTCCCCCGCCGCCGTGGCGTCCGGTGCCACGGCGAGCGCGGAACGGACCAGTTCCCGATCCCCGGAAGCCTCGATCATGCCGGCCCGTCCGGTCGCCGTCGCTTTCCGACACCGCGTTCGGTACCGGGCACCACGACCGCTCCGAGCCCCACGGCCACTCCGGCCACTACAACCTCTCCAGCACCGCGGTGAACTGCTCACCGAAGCCGCAGCGCTGCGCGATCATCTCGAGCTGCTCGTCCGGGTACAGGTCTACCTCTTCGGTGATCAGCAGCAGTTCCTCCTCCGGCAGTCCCAGGTCGGAGAGCAACGCGAGGTTGCCCTCCGGCCAGATCTCCTCGTCCTCCTCATCGGGTGGCTCCGTACGCAGCAGGTCCAGCACGTCGGCGGCTACGTCGTAGTCCAGCGCGGCCGCCGCGTCGGACAGCGCCAGCTCCACACCGCCGGGCACCGGACGCACCAGCACGAAGAACTCGTCATCCACGTTGCACATGCCGATCGCGGCTCCGCTGGAGCGCAGTTCGCGTAATGCGGTGATGATCGCGTCGAGTCCGGTCAGCACCGAACCGTCCAACATGTCGCATCGCCATCGGCCGTCCTCACGAACGGCGGCAACCGCGAACCCCGCGACCGGCTCCTGGAGCGTCATGACGCCACGGTAAAGCGTGCGAACGCCACCCGAAAGCACGATTGCGAACAGCTCACCGACCGAGTCAATGATTCGCGTTCGGCGTGTTCACCCCGTCACCACTCCGGTACGAGTTGTTGAGGGTAGGGCAGGATGAACCCCATGCGAGCCGTGTGTGTGATCGGGCTGGGACTGATCGGCGGGTCCGTGCTCCGGGCGGCGGTGCTTTCGGGCAGACCGGCTTGGGGAGCGACCACTTCGGCGGAGGACGCCGCCGCCGCTCGCGCGGCGGGTTACGAGGTGCTGTCGAGTACCGAGCGGGCGTTGGAGCGCGCTCGGGAGCGGGACGCGCTGGTGGTGCTCGCGACACCGCTGCCCGCTGTCGGCACGGTACTGCGGGAGGTGAACCGACACGCGCCCACGACCTTGCTGACCGACGTGGTCAGCGTGCAGGAACCGGTGCACGACTCGGTGCGGGAGTCCGCCCCGGCGGCACGTTACGCGGGCGGGCACCCGATGGCGGGAACCGACCGCTCCGGCTGGGAAGCGGGCAGCGCGGAACTGTTCGACGGGGCCCTCTGGGCGGTGACGATCGGCGGTGACACCGGTCTCGACGCCTGGCGGGAAGCGGCACTGCTGGCACTGGACTGCGGCGCGCGGGTGGTGCCCGCCTCCCCCGCCGAGCACGACGCCGCGGTGGCGCGGGTATCGCATCTGCCCCACCTGCTGGCGGCCGTGCTCGCCTCCGTGGGCGGTGACGGTGGACCACTGGCCGAATCGCTGGCGGCGGGCTCGTTCCGGGACGGGACGAGAGTGATCGCCACCGACCCGGATCTGGTGCGGGCCATGACGGAGGGCAACCGTGCGGCCCTGCTGGACGCGTTGGACGACACCCTGGGGCGACTCGGAGCCGCGCGGGGAGCGCTGGCCTCCACGGGCTCCTTGAACGCCACGCTGCGCTCCGGCCACCAGGCACGTGCCGGGTTCTATCCCGCCGAGCCGGCCGAACCGGTGCGGACGACCGTGCGACTCGACGCCGGGCACGCCTTGCGCAGGCTGCGTGAGCTCGGGGAGAGCGGGGCTCGCGTGGTTTCGCTGGCCGAGGACACGGCGGTGGCCGAACATCGCCCGGTGCCCGCCACGAACGAGGAGACAACCCCCTCGGGAGAGTGAGCGAGCGCCCGGCGGTGGCTGCGGATATTCGCCGAACTCACCCGAAAGAACTAAAGTACTCACCCCCGATTGCGGCATCATGGCCCTATGGCCCGTGCGATGCTGCTCGACGCCACCCGAACTCCGTTCGGCAGGTACCGGGGCGAACTCTCCGGGATCCGGGTGGACGACCTCGCCGCCATGCCGTTGGCCGAGCTGGTGCACCGACACGCCGACCGGGACGAGCGTCCGCTGGATCCCGGAACCATCGACGAGGTGATCTACGGCAACACCAACGGCGCTGGCGAGGAGAACCGCGACGTGGCACGCATGGCCGTGCTGCTGGCCGGCCTGCCGGAGAACGTGCCCGGCGTGACCGTCAACCGGTTGTGCGGCTCGGGGTGCGAGGCATTCGTGCAGGCGGGGCGCGCGGTGCGTACCGGGGACGCCGAGCTGGTCGTCGCGGGCGGCGTGGAGGGCATGAGCCGGGCACCGTTCGTCGTCCCCCGCCCGGAACGGGCGCTGCCCGACCGGTTGGAGGCCGTCTCGACGGCGGCCGGTTGGCGACTCATCAATCCGCGCATGGATCCCGAGTGGACGGCTCCGCTGGGGCTGATCGCCGAGCGCATCGCCACTGAACTGGGTGTGGGCCGAAGCGAGATGGACGAGTACACGCTGCGCTCGCACCGCCGCGCGGCGGCGGCCTGGGACGCCGGGATGCACGACGGCTTCGTCTTCCCGGTGCGCGGCGTGGGCGGCATTCCGATGCGCAGCGACGAACCGCTGAGCTCGGAGACCGGCGCGGCCAAACTCGCCGGGTTTCCCCCCGCCTTCTCTACCGAGGGGACCGTGACGGTGGGCAACTCCGCTCCGCTCGGCGACGGATCGGTGGCGGCACTCATCGGCTCCCAGCGACAGGCCGAGCGGTTGGCCGTCACCCCCCTCGGTGAGCTGGTAGGCACGACGACGGTGGCCTGCGCGCCCCAGCGGTTCGTCCTCGCGACCGTGACGGCGATACGCGAGTTGCTGGACAAGCTGGAACTGCAAGCCGAGGAAGTCGACCTGTGGGAGATCAACGAGGCGTTCGCCGCGCTGGTGCTCGCGGTGCTGCGGCAACTTCCGGAAGCTCCACACGATCGAGTGAACGTGCACGGTGGCGCACTGGCCTACGGGCATCCGCTCGGCGCGTCCATGTCGCGAGTGGTCGTCGACCTTTGTCGCCACCTGAACCATCGCGGCGGTGGATTCGGAATCGCGGCCACGGGGGTGGGTGTCGGACAGGCGACCGCTGTCGCCGTGCGAGCGCAACCGGAAACGTGAACAACCATCGACCCGCCGATTTTCGCGGATTTTCCGAAACTTGATTCACAAGAAAACCAAAAACACTCAATACGGTGAATGCCGCGCGTGTCGTCCGGCGCCGGTAAATCCACTGGGGTAAAAACGAGTTGTCGGCGAACCAATGGGATCGAACCCAAGAGGATTGACCCCTGCGGGATCGACCGACGAAAATTCCCATAATCCGAAAGGAAAGGGCGCGAGCATGCGTTCGTTCACGCGGGCAGTAGTTGTCGGTGCCATGGCCCTGCCGCTGGCCATCGGCGGTGCGGGTGTCGCTTCGGCCGACGACATGAAGCCGGAGCACAACCACAACCACAGCCACAAGGACGAGCACAAGGAGAAGGAGAAGGGCAAGCACAAGGGCAAGAAGAAGGACAAGGCCGACACGTGCTTGTACAAGTCCTGCAAGGTCGACGTTGACCAGAAGAAGAAGCTCTGGCTCTGGGGCTGGGACTGGAAGAAGCAGGACATCGAGGTCGAGAAGAGCAACATCAACGTCGGCATCCAGTGAGCTGACCGATGTTCGTTGTCGGGCTCCGTTCCCGGGGGCCCGACACACGAAATCCGACCCGAAAAAATCAATCCGAAATTTCACCGAATTCATGAGATCGCGCCGGGTTCGTCGTACGGATTCGACCACGAAGAACAAGCGGCCGAACAATTAGCCCCGGATCACCCGACGAAAACGGACCGGGCCATCGCTTCCGGCGTACCGGTGAAAGCATCACGAAACGCCCGGAACGTCCCGGGCTTCGTTCTCACCGAGGCTGCGTGACGCGTCTGCGGTTCGTCCAGTAGGAACGGACCTTGCGCAACACCAGCACCGCGATCACGAGCGAAACCAACTCTCCCCCACGCCGAGACTGTTCCCGCCGGCCGCGCCGGAACGAAGGAAGCGACCGACGACAGGACGGTACAGCCACCGCTTCGCACCGCATCCGTCGGGTGTGGACCGAACGGCACGACGAAGCGACGCGCCGGGACGAACTTCACGCCTCCCTCACACGATCGAATGAGTACTACGCCACGAGTTCGAACGAATTCATATGATCACCATTCGGATTCGTGGCGAGGAGAGGGTATGCGTGGTCCACTGGGACGCCGGGAACTGCTCAAGGGCACGGCGGCCACCGCCGCGTTGGGGATGACCGCGGGCGTGGCGGGCTCGGCCACCGCCGCGCCGGTGGAGGAGCACCGCCGGGCGGTGGTGATCGGCTCCGGATTCGGCGGTTCGATCACCGCCTCGCGACTGGCCCGAGCCGGGGTGCCGGTGCTGGTGCTGGAACGCGGCATCCGGTGGCCCACCGGGCCGAACGCGGAAACGTTCCCGCACATGTTCAGCCCCGACCGCCGCGCCTCCTGGTTGACTCCAGGGCCGGTGCTGACCGGATCACCACCGAGCGTTTGGCGGCCCTACACCGGGGTGTTGGAACGGGTGCGCGGTGTCGGCATGGACATCCTGTGCGGTTCCGGGGTGGGCGGTGGCTCACTGGTGTATCACGGGATGACGATCCAACCGAGCGCCGAGCACTTCACGCGCTCGATGCCCGCGGGGCTGGACTACGAACGGTTCGATCGGGACTACTACCGCCGGGTCGAGTCGGTGCTGCGGCCCGACGGCATTCCCGACGACCTGCTGCACGCGCCGGAGTACCGGGCGGTCAAGCAGTTCCACGACCACGTCGCGCGGGCGGGCATGGCGCCCTACCGGGTTCCACTGCCGATCGACTGGGACTTCGCCCGCCGCGAGCTGCGCGGGGAGATGAAACCCTCCTACACCACCGGAGACGTGCTCTACGGCGTCAACAACGGTGGCAAGCGAACCGTGGATGTCACCTATCTCGCCGAGGCGGAAGCGACCGGGCGCGTGGAGGTGGCCACACTGCACCTGGTTCGCGACATCGCGCGCGACTCCTCCGGGCGCTGGGTGGTGCGGGTCGATCACATCACCACCGACGGCACCGTGCGGGAACGCAAGCGGATCGTCACCGACGCGCTGTTCCTCGGTGCCGGATCGGCGGGTACGACACGACTGCTGGTGAAGGCGAGGGAGAAGGAGCTGATCCCGGACCTGCCCGAGGCTGTCGGCTCGAACTGGGGCAACAACGGGGATCGGATCTTCTCCTGGACCCCGCTGGGTGACAGTCCCGGTGCCCTGCAAGGCGGCCCGGCCTGCATGGGCGTGCGGGACTGGGACAACCCGGACGGACCGGTCACCGTCGTGCACGGGCCGGTGCCGTTCCCGGTGGACCTGGGCACCACCAGCGTCATCGGGTTCGGGATCGTGCGGCCGCGCGGCGAGTTCCGCTACGACCCGCATCGCGACGACGCCGTGCTGCACTGGAGCCGGTCGTACGACGCGGAGCTCACCGGTCGGATCCGCGAGCGGATCCGAAGCATCGTCGGCGGGAGCCTGGCGGACCACCTGACGAACATCACGCTGGACACCAGCGCCTTCGACACCACCACGTTCCACCCGCTCGGGGGCGCCACCATCGGTGAGGTGTGCGACACCCACGGCCGGGTGCTCGGGCAGCGCGGGCTCTACGTCACCGACGGTGCGCTCATCCCCGGCTCCACGGGTGCCTGCAACCCGTCCATGACCATCGCGGCACTCGCGGAACGCAACATGGACGAGATCGTGGCCCGGGAGGTGGGGCGTGTCTTCTGAGCCGCTGCCGGCTCTCCGCAATCCACTGTCCCCGCTCTCCCATCCCACTGGTCCGGCCCTCGCGCCCGCCCGTCGGAGCACCGCGATCCCGCGATTTCGCGGGAAATCGCCGCCCCGCCGGGTCCGGTCCCCCGACACTCCGTCAATTTCGCGAGAAATCTACGCGGGTGCGTAGGTCAGGCAGTCGACGATGTTCTCCTGGTAGCCGACCGTGATGCCGGGGGCCTGGCATTCGAGGTTGACGTTGTGCCCGCAGTCGGACATCTTGCAGGCCCCGACGTGGCCGACCGCCCCGGGATCACCCGCGGGGGAAGTGGCGGTGGTGAAGGTGTCGCACCGTGGATTGGCCGGCTCTCCCACGGTGATCGCGAGGGCGTGGCAGGCTTGGTGCTGGTTGTAAGCGCAGTCCGTGGCGTCGCACTCGTTCACGATGGGCATTTCCATGATGTCCACCTCCGTCTCGGAGAGCTTTCGGACAGCACGGTCCCACCGGACCGACCGCTCTACCAGTCGAAATGCCGAGCGCTTCACCCAATGGTGGCGCAGCGAGGCGGTTGCTCGGGTGGAGACCGAGGAATCGCGTCCGGAGGTCCCCATCCGGTCGCCGTGGCTAGCGGCCCGCTCGCTCGCACCGACCGAACGAGGGAACACACCTCTTAGCCCGCGCACCACTGGCCCTGTTCGCGCGGCTTGGCTAGCTGTTGTGGGTCGGGCGGTCTCCGCATCAACCTTCGTCGTGATTACTGGCCATCTCACGGTAGGCAACCAACGCCATCCGTGCGAGATGCACGGACAGAGATAGCATGTCGTCAAAGCTGAGACTTGTGATCTTTTCCTGCCCGATTGGTACGTCGATTAACCCCAATGGGCCGAGGTCCGGGTCCTGTAGCAGTTCGACGGCCGCTTCGCTTCCGCCGAGCATGGTGGTCATCCGGTAAAGCTGGCGTATCTCCGGGTCGCTCTGGAGCGTCACCGACTGTCGCTCTGCTCCTGCTACGCAGGTCGAATCAACAGCCTGTACAAACTTAA
This sequence comes from Actinopolyspora lacussalsi, assembly GCA_030803735.1. NCBI lineage: Bacteria > Bacillati > Actinomycetota > Actinomycetes > Actinopolysporales > Actinopolysporaceae > Actinopolyspora > Actinopolyspora lacussalsi. The sequence goes on along the minus strand of JAURUC010000001.1, from coordinate 3,795,949 downwards.
GAAGCTGTTCCGGAGTAAGATCTTTTAACGCGCAGTAACCAGCATATACGGTGCTACACACGACTGAACCGTCAGTCACGCCGTCGCTGCCATATTCGCCGTGTCCCGTCATCTCGGGTTGCTCATCTCCTGTGCTGCCAGAGATCTCCGGGTCAGGTGTGGGCACAGTCGTAACCTCCTTTCCGTACGTAGGCAGCACCGAATCTCGACGTTTCAGGGCACTTCGCGACTCGATGTGCTTCGAATTTCTATCGAATTTCAGATTTGTATTCCGGCCCAGCGGGCGAATCCAGCGAGGGTGTCGATGGCACGTCGGTCGGTTTCGGCGAGTGTCCGAACGGTTTCTTGCACGGTCGGGTGACGCCGGGTGTGGTGCGGTGAGATGTGTCGAGCCGCGTTGAGTTCCACCATGACTTTCTCGCGATTGCCGTGCAACAACCACGCACGGGCCATGTCGATGTGGTGGTGTCCCACCCGTTCGGGGCGGTTCCGGTCGACGATGTGGACCTGTTCGGCCCTGGTCACCGCTCCGGTTCCGTCGTAGTTCTCGACGGGAATCGCACACCAGTGGACGTCGATGTTCAGGGCGCTGGAATCGGTGTTGTAGTACGGCGATACGGGCGGATCGTAGCGTTGCCGTGCTGCCCGAGCCTCGGAGATGTGGGTATCGGCTCGTTCGGTGTCACCCGCCCGGGCTGCCAGCACAGCCGCTCGCAGGTGCAGTTGAATTGCCACCGAATCCCGTTGGAGAACCCGACTCTCGCGCACGGATTCGTGTCCTCGCTCGATCACTCGCAGCCCGCGAGCGAACTGACCGTGCCGCAGAAAATGGGTGGACCGGTGATAGGCCGACAGGGCGACACGCAACGGATCACCCGTCCGAGAGGCGAGCGCGACGTGGCGCTCCGAAGCCATCGCGCCGATATCGGGTTGGTGGAAACGCCCCCCGAGGGTCGCGACCAGCCGATAGGCGTCGTGCAACATGCTCCGGGCATGTTCTCCGGCGGAGGTATCCGCCGGGTCGAAGGCAGTGCGGGCGTAGAGCTGGTTCAGCAGTTCGGGCATACGACGGCACAACTCGTGATAGCGGAACGAATGCCGCAGCTTCTCGGCCGCATTCAACTGCCGCTGAAGTTCGGATGCGCTGTGAAGCGGATTCACGAGTTCGGGGTCGTCGTAGGCGTGCAGCGCGGCTCGGAGTTCTTCGACACCGGCCCGTTCGACGTGCTGTTCGGTGATCTGTTCCTCGGGATCGGTTCCGTAGAGCACGGAGGCATCGACCCCGAGAGCACGCGCACAGCACGACACCAGCGACGGACTCGCCGGAGTATGCCCCTGCTCCACCTTCTTGATCAGGCTGGTCGACACGAAGGCACGAGCGGCGAGCTGATGCTGGCTCCACCCGGCCAGCTTGCGGAAGCGGGCGACCCGTTCCGCCACTCCGTTGTCCGCACTCATGGCCGTATTGTCCCGCAATTGTCCCTCCAAGTCCGCAAAAACTCTTAGTTTTGATTCGACTACTGGAGGTGACGCTATGCGAGAACCCGTGTTGGTACGGTGTAACACCGTCGAGCACGACGGCACCGAATCACTGCGATTGTCGGTCGAGGGTGGTCGGCTGACGATCATCACTCCCACCGTCTACAACCGCACCCGCTGGAATGCCGAGCAGGCGCGCCAGCTGCGGGACACCCTGACCAAACTGCTGGGCCGGCTCCCGAACGGGGGTGGTGTCCGGTGAGCCAGCCACACACCCAACTGGCCGTACTGCTACGCCGCTGCCAATGGATGCTCGACGAAGCCGCCCACCGACTCGGCGGTAACCAACTCCCTGCCACCGATCGACGGACACTGGCCGACGCACTGGACGAACTCGCCGCCGCGCTGCGCGAATACCGCGACGAACCCACCGAGCTCACCATCTGTGACGGTGAGCAGGCCACGGTAATAGAGGCTGAGCGATGAGCCCCCGTCCGGATCGGCTCTACCTCGGTCGACACGGGTTCCGTCCCTGTCGGCTACCGGGTCACGTACGCGCGCTGTCCGGCGACCTCACGGCAGCGGGGACCCACCACCCAACACGGTCTCCGGGCAGTGATCGCCACGACAGCAGCAACCGGAACACATCTCGGGGCGGGGAGGTTCTGTCCGGCTAGTCCCGCGACCGGACCACTCTTGCCCGCATTCTCGCCGGACTCCACGCCCTGTAAGACACGGCCCGACGCCGGGCCGTTGCCACCCGGCCGGACAGTCCCTACACCCTTACTCGCCCGGCCGGGCAGTGCCCATCCGATGTTGTTTCCCGTTACGAGGAAGACTTGCGATGCTCGACGAGATTCGCGGCCAGCTTCAGCAGATCATCGGCACCGCACCCGCAGGCGAGTTACAGGGCATACAGACCACGCTCGACGAGCTGCGTGGGCAGCTGAATCAGGTGGCCGGGACCAGCACCAACCACGATGTGCGGCAGGCGCCGCGGCTGTTCGGCATCGCCCACGAGAAGGCGGGCGAGGCGGTCCAAGCCGTAGCGCAGGCCGCCGGACACGTCAGCACCTTCTCCGCCGTGCTGTGAGGAGCCCACCATGTCCCACGTGGAGGAGGTCGGCAACACCCTCGCCGCCATGCTCGGACAACTGCCACCGGAGCAGCTGCACCCGGCAAGGGCCTGGATCGAGGAATACGCCCTGCCCACCCTGACCGAGATCGGACAGGGCAGCACCTCCCCCGAACTGGCCGAGGCCGTGGCGCTGCTCGAACAGGCTCGCGAGCTCATCGACGACGTACTCGCGCTGTCCGACAACACCCGAGGGCACCTGGTGAACTACCTCGCCACCCTCGGCGTGACCAGCGAGCGACCCCCGCCGAGCCTGCCCCACCCATCAACCTTCCCGCGTGTTCCCACCGACGCGGCCCGCGACCGCACGTGGATCGACCAGGTCCGCCAGCGGCTACCCGAGCACACCGGCGGGCAGACCACCGAACTCACCGAAACCAGCGGACGCGACGAGGCATCCGAGCGCGCCCGGCTGAACCTGCACAACTCCACCGTGTTCCCGTCCGACGACCGTGGCGCTCCCACCGTGTACACCCACGTCGAAACGAAATACGCCCCACGGATGAAAGAACGCGGGCAGACACACGGCGTGATCGTGCTGAACAAGGACATGTGCTCCGGGCAGCGCGGAAACTGCTACCAAGCGGTGCGTGCCATCCTGCCTCGCGGGTCCACACTGGTCGTCTGGAAACCCGGAAAACAGCACCCCGTCACCATCCACGGAGAAGCCAGACCATGACCACGATCAGCGCGCCCACCGTCGTTACCGCGGTGACCGACAACGGGTGGCACTACGCCCACGAACCAGCGGAAACCGAGCAGCTCATCACACGCGTGCTCGACACACCAGCCCATCACGTCAGTCTGTTCTACGTCTGGGACCGCCCGTGCCGCTCCTGGCGCTCACTCGACGGAGAAGCGTTCCCCGACCACTCTCTACGGGTCGCTGCCGACCCAAAAAGTAGCGTCGCAGCGCTGAGCTACCACTACTAGCACCACGAACTGCTGGACTCCTACAACCCCCACACCACCGAGGACACCCCCCGCTGCTGTTCGACCCCGAAGGCGACCTGTGGTTTCCCACCTCGGCCTCACTACCCCTTGAGCGAGTTCGCGAAGCCATCACCGAATACTGCCGCACCGGACAACGCCCCACCCGCGTCGAATGGCAACCCGGCCAATGGTACTGAAGTAACCTTCGTAAGGACTACAACGGTGACGCTATCTCAGGGTTGAGGATCGTGTTCCCCACGCGCACAAAATGTGTACCGCACAGCAGCGGGGCGGCTCCGGAGTATTCCGAAACCGCCCCTGACCTGCGATAATGTGCGCCCGTAGGGATTCGAACCCCAAACCTTCTGATCCGTAGTCAGATGCTCTATCCGTTGAGCTACGGGCGCGTGTTCAGTTGTGGACTCCCACCTGGGTGGGTGCCCCGGCGGAGGCTCCGGGATTCGAACCCGGGAAGGGGGGTTGCCCCTTACCGCATTAGCAGTGCGGCGCCATAGACCAGACTAGGCGAAGCCTCCGGGTAGTTCCTCTCGGCTACTGATGTAAACCATACACACTCCCGCACGCCGAATTACAACGGGGGGTCGTCATTGACCATCGTCGGTACCGACCCCCCGCCGCCGCACGGCACGCGATCAGCTCAACCGCTGGTCATCTCGATGAAAGGTCGCAGTGAATCGGGGTTCCGCAAGGCGTCCATGCTGACCGCGCTCTCCGGTGCGGCCCCCGCGAGGATCTTCTTGACGGGCACTTCGAGCTTCTTGCCGTTGAGGGTGTGCGGTACCTCACCGATCACGACGAAGCGGTTCGGCACGTGCCGGGGCGATAGTTCGCTGCGCAACCGCTCCCGCAGCGCCGGTTCCAGCGTCGCCAGCTCGGCGCCCTCCGCCAACACCAGGAAGCACAGCAGCTCACCGTCGGTTTCCCCCGCGCCGGAAGTGTCGATGACCAGCGAGTCGGAAACCTCGTCGAAGCCCTCGACCACGCGGTAGAACTCCGCCGTACCCATCCGGATGCCCCCGCGGTTGAGGGTGGAGTCACTGCGCCCGTAGATGACCAGTGAACCCCGCTCGGTGATCCGCACCCAGTCCCCGTGCCGCCAGATGCCGGGATAGGTGTCGAAGTAGGCCTCCAGCAGCCTGCTGCCGTCCGGGTCGTTCCAGAAGTACACCGGCATGCTCGGCATCGGCTCGGTCAACACCAGTTCGCCGACCTCGTCGTGCGTCTCGTCCCCGTGCTCGTCGTAGGCGGCCACCGAGGCGCCCAGCATGGGGCAGGAGATCTCGCCCAGCCACACCGGCACGTCGGGTGAGGCCCCGACGAAGGCGGTACACAGATCGGTGCCACCGGAGACGCTGGCGATCTGCACGTCGTGCCCGACCTCCTCGGCGATCCAGCCGAACCCGTCGGCGGTCAACGGCGCCCCGGTGGAACCGACGGTCCGCAGCCGGGAGAGGTCGTGGTCCGTGGCCGGACGCAGCCCCCGCTTGCGGCAGGTCTGGATGAACGGTGCGGAGGTCCCGAAGTAGCTCACGCCGTGTCGCGCGGACAGCTCCCACAGCGTGTCCGTCCCGGGGTGCACGGGACTGCCGTCGAACAGCACGACGGCCGAGCCGGTCAGCAGCCCGCCGACCAGGAAGTTCCACATCATCCACCCGGTGGTGGTGAACCAGCAGAACCTGTCCCCGGGCCCCAGGTCGCAGTGCAGCCCGATCGCCTTGAGGTGCTCCAGGACGATCCCGCCGTGCCCGTGCACGATGCCCTTGGGCAGCCCGGTGGTCCCGGAGGAGTAGAGCACCCACAGCGGGTGGTCGAACGGCACCGACTCGAAGGAGAGCTCAGCATCGGCGTGTCGTTCCACCATGTCCCGCCAACCGACGGTGTCCGACAGCGACCCCGCACCCGTCACGTAGTCGATCGAGACCGTGGCACCGAGGCCGGGCAGCTGCCGCCGGAGCTCCTCGACGGTTCCGGTGATGTCGAACTCCCTGCCGCCGTAGCGGTATCCGTTGACGGTCAGCAGCACCTTGGGCTCGATCTGCACGAAGCGGTCCGCCACCGCGCGCAGCCCGAAGTCCGGGGAGCAGGAGGACCAGACAGCGCCCAGGCTGGCGGTCGCGAGGAATGCCACCAGGGTCTCGGGGCTGTTCGGTACCAGCGCCGCCACCCGGTCACCGCTGCGGACTCCCAGCTCGACCAGTCCCGCCCTGGCGGCGGCCACTCGCGAGCGCAGCTCACCGAAAGTGATCGTCTCGCCGTGGCCGTCCTCTCGTTCGAAGATCACGGCGGTGCGCGCGTCGTCCTTGCCCGGTCCCACGCACAACGCGTGTTCCGCGTAGTTCAACCGTGCGCCGGGAAACCACTCGGCTCCCGGCATGGTCTCGGCACTCAGCACCCGATCCGGGGGTTCGTGGAAGGAGACCCCGAAGAACTCGGCCACGGCCGACCAGAACCCGGTCAGGTCCTCGACCGACCAGCGCCAGAGCGCGCGGTAGTCGGGCAGGTCCAGCTCCCGGTGCTGCCGCAGCCAGTCGCGGAACCTGCCGATGCGGGTCTGCCGAACCCACTCGGGTGAGGGTTGCCAGAGCAGCTCGGGTGTGGTGCTTGAAGTCATAACAGCTTCCTAACCCACCACCGCCTTCCGGGGCCACAGATGACACCCGCGCGGTTCGACCGGAAATTTCCCGCGAATTCGCCGCCCGCGCCGGACGAGTGGCCCGGGAGAGCGGAGCTCCGATCAGCGCAGGTGCAGATCGAGCCAGTTGCGGGCACGTTGCCAGGCCTCCTCGGCGGCCTCCGGATCGGTGTCGAAGCGGTGATCGGCGTTCGGGTAGCGCACCACGTCGGTGGCGGTCTCGGCGGCGGTCGCGGCGGCACGCAGCTTGTCGATCTCTCCGGCGGGCGTTCGGCTGTCCTGCTCGCCGTACAGTCCGAGCCAGGGGCAGCTCAGCTCCCCCGCGATGTCGACCAGCGGCGAGAAGCCCTCCGAAAGCGGTGTGACGATGCCGTCACCACCCACGGTGACAGCCGCTCCCAGCCGCCTGCTGGCGGCCACCATGAGAGCGGCACTCCCACCGATGTCGAATCCGATGATGCCCTGTCGGTCGCTGGAAACGCCCCGATCCGCCAGCCAGACGAAGGCGGCGTCGGTGTCGGCGAGCACGGACTCGCCGGAGAGCCTGCTCACCTGCTCCGCCACCCGGTGCGGGGTTTCCTCGTTGGGGAGTTCGTCGGTGCCGTCCCGGTGGTACAGGTGCGGCGCCACCGTGAGCCAGCCCTCCTCGGCGAGCGCCGCGACCAGGACTCTCGTGTAGTCCGTCACTCCTCGTGCCTCGTGCAGGACCACGACGCCACCTCGAACCACGTTGTCCGGTTCGGCGACCGTCAGTCTGAGTCGGGTGTCATTGGTGAGCGCGATCGTCTCGGTCCTGGTTTGGATCATACGCGCAGATAACCACGCGAGGGTGAACTCCCGTCAACGTGCTGTGACGGAAAAGAACCGTGCGAATGTCGACATTACTTCGGAGGAGTCATCCCATCATTGCTCTTTCCGGAGTAGAAACGAGGAGACGAATCGACCGAAGATCCTACCGCGACCACCCGGCGGGATACTGTCGCACCGCGGCCCGTACGAGCCGCCACGAGCAGAGCAAGGAGTGGTCAATGAGCGTGCGCATCCGTTCCGACCTCGAGAAACTGCCCGCCTACGTCGCGGGCAGGACGGTGCCGGGTTCGGTCAAGTTGGCGAGCAACGAGGTCTCCGCCGGACCACTGCCGAGTGTGGTGGAGGCCATCACACGAGCGGCGCACGACGTGCACCGCTACCCCGACATGGCCGCGACCGAACTCGTGGAAACGTTGGCCGACCGGCTGGTGGTCACCACCGACCGCATCGCGGTGGGTTGTGGCTCGGTGGCGCTGTGCCAGCAGATCGTGCAGGCCACCTGCGAGCCCGGCGACGAGGTCGTCTTCCCGTGGCGTTCGTTCGAGGCCTACCCGATCCTCGCCCGCGTCGCGGGCGCCGAGGAGGTTCGCGTTCCGCTCACCCCGGAACACGAGCTGGACCTGGCAGGGCTGCTGGCCGCGATCACCCCCGCTACCCGGGTGGTCTTCGTCTGCACTCCCAACAACCCGACGGGGACCTCGCTGCGCCGGGAGGACCTGGAGGACTTCCTGCGGCGCGTCCCCCCGGAAGTGGTGGTGGTGCTGGACGAGGCGTACCGGGAGTTCGTGACCGACCCAGCAGCGCCGGACGGCGTGGAACTCACTCGACAGCGAGACAACGTGGTGTCGCTGCGGACCTTCTCCAAGGCGTACGGCCTGGCGGGGCTGCGCGTGGGCTACGCGGTGGGCGCCCCCGAGATCATCACGGCGTTGCGCAAGGTCTACATCCCGTTCAGCGTGAGCGCGGTCGCCCAGCGAGCGGCGGTGGCCTCGCTGAGCGCGACCGCGGAACTGGAGCGGCGCTGCGCCGAGATCGCCACCGAGCGAACCCGCGTACGCGAAGCGCTGCTCGAACTCGGCTACGAGGTTTCCGCCAGCCAGGCGAACTTCGTGTGGCTGCCGCTCGGGGAACGCAGCGCGGCCTTCGACGCGCACTGCGCGGAGAACCGGGTGGTGGTGCGTGCCTTCGCCGGAGACGGCGTGCGCATCACCATCGGTGCGCCCGAGGAGAACGACGCGCTGCTCAAGGCCGCGGCCTCGTTCCGGGGATGACCTCGGACGGCCTGGGGCGTCCTCCCGACGAAACGGACCCCGTACCGCTCCCCTCGGACCGGTCGCTCAACTGCGGAGGCGACAGCCCTTCGGGAACGAGTACGGGGTCCCGTTCGGTGACCGTCAGCCGGTGACGGCGGCGTGCCCCTCGTGGCTCACCGGAGTGGGAGCGGCGGGCATCTCCTCCTTCGGCTTGCCCGGCTTCTCCGGGTTGTCGGGCTTCTCGGGTTCCTTGGGCTCTTCCGGCTTCTCGGGTTCCTTGGGCTCCTCGGGCTCCTCGGGCTCCTCGGGCTCCTCGGGTTCCTTGGGCTCCTCCGGCTCCTCGGGCCCCTCGTCGCCGGTCTTGGGGTGATCGACCACCGGCGCGTTGACGCACTCGGAGGACTGGCTCGAAAGGACGTTGGCTACGACCCCCAGCACGGCGACGTTGTTACCGCAGAGCTGGACCGGCAGCACACTGGCGTTGTTGTCGTTGCCGACGTTGATGCCGTCGTTGTCGACACTGTCCGCCAGAGCCGGGGTGCCCGCGATCAGCAGACCCGCCGTCGCGGCCACGCTTCCCGCGAAGTATGTCTTCTTGGCCACTGTCACACTTCCTTCGTCGAATACCTGCGGATTTCGCACGGTGAGCCGGCGAAAACGCCTCACCGTCCGCCCACTCAGCGCAGCCGGACAAGCGTCCCCAACGGCAGCGACCGCAGTAACCGCAGCGCATCACCGGGCACTCGGACACACCCGTCGCTACTCGCCGTACCGAAGACATCGGGCTCCGGCCAGCCGTGCAACGCGACGGTTCCGGGACCACCGCCGTAGGTGGTGTAGGTCTCGGAGTGCGTCCCGAGCGGCAGAATGATCGGGCTGAAATCGCTGACCGTCTCCCGGATGGAGGCGAGAATGAAAGTGCGCCCCCTCGGTGTCGGCGTATCCACGGAACCGACCCCGACGCTCCAGGAACCGAGTTCCCGACCATTTTCGAGCACCACCAGCCGGCGGTTCCCCACGTCGACATCCACGACGTACGGGGAGTGCGCTTTGTGCACTTTCTCGGTTCCCAACCGAACCCAACCGGTCGAACCGTTCGGGCGCGAAGGCAACAGAACTCGTGCCCAGCCATCGCTTTCGGCGACTATCGGAACCCAGGTCGGCGATTCGAACTGGGTAGCGGGTAGTCGCGCGATCGCTTCACCACCCACGGAATCGCGTACCGCGATCTCCCGCTTCACACGCAGCACCACACCGTCGGTACCGGAGCGCGGTGCCGGATCGGAAGGGGCGTCGGGTGTGGTTCCGAAAGTGGTCGCGTCCGGAAGCGTGGAGAGATCCACCTTCGCACGCCGGGTCGACGACGGGGTTTCGTCGGCCTGACGCGACTCGGACGTGGCCGCCGAACAACCGGTGACCAACACGGCCAGCAGGACGCCGAGCGCCACGACGGCGCGACGGGACCGGGGTGTCCCGCCGCCCGCGTAACGGAACTCGACTCCCGAGAACTCCATTGCGAACGTCCTTGCGGCCGTGGCTGCCTTCGCTGTGCGCACCGATCCCCTCGGGGGCCGTCTCACCGACCCCGCGAGTACGATCAGCGGCGGAACCGACTCGACTGCACGGTCGGATTCCGAGCGAACGCTAACCGATCACCGCTGTATAGCAATCGCCAGGCAACTGTTCACGCATCGCGGGAAATTCCCGACAAAAAGCCGATCACCTGGTGAAACGATCGATCGAGTCGAACTCGGAAGTCGTTAAGCGAATAATTTTTCACTTCGGCTCGATTGAATTTTCACTCGAAAGAGCGAAGTCAACTCTTGATTGAAAGCGTTTCCCACGCGGTTGTCGAAAGTTGATCACAATGTGGTTGGCGGTACGTACGGCCGGACCGATGTCCGTTCGACGAAGCTCACCACACCGCCGAGACCGTGCTATCGAACTGGGCGTCCCGGATCGCACAGCGATGGGGATTCATGGGGTGGTCCAACGCCGCTCTCACCCAGCGCTATCAGCACGTGACCGGACGCGCGCCGGGAACCGTTGCCGACAAGATCGGAGACCATCCGTGGGAACCGCACGAGGCCTCCGACTACCCCCTTGCTGAGGGAAACTGAGACGGAACCGAACGAAGCCCGGCGGAACATCCGTCCACCGGGCTTCGTCTTCCCTGCTCACACCGGCGGAAGCGGGGGGATTCGAACCCCCGGGCCCTCTCGGACCGCTCGCTTTCAAGGCGAGTGCATTAGGCCGCTCTGCCACGCTTCCGCGCAGTAGGGTAGCCCTCGACACCCACCACGCCAACAGGGGGCCGCCGACAAGAGGCCGCTCACAGGCCCTCCCGCGGGCGAAAGTTGACCTCGATCACGGATCGGCGGCGTACAATCACGGCAGTAACCCAGCTGCCGCACGGGTTTCCGGTGCCGCGTGGCCCGCACGAGTGGCATGGGAGCACCACAGAGGGAACAACCGAGACGACGAGTTCCTGCCAGGGGGACGGGTGACTGCTGCTGTCGAAGTGGCGGATCTGGTCAAGCACTACCCCAAGAGCACCCGCAACGCGGTGGACGGGCTGAGCTTCCGGGTCCGGCACGGTGAGATCTTCGGACTGCTGGGACCGAACGGTGCGGGCAAAACCACGACGGTGGGGATTCTGACCACCCGGATCGTGCTCAACGGTGGGAGCGCCACGATCGGCGGGGTCGACGTGGCCCGTGATCCCGTGGCCGCCAGGAGCAAGGTCGCCGTGGTGCCGCAACGGGTCAATCTCGACAGGTCGCTCAACGCCAGGCAGAACCTGCTGTTCCACGCCTCGTACCACGGAATCGGTCGTTCCGAGCGGCACGCGTTGGCCACCCGACTCATGGAGCGGATGGGGCTGGCCGACAAGTCCAAGGCACGCATCGACGACCTCTCCGGCGGTCAGGCACAGCGGCTGATGATCGCCAGGGCGCTGATCCACCGACCCGAGGTGCTGTTCCTGGACGAACCGTCCACCGGGCTGGATCCACAGGCGAGGCTGTTCGTGCACGACCGCGTCAACGATCTGCGTTCCGAGGGAGTCACCGTCGTACTGACCACGCACGACATGGAAGAGGCCGAGAAGCTCTCCGACCGGGTGGGTGTAGTCGATCACGGCAGGATGCTCACCGTGGACACCCCCACCGCGCTGATCAGATCGCTGCCGGGCAGCGGAACCATCGACGCGCGGCTCCGTCCGAACGGTTTCGACAGCGACAAGGTCACCGGCCTGCTGTCCGACATTCCCGGAGTGCGGCGGGTCGAGGCCCCGGGCGGTTCGACCGCCCTCGAAGGGGTCTCCCCGGAAACCGAGCTGCGCCTCTATGTCGACGGTGAGCCCGGTTCGCTGCTCGGTCCGATCGCCGCGAAGCTGCACGACAACGACATCACGGTCAGTGACCTCTCACTCGGCTCGGCGAGCCTGGAGGACGTATTCATCGAACTGACCGGCAGGGACCTGCGATGACCGGCACCACGCAGAGCTCGGTACGCGCGTTCTGGGCCGTGCTCGGCAGGGACGTGTTCGTCACCGGACGCGAGATGCCCAGTTTCCTGGCACAGGTGCTGGTGCAGCCGGTGGCGCTGTTGTTCATCTTCGGCAAGGTGCTGGGCCAGCTCGGCTACACCCAACCCGGCTACGCGCAGATCCTGCTGCCGGGGATGATCGCGCTCAACTCGTTCCTGGTGGCACTGCAGAACACCTCGTTCCCGCTGGTGCTGGACTTCTCGTTCTCCCGCGAGATCGAGGACAGGCTGCTCGCCCCGCTGCCGATCACCTGGGTGGCCGTGGAGAAGATGCTCTTCGGCGCGCTTCGCGGGCTGTTCGCGGCACTTCTGATGTTCCCGATCGGGCTGCTGATGCTGGGAAACGTCGCGTGGGACCTGTCCGGCCTGCCGTTCGCGGTGCTGTGCATGGTGCTCGGCTCGCTGGTGGGCGGCACGGTGGGGCTCACCGTGGGGGCGGCGGTACCACCCCGGCGGATCAACATCATGTTCGCCGTGATCCTGGCTCCGCTGATCTTCACCGGCGCGAGCCAGTTCCCCTGGGCGCAGCTCGACCAGCTCCGCTGGTTCCAGGTCGTCTGCGCGTTCAACCCGCTGACCTACGTGAGCGAGGGGATGCGTGGCGCGCTGCTGCCGGACGTGCCGCACATGGCGCCCTGGGTGTGTCTGCTGGCCCTGCTGGGAGCTTGTGTGATCTTCGGTGCGCTGGGGATCAAGTTCTTCCTGCGCCGTGCCCTGGACTAGGAATCCGCGACAGAAGTTGCTCGGGCGGTTACGTAGCCGTCACGTGAGTCGGCGCCTTGCCGCGTTGGGCCGGCTCTTGAGTAGCGACCTACGCGGCGAGCGGCCCGGCCTCGCAATGCATCCGACTCACGCACCGGGGACAACCGCGCTGCTTAATCGCATGGTCCCGTTCCGACGGACAGTCCCGGACAGCGGCGGTGCCGACTGCGAGAGTGCTCGGGATTCGGTACTCGCCGGTACCATCTGCCCGGCGATTTTTGGGAAACCGCCGCCGCACGGAAACGGCCGGGGCGCACCGAGGACGCCCCGGCCGTCGATTCGCCGAGCGAGCGACCGCGTTGTGAACCGGTCCCCTACGGCAACCGGGTCACTTCAGCGGGAGCTGGCAGGTGTGACCGTGCGAGTCGGCGTTCGACGCGAGGCTCATGGGCTGCGCCATCGCCATGCTGCGCACCCGGGCGCGTTCGGCCCTGCTCCGCATCCCGTTGACGTCCTCGGTCGTCTGCCCGTAGTGCTGGACCACTCCGGCCAGTGCCCTGGTGTTGCGGATCAGGGCGGTGCGGTCGACGTTGCCGAGGTCGTCACCGGCCTTGTGGTAGTTCGGGTCGTAGGCGACGCCGGCTTCGCCGCCCCACTTGGCCGCCTGGGCCTCGGTCTTGATGCCCCCGGCGCCGGTGAACAGTCCGCCCGCCGGGATGCCCACGGCGATGAACTGCCCATAGTCCGACCGGCCGTTGAAGTCGGTTCCCTCGACCTCGATGCCCTGGCGCTGCATCGCCTCGGTGAAGTCCTGCTCGATCTGCGCCGAGCCGTACGGCCCGGGACCGGCGCCCACACCGTCCGAATCGTCACCGTCGTAGGTGAAGTAACCGGCGTTCGGCGATCCGATCATGTCGAAGTTCAGGTACATCGCGATGTCGAGCTGCTGCTCGAAGCTCAGCCCGTTGACGTACTTCGTGGAACCGATCAGGCCGGACTCCTCGGCACCCCACCAGGCGAACCGCACCGCGTTGTTGACGTCGGGGCTGCCGCCCATCTCCAGAGCCGTTTCCAGCAGTCCGGCGCTACCGGTGCCGTTGTCGTTGATGCCCGGCCCCGCGTCCGCGCTGTCGAGGTGGGCGCCTGCCATCACGACGTTGTCCTTGCGACCGGTGCGGGTCTCGGCGACTACGTTCTCGCTGGTGATCTCGTCGAAGGTGGCATCGAGGTTCAGCGTGGCGCTCTCGCCGGCCTTGGCGACCAGGTCGGCACCGAGGGCCTTGCCGACCGAGGCTGTGGGGATCACGCCCGCGTCGGCACCGCCCAGGGTGCCGTTGAGCTCTCCCTCGACGTTGTTGTAGATGATCGCGGCGTCGGCGCCCTGCTCGGCGGCGAGCCGCTGCTTCTTGGCGAAGGTGCAGGCACCGCGCTTGACGAGCGTGATGGTGCCGGCAACGTCCGTGCCCTGGTAATCGGCCGCCTGGCAACCGGTGGAGTCGTCCACCGGCGTGACCGACAGCGGTGCCTGGACTCCGCCGTCGGGCGTGGCGGGCGAGTACTCCAACGCACCGACTTCCTCGACCGGCGAGCCCGCGGCGCTCAGGGAGACCGAATCGAGGCGGTACTTGGTGTATTCGAAGTCGGGAGTGGACACTTCGTAGCCCGCGCTCCGGAGTTTGCCCGCGACATAATCCACGCTGGCCTGATATCCGGGCGTTCCGGAAGCACGTGTGCCGTCGTTGCGGTCGGCGATCCGCTGGAATGCCACGAGATGCCGATTCACGTCGTTGACATTGAATCCGGGCTCCGCCGCCGGGGTCGCCGCAGCGGGAACCGCCGTGAAAGCGGCGGTCGCGCCGGTGGCGAGCAGCGCGGCGACGAAGCGTCCTGATCGGACGTTGTGCACTGTCATCTTGCTCCCCGTATCGGGTGAATACGTGCCGGCCAAGAGTTCATAAAACTCCCCGGTAAAGTCAAGACGCCATGGCGGTGGAACGGATGGTCGAGATACCGAAATGTCTCCGTTCACGCGGCCCAGCGGCACGCACGAAGACATTTCCCGTTTTTCCCGAACAACCCTCACTGCCGCTTTCGAGAATTCCACCTTCCCACTGCCGGAACAAACCGACACACCGAGACCGAAAGGCACTCACCGCGTCCGGAAGGGGTGGCGGCGCTACGGTCGGGAGCATGCACGCGATCACCATCCGCGAAGCGGGCGAACCCGATGTCCTGGAGTGGCGCGAGGTCCCCGCGCCCGAGCCCGGCCCCGGAGAGGTGGCCGTCGACGTGACCGCCGCCGGGGTCAACCGGGCCGACCTGGCACAGCGCCAGGGCTCCTACCCGCCGCCCGAGGGGGCCAGTGAGCTGCTCGGGCTGGAGTGCTCGGGCACCGTGGTCGAGTCCGGCCCCGGCGTCACCGGCTGGCGGCCCGGTGACCGGGTGTGTGCCCTGCTGTCGGGCGGGGGCTACGCCGAACGGGTGGTGGTGCCCGCCACCCAACTGCTGCCGATACCTCCGGGGGTCGACCAGGTGGACGCGGCCGGACTGCCGGAAGTCACCTGCACGGTGTGGTCCAACATCGTGCACGAGGCCGGGCTGGAACCGGAACAACTACTGCTGGTGCACGGCGGCTCGGGTGGCATCGGTACCTGCGCGATACAGCTCGGCCGCGCACTGGGCGCGCGGGTGGTCGCCACCGCGGGCAGCGAGGACGGGCTGCGGCTGTGCGAGGAGCTCGGGGCCAGTCCGGCGGTGGACTACCGCGAGGGGGACTTCGTCGCCGAGGTCAAGCGGCTCGGCGGGGCGAACGTGATCCTGGACAACATGGGCGGCTCGTACCTGGACCGCAACCTCAGCGCGCTCGCCACCGACGGGCACCTGGCCGTGATCGGGATGCAGGGTGGCCGCAAGGCCGAACTCGACCTGGGAAAGATGCTGGTCAAGCGGCTGCGCATGTCGGCGTTGGGGCTGCGTGGCAGGCCGCTGGAGGGCCCCCACGGCAAGGCCGGGATCGTGCACGACGTACGGCAGTGGGTGTGGCCGATGATCGAGCGGGGCGAAATCCGCCCGGTCGTGTGGCACCGGCTCCCGATGCGGGAGGCGGCACGCGCGCACGAACTCATGGCGGCCGGCGGGGTGCACGGCAAGATCCTGCTCACGACCGACCGAGCGGAGTGACCACCGGGCGGGGTGACCGGAACTCGGGTGCCGGGCAGGCGGGCCCCGAGTTCTCCCGGCGTCACCACCCGGCATCACGGGCGAGTTCCGCCGTCTCGGAGTCACACAACCGGCACACCGCTTCGCGTTCCGTGTGGCACACGCGGCACCATTGAAGGATGAACGGCAGGGACATCGAACCGGGACGAATGTTCGTGGTCGGCGACGAGAACACTCCGGTGGGGGCCTCGATCACTCCGAACCAGCCACTCGGCGACAACAGCACCGAAGAGGACGCCGAGTCCACGACCGAGAACGGTGATCAAAATCTCGGCGAGCTCGTGGAGCAGCCGACCAAGGTCATGCGAATCGGCACGATGATCAAACAGCTGTTGGAGGAGGTGCGCTCCGCTCCGCTGGACGAGGCCAGCCGGTTCCGGCTGAAGGAGATCCACCGGTCCTCCGTCAAAGAACTGGAGCAGGGACTCGCACCGGAGCTGATCCAGGAGTTGGAACGCCTGTCGCTGCCTTTCACCAGGGAGGAAACCCCTTCGGAGGCGGAGCTGCGGATCGCACAGGCCCAGCTGGTGGGCTGGCTCGAAGGGCTGTTCCACGGACTGCAGACCGCGCTCTACGCCCAACAGCTCGCCGCCCGCGATCAACTGGAGAAGATGCGGCAGGGCGCGCTGCCCGCGGGAGAGACCGACGGCGGCGGGGAACACGATCACCGGAGCGGGTCGTCACACGGACAGTACCTCTGAACCACGCCCAGCGGGCCGTGCCACCCGCCTGACGGAGTCTTGCGCTGCATCGATCGAGCGAGGATCAGATCCCCCGTTCGAGCGATCTCGAAACGGACCAACCTAACCAAGAGGACAATGCTCCCCGGGGCGACTCCCACCGCAACAGCGCGTGCCCCGGTCGGTACGCTGCACAGCGTGCAGGCGACCAGCACGACAGACCAAACCGAAGCGCCCGCGGCAGCGCCCATCACGGCGCGCTCCCGCAGCTGGCGCAGGGTGTTCGACGACATCAGCAGGGCGGCACAGCAGCGACAGCTCTGGGCCCATCTGGGGTGGCAGGACGTCAAGCAGCGTTACCGCCGCTCCGTCCTGGGCCCGCTGTGGATCACCATCAGCATGGGCGTCACTGCCACCGGACTGGGGCTGCTGTACTCGACCATCTTCGGCATGGACCCCGGCGAGTACGTGCCGTACATGACGGTGGGCTTCATCATCTGGTACTTCATCTCCGGATGCCTGACCTCGGGTACGGACGTGTTCATCCAGAACGAGGGGATGATCAAGCAGCTACCCGCGCCGATCAGCATCTACGTCTTCCGGACGGTGTGGCGCGAATTCCTGCTCTTCTTGCACAACCTGGTCATATATTTCGCGATTCTGGCGATTTTCCAGCCCGAGCTGTCGTGGACCGTTTTCAGCGTGTTCCCCGCGCTGCTGCTGCTACTGGTCAACGCGGGCTGGGTCGTATTGCTGTTCGGGATCGTCAGCACCCGGTTCCGCGACATCCCGCCGGTGGTCAGCAGCTTCATGCAGCTGCTGTTCTTCATGTCGCCGATCGTCTGGCCCATGTCGGCGCTGGAGGAGAACGCGGGCCCGCGCGCCTGGCTGGCCCAGATAAATCCCATCTACCATTACGTCGACATCGTTCGTTCGCCGCTGCTGGGCAGCAACCAGGACATGTACCACTGGCTGATCGTGCTGGCCATCACAGTGGGCGGCTGGGGCCTGGCACTGCTGATGATGCGCAACTACCGGGCCCGCGTTTCCTACTGGGTCTAGAAGGAGGTCGACGAACCGTGGTCAGTATCGACGTGTGGAACGCAGCGGTTGACTTCCCGATCTTCGACGCGAAGTCGCGCTCGATGAAGAAGGCCATGCTCGGCAAGACCGGCGGCAAGATCGGCACCGACACCAAGGTCCCGATCATCGAGGCGCTGCGCGACATCGACCTCTCGCTGCGGCACGGCGACCGGGTCGCCCTGGTCGGCCACAACGGCGCGGGCAAGTCCACCCTGCTGCGGCTGCTGTCCGGCATCTACGAGCCGACGCGGGGCAGCTCGCGCGTGGAGGGCAAGGTCGCCCCGGTCTTCGACCTCGGCGTGGGGATGGACCCGGAGATCTCCGGGCACGAGAACATCATCATCCGGGGCCTGTTCCTGGGCATGAGCCGCAAGCAGATGGAGCAGCGGATCGACGACATCGCCGAGTTCACCGAGCTCGGGAACTACCTGTCGATGCCGCTGCGCACCTATTCCACCGGTATGCGGGTCAGGCTCGCGCTGGGCGTGGTCACCTCCATCGACCCCGAGATCCTGGTGCTCGACGAGGGCATCGGCGCGGTCGACGCCGACTTCCTGGAGAAGGCCAAGGGCAGGCTCAACGAGCTGGTCAAGCGTTCCGGGATGCTGGTGTTCGCCTCGCACTCCGACGAGTTCCTCGCCGAGCTGTGCAGCACGGCGATCTGGATGGAGAAGGGCCAGATCAAGGAGCACGGCCCGCTGCGCGAGGTGCTCACGCACTACAAGGGCAAGGACCCCTTCGAGAACCTCAGCCCCCGGGCGAAGGCCCGGATGCAGGAGGACCAGGCGGGTTCGACCGCGACCATCGGAAGCGGCGAGGGCTGATGACGGCATCCGAACAATCCGCACCGCTGCCGGCGGACTCGGTGGTGACGGTGATCGTCACCCGGCACCGCCCGGAGCTGCTCGCCGAGTCGCTGAAGGTGATCGGCAGCCAGACACGGCCGCCGGACCACCTCGTGGTGGTCGACAACGGCCCCGACCAACCCGTCGCCGAGGTGGTCGCCGAGTGCCCCATCCCCACGACCTATCTGCCCTCCCGGCGGAACCTGGGCGGCGCGGGCGGGTTCGCGCTGGGCATGATGCACGCGCTCTCGCTGGGCGCGGAGTGGATCTGGCTCGGTGACGACGACGGCCGCCCCGCCGACGAGCACGCGCTGCGCACCCTGCTGGAAGAGGCGGAAGCGCGCGGTCTCGCCGCCGTCTCACCGGTCGTGGTCGACATCGACAGCCCGGACACCCTCGCCTTCCCGCTGCGGCGTGGCCTGACGTGGAAACGCCGCCCGGAGGAACTGCGCGGCACCGGTTCCGAGCACGACTTCCTGCCCGGCATCGCCTCGCTGTTCAACGGCGCACTGTTCCGGGCCGGAACGCTGGACGTGGTCGGAGTTCCCGATTACCGGTTGTTCTTCCGCGGCGACGAGGTGGAAATACACCGCCGGATCGTGCGTTCGGGACTGCCGTTCGGGACCACACTGCGTACTCGATTCCTGCACCCCAACGGCTCGGGCGAATTCAAACCGATGCTGGGTGGGAAGTTTCACGCGCAGGATCCGGAGGATTCCACCAAACGCTACTACACCTACCGAAACCGCGGCTACCTGCTCGCCCAGCCGGGCATGCGCGGAATCGGGATGCTCGAAGTGGCTCGTTTCGGACTCTACTTCGTCTGGCAGCGCCGGAGCCCGAAGGATTTCCTGGAATGGCTCCGGCTGCTGCGCCTGGGCAGGCGCGAGCGTTTCTTCCGCAGGTAAAGCCGGGCGGTCCACGGCGGACTCGCCCGGCACGCCGGACCGGTCCGACCGCCACGCGGCCGGACCGGGAATCGGCGTACCGCCGGTTCGGCACCGCGCCGCCGGACATTGGACAAAACGGCGAAAAGCAGCTCGGGGACAATCGGCGCGACGTGTCAGGCGGCACATGCCGGTGATACCGCGAAACGGCGCCGCCTGAACACCTACTATTCTCCACTCGTGCTTAGCGTCGGGCGGAAAGAGGACGAGCGGCCCAATCGGGGAAACGGCTCCGGTGACACCGGAGGCCGTGATGCCGCGAACAACGCCGATTCCCGCAGACGTCTTCGGGTGATCGCGGCGGTGCTCGGAATAGTGGGAACGATCCTCTCGCTGTCGGTGCC
This sequence comes from Actinopolyspora lacussalsi, assembly GCA_030803735.1. Lineage (NCBI taxonomy): Bacteria > Bacillati > Actinomycetota > Actinomycetes > Actinopolysporales > Actinopolysporaceae > Actinopolyspora > Actinopolyspora lacussalsi. Next base: position 3,776,317 of record JAURUC010000001.1, on the reverse strand, counting down.
GTTCCTGCCCGTCAAGCACGAGATCACCAACCTCAGCTGGCCCACGGCCGAGGGGACCGACCCGGTGTCCGCCCCGCTGGTCAGCTACTCACCGGTGGACCTGGAGTTCACCGCGCCGTGCGAGACCGCCCGCAGCCTGGACTCCAGAACCTCGGACTCGGCCAACGTGCTGAGCACGAATCCCCCCTCCTCCGAGTACGGCGACCTCACCGGCATGGTGTTACGCGTCGAGGACGGCGAGCTGACGCTGCTCTCGCGCGGGAGCCGACTCGGCAGCGCCACCATCCCGGACGGCAACTGCACGATCTCGGTGCGCTCCGACGGCTCGCGGACGGTCGCCAGCGTGGGCGACAAGCCACTGGCGAACGTTGCGGGCGAGGACCGGCGCCCGCAGCTGACCGGCATCTACTCCGATCTCGAGGAGCGGCAGGACCCGATCGACGAGGTGTCGTTCCGGGCACAGGTCGACACCCGGTGGTCCACCAGCGCGACGGTGTTCAAGTTCGTCGTCATCGGGTTGGCGATGCTGTGCTTCATCGGCTGCTTGGTCGTGATCCGCAGGCTCGACCGCCGCACCGGACGACGCGCTCCCAAACTGGTCCCGACCGGGTGGTGGAAACCCACGTGGCGGGACGCGTCGGTACTCGCGGCACTGATCGTCTGGTGGCTGATCGGGGCCATGACCTCCGATGACGGCTACATACTCTCGATAGCACGCTCCCGGGACAGCGCGGGCTACATCAGCAACTACTACCGCTGGTTCGGCGCTCCGGAATCCCCGTTCGGCTGGTTCTACGAGCTCTACTCGCAGTGGGTTCGGATCTCGGCCTCCACTCCTTGGATGCGGCTGCCCGCTCTGCTGATGGGCATCGCGAGCTGGCTGCTGATCAGCCGGGAACTGCTTCCCAGGCTCGGGCAGCAGGTTCGCCGCAGTCACGCGGCGGGCTGGGCCGCCGCCGCCGTTTTCCTGGCGTTCTGGATGCCTTACAACAACGGCCTCCGCCCCGAGCCGGTGGTCGTGCTGTTCTCGCTGCTCGCACTGGCCGGTGTGGAACGAGCGGTGGCCACGAAGCGCCTGCTGCCCGCGGCTGTCGGTCTGTTCGGGGCCGCGCTGGCGCTGGGGGCCAATCCGCACGGTCTGATGGCCGTGCTTCCCTTCGTGGTCGCGTTCAAACCGCTGTTCCGGATCGTCAGCCAACGGATCCGGGAGTTCGGCTGGCTGCCGACACTCGCCCCGATCTCGGCGTGCGGCTTCGCGATACTCAACATCGTCTACTGGGACCAGACCTGGCAGTCGGTGATCGAGTCGACCCAGCTGCGCGGTGAACTCGGCCCGAGTCTGAGCTGGTACCAGGAGGTGAGCCGCTACTCGCTGCTGTTCAGCCAGATCCCCGACGGATCGATGACCCGGCGGTTCCCGGTGCTGCTGGTGTTCCTGTGCCTGGTCACGTGCGCCGTGGTGCTGCTGCGACGCGGCCGTATCCGGGGCGCGGCACTCGGCCCGAGTCGCAGGCTGCTGGGGATGACGGCGCTGACGTTCTTCGTGCTGGTGCTCACGCCCACCAAGTGGACGCACCACTTCGGCATCTTCGCCTCGGTCGGCGGCGCCCTCGCGGCACTGACCGCGCTGGCGACCAGCGGCACGGTGCTGCGTTCACGACGCAACCGCGCCGCGTTCTTCGCGGGGCTGATGGCGATCTGCGCGCTGGCCGCCACCGGACCCAACGCCTGGTGGTACGTCTCGGGCTGGGGAATCCCCTGGCACAGCAAGCAGCCCTCCGTCCTCGGCTACAGCGCCAGCACCGTGCTGCTGGTCATCGCGGGGATCGCGCTGATCGTCGCGGTCATCGAGCACCTGCGGATCGACGAGCACCGGCCGCACGTGGTCGACCCACCGAAGCTCGACCGCAACGGCCGCACCGGCGTGGAGGGGCGCAGCCGCGCGCTGCGGCTGGGCACCGCTCCGCTCTCGGTGGTCTGCGCACTGCTCGTCATCGGGGAACTGGCCACCTTCGGCAAGGCGATCCAGAGCCAGTGGAACAGTTACAGCCTCGGCAAGGACTCGGCCAAGCAGCTGATGGGCAGCAGCTGCGGGCTGTCGGACTACGTGTACGTGGAGAAGGAACCCCTCAAGGGAATGCTGCGGGTCTCCGAGAAGCAACCCGACGATCCGATACCGGATGCCGAGGTTCCCGCCCGGCTGGAGTCCGAGGAGTCGCCGAAGGAGTACCTGGAGGCCAAGATGCGCGGTTTCCGACGCCACGGCCTGCCTCCCGACAACGACGAACCCCAGGGCAAGGACTGGAGCCCGCCCTACGACCTGGGCAGCGATGAAGCGCCGGTCTGGGGCAGCTACGACCCCCGGGGCGTCGTGACCGGCGAACTGCGCACCCAGTGGTACGACCTGCCGGAACGTGCCCGCAAGGGCAACGTCCCGGTGGTGATCACCCTGGCGGGCAAGGTGAACGATGCGAACAAGCTCTACGTGGAGTTCGGCAAGCGGACCGAGGACGGCTTCGAGGTGACGGACCGCCGCCGCGTGGTTACAGCTCCCGAAACCGAGTGGCGGGACGCTCGGATCAGTGTGAACGGCAGGGCCGAGGGAGCGGAGCAGGCCCGCGTGGTGGCGGTCGACCAGTCCCTCGGCGAAGACGGTTGGCTCGCCTTCAGCGCCCCCAGGGCGCCCCGACTGACGAACATGACCGACTTCATCGGCGACGCACCCGCGTTCGTGGAATGGACGGCCGCCTTCCAGCATCCGTGTCTGAACCTGCCGAACATCAGCCACGGGATCGCGGAGGTACCGCGCTTCCGGATCAGCGCCGGTGGCAGCCTGCGTTCGGTCGGCCAGGCGTGGTCCTCCCCCGACGCGGCGGGCCCGTTCGGCTGGCTCAACGTCACCAGCAGCATGCGCGAGATGCCGACCTACCTACGCGGCAACATCCACCGGGACTGGGGAACGCTCTACGCCGTGGACCGGTACCGCCCGGCGGCCTTACCCGCCCAGACGGCCATGAACATCGAGGAGGAGACCCACTGGGGCACCTGGAGCCCGGGACCGATGAGCAGACCGGTGCAGCTGCCCGGTGACGTCCCCAGTTCGGACGACCGCAACGACACCTCCGCGGAGGAGGAGTTCGACGGCGACGAGATCGGGCACGTCGACGGCTCCGCCAACCGGCGCGGAAGCCAGTAGGCTTTGACGGCTCGGGCGGAGTAGCTGATCGCTTGGCGGAACCTCTGGCACGGCTCTCGCTCCGGGGAGGCCCGACATCGGGTAGCGATCTACACAACGTCGGGCCTTCCTCGCGAGAGCCGCACCGGAGAACCCGCGGCGGTGCCGACGGCGAGAGTGGTCGGAGTGCCGCCTGCGGGCGTGGTGGGAGCTCGGCCCTGCGTCGTAGCGGCGCGGCGATTTCGCGAGAAATCGACGGAGGCGGGGACACCCCGCTGCGTCGCTCACGGTTGCTTCCCGACGGCGGTGCCGGGCCGGCGATTTCGCGAGAAATCGACGGAGCTCCGAGGTCAGGGGCGGTTCACTCGCGGAAGACGACCCAGCGCAACAGCACGAAATTGATCGCGGTACCCAGTCCCTGGCCCGCCAACCAGCACACGGTCCACTTGAGCTGCGCCCCGTAGTGGAAGCCGAACTCGGGCAGCAGCAGGAACAACAGCTGGTTGGTGCCGATGTTGACCAGGAAGGTCACCACGTAGACCAGCACGAATCCCCCGGCCTTCGCCTTGGTGTTGCCGGTGTTGGCACCGGCGAAGGTGAGTCTTCGGTTCGCGACGTAGGAGGCGCTGGTCCCCAGCACGAACGCCAGGGTTCGGGCCGCCCAGTTCGGCAGGTCCAGCGCGAGCAGCGTCATGTACGAGCCGTAGTCCAGCAGCGCACAGAAGACGCCGATGAGTCCGAAACGGATGAGCTGCTCGACTATCCCCAGCTTCTTGGTATCAGGTTCGGCGGTGCTTTCGGCCACGGCCACTCGTTCACCTCGGCTGTCACGACGACACTTAAGCGGGAACCGGGCCGAGCGGCAATCAATCCGCCCACGCGTCACCCGCCGCCCCTGACTCACAGGCAAGTGTAGCCACTCGACCGGTCAAGCGGGGTGGGGCCGGGTTTCACCCGGCGCTGCCGTGCCACGGTACGCAGCTAGACTCGTCACAGTGGGATCGGTTAACAACGAGCAACGGATGCTGACGGGCTGGGGACGTACCGCCCCCACCATGGCCGAGGTGGTCAGCACACCGGATGTCGAGACAATCGCCCGTGCCGTGCGCGAGGCCGGCCCACGCGGGGTGATCGCCAGAGGTCTCGGCCGCAGCTACGGCGACCCGGCGCAGAACGCCGGTGGGACCGTCATCGACATGACCGCGCTCGACCGGATCCACACGATCGACGTCGACAACGCGGTCGTCGACGTGGACGCGGGTGTGTCCCTGGACACCTTGATGCGCAGGCTGATCCCGCACGGCCTGTGGCCACCGGTGCTCCCCGGCACCCGGCAGGTGACCATCGGTGGGGCCATCGGGGCGGACATCCACGGCAAGAATCACCACTCGCAGGGGTCGTTCGGCAGCCACGTGATCTCGTTGGACCTGCTGACGGCGGACGGCGAGGTGCGCACCCTGACTCCCGAGTCCGATTCGGCCGAGCTGTTCTGGGCCACGGTCGGCGGCATGGGGATGACCGGGATCGTCCTCCGAGCCACCATTCGCCTCAAACGGGTGGAAACGGCCTACTTCGTGGTCGACAACATCCGAACCCGGAATCTGGACGAGCTGCTCGAACACTTCACGGACGGTTCCGACGACGATTACGTGTATTCGGTCGCCTGGTTCGACTCGTTGGCGCGGGGCGACCGGATGGGACGCGCACTGCTCACCCGTGGCAATCCGGCCACCCTCGACGAACTCCCGAAAAAACTGCGGAAGAATCCGCTCGGATTCGACGCCCCCCAATTGATGACGGCACCGCCGGTATTTCCGAACGGGTTGGTGAACAAGTACACCATCACCGCCTTCAACGAGGTCTGGTACCGCAAAGCACCTACGAAGTACGGCTCGGTACAGAACATCACGCAGTTCTTCCACCCGCTCGACCTGGTCGGCGAGTGGAACCGCGTGTACGGTTCCAACGGTTTTCTGCAGTACCAGTTCATGGTCCCGTTCGGCCAGGAACAGATGTTCCGCCGCTCGATCGACAAGATCAGCGCTTCGGGACACGTCTCGTTCCTGAACGTCCTCAAGACGTTCGGCCCGGGAAACGCGGCACCGATGTCCTTCCCGGACAAGGGCTGGACGCTAACCGTCGACATCCCGGTCACACCGGGGCTCGATCGGCTGTGCCGGGATCTGGACGAAATGGTGTTGGAGGCCGGTGGCAGGCTTTACCTCGCCAAGGAGTCCCGCACCACTCCCGAGATGATCGAGCGCATGTACCCGCGTATCGACGAGTGGCGCAAGACGCGTGCCGCGGTCGACCCCGAAGGAATCTTCCGTTCCGACCTGGCCAGGAGGCTGAACCTGTGATCGATGCGGTTGGCAACCCCCAGTCCCTGCTGCTGCTCGGCGGCACCTCGGACATCGCGCTGGCCACCGCCGAGCGCTACGCGCGAGAGCGTCCACTTCGGATAGTGCTGGCCGCGCGTCCCTCCGACCGGCTGGAAGCGGCGGCGGAGCGGCTGCGCGAGACGGGCAGCACGGTTACCACGGTCCCGTTCGACGCCCGCAAGCCCGAGACCCACGCGGAAACCCTGGACAAGGCCTTCGGCGAGGGAGACATCGATATCAGCATCGTCGCGTTCGGCATGCTGGGCGACCAGGAGAAACTCTGGACCGATGTGACGGCCGCGCAGGAGATGGCCGAGATCAACTACGTGGCCCCGGTGACGGTGGGAGTACTGCTCGCCGAACACCTGCGCAAGCAGGGGCACGGCCACATCGTCGCGCTCTCCTCCGTCGCGGGGGAACGGGTACGTCGGTCCAACTTCGCCTACGGCTCCGCCAAGGCGGGCATGGACGGGTTCTACACCGGCCTGACCGAGGCGCTGCGCCCCTCCGGAATCAAGGTGACGGTGGTGCGCCCCGGCCACGTCAAGTCGAAGATGACCGAGGGGCTCAAGGAGGCGCCGCTGGCGCAGACTCCCGAGCAGGTCGCGGAAATCGTCGTGAACTCGGTGCGCAAGGGCAAGGAGCTGGTGTGGGCACCGGCGCAGTTCCGTTACGTGATGAGCGTGCTGCGTCATCTGCCACGCGCGGTGTTCCGCAGACTCCCGTTCTGAACCCGCTTGTCGATACGTCACGGTTTCCGGCTGCTCCGACCGGACAGCACAACCGTCACGCGGCTTACCGACTTCGCCCGGTGCGTGTTCTCGTCGAACGCGTACCGGGCGAAGTCGTCCGCGGTCGACTGCGCACCGCGACCCGATTCCGCTGAGCACGGCCGCGAGGCATGACACAGTTTCCCCGTTCGGCGAGACTCGATGCCCAGCGCGATGAACAATCACGACCGATCGTGATGACGAAAACATGGAATGTAATCCGGCTCACCGTGTTACATCCCGCGGCAAGACGATTGCACGGGTAAATTCGACTGCGAAACGATAACAGGACGCGACAGTCACGCCCCTTTCGTCCGATCATGGAACGAGACCTGAAAGGGGAAATAGTGACGGTCAAGAATCTTGTGGGGCGCGCTGTCGCGCTGAGCACGGCAGCCGCCCTGGTCACGGCCGCTCCCGCGGCCGGAGCGACCGAACAGTCCGAGCAGAGCACGCCGACCACCCAGTCGAGCCAGCAGGCCGACTCCGGTGACGACTCCGCCCAGAACGAGGCGGGGAGCGAATCCGGAACGGGGACGAGCTCCTCGGACTCTGGGGACGACACTTCCGACGACGACTCCGGATCGAGCGACGCCTCGGGCTCCGGCGACAGTTCCACCGATGACTCCGGTTCCGATAGCGGTTCCACCGACGAGTCCGGTTCCACCGACGAGTCCGGTTCCACCGACGAGTCCGGTTCCACCGACGAGTCCGGTTCCACCGACGAGTCCGGTTCCACCGACGAGTCCGGTTCCACCGACGGCTCCGGGTCGAACGACTCGGAGTCCGGTGCTGACACCGGCTCCGGCAGCGAATCGGATAGTGACACCGGCTCCGGAGACAACGGCGACGGTTCCGCGGACGATGGCGACCAGACCGATGAGGGTCCCGGCGCGGGCAAGATCGACGAGTACTACCAGAACCTCAGCTCCGACGAGCAGCAGCGGCTGGGAGAGCCGGTGGGTGAGGAGCAGGTCGTCAGCGACTCGCTCCGTTACCAGAAGTACGACAACGCCCGGATCTACTGGTCGGCCGAGCAGGGCGTGCACTCCGTCTCGGGTGCCGTGCTCGACGCCTTCGTGAAGGCTGGCGGGCACGAGGTACTGGGTGTGCCCACCACCAACGTGCTCACCGACGACCTGGGAACCCCCTACGGCGAGTTCATGAGCTCCGAGCGGGGAACGAGCGCGATCTACGCGCCGGAGGACGCGGAAGCCCACGTGCTCGGTGAGCCCGTGCTGCGGAAGTGGCGCGCCGAAGGCGGCGGTAGCCAGCTGGGTTACCCGACCACCGACACCGCCGCGACAGCGGACGGCCGGGGTCAGTACAGCGAGTTCGCCAACGGCGGCGTCATCTACTGGACCGCCGAGACGCAGGCCCACGTGCTGCAGGGCAAGATCCTGGCGAAGTGGGAGGAGACCGGTGGTGGAGAGGGCCCGCTGGGTTACCCGACCACCGACACCACGGCCACACCGGACAACACCGGCCAGTACAACCACTTCGAGAACAACGGCTCGATCTACTCGTCGGAACAAACCGGCGCACACACCATCCAAGGCGCCATCCGGGACAAGTGGGCATCCACCAACTGGGAACGCGGCCCGCTCGGCTACCCCACCACCGACACCACCAACACACCGGACAACACCGGCCAGTACAACCACTTCGAGAACAACGGCTCGATCTACTCGTCGGAACAAACCGGCGCACACACCATCCAAGGCGCCATCTACGACAAGTGGGCCTCCACGGGCTGGGAACGCGGCCCCCTGGGCTACCCCACCACCGACACCACGGCCACACCGGACAACACCGGCCAGTACAACCACTTCGAGAACAACGGCTCGATCTACTGGACGGAACAAACCGGCGCACACACCATCCAAGGCGCTATCCGGGACAAGTGGGCCTCCACGGGCTGGGAACGCGGCCCGCTGGGCTACCCCACCACCGACGAGCAGAGCGCCGCGGATGGTAAGGGCAGCTACATCGAGTTCGCCGGAAGCGATGGCGGCGCCATCTACTCGGCCTCGGAGGGCGCCTGGATAGAAGAATTCGGGGCCACGCACGCCGTCTACGGCGCCATCTACGACAAGTGGATGGCGAGCGGCGGGGTCAACGGACCGTTGGGGTACCCGATCACCGACGAGCTCATCGGTTACGGGGACGGCTCCGGAAGGTTCAACCTCTTCAGCGGGCAGAACAATATGTTCGCCATGGTCGCCTGGAGTCAGGCGACCCAGGCGCATTCCCTGCAGGGAGGGATCGCCTCGAAGTACCTGCTGGAGGAGGGTGGGCCGGGCGGAGCCCTCGGTTACCCGACCACCGATCAGCGCATCACACCGGACGGGCAGGCCGCCTACAACCACTTCAACGGTGCGGGCGGCAGCTCGATCTACTTCAGCAAGAGCGTCGGCAGTGCGCACACCGTCTACGGGGGTATCCGTGACCGGTGGCAGCAGCTGGGTTGGGAGCGTTCCTACCTCGGCTACCCCACCAGCGATGAGATGACCACTGAGAACGGTGATCGCAGGGTGAACTTCCAGGGGGGCTACGTCATCTACTCCCCGGAGACCGGTGAGATCGTCGACCGGCCGTGGTGACCGAATCGGTCACACCGGGCTGAGCAACCGAGAGGTGTGACGCTCCGAGATTCCAGAAGGGCCTTCCGGATCCGCTCCGGAAGGCCCTTCGTTATCTCGAACAGGTGAAATACCGGGATTGGCCGCGTGATCGAGCGTGTCCGTGCCACAGCTCCCGCCCACCCGCTCCCAAGCTGGGCATCGTTCGGAGTTCGCCGAGCTGAACAGGAGCATCCCGTGTTTTCCGGAAACGGTTCGATCTTGCGTAGAGCGGTGGCCGGTGCGGCCACCATGCTCGCGGCCACACTGTCGCTGGGGCTGTCCGGCACCGCGAGCGGCGACGTGGACACTCCCCGCGCGGAACAACAGACCCAGACCGAACAGCAGTCCCAGGCGGAGGAACAGCCCCAGAAGGCGTCGTCCGCCGAATTCACCCCCATCGAACACCGGTACTGGAACGATCCGAAGCTGCGTAAGCTGCTCGGTCACCCCGTGGACACCGAGTACCACAAGGACGGGATCTCCTACCAGCAGTTCAAGAACGGCTGGATGTACCACACCGACGACACCGGCACGCACGAAGTGCACGGTGCCATCGCGGACCGCTACACCGAGGTGGGCACACACGAAACCTACGGTGTCCCCACCACCGACGAGCTGAAGACTCCGGACGGCAAGGGGCGTTACAACCACTTCACGGGAACCGATGCGATCGGGGTCGCCTCGATCTACTGGACCCCGAAGACCGGCGCGCAGGGAATCTGGGGACCGCCGAGGCAATTCTGGGCCAAGAACGGCTACGAACGCGGTTTTCTGAACTACCCGACCTCCACCACCACGGACACTCCCGGTGGCAAGGGGATCTACACGCATTTCCGCGGCGCGGACCACCACGGGGCCTCCGTGTACTGGAGCGAGAAGACCGGCGCTCACTCGGTGAAGGGCGCGATCCGTGCCCATTGGCTGAAGCTCGGCGCCGAGAAATCGTGGCTGGGTTTTCCCAAGTCCAACGAGTACGGCGTCAAAAACGGGCGGCGTAGCGATTTCCAGCACGGCTACATCGTCTGGAACTCCAAGACCGGCAAGACCAAGGTGCACCGTTACTGATCCGAGTTTTCCACCGGGTTGCCGACCTGGTCTCCTCCGGCGCGGAAGCGCCGGGGGAGGCCGGGCAACGGGCGGAGAACGCCGTTCGCTATCGCATCGTGGATGCGGTTGTGACTCCCGTCGAGTCGGCTGCGAGAATCGACTGTGGATTCGGGGCCGGGGCGATGGGAGACTCGGATATGGCCGTGAAGTGCTCCATTGTGGATAACACGCTGGTCGCTGAGTTCGATTCGACCATGTTCAAGTGGCTACGCGCTTCACTGCCACGATATCGGGAACTCGTCCAGGGAAGGTTGGACGAATACCGCGAATACGACTGGCTATGTGAGCGGCTCTCGTTGCCGTTGCCGGTCACACCACTGGACTCGACCATGCTCCGCGCGCTGCGCGACAGTTGGTGCGATCCCGTGGACGACGACGCGTTGCGCGGTTGGCTGGAGGCCGATCTGATCAATCGGCTCCGGGAGGACGCGGACGTCGTGTTGCGCACCCTGCCCGCCACGGGCGAACGGTTGGTGCTGCACAACGCCGAGCAGGTCGAGGCGTGGTTCTGGGTACTGGTGAACATGCGCATCGCCTACGGCGTGGAACACGGCGTGCTCGGCCCCGGTTGCGCCCCCATCGACGAGCACTTCGACAAGACCGCGGACTGGAACGATCCGCTCACGCCCGCCCGGTTCGCCGTGTGGTGGATGCAGAATGTCGCGGACGTGCTGCGCAAGGTTTCCGGGCAACCCCTGCCGGAGTACTCCTACTACTGACAGGTACTACTGGCAGGTACGACTGGCAGGGTTCGCGGCTCGGTTCGCGCTGGTGGACCGGTGGCCGTTGCTTGCTGCGACACCTTCCGCGTCGAGCCGCTGTCGAACGGCGCTCACTCCCCGATCAGGCTCATTCCCCCGACCAGAGGGCGTCCAACGGTAACCTGCCCTGCGGAATCGCGGATCTGCCGAGAGGCGCCGGCGCGGGCCAACCCAACGCGATCCCGGTACGCACCGACCACGGCTCCTCGAACCCGGCGATCGCGGTGGCCCGTTCGGCGTTGGCCGCGGGGAAGAACGTCGCCGGGCAGCAGCCGAGTCCGAACGCGCCCGCCGCCGCGATGAGCGTCTGTGCGAACCTGCCCCCGTCGAACTCGGCGTCCGCCCCGCCGCGATCCAACGCCAGCAGGAGCACCACAGGTGCCTGTGCGAGGTGCAGGGCGTAGTCGCCGCAGCGTCCCAGTTCGGCACGAATGTCCGCGTCGCGAACGGTGTGCACCCGCCACGGTTGGCGATTACGCGCGGAGCCCGTCCAACGGGCCACCTCGAGTATCCGGCGCAGATCCGTCGCGGTCACCTCGGCATCGGTGAACCAGCGGCTGGCGCGCAACCCGCGCAGCAGCTCCAACGACTCCGGGAAAAGGGCACCACGCCCGGGTGATTCGGTCACGATCGAAGTATGGTGCGCTAGGGTTCGAACTGTCGCGAGAGGTCGGCCCAATGCGCCGAAAAACCGTACGGAGGTTCGCCGCGTGCAATCGGAGACGACCGCGTCCTCGGAGAGCATGCTCCCCGAACGCAGCAAAGAGGTAGCCCGTCGGCTCCGGGCAGTTGGTGTGCCGGGCGAGATCCGGGAAATGCCGGGATCGACCAGGACCGCCGCCGATGCCGCTGCCGCACTCGGCTGCGAGACGGGCGCTATCGCGGGCAGCCTGGTCTTCCTCTCCGGTGAGGAGCCGGTCCTGGTGCTGACCAGTGGGCGTCACCGGGTGGACACGGAAGCGCTGGCCCTGCGACTGGGTTGGCAACCGCTCATCCGCGCCAAGCCGGAGCAGGTTCGTCGGGCCACCGGTCAGGCGATCGGCGGGGTGGCTCCGCTGGGACATCCCGAAGCGCTGCCGACGGTGGTCGACAGCGCACTGGCGGACTACGAACGGGTCTGGGCAGCGGGCGGTACGCCCCGCACGGTGTTTCCCACCACCCACGACGAGCTGCTGCGGATAACCGAGGGCCGATCCCTGCAGGTCGCCTCGGAAGAGTGAACAGTACCCGCACCGGCCCGCGTCGATTTCCCGCGAAATCGCCGAGCCGTTGGGCGAGGGCCCGGTGCGTACGGCGGTCCGGTCTGGGGTGGCCGTCGATTTCCCGCGAAATCGCCGTCCCCGGTACCGCCCGTCGGTACGCGACCGTGCGGATAAGCAGCGCGGGTGTCCCCGGTGCTCAACCCCTACCGCTCTCGCAGTCGGCACCGCCGCGGGTTCTCTCGTGCGGCTCTCGCGAGGACGCCGGAGACGTTGTGTAGGTCGCTACCCGATGTCGCCGGAACCGCAGCGAGAGCCGTGCGAGAGGTTCCGCCACGAAACCAGCTACGGCAGCCGAGTCGCGAGGCCGCACCACTCGCCTTCCCACGTGAGCAGCGCGCGTGTCCCCGGTGCGTGAGTCGGATGCATTGCGAGGCCGGGCCGCTCGCCGCGTAGGTCGCTACTCAAGAGCCGGCCCAACGCGGCAAGGCGCCGACTCACGTGACGGCTACCCGACCACGCACTCCACTCTCACGGTGACTGTCAGAGGTAGAAGGCGAGGAAGAGGCATCCGGCGAGGATGCCGAACAGTACCAGCAGCACCTTGTCCTTGAGTGCCACTTCCTCCGGCTCACCGGCCACGCCCTTGTCCACGTCCACCGCGTAACGCAGGATGCCGATCACGAAGGGAATGATCGACACCACTCCCCAGATCGAGTTGTCCTGCTGCCGGATGTCGTAGGCCCACATGCTGTAGGACATGATCATGATCGCGGCCGAGATGGCCCAGACGAACCGCAGGTACGAGGCGGAGTAGGCCCGCAGCGACTTGCGGATCTTGGCTCCGGTCTCGTTGGCGAGCTTGACCTCCGCGTAGCGCTTGCCCGCCACCATGAACAGCGAGCCGAAAGCGACCACGATGTAGAACCACTGGGTGATCTCCAGCCCGGCGGCGGCGCCACCCGCCACCGCGCGCAGCAGGAAGCCGGAGGCCACTATGCACAGGTCGATCACCGGCTGGTGCTTGAGTCCGAAGCAGTAGCCGAGCTGCACGGCGACGTAGACGGCCATCACCGCCAACAGCCCCATGCTCATCAGGCCGGATATGACCAGTGAGCCGACCAGCAGCAACCCGCACACCGCGTAGGCCACCGGCAGCGGAATCAACCCCGCCGCGATCGGCCGGTTTCGTTTGGTCGGGTGCGCCCGGTCCGACTCGACGTCGAGAGCGTCGTTGATGAAGTAGATTCCCGAAGCGGCCATCGAGAAGACCACGAAGGCCACGGCCGCGTCGAGCAGGGTCGGAACCGCCCACAGCTCGCCCGCGCTGAACGGTGCGGCCAGCACCAGGATGTTCTTGACCCACTGCTTCGGCCGCAGTTCCTTGAGCAGGCCGTTGAACAGCCCGGTCGGAGTTCCCGCGGCGGCGACCACCCTCGCGTGGTAGGCGTCCGAGGACTTGTCCTGGCGCGATCCCTCGGCGGTCGTTTCCCCCGCCGAGTCCGTGGTCGCCGTGCCTCCGGTGAACCGGTCCTCCAACGCACCGGCCTCACCACCCGCCTCCGAACCGATCAGTCCTTCGGAGTCGGCCCGCACGGCCTCCTCGGTGCCCGCGGGGTCCGCATCGGCGGTCGAGGGCTCGGCATCACGTTCGGTCTCGGCTTCCCGTTCGGTGGTGGCGGTGTCGACGCCGCCACCGGAAGCGGGGGTCGTCACCGACCGTTCGGACCGCTGTCCGTCGTTGGTTCCCGGAGTGCTCTCCTCCGGGGACCGTGAATCGACCTCGTTCCTGTCAGCCACGGTTCCTCCGCCGCTCGACGTATCGACGTACGCCCAGTGCGACCGCACCACCGAGCCCCGAGCCGACGAGCACGTCACTCGGATAGTGAACACCGAGCACCAGGCGGCTGACCATCATCGGCGGCACCACCACCGGCCCCAGCCCGCGTCCGAGCAACCTGCCGTAGAGAATCGCGGCCGTGGTCGTCGAAGTGGCGTGCGAGGAGGGGAAACTCAACCGGCTGGGGGTGTCGACCAGCACCCGGATACCCGGATCCCCGGGGCGTTGGCGCCGCACAAGACGCTTGACCGCGATCGAGGCACCGTGCGAAGCGGCGACACCGGCCGCCGCCAACACCCACTCACGACGACGGCGGCGGTCCGTGATCGCCCCGACCGCCCCGACCGCCAACCAGCCGAGTGCGTGGTCACCGAATTTGGACATACCCTTGGCAACGGTAACGACCGGCCGTTCCGCCAGCACGCTCTGGACACGGCGCACCGCGGTGGTCTCGGCCGTGACCGCAGCGGGCGGTTTCTCCTCCGTGGCCTGCTCCGGCCCCGTCGGCTCGGTGGCCACGGTGGTCAGCTCTGCGTCCACTTCGTCTCCGGCTCCCTCTCCTGCCGAGGTGCGTCCACTCCGGGCGCCCGTCCGGGACCGGTGTTCCGGTCCCGGATCCGCGCAGCCGACAGTGCCCGACACTCGGGTTCACTTCGAATCACTCGTACATCCGCTTCCAGGACTCCGGACTGGTCAGTTCCGGCAGCGCCTGGCGGTATGCGTCACGCAACCGGGGCCACTCACTGACGAGCTTGCGGTAGTCGGCCAGAGCCCGCCTGCCGAGCCTGCGGAACTCGTCCGGGTCACGTCGCCGGAACACGGTACCGCTCCCGTCCGCGGTGGATACGGTGGCACTGTCCAGCGCACCGAGCAGGAACCAGAGCGCGTTCGAGGACGGGATGTTCAGCTGCGGCCGTTGCTTGGCGTTCGGATCGGGGGCCTTGAGGTTGTGCAGCAACGCCTGGGAGGCACGCTTGGCTATCCGCACCGGGTGTACCGGCGGGTCCAACAGCGCTTCGGCCATGGCGGGATTGGCGGAGGGAGTCGGTAGTTCCCGGGCGGAGGAGTAGGTCTGTGCGTCGGAGTAGTGCTCACGCAGCTTGCGGACCTCCGGTAAGGCGGTTCGCAGGCTGTCGAAGAGCCCCTCGGGCCCGGCCATGAAGTCCTCGACGGCCTTGAGCTGCACCGCGACCGTGGAGTACTCCATGGAGAACAGGTGTCGCAGCGTGAGCTTCAGGCTCTGCTTGACCAGGTTCTTGCGCACGTCGTCCGGGCTGTGCAGCGCGGCGAGGATGAGCCTGTTGCGAGTGTGGAAATAGGCCGTCCAGTCCGTCGCGTCGTTCTTGTCGGTCCAGGGCATGTGCCAGACGGCGGCCCCGGGCAACGAGACGGTCGGATAACCGCGTTCGCCCGCGCGCAGGTGATACTCGGCGTCGTCCCACTTGAGGAAGAGCGGCAGTGGCAGACCCGTCCGCTCGATGACCTCCCTCGGGAACAGGCACATCCACCACCCGTTGTAGGTGGAGTGGATGAGCTTGTGCAGCTTCCTGCTCTTGCGCAGCGGGTACTGGGCGAAGTCGTGATCGGTGGCGGCTCCGGGTGCGGCACGCCACATCGCTGCACCGAGATCGACGACCTCGCCCATCGTGTGCAGCCGTGACCTGGCCTGGAGATTGAGCATGTGCCCACCGACGACCACAGGCTGCACCGACGCACGCGCGAAGGCGTTGGAGCGCAGGACGCCGTCGGGTTCCAACGCGATGTCGTCGTCGAACAGCATCACTTGTTCGGCGTCGGAGTTGTAGATCCCCTCGTACATCACGCGGGTGAACCCACCGGAACCACCGAGGTTGGGCTGTTCGATGACGTGGAGCTTGTCGCCGATCCGACGAGCGGCCTCGTCGAAGCCCTCGGTCTCGCGGATCTTCTGCGCCCCCTGGTCGGCCACCACCACACGTTCGACGAGATCGAGGACCTGCGAGTCCTCACCCAGCGTCTGCAGTGTCTGCACGCAGTCCTCCGGGCGCATGGTGGTCGTCCCCACCACCACCCGCTGCTTCGGCAGTTTGAGGTCGGTGGTCCAGGCCGCCTCGTCGAGTTCGATGTCACCCTCGTTGGTGAACAGGTCGAACCAGATCCAGCCGCCGTCCTCGAAGGGCTTGAGCGAGATGCGGAACTCCAGCCGACGCCAGGACTTCGGACTGGATACGGCCGTCCCCTCCAGGTGCACGATGTCACCGTTCGGCTTGGAGCGGTAAACGTCCAGCCTGCCCGAGCCACGAACCTTGAGCCGCAGCACGACCTCGTTCAGCTTCGTCCAGCGTTTCCAGTAACTGGCGGGGAACGCGTTGAAGTACGAGGCGAACGAGATGTTGGTGTGTACCGGAGCACGCAGCGATCGGCGGGACAACACGGTGGCGTGCTGCGAAGCGGCTTCCGGCTCGTCGAGGTAGAGCGGACGGGCGTCCATCGGGTCCTCCGGGCGGGGGAGCAACACCCGCTGCAGCACCTGTTCCGCCCCGATCCGCTTGCCGCCGGTACGGACCGTGGCCGAGTCGGCGAGCTTGCTCTCACCCACGGCGTGCGCGGAGTCACTCTCCGTCCCGGAAGCCGTCGTGTCCTGTTCCGAGGAGTTCCGCTCCGCGGCGTCCTGCTCCAACTGATCCGACTCGGCCAGGTCAGGCTCGGTCGGAGAAGTCCGGTCAGTCACGTCAGTCCTCCATCGAGCCGTCCAGCGAGCGGCCCTCGGTGAAGTAGGGGTAAACCTTGTTGTCGAACATGCTCAGCGCGGATCCGATGGCCATGTGCATGTCCAGGTACTTGTAAGTGCCCAACCTGCCGCCGAAGAGCACCTTGCGCTCCTTCGCCTCCCGTTTGGCCAAATCACGGTAGGCTTCCAGCTTCGCCCGGTCCTCGGCCGTGTTGATCGGGTAGTAGGGCTCGTCACCACTCTCCGCGAACCGCGAGTACTCCCGAACGATCACGGTCTTGTCATTGGGATAGTAATCGCGCTCCGGATGGAAGTGCCGGAATTCGTGGATCCGCGTGTAAGGGATCTCCTCGTCGGCGTAGTTCAACACCGGCGTGCCCTGGAAGTCACCCGTTCGCACGACCTCGGTCTCGAAATCGAGGGTTCGCCAGCCGAGCTCACCCTCGGAGTAGTCGAAGTAACCGTCCAACGGACCGGTGTAGACGACCGGAACGTCGGGCAACTGGTCGCGCACGTCGAAGTAGTCGGTCTCCAGCCGCACCTCGATGTTGGGGTGATCGGCCATCCGACGCAGCCAGGCGGTGTAACCGTCCACCGGCAGACCTTCGTAGGTGTCGCTGAAGTAGCGATTGTTGAAGTTGTAGCGCACCGGCAGTCGAGTGATGTTGGCAGCGGGCAGTTCCTTGGGATCGGTCTGCCACTGCTTGGCGGTGTAACCGCGCACGAACGCCTCGTAGAGCGGACGACCGATCAGCGAGATCGCCTTCTCCTCCAGATTCTTGGCGTCGGCGGTCTCGATCTCGGCAGCCTGCTCCGCGACCAGCGCCTTCGCCTCGTCGGGGGTGAAGGCACGTCCGAAGAACTGGCAGATCAGCCCGAGGTTCATCGGGAAGGAGTAGATCTGTCCCTGGTACCGGGTGAAGACCCGGTGTTGGTAGTCGGTGAAGTCGGTGAAGCGGTTGACGTAGTCCCACACGCGCTTGTTCGAGGTGTGGAACAGATGCGCACCGTAACGATGCACCTCGATGCCGGTTTCCGGCTCGGCCTCGGAGTAGGCGTTACCACCTATGTGGTGCCTTCGCTCCAGCAGCAGTACTCGCTTGTCCAACTGGGTGGCGGCGCGTTCAGCGATCGTAAGTCCGAAAAATCCGGAACCTACGATTATCAGGTCATAACCTCCGAAGCTCACAGCCGCGAGGGTAGCGTTAGACCGATCGGGTGCCGAAACCGCGTGCCATCAGCGACTGATCGTGTCGGTTTCGCGATCGTGGTTTCGGATAACGAGGCTTCGCCGGGCGCGTGAAGTTATCGGGTCGCATACTGCCCCGCGAAGGTGTGAACAACTCACATCGAAGACCACCCTCCGGGGCTCCCGACAATGTGAGCGAGGCGACTTATGCTCCGCGGCTTAATCGTCGGAACCATCGCACTGGCCACGACCACACTGCTGACCACCGGTGCCGCCGGTTCGACCACGGAACGATCGAGTCCGACTCGCGGAGAGACCACGGCGGTGCACCGGTCACTGTCCGAGGCACCGGGAGCACGGGACTCACCGGGCATACGCACGGTGCGGACCCGAAAGCGGTTCAGCATGGTCGCTGTCACCTGGGACGGGAAAGCCCCGGACCGGACAACGGCACAGTACCGGCAGGACGGGCGCTGGAGCTCCTGGCACGAGCTGTCGCCACTGGGTTCCTCCGGGCACGGCGGCAGCGATGTGTCCGGCGCGGCGGGCGCGAGCGGTGCCTGGTGGACCGGGCCGAGCTCCCGCATCCGGATACGCGCGGTTCGGGCGGGCGAGCACGTGACCGGGGAGCTGGAACTGATCGCGATCACGCCGGGCACGGAGCCGGTGCGTTCGGAAACCGAGCGGCGGACCGCACGGCCGCCGGTGGTGACCCGCGCGGAGTGGGGCGCCGACGAGAGCATGATGCGCTGGCCACCGGAGTACTCGGCCACCACGCGGGCGGCGATCGTGCACCACACCGTGGAGACGAACGACTACACCTGCGCGCGCTCCGCCGAGGTGGTCCGGGGGCTGTATCACTATCACGCCGTGGAGCTCGGGTGGGGCGACATCGGCTACCACGCGCTGGTGGACAAGTGCGGCACGATCTTCGCCGGACGTACCGACGGACTGCGACGCCACGTCGTGGGTGGCCACACCCAGGGATTCAACGGTCAGACCTTCGGGGTGGCGCTGATCGGCAACTTCGAGACCGCCTACCCGACCGAGAGCGCGCTGCGTTCGACCGGAAGGATCGCGGGCTGGAAGCTCGGCACCGTCGGTCGTGATCCGTTGGGGCAGACCACGCTGGTGTCCGGGGGAGGCAGGGGAAACAAGTACCCCGAGGGCACCTCGGTCACGTTGCCCAGGATTTTCACCCACCGCGACGTCGGCGAGACCGCCTGCCCCGGTGACAACGTCCACGCCCGGATGGACACCATCAGACAGGCCTCGGCCGGATGATCCGTGGTCGATTCGCGTAGCGATGCGGGTGACGGAACCTCTCGCGGGCTCTCGCTGCGGTGAGGCCCGACTGGCCCGACTCCGGTAGCGGCCTCCGCGATTTCGTGGGAAATCTACGCACACGAGGCCGCACCGCCGCACTGGGGCGTCAATTTCTCGCGAAATCGCCGCGCCGCTACGACGCAGCGCCGCGCTCCGACCACTTCCACGGGCCGCGCTCCGACCGCTCTCGCCACCGGCACCGCCGCGGGTTCTCCGGTGCGGCTCTCGCGAGGACGGCCCCGACGTTGTGTAGGTCGCTACCCGATGTCGGGGCACCCGCAGCGAGAGCCGTGCCAGAGGCTCCGCCACCCGCACCGCCACGCAAACCGCGCCGCCGACAGCAGGAGGTCACCACCAGCGTTCGAGCACGGTTGCCACCCCGTCGTGGGTGTTGCTCGTGGTCACCTCGTCGGCGACCTGGCGAACATCGGGGTGTGCGTTGCCGACCGCCACGCCGTGCCCCACCCACTCCAGCATGGGGATGTCGTTGGGCATGTCGCCGAACGCGATGACGTCGCGGGGATCAGCCGCCAGCTGCTCGGCCACTCGCGCGAGCCCCGCCGCCTTGTTCACGCCCGGCGCGGACAGCTCCAGCAACCCGGCGCCGGTGGAGTAGGTGACCCCCAGCCGTCCTCCGATCACTTCCTCCGCGACGGGCGCCATCTCGGCACTGGTCATCCGCTCGTGCATGACCAGCAGCTTCACCACCGGCACACCGACCAGCTCGTCCCGCGCAGCGATGCGCAGGTCCGGGTTGGGCCAGCAGCGGTGGAACGCGGACTCGGCGATGAACTGCTGGTCCAACCGGTCGTGCGCGCCGCTGGTGGAACGCTCCACCCCGAAGGAACAACCCGGTAAGGCGTCGCGCAGCTCGCCGGTCACCTCCCGCAGGGTCGTCGGGTCGATCGCCGTACTGTGCAGCACCCGGTCCGCCGCCGCGTCGTAGAGCACCGCCCCGTTGGAGCACACCACCGCCCCGGCCACGCCGAGACCGGCGACGATCCGCGGGACCCAGCGAGGTGGACGACCGGTGACCAGCACGAACGGGGTTCCGGAGTCATGAACGCCGCACGCGGCGCGCGCGGTGCGTTCGCTGACCCGCTCCGCCGGGTCCAGCAGGGTTCCGTCGACGTCGGAAGCGACAAGGGATGGTCTGCGCACCAGACCATTCTGCCGTGCCGAACCGGTTATCGGGACGCGATGCGCACCACTTTCATGGCACATGCCGCCTACGCCGTGCCTACCTCTCGTAGCGGAGCGGCATGAACGTATACGGTCACGAGTGTGCGCGTTGGGATAGTGATTCTGCCCGAACACCGTTGGTGGGCCGCGGAGCCGCTCTGGCGTATGGCGGAGGAGTACGGCTTCGACCACGCCTGGACCTACGATCACGTGGGTTGGAGATCGTTGGTGGACAAACCGTGGTTCGACGCGGTTCCCACCCTCACGGCGGCGGCCACCGTGACCTCCCGGATCAAGCTGGGCACGCTGGTGAGTTCCCCGAATTTCCGACACCCGGTGCATTTCGCCCGCGAGGTGACCGCGCTGGACGATGTCAGCGACGGCCGCTTCCTGCTCGGCCTCGGCTCGGGAAGCAGCGGTTTCGACGAGCGGGTGTTCGGAACCGAGCCCTTGTCCATCTCCGATCGGGTCGAGCGTTTCGGGGAGTTCACCGAGCTGCTGGACTCGATCCTCACCAACGACAACGTCAGTTCCGACGGCAAGTACTACTCGGCGGTGGAGGCGCGCCGCTCCCCCGGCTGCGTCCAGACACCGCGTGTCCCGTTCGTGGTGGCCGCGGAGGGAACCCGCGCGATGCGCCTCGCCGCGCGGTTCGGCAACGGGTGGGTGACGAACGGCCGCGGATCGGGCGCGGAAGTGACCGGCGATGAGGCGTGGTGGCGGTCGCTGCGGGACAACACGGAACGTTTCGAGGAAGTACTGCGGGAGCGGGGGCGCGTGCCGGGAAGGGTGCCGCGCTACCTGAACGCCGACGCCGGCTCGGTCTACTCGCTCAGCAGCGTCGAGCGCTTCAGGGACGTGCTGGGCAGAGCGGGCGAACTGGGGTTCACCGACGTGATCGTGCACTGGCCCCGGACGGAGGCACCGTTCGCTGGGCAGGAGTCGGTGCTGGAGGAGATCGCATCGGAGGTGCTGCCCGGCCTGAAGGAGCACTGACCCGCTGCGGTGTGACCCGCTGCCGTGCGAACCGCTGCCGTGCGAACCGCTGCCCGCGAGGCGGAACGACGCGGAATACCGACGGCTCGTGCCGGGTACCCGCCGAACGGAACGCGAAACGCTCGGAAGCGACAACCTCGCCGTCGGAAGAACCCGACCCATGACGACACGAACCACGGCCCGCCGCCTGTTGGACGTGGCGGGCACGACCTACGCCGCGCAGGCGGACATCACGCTGCGGAACCGACCGGAACCGCTGTACCGGCTGCTGGTGCTGTCGGTGCTGCTGTCCACCCGGATCAAGGCCGAGATCGCGGTGGCCGCCAATCGCGAGCTCGCCGAGTTCGACACGCCCGAACGGATGCTGCGTGCCACCTGGCAGCAACGGGTGGACGCGCTGGGACGTGGGCACTACGTCCGCTATGACGAGAGCACCGCCACCGCCCTCGGCCAGGGAGCGGAACTGCTGCGGGACGAGTACTCGGGCGATCCGCGCGAGATGCGTGCGGAGGCGGACGGGGACGCCGACGCGCTGCGGAAATCGCTGCGACGGATCCCGAAGCTGGGGCCGGTGGGGGCCGACATCTTCTGCCGCGAGGCACAGGCGGTGTGGCCGGAGCTGCGCCCCTACTTCGACAAGAAGGCCCTGACCGGCGCGCGGCGGGTCGGTCTGCCGGGAGGTGCCGAGGAACTCGCCGAACTCGTCGACGAGGAGGACCTGGCCCGGCTGGCCGCGGCCTGCGTACGGGTGACGCTGGAGAAGGGAACGGCGGAGCGGGTCACGCAACCCGCCACCACCGGGTGAGGGCAGGAGACCGAGTTCGGCCTGCCCGAGATTTTCCCGGCGGAACCTCCCGCCCGCAGCTGGCGGCGGGAGGTTCGGCGCCGGGTAGCGGCTACGGGGTCAGGACCTCGATACCGCCCATGAAGGGGCGCAACCCCTCCGGTACCCGAACCGAGCCGTCGGACAGCTGGTGGTTCTCCAGGATTGCCACGATCCAACGGGTGGTGGCCAGTGTCCCGTTGAGCGTGGCCGCGATCCGGTTCGCCCCGTCCGCGTCGCGGTGGCGGACGTTCAGCCGCCGTGCCTGGAACGTGGTGCAGTTGGAGGTGGAGGTGAGTTCGCGGTACTCCCCCTGACTGGGGATCCACGCCTCGCAGTCGAACTTGCGGGCGGCGCTGTCGCCGAGGTCGCCGGCGGCGGTGTCGATCACCCGGTAGGACAGTTCGAGTTTGCCCAGCATCTCCTCCTCCAGCGCCAGCAGCCGCTCGTGCTCCTCGCGGGCCTGCTCCGGCGGGCAGTAGGAGAACATCTCCAGCTTGTTGAACTGGTGCACCCGGATGATGCCGCGGGTGTCCTTCCCGTAGGAACCCGCTTCCCTGCGGAAGCAGGTGGACCAACCGGCGTAGCGACGCGGGCCCGCCGTGAAGTCGAGGATCTCGCCCTGGTGGTAACCGGCCAGCGGGACCTCGGAGGTGCCGACCAGGTACAGGTCGTCCTGCTCCAGCCGGTAGACCTCGTCGGAGTGCGCCCCCAGGAAACCGGTTCCCTCCATGACCTCGGGGCGAACCAGCACCGGCGGCACGGTCAGCGTGAAACCGGCCGCGGTGGCGCTGGCCGCGGCCATGTTGAGCAGTGCCAGTTCGAGTTGGGCCCCCACACCGGTGAGGAAGTAGAACCGCGCCCCGGAGACCTTGGCCCCGCGCTCCATGTCCAACGCGCCCAGCGAGATCCCCAGTTCGAGGTGATCGGCGATCCCGAAGTCGAACTCGGGCGGCGTGCCGACGTGCTTGAGCACGACGTAGTCCTGCTCGCCCCCGTGCGGGGTCTCGGGTTCGATGATGTTGGAAACGGCCCGCTGCGCCCGTTCCAGTTCGGCGTCGGCGGCGGTCTGCTCGGCCTCGGCCTCCTTGACCCTGTTGGCGAGCTCCTTCGCCTCGGCGAGCAGACGGTCGCGTTGCTCGCCCGACGACTTGCCGACTTCCTTGCCCATCCGCTTCTGCTCGGCACGCAGCTCGTCGGCGCCGGCCACCGCTGACCTGCGCCGCTCGTCGGCGGCGAGCAGTGCATCCACCAGAGCGGAGTCCTCCCCGCGGGCGCGCTGCGAAGCGCGCACGGCGTCGGGATCCTCGCGCAGCGTCTTCAGGTCGATCACGGCAGGTCAGCCTAGCTTGTCGCAGCCGGTGTGCCCCAGCCTGGGTGGCCCCGCGTGCCCACCGGCGTGGTCCGCGCCTCCCTCGGGAACGAAACACACCGTGCTGTGCGCGTTCCGATGTCGGGCCAGGCAGTATGGAGGAGTGATGGCCGAGCCCCCCGAATCACCGTCGGAGCAGAACTCCGGCGACAAGAATTCCTCCCGTGGCGACCGGAGCCGGCAGGGAGCCGCGAACGCTCGACTGGTGATGATCATGGCCGTTATCGGCGCCCTGCTGGTGTTCACGGTAGCTGCGCTGCTGAACTGGCCCTCCGCCGAGAACCCGCCCCCCGGAGTGGCGCAGCAGCCCACCACGACGGCCCCTCCCCCCGACTTCGAGGCACCGGCCGGGACCTGCCTGAACTGGACCCAGGACGATGCCAGCGACATCAGCGAGGTCCCCTGCTCCGAACCGCACCTGTTCGAGATGACCGGCACCACCGAGGTGTGGGCGCGGTTCGGTCCCGACGCCGAGTTCCCCAGCACCGAGGTGTTCAACGAGATCAAGACGAAACGTTGCGCCGACGTGGCACGGCAGTACCTGCCGAACGGCCTCGACCCGAACGGCCGTTTCGAGGTCAGCGCCTTCCTGCCGAGCAAGCAGAGCTGGAGCGACGGCGACCGCACGCTGCACTGCGCGCTGCAGCAACCGGGACCGGTAGGCCAGTTGTACCGCTTCACCGGCAAGGTCGACTCCCTCGACCAGTCCGACATCTACGACGTGGGCACCTGCCTGGGAATCAGCGGTTCCGCGGTGTTCTCCCCCGTCGAGTGCTCGAAACCGCACTCGGTGGAGATGACCGGTGTCGCCGATCTGAGCCAGAAGTTCGAGGACGGCCATCCCGCCACCGAAAAACAGGACGAGTTCCTGCTCACGACCTGCCAGGAACAGCTGGCCGACTACGCGGGCGGCAAGAACGTGGCCGAGGACAAGGGATTGTCGCTCTACTGGGACAACATCTCGAAGGAGAGCTGGCAGGTCGGATCGCGCAAGGTCAACTGCAAGGTGGCGGCCACCCTCGACGACGGCGGCTTCGCACCGGTGACGGGCAGTGTCACCGGCGAGATCTCCATCAGCGACCAGCCCGCACCCGAGAAGACACCACAACCGGGAGTTCCCGCCGACGGCCAGAGGTGAACGAGATGCCGGTGGAAATGTCGTCACAGCGTTTCGAGGAGCTGGTCGGCGACGCGTTGGACCGGGTTCCGCAGCAACTGCTGCGGGAGCTGAGCAATGTGGTCATCCTGGTGGAGGACCGCAACCCGGACGACGAGTCGCTGCTCGGGCTCTACGAGGGGGTCGCGCTGACGGAGCGCGACAGCAACTACGGCGGAGTGCTGCCGGACAGGATCACGATCTACCGGGAACCACTGCTGGAGATGTGCTCCAGCGAGCAGCACCTCGTGGAGGAGGTCGCGGTGACCGTGGTGCACGAACTGGCACACCACTTCGGGCTGGACGAGGAGAAGCTGCACGCGCTCGGCTGGGGCTAGCAGCGGCCCGGGACTCAGGCAGCGGCCCGGGACTCAGGCGGTTCTGCCCCTGCGCACCTCGCTCAACCACCGCATCGAGCGACGAAAGGCCTGTTCGGAGTCGGACGCCCGCACGCTGACGGGATTGCTGTCGGCCTTGGGGAACGATCCCAGGAAGCGCACCTCGGAACAGCGACGGTGCAACCCGGTCAACGCGTCGCCGATCCTGGTGTCGGCCACGTGGCCGTCGAAGTCGAGGAAGAACCGGTAGGCGCCGAGACGGTCCTTGGTGGGCCGCGACTCGATCCGGCTCAGGTTGATGCCGCGCAGCGAGAGCTCTGACAGCACCTCACCGAGTGCCCCCACCTCGTCGTGCGCGACCACGGCGATCGAGGTCCGGTCGGCCCCGGTCGGCTCCGGCAGGTGACCCGGGCGACGGACCAGGAGGAACCTGGTGACCGCGTCGTCCACATCGGCGATATCGCTCGCCAACCGGGTGAGTCGGGAGTGGTACCGGTGGGCGACCGGAGCCACCACGGCCGCGTCCGCCGTGCCGTTCTCCACCTCCACCGCGGCGGTGGCGGTGGAAGCGGTGGGTACGTCCTGCGCCCGGGGCAGCTCCCGGGACAACCACCCGCGTACCTGCGCCAGTGCGTGCGGATGGCTCGCCACCGAGGTGACCTCCGAGGGGTCGGTTCCCGGGCGCGCCAGCACGTCGAACCGGATCGGCAGCACCAGCTCGGCGACGGCCACCACGGGGTCACCCGCCACCAGCCCGTCCAGGGTCGACGGAACGGCCCCTTCGACGGAGTTCTCCATCGGCACACCGGCCGCTTCGACCTCCCCGGCCCGTACCGCCTCCAACGCCGAGTGCACGGTGTCGTGGGCGATCAGCTCTGCGGCGAAGTCCGCTGTCAGCTCACGCGCGGCCTGTTCGGTGAACGTGCCTTGCGGACCCAGATACGCGATTCGGGGCACGCGGCCAGCCTATGCCGAGCTGCTACGGGAGCTGTCACCCGGGCACTGCCGAAGAAACCCCAGTTCACACGTTAGTGGTAAAGATCATGCCCCCGGAGTGTGACCTACCCAATTACGCGAACCCCGTTCCGACTGCGATGCTGTGCACGTGACCGCGGATTCGGAGCGCTCGAGATACGGGGCGGAACCGGAGCTGCGGCTGGTCCTGTGCGCACTGGACGAGCCGCTGGCCGCAGCGTGGAACAGCATCGCCTACGGCCGGGAAGGCATCAGCGTTCACCACGGTTCGGTACTCGACACGCACGTCGACGCCGTGGTCAGCCCGGCGAACTCGTACGGCTGGATGCGGGGCGGGATAGACGCCGCCTACGCGAGCGCTTTTCCCGATGTGGAACAACAGGTGCGCAGTGCCGTACTCGCCTACCACGGGGGCGAGCTTCCGGTCGGCGAGGCGCTGTTGGTCCCCACCGGCTGCCGAGTACCCGCCTGGCTGATCAGCGCCCCCACCATGCGGGAACCGAGCGAAACACTGCCGGGTGACACCGTGCACCCCTACCTGGCGGCCAGGGCGATGCTTCGGCTGTGGTCCGGAGCGGTACTGGACAACGGGACCCCGGTGCGCCACGTGGTGCGTTCCATAGCGCTGCCCGGGCTGGGAACCGGGGTGGGCGGCGCGGCGCCGGAGCTCTGCGCCAAGCAGACGGCAGCCGCGTGGGACGAGGTGTTCGCACGGGTGGACACCGCCTGACCGCGCGGAATCCGCCCTACCCGCGGGCATCGTCGAGCGGTGACTCCGCCCCGAGCGGAACGGAGCGCGGAAGCGTAACGTCGGCCACGTCGCAGGCTGGCTAGGTGTAATACCTCGGGAGGTTTCGTCGATGCTCATCCGCAGGCTCGCGCGTCCACTGCTGGCTTCGATCTTCGTCTGGGGCGGTATCGGAGTCTTCCGCGACACCGAGGGGCACGCCAAGGCGGCCACCCCGCTGTTGGAGCGAGCCACCGCTCCGGTCAAGGACAGTCTGCCCCAGCAGGTACCCACGGATCCCCGAACCCTGGTCAAGATCGACGGCGCGGTGAAGATCGGCGCGGGTGTGCTGCTGGGACTCGGCAAGGCACCGCGGCTGGCCGCGTTGCTGCTCAGCGGCAGTCTGGTCCCGACCACACTCGCGGCGCACTCCTTCTGGGAGATCGACGATCCGGAGCAGCGCGCCGCACAGCAGATCCACTTCCTGAAGAACCTCGGCCTGCTCGGCGGGCTACTGACCACGGCGGTGGACACGAAGGGCAAGCCCTCGGTGGGCTACCGGGCCCGCCAGGGCGCGCACCGAGCCGTCGAGCAGACGCAGCAGAGCGTCCCCGGCAAGGGCGGTAAGAAGAACTGCCGGGGCGGGAAGTTCCGGCACTAGGAACCGCCGAGTTCGCGGGGCGGGACGATTCCGGCCCGTCGGAACGACCAGCTGGACACCCTGCCCGACCGCGCGGCGGAGCACGCCAGTAGCGTGGAGGTCGTGCAGGTACGCGTGCTGCTCGTCGACGACCACGAAGTCGTGCGCAGAGGGCTGCGCGATCTACTGGACACCGAGCCGGACGTCAACGTCGTCGGCGAGGCGGGCAACGTGGACGAGGGACTCGTCCGGGCCCGCGCGGATCAGCCGGACGTGGCGGTCGTGGACATGCGGCTGCCGGACGGCGACGGACTTCTGCTGTGCCGTGGGCTGCGCGAGTTACCCGAACCGCCACGCTGCCTGGTGCTGACGGCGTTCGACGACGAGCAGGCCCTGGTGGGAGCGATCAACGCGGGCGCCTCCGGCTATCTGCTGAAGCAGGTGCGGGGCCAGGACCTCGTCAACGCGGTCCGCGAGGTCGCCGCAGGGCGCTCCCTGCTGGATCCGGTGACCACGCGCCGCGTGCTGGACCGGATGCGCGAGGACAGCGAGAAACCGCCGGACGAGCTGGACACGCTGACGGAACAGGAACAGCGGGTGCTGGAACTGATCGGCGAGGGCATGAGCAACCGCGAGATCGCCAAACGGCTGTTCCTCGCCGAGAAGACGGTGAAGAACTACGTGACATCGGTGCTGGCCAAGCTGGGGATGGCACGCCGCACCCAGGCGGCCGCCTGGTACGCCCGCAGACAGGGCTGACCGGGTAGCGACACCGTCGCCGGACTCAGCTCGCGGCGAGTGGCACCTGCCAGGTGACGGTGCTGCCGCTTTCCGGGGAGGAGTCGACGGTGCAGCTGCCTCCGGCGGCTGTGGCCCGTTCCGCCATGTTGCGCAGTCCCCGCCTGGTCACGTCCCGCGGAACACCGCAACCGTCGTCGGTGACCTGCAACAGCAGCCCGTCGTAGGTACGTCGCACCCGGACCAGTACGTTCCGGGCCCCGGAATGGCGCACCACGTTGGAAAGCGCCTCGCGCAACGCCGCGCGTGCGTGGTCGGCCACCGCCACCGGAACCTCGTCGAGGTCGCCGGACAGCTCCAGCTCGGGCGGCTTGCCGAGCAACTCACCCGCGATGCGGACCTCGCCGCGCAGTGAATCCGCCAGATCCGGCGCCTGCCTCGACTGCTCGGGATCGGAGGAGGTCAGCGTGCGCACGGTCGCGCGCACCTCGGCGATGGTCTGATCGATCTGATCGGTGATCTCGGTCAGTCGCTTCGCGTCCGAGGGATCCAGATCGTCGGCGATCCTGCGGTCGAGCACGTTGAGCTGGACACCGGCCGCGTAGAGCCGCTGCACGATAACGTCGTGCAGGTCGCGCGCTATCCGCTCGCGTTCCTGGTAGACCGCGACACGTTGCCGGGCGGTGGATCCCTCCGCCAGCACCAGCGCCAGCCCGGCCTGCGCGGCCAACGAGGTCAGCAGATCCACGGTCACCCTGGTGAAGGGCTCCGCCCCACGCCTGCGGTACACCGCCAGCGCGCCCAACCTCCGTTCGTGCGTGCCGAACGGGGCCACGGCGAACGGACCGTACACCCGCAGTGCCCACGGGACGTAGGGAGCCGTCATCGGATCGTCGATGAGGTCGTCGACCACCACCGGAACACCGCCGTGTGCCACCTGGGAAGCGGCGGAGTGCGGTGAGAGCACCGAACCCACCGGGTCGGTCAACGGCTCGGGGGCGTGCGGACCGACGTAGGACGCCTCCACCGTGAGGTTGTCCTGCTCGTCGCGGACCATCACGAGCCCGAGGTCGGCTTCGGCCAGCGCGGCGGCACGCCGGACCACGAGCGGGAGCACCGCCCCCGGGTCCTCCTCCGCGAGGGCGGCCTTGGTGATCTCGGTGGAAGCGGCGAGCATTCGCCTGGCCAGCGTCGAATCCATGACACCCACGACGTTATAGCCATCCGGCGATTCACGCGCTCACCGCAGGAGCAACCTCACACCCGGAGTCCGATCGGGGAGTAGATTTCGCGCGAAATCGCCGCGCGGCGGAGGGAGCGGGGCCGGATGCGGTATCAGTACAGCGGATCCCGCACGATCGGCGAGGACATGCAGCGGGGACCGCCGCGTCCGGAGCCGAGTTCGGAACCGCTGATGCGCAGCACCTGGATGCCCGCTTCCTCCAGCCGCGCGTTGGTCTCCACGTTGCGTTCGTAGGCCACCAGCGTTCCCGGGGAGACCGCCAGCGTGTTGTTGCCGTCCTCCCACTGCTCGCGCTCGGCGGTGACCGGATCGAGGCCGGTGTCGACCACCCGCAGCCGGTCGAGTTCCATCGCTTCGGCGGCCGCACGGAGGAACGGCTCGGGGCCGGACACCTTGATGCCCTCACCGGCTGGCCGCAGCACGTAGGCGGTGAGGTGATCGCGGATCGCGGGATACATCAGCACCGCGTCGTGGTCGACCATCGTGCACACCGTGTCCAGGTGCATCGAGGCCCGGGTCTGCGTGATCGGCACCGCGAGCACGGTGTACGCGAGGCCGTCGGCGAACAGCGATCGGGCCAGCGACTCCGCGCCCGCGGGAGTGGTGCGCTCCCCGACCCCCACGGCCACCACGCCCGGCGCCAGCAGCAGCACGTCCCCGCCCTCGACCGGGGCGGAGTGCGCGCCGTAGGCACGGGCGGACTGCGCGAACCTGGGGTGGTAGGCGTAGACCAGGTCGGTCAGCGCGGACTCGCGGATCCGCGCGGGCATCGCCAGCGAGGTCACCGCCACCCTGTCGTCGATCCACACCGAGGAGTCCCTGGTGAACAGCAGGTTCGGCAGCGGGTCGATGGCGAAGTCGTGCGGCTGGTGCATCCTGCGAACCAGCGACTGCCCCTCGGCGGCGGGAAGTTCCTCGAAGGTCATTCCCGCCACCAGAACGCCGGTGAGCGTCTTCTCGTCCATGCTGGACAGGTAGGAGCACAGCGTGTCCGCCACCTCGGCGCCCAACCTGCGTTCGTCCACGCCGCTGTGCAGCGCCGCGGTGCGGGCCCTCGGGTCGCGCAGCGCCTCGGACAGCAGCTCGTCGAGCAGCAGCACCTCGACGCCCTGCTCGCGCAGCACCGCCGCGAACGCGTCGTGCTCCTGCTCGGCACGGTCCACCCAGGGAATCGCGTCGAACAGCAGTTGGTCGTTGTTGCGCGGGGTGAGCCGCTTGAGCTCACCGCCGGGGCGGTGCAGCAGCACGGTGCGCAGCGGGCCGACTTCGCTCGTCACGTGTGGGGTTGTCACGGTCCCGCAGCCTAGCCGTATCGAGCGAGAATAGCCGCATCCGACGCGAAATTCGACGGATCGTTAACCGATTCCGGCATGATGGGAACGGTTCGTTGTGCCGGGGTGTGCGATCAGGGCAGCCAACCCACCTGGTCGCGCAACAGGGCATAGCCGACGAAGGCGACGACGTCGATCAACGCGTGCCCGATGATCAGCGCGTGGATCCGGTTGGTGCGCTGCCACACCCGGCCGTAGACCAGCCCCATGACCACGTTGCCCACGAACCCGCCGAACCCCTGGTACAGGTGGTACGAGCCGCGCAGCACCGCCGAGATCCACAGTGCGCGGTTCTCGGTGGCACCCAGCTGCCGCAGTCGTGTGAGCAGGTAGCAGACCACCAGCACTTCCTCGGCCGCGGCGTTGCCCAACGCCGACAGCACCAGGACCGGAGCCCGCCACCACGCCTCGTCCAGGGTCGTCGGCTGCACGGCCAGGTTCAGTCCCAACGAGTGCGCCACCAGGTAAAGCCCCAGGCCGGGGATGCCTATCAGGGCGGCCAGCCCGGCACCTCCCGCGAGGTCCCGCCCCGGCCTGCTGTTGTCGAAACCCACGTTTCGCAGCGCGACACCGCCCTGCCACAGCAGGTAGACGCCGAGAGCGGCCCAGGCGAACAGGCGCAGCACACCCAGCAGCTGCTCCAGCAGGTCCAGCAGTCCCAACCGCGCCTGGGAGGCGTTGATCGCCACCGCCTGCTGGTCCAGCGACTCGGGACGCAACAGCGCGTCCAGCAGGGAAAGCAGGCTCTGCAACCCCGCCATGCCGAGCGTGATCGCGAAGACGATGATCAGCTCGACGACGATCGCCCTGCGCTTGCCCGGATCGGTGAGCCGGGCCGGCTCATCGGGTCGGTTCGGCAGTAACCAGGAACGCGGCGAGGCGGGACCGTGACTGGTGCTCACCCCGGAAACCCTACTGACCGTTGTTCTCCGATAGCGTCGCCGTGCCCTTCCGAACGGCGGAGCCGAGACGACCGCGCGACCGCCGCCGCTCGATCAACTCCGCGCGGTCACCGCTGCTCCGCCGGGAACGGGCATCCCATCAACCGCCGCAGTTCGGCGCCGAGCTGCTCGGAGTCCTCCACGGCACGGGAGAACCCGAGCCGGACGTCGTGGTCGCCGTCCGCCGATTCCACCCGGAGCCGTACTCCGTAGCGGTCCAACCCCAGCGGCCGCACGTGCCCGCCCCGCAACCGCTCCGGCAAGTAGCGGGTGAGCAGTCCGACCACGTCACGGTGGGAGAGTTCCAGGTGCCGCAGCCAGCCGTCCTCGTAGAGGCAGAACGGATCCGGCCGCGAGGCGGCGAACTCGGCGGAGTCGATCGAGCTGGTCTCCTCGGAATCCGCGAGTACCAGCGAGACGGCCTCCAACCGCAGTGCGGTCACGCCGTGCCCGACGTCCAGCAGTCGCGGGTCGGGGCGTTCCTCCGCGATCTGCAGTACCCGTTCGTGGCGTTCACCGCTGTCCGGGACACGCAGCCATCCGGTCAGCCAGATCAGCCCGCGCACCGGTTCACGCAGCCGTACCGGGGCGGAGTCGGCCACCTCCAGCACGGCACCGAACTCGCCGCGCGGAGCCTGCCAGACCGCCGCGACAAGGGGGTGCCCGTCCGAGAGCAGCACCGTGGCGGTGCCGTCCCGGTGGACGTGGTGCAGCAGCGGTTGAACCCGTTCGGCGTCGTTTCCGGAGGGCTGTACCGCCGCTCTGCCGCCCCGTTTGGCGATCGTGCGGGCACGTTCGGCGGCATCGGGCTTCGCGGGCGTGCGAGCGGTCTCGGGCATCGCTCACCTCCAGAGGCGGCACAGCAGGACTTATTAGGTAACCCTAACCCAGTCGACGCCGTTGTGGAAGTGACCCGATCAGGGATCGCCGCGTGGCGGAACCGCGTGCGGTGTACCGCGCTGTCGACCGGGGCCGGGGCGCCGTCGATCTCTCGCGAAATCGACGGTCCACTGGGGGCGGTGTGGCCCCGTGGGCGTAGATTTCTCGCGAAATCGCCGGTCCCGGAACCCTCGCCGGGAAGCGACCGTGCGGTTCGCAGCGCGATTGTCCCCGGTGCGTGAGTCGGATGCATTGCAAGACCGGGCCGCTCGCCGCGTAGGTCGCTACTCAAGAGCCGGCCCAACACAGCAAGGCGCCGACTCACGTGCCGGCTACCCGACCACCGCGCCAGAGCAACCGGCACAGCAACACGGCGAGAGCCGTACGAGAGGTTCCGCCACGCAACCAGCTGCGGAACACGAGCCGACCTGCTCAGTTGTCCGGCTTGTTGGTCACCCAGCTGCGGTAGTAGGTGGGGTCCTCGGATGCGGTGGCTGCCTCACCCAACCGCAACGGCCGGAAGGTGTCGATCATGACGGCCGTCTCGTCGAACCGCTCCGCGCCCAGCGACGCCTCCGCCGCACCCGGTTGCGGCCCGTGGCTGCACCCGGAGGGGTGCAGCGACAGCGAGCCGATGCCGATTCCGGAGCCCTTCCGCGCCTCGTAGTTCCCACCCACGTAGAACATCAGCTCGTCGGAGTCCACATTGGCGTGGTTGTACGGCACCGGGATCGAGTCCGGGTGGTAGTCCACCTTGCGGGGGCAGAACGAGCACACCACGAAGTTCGGCCCCTCGAAGGTCTGGTGCACCGGGGGCGGCTGGTGGATGCGTCCGGTGATCGGTTCGAAGTCGGCGATGTTGAACACCCACGGATACAGGCAGCCGTCCCAGCCGACCACGTCGAACGGGTGATGCTCGTACGTCATCCGGGTGAGGCCGTCGTGGTGCCGAACCAGCACGTCCACGTGCTCGCCCTCCAGCAGCAGCGGCTCCGTGGGACCGCGCAGGTCCCGTTCGCAGTACGGGGAGCTCTCCAGGAACTGCCCCTTGGCGCTGAGATAGCGCTTGGGCGGGCCGATGTGTCCGGTGGCTTCCACGAGGTACAGCCGGGGAGGTCGTTCGCCCAGCGGCACCACCCGGTACGTGGTGGAGGCGGGCAGCAGGACGTAGTCGCCCTCGGCGACCTCCAGGGCTCCGTAGATCGTCTCGAACCGTGCCGAGCCGTGCTGCACGTAGCACAGCTCGTCACCGGTCGCGTTGCGGTAGAGCGGGCTCGTGGTGTCGGGCACCGCGAAGCAGATCGACACGTCGCTGTTGCCGAACAGCAGCCTGCGCCCGGTGACCGCGTCGCTCCCGGCCTCGCCACGCGGGAACGCGAGCTCGCCGGTACGGAAGTGCCGTGGCCGGAGCGGCAGGTTGGGCTCGGTGGCACGTCCCTGTTCGGCAACCGCTTCGGCCGCGACGACCGCGGTGGGCAGTCCGCGGTGATACAGCAGGGCCGACTCCGAGGAGAACCCTTCGATTCCCATCAGTTCCTCGGCGTAGAGGCTGCCGTCCGGTTGACGGAACCGCGTGTGCCTCTTGCGCGGAATCTCACCCACTTGGCGGTAGTACGGCATACCGGCCTCCGGTCGATCGAGCGCGGCAAAGCCGAGCGCTGCGAAAACACAGGACTGATCGCCCAACGGTCACCTCTTCGCCCCGAATCGGCGGCGAATCGGACAATCCCGCAAGGCGTTCGTTTTGCGGACACTTTTGTTCACTGCCCGGCACGGCATTAGCGTGACACTCGTGTCAAGCGCTGTTGAACTCCACGCGCCCGGTCCGCGCGGTATTCCGCCCCTGTTCGCACGTCTGGTGGACGATGCCTCGCTGTTCCCGCCCGCCAACGCGTCCGTCGCTCAGGCGGTTGAGGAACACCTGCGTGCGCGGGACGGCGAGTACGCGGGGTTGCTGGGGCCGATCCTCTGCCAGGTCTCCCGCCTGCCGGAACTGATCACCGAACTGGCCAAGGCCAAACCGGCCGAACCCGTTCCCATGTCGCTGGTCTGCGACACCGGACTCGGCGAGGTGCCGAAGGCGCTCTCGATCATCGAGGGACGCCACGAACTGCTCTCGCTCCGAATGGTCGAGATGCCCGGACCGTCCGAGGTCGACGACGTCTGGCTGGAACGCGTTTCCGAGTTCGTCCCGGAGGACGTGGTTCGCGTCGTCGAACCACGACGTGGTGAGGGGTGGCTCGACGGGGTTCGTCGGGTCGCCGAGTTCGGCTGCTGGCCGAAACTGCGGTCGGGAGGTCAGACCGTCGAGTCCTTCCCCGGTGTCGACGTCGTGGCCGAGTTCCTGGCCGTGGCCACCACGCTGGAGGTTCCGTTCAAGGTGACCGCCGGAATGCCCCGCGCGGTGCGCCGTACCGACTCGGAGACCGGCTTTCCGCACCACGGTTTCCTGAACCTGCTGGTGGCCGTGGGGCGCGCCCTGTCCGGCCAGGACGTGCGCGCGGCCCTGGCCAGCACCGACGAGCGGGCACTGACCGAGGAGGCGTGCTCGCTCTCCGACGAGGCGGCGAAGGCGGTCCGGAGCGTGTTCTCCTCGTACGGGGCGACTTCGCCCACCGATCCCGTGTCCGATCTCGTCGAGTTGGAACTGTTGTGACCTGGATCGAGGACCCAGAGTTCGCGCCGGACCGCCCGTTCGGGCCGCAGACACTGCCTTACGGCGTGCTGGGCACCGCCAAGGGGCCGACGGTGGCCGTGCGGGTGGGCAAACACGCCGTCCCGCTGCGGGGCGTCGCCGACGAGCTCGGCCCGCGGGTGGGTGAGCTCGTCTCCGGTGACTCGTTGGATCCGCTGCTCGCGGCGGGACCGGCGGCCTGGCGCGAGCTGCGGGAACGCCTGCTGGAGCTGGTCGGGGCGGACTCACGTCCCAAGGGCGCCGAGTTGATCCGCACCGACTGGCACACCCAGCTGATGCCGTTCACCGTGGCCGACTTCGCCGACTTCTACTCCTCACGGCACCACGCCGAGAACGTCGGCAAGATATTCCGCCGCGAAGCGGAACCGTTGCTGCCGAACTGGACGCACCTGCCGGTCGGCTACCACGGCCGCTCCGGCACCGTGGTGGTCTCCGGAACGGACGTGGCCCGCCCCAACGGGCAGCGCCGCGTCTCCGGTGACCCCACCCCGGTGTTCGGGCCCACCCGCAGGCTCGACTTCGAGGCGGAGGTGGGCTTCGTCTGCGGCGGTGAACCCGCCACGTCGATCGAGACCGAGGACTTCGCCGAGCACGTCCTCGGGGCGGTGCTCGTCAACGACTGGTCCGCCCGCGACATCCAGTCCTGGGAGTACCAGCCGCTGGGGCCGTTCCTGGCCAAGTCGTTCGCGACCTCGATGTCGGGCTGGATCACCCCGCTCGCGGCACTGGAACAGGCCCGGGTCCCCACCACCGGCTATGATCACCAGCTGCTGGACTACCTCGTCGAGGATCGGCCGTGGGGTCTGGATCTGCGTTTGGAGGTGCGGTGCAACGACACCCTGCTGTCCCGACCGCCCTTCGCGGAGATGTACTGGTCGCCCGCGCAGCAGTTGGCGCACCTGACCGTCAACGGCAGCACGGTGCGACCGGGCGATCTGTTCGCCTCCGGTACGGTTTCGGGTCCGGAGCCCGATCAGCGGGGATGCCTGCTCGAACTCAGCTGGGGCGGCTCCGATCCCGTTACGCTGGAGGACGGCGAGCAGCGCACCTTCCTGCAGGACGGCGACCGCGTGACGATCAGCGCCACGGCGCCCGGTGAGCACGGCCGTCCGGTCGGGCTGGGGGATGTGTCCGGCACGGTGCTGCCCGCGGTTCGGAGGTGACCCGATGAGCACGAGCTCGGCCCGATCCGCCGGGGATCCCACTCCGGATCCCGAGCGGGAGCCCGCCGGAGCCACTCAGACGAAGGAGAGTTCGCTGACGCTGGAGCGCGGCCTCAACCTGCTGCAGGCGGTGGCCGATGCCGACAGTGAGGCACCCACCATCAGCGATCTCGCCACCATCGTCGGCGTCAGCAGGGCGGCGGTGTATCGGCTGCTGGGCCCGTTGCAGAGTCGTGGTCTGGTGCGGCGCGAGGGTTCCAAGGTTCGGCTCGGTCTCGGCGTGCTGTGGTTGGCGGGCAAGGTGGTGCCGCAACTGCGGTTCGCGGCACTGCCCGCGCTGCGCGCCCTGGCGGAACGCGTGGGGGCCACGGTTCACCTCACCGTCGCCGACGGCAACGAGGCACAGGCCATCGCCGTGGTCGAACCGTCCTGGACGAGCTATCACGTCTCCTACCGCGTGGGCACCAGACATTCCGTGCAGCGCGGCGCGGCGGGTCGCGCCGTGGACCTCTCGGAGGAGGGGCCGAAGTGGGTGGCCAGCGTGGGTGAGCTCCAGCCGGGGGCGTACGGGGTCGCCGCACCCGTGCGTGGTGTGCCCGGCCTGCGCGCCAGCGTGGGCGTGGTGGCCATGGAGCCGCTCTCGCCGGACGAGGTCGGGCCCCTCGTCGTACGCACCTGTTCCGCCGTCTCCGACGCTCTCGGGTAGTCGAATTGCCGGCTCGGTCTGCGTAGCTGGTTTCGTGGCGGAACCTCTCGCACGGCTCTCGCTCCGGGGAGGCCCGACATCGGGTAGCGATCTACACAACGTCGGGCCTTCCTCGCGAGAGCCGCACGGGAGAACCCGCGGGGGTGCCGACTGCGTGAGTGGTGGGAGCTCGGCCCTGCCGGGGGGGTGATCGGGGCTCGGCTCGCGTCGAAGGGGCGCGGCGATTTCGCGAGAAATCGACGGTGCCGGTGCGGACTGAAGTGGTCCCCGGGGCCGCGAATCGGGGCGGCTTCTTCGGCGGAATTTCGGACGGACGGTTTACAACGGCGGATTTCGGAGTGAGAATTCCGTTCATTCGTGGGTGAAGCCCTTCCCACTCACCTGACCGCGGCGCGATTCACCCCGAATCGGGCTACAGGTCCTCCCCTGTCAGGACCAACGTCCCGGTCGCCGCCAGGACCCTCGTCCGAGGGAATGAGGACGATTTGTCCTGCAATTCCCGTCGGCTCGGGAGCAGGCTGGTACGCGTGGATCTCCTCGACATCGCCAGGTGGCAGTTCGGGATCACGACGGTTTATCACTTCC
The DNA here is from genome assembly GCA_030803735.1 of Actinopolyspora lacussalsi. Classification (NCBI taxonomy): domain Bacteria; kingdom Bacillati; phylum Actinomycetota; class Actinomycetes; order Actinopolysporales; family Actinopolysporaceae; genus Actinopolyspora; species Actinopolyspora lacussalsi. The sequence continues at coordinate 3,738,745 of JAURUC010000001.1, read as the reverse complement.
TGATGGTCCCGTTGACGATCGGACTCGCGATCCTCGTCGCGGGAATGCAGACCGCCTGGTACCGCACCGGTAACGAGCGGTACCTGAAGATGACCAAGTTCTGGGGCAAGCTCATGATGGTCAACTTCGCCATGGGCGTGGTGACCGGCATCGTGCAGGAGTTCCAGTTCGGCATGGCCTGGAGCGAGTACTCCAGGTTCGTGGGCGACGTCTTCGGGGCGCCGCTGGCCATGGAAGGCATCGTCGCCTTCTTCGTCGAATCGGTCTTCCTCGGTCTGTGGATCTTCGGGTGGGACCGGCTGTCCAAACGGGTGCACCTGGCCTGCGCCTGGGCGTTCTCGCTGGCCACCGTGGCTTCGGCCTACTTCATCCTGGCCGCCAACTCGTGGATGCAGCACCCGGTCGGTGTCGAGATGGTCGACGGGGAGCCCCGGCTGAGCTCGATCTGGGCCGTGCTGACCAACAACACCCTGCTCGCGGCCTTCCCGCACACGATATTCGGGTGCTTCGCGGTGGCGGGCACGTTCGTGCTCGGTATCGCCGCGTGGAAGGTCTGGAAGCGCGACCGGCAGGGCATGCCGCACGACGAGGACCGCCGGGTCTGGCACAAGTCGATGCGGGTCGGCGCGTGGGTGGCGCTGTTCTCCTTCGTGGGGCTGGCGATCTCCGGCGACATCCAGGGCAAGCTGATGTTCGAGCAGCAACCGCTCAAGATGGCCTCGGCGGAGGCGTTGTGCCACACCGAACAGCCCGCCAGCTTCTCGGTCTTCGCCTACGGCGACGTCAGCCGCCCCGACTGCGAGAGCGTCAAGAGCATCACCGTGCCGTTCATGCTGTCCTACCTGGCCCACGGGGACTTCAGCACCGAGGTCAAGGGCGTGCAGCAGCTGCAGGGCGAGTACGCGGAGAAGTACGGCACGCACTACCCGGACGACCCCAGGTTGGGCGAGCTCGCGGGCGAGCGGATCGAGTACCAGCCGAACCTGCCGGTCACCTACTGGGGATTCCGGTTCATGATCGGCTTCGGCGCCGTCTCGGCGCTGGCCGCCCTGGGGGCGCTCTGGTTCACCAGGGGCGGCAGGTTCCCGCGCGGGCGGCTGTGGGGACCGCTGGCACTGGCGTCCATCGCCACCCCGTTCCTCGCCAACGTGTTCGGTTGGATCTTCACCGAGATGGGGCGCCAGCCGTTCGTGGTGGCCCCGAATCCCAACCCCTCGGGAGTGGACGGTGTCTGGATGTACACGGCGCAGGCCGTCTCGTCCGGCGTCTCACCGGGCGAGATGATGACCTCGCTGATCGCGCTGACCTCCGTGTACGGCGTGCTGCTGGTGGTGGAGGTGTTCCTGATGGTGCGCTACGCGCGGGGCGGCTTCGAGTCCGTAATGCCGCACAAGTCCTCCGACGACGACTCCGGTTCGGGCGGATCCGGCTCGGACGACGTCCTCTCCTTCGCCTACTGACGCCCGCCCGGAGGACGGGTTCGCCCGATCCCTCGACCGATACCGTGACCCGTTTCCGCGCGGAATCAGCCGCGCACGACCGACCGCACCGACCACCGGAGTGACCTGATGGACCTGCCGACCGTCTGGTTCTGCATCATCGCCCTGCTCTGGCTGGGCTACCTCTTCCTGGAGGGCTTCGACTTCGGCGTCGGCATGCTGCTTCCCGTCCTGGGACGCAAGGAGACCGAACGTCGAGTACTGATCAACACGATCGGCCCGGTCTGGGACGGCAACGAGGTCTGGCTGATCGTGGCGGGCGGTGCCATGTTCGCCTCGTTCCCCGGTTGGTACGCGGGGCTGCTGAGCACCGCGTACCTGCCGTTCACCGTGCTGCTGCTCGTGCTCATCGGCAGAGGGGTGGCGTTCGAGTACCGGGGCAAGGTCGACACCGACCGGTGGCGTCGTGCCTGGGACACGGTGATCGTGATCGCCTCGTGGGTCGCTCCGATGATGGTCGGACTCGTGCTGTCGGCGACCGTGTTCGGACTGCCGCTGGACGCCAACGGTGACCGGGTCGGTGGTCCGCTGGTCATCCTCACGCTGCCCAACGTGCTCGGAGCCGTGGCCGTGGCGGCCTTCTCGCTGCTGCACGGCGCCGCGTTCCTGGCGTTGAAGACCGAGGGCGGGGTGCGGGAACGAGCCCACCGCTTCGCGCTGCTGCTCGGGGTCCCGCTGCTGCTGCCCGTCGTGGGGTTGCTGCTGGTCGCCCAGTTGCGCGAGGGAGCGCCCTGGACCTGGATTCCGCTGCTGATCGCGCTGCTGACGGGGCTCACCGCGCTCGCGCGGCAGGCGGTGGGCCGCGACGGCCAGGCGTTCGTGCTGCAGGGAGTGGCGCTGGCCGGAGTGGTGGTGACCCTGTTCGGCGCGTTGTGGCCCAACGTGCTGCCCTCCACGCTCGATCCGGCGTGGTCGCTGTCGATCGCCGAAACCGCGTCCAGCCCCTACACCCTGACCGTGGTCACCTGGGTGGCCGCGTTCGGGACGCCGGCCGTGCTGGTCTACCAGGGGTGGACCTACTGGGTGTTCCGCAAGCGGATCGGGACCAAGCACATCCCCCCGGTGCACGCCGCTTAGCCGTTGTGGCCGCTCGGTTTGCGTGGCGGTGCGAGTGGCGGAACCTCTCGCGCGGCGGTGCGAGTGACGTGAGTGGTCGGAGTTCGGCCTGCGGGAGCGGTGGGAGTTCGGCCTGCGAGGGTGCTCGGGGCGCGGCCTGGGTCGAAGGGGCGCGGCGATTTCGCGAGAAATTGACGCCCCCGGGGGCCACGGCTCGGTTGGCGTCACGACGGCACGAAGCAACGAAAGCGCGAAAGCAGCAGTGATGCTGGAAGAGACCGGGTGAGGGAGGTGGGAAGCGTGACAGGTCGTTCGAGGGAGCCGAACAGCTCCCCGAGTGCCGACAGCGGCGACGGCAGCGCCGTCCTCGCCGGGGGGCCGTTGGGGGCGCTGCCCCGGCTGTCGCCGTCCACCCGGCGCGCCCTCTACCTCAGCGGTGCGCTGGCCGTGCTGAGCGCGTTCGCGCTGATCACGCAGGCGTGGGCGCTGGCCGACGCACTGGCGCGGGTGGTCATGCGGGGCTTCGACACCGCCGCCATCGGCGACCGGCTGGCGGTGTTGTGCGGCGCGGTACTGGCCCGGGGCGTACTCGGTTGGGCCACCGCGAGCGTCTCCGCCCGCGCGGCGGCAGGAGCGAAGGAGGAGCTGCGCGCGCTGCTGCTGGACGCCGCGCTGCGGCGCGGCCCCGAGTGGATCGGCCGCTACGGAGCGGCGGAGCTCACCACGCTCGCCACCAAGGGGCTGGACGCGCTCGACGCCTACTTCACGCGTTACCTACCCGCACTGGTGACCGCCGCCGTGGTGCCCGCGATCGTCGGTTTCCGGATTCTGCTCGCGGACTGGACCTCGGCGGCCATCATCCTGGTCACGGTCCCGCTGATCCCGCTGTTCGCCTGGCTGGTCGGCCGCTACACCGAGAGCCGCACCAACCGGGCCGCCGAGTCGCTGCGGCGCATGTCCGGGCAGCTGTCCGAACTGGTCCGCGCCCTGCCGGTGCTCACCGCCTTCGGCCGGGCGGGCGCGCAGCGCGAGGCGGTGCGCCGCGTCAGCGAGCGGTACCGGCGCGACAGCGTCTCCACCCTGCGGATCGCGTTCCTGTCCGCGCTGGTCCTGGAGTTGTGCGCCTCGCTGTCGGTCGCGCTGGTGGCCGTGAGCATCGGGATGCGGCTGGTCTCCGGTGACCTCGACCTGGCGACCGGTCTGCTCGTGCTGGTGCTGGCGCCGGAGTGCTACCTACCGCTGCGCAACGCGGGAGCGGCCCACCACGCCAGCGAGGACGGCCTGGAGGCGGTGCGCCGCGTGGCGGAGGTCCGGCTCGAGCCTCCGGATGCCGGGCAGGGCACCTCCTCACCCGCGCCTTCCGGGATTCCGAACGCCGCCGGGATCGCGAACGCCGCCGGAGTTCCGAGCGCCGCCCCACTGCGGGTGACCGGTCTCCGGGTGGCCCGCCGCGAGGGCCACGCGCCCGACGGGCTGGATTTCACGGCTCATCCGGGGCGGGTGACCCGACTGGAGGGCTTCGGCGGGATCGGCCCCAGCGGCAGCGGCAAGTCCACCACGTTCGCGGTGCTGCTCGGGTTCACCACCCCCGAGTCCGGGACGCTGCGCTACGGCGAGACCGAGATCGACAGGCCGGACTCCGCGAGCTGGCGCACCACGGTCGCCTGGATCCCGCAGCGTCCCGCGTTCTCCGGTGGAACGGTCACCGACGAGCTGCTGCTCGCCGTCAGCGACCAGCCCGAGGGCACCGCCGTCCACATCGACGAGGTGCTGCGCGCGGCGGCGGCCGAGCACCTGGCCGGCCGTCCGGTCGATTCGCTGTCCACCGGTGAGCGGCAGCGCGTGGCGGTGGCGCGTGCCCTGCTGCGGTTGCGCGGCCGGGCCCGCGTACTGCTGGCGGACGAGCCGACCGCCCACCTGGACGCCGCCACCGCCGCGCACGTCTCCGCAGCGATCGAGGACGCGGCGGAGTCGGGCGCCGTCGTGCTGCTGGCCAGCCACCGCCCCGGACCTGCCGAGCCGCGCGAGTCGCCGCCCGACGAGCACGAGCACGGCACCGCGTCCTCCCCCGCCGCCTCCGGACCCGCCCGCATCCGGGAGCTGGTCACGGCGCGGGGAGTCGGCGGCGCGGCGCTCGGTGTGCTCTCGCTGCTGTCCGGCATAGCGTTGACCGCCGCCTCGGCGTGGCTGATCGCGCGGGCCGCGCAGCAACCACCGGTGCTGACGCTCAGCGTCGCCGCCGTGGGGGTCCGGACCTTCGCGTTGTCCCGCGCCGTGCTGCGCTACCTGGAGCGGCTGGCCACCCACGACGCCGCGTTCCGGCTGGCGGGCAGCCTGCGGGAACGGCTGTGGGGCGGGCTGGTCCGCTGGGGCCCCGCGCGTACGGCGGCGCTGGTTCGCGGCGACGGCGCGGCCAGGCTGGTGGACGACACCGACAACGTGCGGGACCTGGTGCCGCGCGTGCTGGGGCCGCCGCTGACCGCTGTCGGGGTGGGCGGCGGGGCCGTTGTCGTGCAGGCCCTGGTGCTGCCCGAGGCGGGGCTGCTGCTCGCGGTCGCGCTGCTGCTGGCGGGAGTGCTGGCTCCGCTGGTGGCGCTGGCGGTGCAGCGTCACGCGGCGGCCGTGGTGGCCGCGGGACGCCGGGAGGTGGCCATCCGGGTGCTGGGGCTGCTCGAATCCGCCGCCGAGCTGCTGTCGTTCGGAGCCGCCGGTGAGCGGCGTGCGGAACTGGCACGCGCGGACGCGAAGCTGGCGCGCGAGGCGCGCAGGGCGGCCTCGGGTGAGGGTGCTGCCGGGGCCGTCGTCACGCTCGTGATGGGGGCCGCCGTGATCGGCTGCACCGCGCTGGCGGCACGCGCGGTAGCGGCAGGCGAGCTCGCCCCGGTGCTGGCGCCGCTACTCGCGTTGGTGCCGATGGCGGCCACCGAGGCGGTCTCCGAACTTCCCACCGCCGCGCAGCAGTGGCTGCCGCTGCGCAGGGCACAGCAGCGGTTGAGCCCGTTCCTGTCCGAGCCGGACCAGGCGGAAGGGGTGCTCTCCGGTGGAGCGCCGTCCGGTGGAGCGCTGTCCGAACGGGACGGCGGTATCGACGGCGGGAAGCGCCCGGTCGGGGTGTCCGGGGAGTCGGAAACCGAGCCGGCCCAGGAACCGCCGGTCGCTCCGGGCGAGGTGCTGCTCGAAGGCGTCCGAGCGAGCTGGCCCGGTGCCGATGAGCCCGCGTTGTCCGGGCTGACGCTGCGGATCCCACCGGGATCGCAGGTGGCCGTGGTGGGCGACTCGGGCGGTGGGAAGTCCACCACGTTGGCGGTGCTGGCCGGTCTGCTACCGGTGACGAGCGGGACGTGCGCGGTGGGTGGCAGGGTCGCGTGGTGCCCGCAGGACCCGCAGTTGGTCTCCACCACGATCCGCGAGAACCTCCGGCTGGCCGATCCCACCGCCGACGACCACCGGTTGGCGGCGACGCTGCGCTCGGCCGGGCTGGGAGGCTGGGAGGACTCGCTGGGCACGGTGGTCGGCACCGGCGGGACCGAGCTCTCCGGCGGTGAGGCGCGGCGGCTGGCGCTGGCCAGGGCGCTGCTGGTTCCCGACGCGGAGGTGCTGCTGCTGGACGAGCCGACCGCCCACCTGGACGAGCCGACCGCGCTGGAACTGCTGGACACTTTGGAACGCGAGTCGCGCGGCCGCACCGTGGTGCGGGTGACGCACCACGACCGCGAGGTGCACCGGGCGGATCTGGTGGTTCGCATCCGCCACGGTTACGCGGCGGCGGTGCACCGTTCGGCGCACCCCGCGTAGCACGAGTGACGGAAACCGACCCGAACCGGAGGCGATTCCCGACAAGGTGCTCTCCGGCTGAATCTCCCGGCGGAGATTACCGGTGGAGATAACCGGCGGGTGCTCGATTCAGCGTTCCCGCCGAAGCGGAAAAACCCCGCTCGGAATCGGAACGGAAAAACGGTCGGCTCGATCCTTTCCGATCCGTCGGAAGGAACGAGCCGACCGTTCCGCTAGTCAGGTGCGAATCAGTCGATGGGAACGGCGCTCCACCGCTGGGACAGGCTGTCCACGTCCTTGTTCAGCACGATGTCGCGCGAGGGATAGGCCACCTGGTAGGGGTTCATCACCCGGTGAGCGTTGTTGTACGGCGAGATGCGCAGCCCCTCGTCCTTGTCCACGTTCCACCACTGCTCGCGGTCGCCGCGGTCGCACTCCTGCTGCCGCACGTGGCGCAGCGCGTCCTGATTGTTGGGTTGCAGGCAGAGACCCGAGCCGACGTTCTTGATGCGGAGCACCCCGCTGAAACCGGTGGGCAGGAACTTCCACTGCTCCTGGAGCCGGTTCGCGTCGGTCCGGTGCTGGTGCCACAGGTCCAGGATGCCGTTCTTCGAGGTGTTCCACCCCTTGGTGATCATGAACAGGTGGGCGCTGCGGTTGTAGAGGTGGTAGGGCTCGTCCAGCACGATCGAGGTCTGCGCCTCGCGCGCCCCAGGCCGCTGTTCGTGCTGTTCGGCGGCACCCGCTCCCGCGCCCATTACACCCACCAGGGAGAGCGCCGTCGCGAGTACCAGTGCGATCCGCTTTTTCGGCTTCACCGAGAACCGATCCTTTCTCATGATCATTTCGTGATTCCCGGGAAAACTGTCGAACACCCGAAGAGCAAGATCAACATATCGTTCGGGTGAACCGCCAGTACTGCCCTCGGTGCCGGATCCACTCGCGTTGTCCCCGCACCGGGAACGGAACCAGGCAGACTCGCGCACCCAGGCTGTTCCCGACCCCGCTTCCGAAGCCGGGCCAACCCAACAGGAACAGGTCCGTCCGAGAAACATGGCATGATCGTCTTGTGTTGAAGTGACCGCTCAACGTAGTCGTTGCGGTTACCCTCGATCGGCTGGGGAGGCACTCGAACATGGGACGGCGGCGCGAGTTCAAGAAGCTCAACAGGCAGGGCAGGGAAGCCGCCCGGTCGTTATGGCGAACCCTGCACTCGGGCGTTGAACCACCGCCGGTATCCCTGCCGGGGGTGGTCCTCCCCGGAGAACATTGTTGGGGTGCTGCTCCGATCATGTACGCACGATGGGGAGCCGCGGACGTCGACGTCCATTACGGCGGTTTCGCGGCCGTGGGGAACCCGGCTTTCGTGCTCGGGGCTTCGCTGGCCAACTCCGCCAAGAACGCCAGACTGCGCAAACAGGCGGAACGAATGGCAGCGGCGCAGTGGCGTGGGTTCCAGAGCACGACCGTCATCGTCACCGATCGCGGAGTTCGTTGTCGCGCGGATGGCCGACTTCTGCCGTTCGACTACAGCGCAGTCACCGGGTGCTGGCCGGAGATATACAACCAGACGTTGACGCTGGAGTTCGACCGCACCTCCCCACTGCTGCTCGGAGGACCGTGGGCGGTGTGGACTTCGGTCGCCGTCACTTACCACCTGTTCGGGCAGCAGGCACTCTATTCGGGGGCACTACGTCCGCTCGTGGAGTGAGGCGGAACCCAGCTCACACGCGCCCCGCGAGCACTGCTTCCGCCGGATCAGGATGCGACTTCCATCGCCGCGCTCATCGGCTTCCACTCTTGGGCAGCACGATCCGCTCGTCGGCGCTGAGCAGGGTGATCTCCGGGGTGTCTCCTCATGGCTTCGTAACGAAGAAAGGCTGGGAGCGGCAGTAGCGGCTCCCAACCTTCAGCGATCGCGCTCGAAGAAACGCGAGCGGCAGTATCGCACACAGCGACCGAGCCGGTCGTTGGCAAGAACGTTGGCGGGAGACATTGGATAGATACGTGTGCTGCTGTCGGTGGCGGAGCGACAGTGCTCTCGCCGACCGTTCAGGCAGCCATGGCCCGTTCTCGGTACGGCGACGGTTCGCCGATGTGCCTCACCTCGCATCCTTCTCCACCGTTTCCGAGTTCCGTCCATTTAGGATTTACCGCTGCGGAGCGGGAACGGCTCGCTTCGAGCCGGTGTTCGCCGATGTAGCCGGGTTCGGGGATCCGCTCGGGCACTTCGGGCAGGCTGAGCAGCCTGGCGAGGTCTTCCTCCGCGAGGCTGGTGGGGTGGCGTGGTCGTTGTCTGGCCGCGTTGTGGGGTCGGTAGTCGGGGTGGTTGAGCAGGGCGCGTCGTTCGGCCGGTGTGGGGTTGGGATCCGGCCGGTGGCCGAGGGCGTCCCACCAGCCCGAGTCGGGTGAGCGGTCGGGGCCGTGCAGCACGATCGTGGCTCGCCGCAACAGCGAGCCCGGCGGGATAGGGCCACAGCTCACTCCCGGCGTGCTGTTCCCGGTGGTGGCACTGTCGTCGCGGCGTTCGGCCGAGTTCGGTGTCTGGTGCCGCGCGAGCAGACCGGCGACCGTCAGCGCGCCCGGACCGACGTCGGCGTGCTCGCCGTGCCCGCCGCGTAGTGGGGCCAGCGCGCTGCCCACCGCCAGCGCCAGCACCGTGCCGATCAGCCACAGCAACCCGAGTGGCTGGTGCGGCACGGCCGGGCCCAGCGTGCTGGCCGCCGTCACAGCGCACCCCCGTGATCGCCGAAGCGTTCGCGGAGCTTGCGACTGGTCTCCTGTTCCTGGCGCTCCTGTTCACGGCCGTGCTCGATCGCCGCGCTCATGCAGATGTCACAGGTCGGCACCAGCCAGTCCACCTCGGACGGATCCGTCAACACCACGTGCTGCCCGCACAACGTGTCACGCCGCTGCTCCGGACGCGGCCGAACCTCCCGCGAGAAGGCGTGTCGAAACCCGCCCACCGGGTTCCACCACACCACCGGACCCGACCAACCCCACCCCAACAACGGAACCTCAAGCATCGCGAACACTCCTTGTGAACTCTCTCGAACGTTTCAGCGAGATCGCTTTACTTCGGAGCGACAGTTGCACATGTTTAACAAGCTGTCACATGTTACAGACTCCAAGTTGGGATCACTCCTGGTCAATGACACCTTCAGGTGATCTATGAGGGTCAACGAGAGTGTTTAGGATGTGGCACATGGCCCGCAGCGCACGAGGAAGCCCGCAAGCACGAGCGCTGGGCGCTGAGCTGCGTGAATGTCGCCAACAGGCGAAAGCGAGCATCCGTCAACTGGCACAAAGACTCGGTACGCACCACATGACGGTGTCCCGTTACGAGACTGGCGATGCCGTACCTGAGCCCGAAAGAGTGGCTGATTACCTCTCGGCTCTCGGGGTGAGCGATACCGAGTACGAACGCATCCTCGCCATCGCCCGAGAAGTCGGTGAACCGAACTGGCTCACCTCGGGAGCGCCCGGTGTAGAACAGCAGCTGAAGACACTGATCGAGTGCGAAAGATCCGCGACTGCCATCACCGACGTGTCACCGCTGCTGGTTCCGGGCCTGCTCCAAACCGCCGACTACACCCGCACCGTGATGTCGGGGATCTCTCCCGGTGAAACAGAAAAACGAGTCGTGCTGCGTCTCGGCAGGCGTGACACGATCACGAGAGCGGATGGTCCGCACCTGACGGCCATCATCTCCGAGGAAGCTCTGCAGCAGCCCACCGGTGGCTATCCGGTCATGGCAGAGCAACTACGCCATCTGCTCAAAATGGACGAGGAACCGAATATCACGATCCGGGTTCTTCCCACGCGGCAACAGATCGTTCATCCGGCACACGCAGGACCCTTCGTGCTGTACGAGTTCTCGAAAGCCGCGCCGATCGTCCATCTGGAGCACTACAGCTCCGCAGCGTTTCTCTATGGCATGCGCGACGTCACGGCCTACCGGGAAGCCGTTGTCACCCTGCACGAGCTGGCCCACCCTGAAGCGGAATCACGAGAGATCGTCGAGCAAAACGCCGCACACATGGAGAAACACCAATGATTCCCACCAATGCAACCTGGCGGAAGTCGAGCCGGTCGCACCAGAAGACCAACTGCGTCGAGATCGCCTTATCCAGTCAGGCCGTCGGCATCCGCGACACCAAGGACCGGCAGGGCGGCACCCTCACCGTCAGCCCAGCGGCCTGGGCCGGATTCCTGAACCACCTCAAAACCGGCGACTACGACCAGGGCTGACCCAACCCAGCGCCGTTTACGCCGTGGCCGGGGCGTCGATTTCCCGCGAAACTCCCAAAGCCCCGGCACTACGCGGCACGAGCGGCATCCCGATCAGACTCGCGGACCGTTCGGCAGAGCGACCTCGCCTGGTTGGCCGCTCCCCCTGCGCGAGCACTATGGACAGCATTGGACCATCCGAGTGATCGCGGTGCGTTCCCGGAACACCTCGGAGTGCTGATCGTCATAGTGGCCGTAGGTCCATCCCGCTGACGCGACATACCCAGATCCGGCAGGATGTGACCCGGTTTCGGATCACGACCCAGCGGCCAACGGCCCAGGAAGGAGCAGACGTGAGCCAAGACGGTTTCAGCGTCGACCAGGACAAACTCAAAGCATCCATCGCGGACCTGCGCAAGGCAAGAGACGAGGCCACAGAGATCGCCAACAACTCAACAACAATCGCCCCGGGCGAGTTGACCGCATACGACGACACCACCGGAAAGGCACGCGAGGCGTTCCAGAAGCGTATGAGCGATCCAGAAGGATCACTTCGCGCTGCCGCTGAAGATATTCGTAACAAGCTGGACGAGAAGATAGCCGCTTTCGAAGCCCTGCTGCGCGAATACGGCATCGCCGAGGACAACGCTTCGGTCGCACAGCGCGACACCGAAAGGCAGAGCTGAACACCGTGGAAAACTTCACGCACAAGGCACGACGCGGCGCTGTCATCGCGGGCGGACTCGCGCTGACCATAACACTGGCCGCCTGCTCCAGTGACTCAACGGGCCAGACCGGAACTCCAGAAGACACAGCCACCAGCAGCTTAGCTTCGTCCGACTCGCAATCCGAAACCGGAATCACCAACCCCAAAAACCCCGCCGCACTCGAACCATGCGAACTACTACCCACCGAAGCCACCGCCACACTGGGAGTGGAGACCAGAGGAGAAAGGAAACAGAACGATCTCAAACCCAGCCTCCCAGATCTGTGCGCTTGGAAAGGCAGAGAGAATGGCTCGAAGCAAGTTACCTTAGTCGCGCTCCCCGATCGCACAATTCAGCAATACTACGACAACAAATCAAACTACGGATACTTCGAAAAAATGCAAGTTTCCGAATATCCCGCAGTTGTGGGGAACACGAAAGCCCCCATGGAGGGTTCCAATTGCACGATGTACATGGCCGCTAACGAAAACCAAATAGTCATGTCTTCCATGTTTATTTCCACTAAAAACATCGGAAAAGTAAATCCGTGCGACTTGGCAAAGCAGGCTCTGGAGCTATCTCTGCCATCGTGGCCAGCGGCGAAGTGACCCCACAGGGGTAATGAGCTACTCCGAAGCATCCTCCCGAGGTCACAGACACAACCCGGTAGCTGGAACTCCTCCGTGAGGAGGATCCATGTGGCACCACCACCTCCATCACAGGAGTTCCACAACCACCTTCACCCCTCCCTCACGAGCGAGGCGCTCCAGAAGCGCATGAACGCCCCCGAAGGATCGCTTCACGCTGCCGCTGAGGACATTCGCGACAAACTGAACGAGAAGATAGCCGCTTACGAAGCCCTGCTGCGCGAATACGACATCGCCGAGGACAACGCTTCGGTCGCACAACGCGACACCGAAAGGCAGAGCTGAACACCGTGGAAAACCTCATGCACAAGGCACGACGCGGCGCTGTCATCGCGGGCGGGCTCGCACTGACCATGGCACTGGCCGCCTGCTCCAGTAACTCAACGGGACAAACCGGAAACCCAGAAGACACAACCACCAGCAACGTGACCTCATCCGCCTCGCAATCCGAAACCGGAATCACCAACCCCAAAAACCCCGCCGCACTCGAACCATGCGAACTACTACCCACCGAAGCCGCCACCACAATAGGCGTGACCACTAAGAGCCCCTAACACGTTGGTGATACCGGGCTGGGATGATCTTGGTTGATGGCTGCGCCGTGGGTGGTCTCAGACGAGTTGTGGGAGCGGATCGAGCCGCTGTTGCCGGCGCGTCCGGCGGGTCGGACCGGGCCGAAGCCGTTACCGGATCGGCAGGTGTTGCAGGGCATCCTGTTCGTGCTGGTCACCGGTATCGGGTGGGAAGACCTGCCGCAGGAGCTGGGGTTCGGATCCGGAATGACGTGCTGGCGGCGCCTGCGGGACTGGCAGGAAACAGGGGTCTTCGACCAGCTCCACGAGGTGCTACTGGCCGAACTCAACGCGGCCGGACAGATCGATTGGTCGCGGGCGTGTGTGGATGCTTCCCACGTCCGCGCGAAAAGGGGGGCACGGCCACGGGGCCGAGCCCCGTTGACCGGGGCAAAACCGGATCGAAGCACCACCTGATCACCGATGGCGGCGGCATTCCGCTGGCCACCCTCCTCACCGGCGGCAACCGGCATGACATTACCCAACTGCTGCCGCTGGTCGAAAAGGTCCCGCCGGTACGAGGGCGACGCGGACGGCCCCGCCGCAAACCCGACGTGCTCGTCGCGGACCGCGGCTATGACTACGAGCCCTACCGCCACCAGCTCCGGCAACGCGGAATCACTCCGCTGATCAGCCGGAAACGCACCCGCGACACCAACCAGCCCGTGCGCTGGGTCGTCGAACAAACCCTGGCACTGCTACACCAGTTCCGACGCCTGGCCACCCGATGGGAACGCCGCACCGACATCCACCACGGCTTCCTCACCCTCGCCACCAGCCTCATCAGCTGGCGCCGACTCCCCAAACAAATGCGTTAGGGGCTCTTAGTCGCGTTCCCCGAACGCTCCATCCAGCAGTACTACGACAACAAATCGAGCTACGGATACTTCGAAAAGCTGGAGGTTTCCGGACATCCCGCAATTGTGGGAAACACGGAAGCTCCTATGAAAAGCTCGGGTTGCGCGATGTACATGGCCGCAAACGAAAACCAGATAGTCCTGTCCTCCACTTTTATTTCCACTGAGAACATCGGAAAAGTAAACCCGTGCGACTTGGCGCAACGAGCCCTGGAGTTGTCGCTACCGTCGTGGCCAGCGGCGAAGTGACCCCGTAGGGGTAATGAGCTGCTCCGAAGCGTCCTGTTCGGTGTCCGATCAGCCAGGAAGGTGGAACTCAGCCGTGACGATGACCCGTGAACATCCCGCACCGCACACATGGCGCAAGCCCAGCCGCAGCGCCAACAACGCCCACTGCGTCGAAGTCGGCTTCGCCGACAACACCATCGCCGTTCGCGACACCAAGGACCGCGCGGGCGGCGCCCTCACCGTCACCCCCGCAATCTGGGCCGGATTCCTGAATCACCTCAAAACCGGCGACTACGACCAGGGCTGACCTGGCGCGCATGCCGCGCTACGCCGTGACCGGGGCGTCGATTTCTCGCGAAATCTGCGAAGCCCCGGTGCAAGACAGCGCACGAGACACGCCGAAAGATTCTCGGCGACGACGTAGCTCTCGGAGCACCGCGCTCAGCCGCTCGACTCGTGTCGGCACGACCACTCGAAGTCGGCAAACAGGTGCTCGGGATCGCGTCACTCAGTCCTCCAGCCCCCGCCCCACGGTGTCGAGCGCGTCGGTCAGCGCGGCCAGTTGTTCGCGGCTGAGCAGGTCGATCAGCGAGGAGCGGACCAGCTCCACGTGGCCGGGCGCCACCCGGTTCAGCTTCGCCATGCCCTTCTCGGTCAGCACCGCGAACACCCCGCGATCGTCGCCGGGGCACGAGCTGCGATACACCAGCCCGGCCTTCTCGAGCTTGCCGATCTGGTACGAAGCCCCGCTCTTGGAGGTCAGCAGCGATTCGGCCAGCTCGGTCATCCGCAGCTGCCACTCCGGCTCGTCGGCCAGCCGCACCAGGATCTCGTACTGCGGATGCGACAGTCCCTCCTGCTCACGCAGGTGATGTTCCACACGCCGCTCCACCCGGTGGCTCGCCGCCAGAAAGGCGTTCCACGCGGCCTTTTCCTCGGAGTCCAGCCACCTCGGTTGCGTCATGCACCCATCATAGCGGTTGTTCGAATTTGAACAACCCGGTAATTTGGCGATGGTTTCAATTTGAACTACCCGGTCGGGGAACCCCGACGCCGAACCACAGGAGGAAGACCGTGCCGCAGTTACCAGCCGGAATCCGCGATCTCGCCCTGCTTCTCGGGCGAGTCGTGCTCGGAATCGTGTTCATCGCCCACGGCATGCAGAAACTCACCCAGTGGGGAATCAGCGGCACCGCCGAATCGTTCGCGGGCATGGGAATACCCGCCCCCGGAGTATCAGCCTGGTTCGCCGCGCTGGTGGAGACGCTGGGCGGTATCGCACTGATCCTGGGAGTAGCACTGCCGCTCGTAGGCGTGCTGTTGGCGGCGGTCATGCTCGGGGCGTTGTTCTTCGTCCACCTCAGCCAGGGCTTCTTCTCCTCCGGCGGAGGTTACGAGTACGTGCTCGTGCTGGCCGCCGCCGCGCTCGCCCTCGGCTTCAGCGGCGGCAACTACTCGGTCGACCGGATGTTGCGCAAACCGCGCGAATCGGAAGCCACTCCGAGTACGACGAACGCCTGAACAACGTCCGCACGGGCACGACGCGGTACTCGGCACCGCGTCGCACCGGCACGAGCCGCCCGCGCCCGGGACGCGAAGAGGCATCCGAAGCGGAGGATCCCGGGTGCAGGACAGCCCGGGAAACGGCGAATACCGGGTGGGACCGTGACCTCCTCGGACGAGGGATCCGACAGTGTCCGGTCACGGTCCCACCCTCGCGGGGCGGCGAAAGGAGGCGCCAACCGCCCCACGACGGCGTCAATTTCTCGCGAAATCGCCGCGCCCCACGGGGAGCGACCGCGTGGGAAGCGACCCCGTGGAGAGCGATCTCGGCCCGTGAGTCTCAGCCCATCCAGTCGCGCCAGAGCTCGCGCATGCTGTCCAGCGTCTCGCGGTAGCGGCGGTAGCCGTCCTCGTAGCGCTCCCGCACCTCCGGGTTGGGCCGGACCTCGCGCAGCGGCAGCGTCCACTCGCCGGAGTCCACCTCGTCGCCCAGCGCGCGGGCGGCCGTCACCGCCGCTCCCCTGGCCCCCATGCCGGGGTCGTCCGTGAGGTGCAGCGGCTGCCCCAGCACGTCGGCGAACACCTGCGCCCAGGGATGCGAGCGCGTGCCGCCGCCGCAGGCCACCAGCTTGCCGTTCAGCCCGGCCGCCTCGAAGCAGTGCCGCGCCGCGTAGGCCACGCTCTCGCAGACCGCCCGCACCACGTCGCTGCGGCTGGTGCCCAACCGCACCCCGCTGATCTGCCCGCTGGCGCGCGGATCCACGAATGGCGAGCGCTCCCCGCCCGGCGCCAGGAAGGGCAGCGCGGAGACGTCGTTGGCTCCCGGTGGGCTGGCCTCCAGCGCCCCGCCGAGATCACCGATCTCCATGCCGAGCAGGTCCAGCACCCAGTCGAGGCTGGCGGTTCCCACCATCGCGGGCATGCCGTGCAGCAGCTGGTTCTCCTCGGGCGTGCACAACCACATCCCGGAGGGCTCTTCCTGCCAACGGCGGTTGCCCGACTCGGTGAGTACCTGGCAGGCCAGCGTGGTTCCCACGATCAGCAGCCCGTCGCCGAACTCGTGCAGCCCGCCGCCCACGGCGCAGGCGGGCAGGTCGAACGGGCCCGCCGTGACCGGCAACCCCTGGGGCAGCCCCAGCAGTTCCGCGCCGTTGGCGTCGAGCTCGAAGAGCTGCCGCGGCCGGGCCGGCTTGGGCAGCAGGTGCCGGAACTCGGTCAGCCCGCACGCCTCCAGCGCCCGCTCGTCGTACTCCCTGGTGTCGGCGTCCAGGAACGGCACGGAGGCGTCCGAGGCGTCCACGCTGATCTCGCCGGTCAGCACGTGCAGCACCGAGTCGACGCAGTACCCGGCCACCGCGGCGTCGCGCAGCGACTCCGGCTCGTTGTCGCGAAGGTGGGCCAGCAGGGGTCCCTGCGCACCGGGGAACAGCCCGTTGCCGGTGCGCTCGTAGACCTGCCTGCTGACCCCGTCGCGCTGCCACCGCTTGACCACGGCAGCGGCGCGACCGTCCATCCACGAGATGGGCTGCCGGACCGGCCTCCCGGCGGAGTCCCGCAACCACAACCCGTCGCCCTGCCCGGTCAGCGCCACGGCGCGCGGCTGCTGCCCGGTCCGCTCACCCACGTCGCGCACCACGGCGGCCACGGTGGACACCACGTCGTCGAGGTCCTGCTCCACTCTGCCGTCGGGGTAGTGCTCCAGGTGCGACTGCCTGCTCGCCTCGGCGAGCACGCGGCCCGAGTCGTCGAAGGCCGCCGCCTTGGTCAGCGAAGTTCCGATGTCGACCGCGGTGATCATGTCTCGCTCCCCCGGACGTCGGGATTGGCCAGGTGCGCGGCCCGCTCGCCCCGCGCGAACCGATCCACCTCGGCGGCCACGATCTCGGCGGCGCGGTGCGCGGTCTGCCGGGTCGCGCCCGCGAGGTGCGGGGTGGTGATGAGGTTGGGCGCGCCGTGCAGCGGCCACTCCGGCGGCGGGGGCTCCTCGTCGTAGACGTCCAGCGCCAGCGCACCCAGCTTGCCGCTGCGCAGCAGGCCGGGCAGCGGCTGGTAGTCGAGCAGGCCACCGCGGGCGGTGTTGACCAGCACCGCGCCCTCGGGCAGCAGCGCCAGGCGGTCGGCGTCGAGCAGGTGCTTGGTCTCCGGGGTGAGCCTGGCGTGCAGGCTGACCACCGAGCAGCGGGGCAGCATCTCCTCCAGCGCGACTGGTTCCACACCGTCGGCGCGCAGCCCGTCCTGATCGGCGTAGGGATCGGCGACCAGTACTTCCGCGCCGAAGGCGCGCAGCACCTTGGCCACCCTGCTGCCGATCGCGCCGTAGCCGACCAGGCCGACCGTGCTGCCCTCCAGCTCGATGCCCGCCTCGGGGTAGGCGTAGAAGTCGCCCCGCCAGTTGCCCCGCTTGAGTTCGGCGTCGGCGTCCGGGATGCGGCGCATCGCGGCCAGGATCATGCCCACCGCGTACTCGGCGGCAGCGGCGGCGTTGCGTCCGGGTGCGTAGGTGACCGAAACCCCCGCCCTGGTCGCCGCCGCGAGGTCCACGTTGACCGGACCACCGCGCGAGACCGCGACCAGTTTCAACGAGGGTGCCGCCGCGAACACGCGCTCGGTGAACGGCGCCATCTGGGTCACGCACACCTCGGCGCCCTCGACGGCCTCGATCACCTGCTGTTCGGTTCCGCTGGCCTCCTCGACCCCGCCGACGGGGCCGAACGGCTCGACCGGCCAGGGCAGTTTGAGCTTGCCGACCTCGACGTCGTTCACCCGGGAACGCACGGCGTTCTCGAGCAGGTCGGGTCCGACGAAGTTGTCGCCCGCTGCCAGCACGCGCACTGTTCATTCCTCCTTCAGCGGTCTCACCGCTGTCCGATGGCTCACCGCGGCGGTTTCCGGGGCGACCGGCCTTCGCGGGCGCGGTGCCCCCGACCGCTCCGGCCGCGGCGACCGCCGCGAGCCGCGGCTATCAGCTCTGATGTTCGTAGTCGGTTATGTATGCGACCTTGGCCGCGCTCGCCGAGGACGGGTCGAAGGAATAGCCCAACCACTCGTCGACCAGTCGTTTGGCCAGTTCGGGCCCGATGACCCTGGACCCCATGGTCAGCACCTGGCAGTCGTTCGACTTGATGGAGCGCTCCGCCGAATAGGAGTCGTGCGCGACAGTAGCGCGCACCCCGTCGACCTTGTTCGCCGAGATGCACATGCCGATGCCGGTGCCGCAGATCAGCACCGCACGATCGGCGTCGCCGCGTGCCACGGCTTCCGCCGCCGCTAGTCCCAGCCGGGGGTAGGCGCGGTCGTCGGAGTCGTCGTGCACGCCGTAGTCCAGCACCTCGGTGACCCTGGTGTCACCCTCCAGCTGTTCGGCGATCAGTTTCTTCAGTGCCACACCGGCGTTGTCGGCCGCCACGGCCACGGTGATCGGGCTCATGATTCCGGGTTCCCCTTTCGACGGTTTCGCTCGCACGCGCCGTCGGAGACTCCGGCGGCCACGGCGCTGAGCAGCAGGGCGAGTGAGGTCGCACCGGGATCGGCGGTGCCCTGGTCGTGCCCGCCCAACCGCGAGGCACGACCACGTGCGGAGGTCAGCCGCTCGGTGTCCCGCGCCGCCTTCGTGGCGACCTCGGCGGCGGCGGTCAGCGCGGTGGGCAGCTCGGTGCCTGCCAGGGAGCGCTCGGCGAGTTCGTCGGCGAACGGTTCCAGCGCGTCCAGCAGCGTCTTGTCGCCCTTGGCGGAGCCACCGAGTTCGGCGACCGCCCGGGACGCCTCGCGCACCGCTTCGGAGAGCACGGCGGTGTCCACGGTCGCGTGCTCGCGCAGTCCGGCGCCGGTCTGGCTGAGCAGAGTTCCGTAGAGCGCCCCGGAGGCGCCGCCCGCCGCGTCGGCCAGCGCGGTCCCGGCCGCCAGCAGCGCGTCACCGATCGAACGGGGATCGGCCGCGTCGCTGCCCACCCGGTCGGCTGCCCGAACGGCGGCCCGCAGGCCGCGCACGATGCCCTGGCCGTGGTCACCGTCACCGGCCACCGCGTCGAGCCGCCCCAGTTCGTCCTCGGCGTCGGCCACGTCGCCCAGCGCCCGGTCGAGCAGTTCGTGCACGATCCCGCCCCGGCTGGTGGCGTCCTCGGCGGGGGCCGCCCCACGTTCCTCGGGAGTGGGCTCGTGGTCGGTCAGCGGCCGCAGCGGCCGGTAACCGGGGGTGTCGCACTCCGCGTCGTAGAGCTCGGCGAGCTCGTCGTCCAACGCGAGCAGCGACAACGAGAGTCCGGCCATGTCCAGCGAGGTGACGAACTCCCCCACCTCGGGGCGGTACGGGCGCAGTCCGGCGGCCCGCAGCCTGCGCTCGATGGCCGGATAGCAGGCGAACATCTCCTCGTACTTGGTGCGTCCGAGGCCGTTGAGCAGCACGGCCACCCGCTCGGTCCCGGCGGGCAACTCGGTCAGCAGGTTGTCGACCAGTTCGGCGGCCAGTTCCTCGGCGCTCATGGTGTCGACGCCGCGCGCTCCGGACTCGCCGTGGATCCCCAGCCCCAGTTCCATCCGGCCGGGGTCGACGGTGAACAGCGGCTCCGACTTGCCGGGCAGTGTGCAGCCGCCGAAGGCCGCGCCGTAGGTGCGGGTGCGGTCGTTGGCCTTGCGCGCCAACGCGGCCACGCTGTCCAGGCTCTCGCCGCGCTCGGCGGCGGCACCGGCGACCTTGAACACGAAGAAGTCACCGGCCACGCCGCGCCGAACCTCGGGGGTGTCGGCGGAGCCGCTGGCGATGTCGTCGGTGACCAGCACGGTGCGGCTGTCGATGCCCTCGGCCGCCAGTCGCCGCGCGGCGAGCCCGAAGTGCATCACGTCGCCGGAGTAGTTGCCGTAGCTGAACAGCACGCCCGCTCCGCCGTCGGCGGCCAACGCGGTCCGGTAGACCTGCTCGGCGCTGGGGCTGGTGAACACGTCGCCGATGACCGCGGCGTCGGCGAGGCCGGGACCGACGAGTCCGGCGAATGCCGGGTAGTGCCCGCAACCACCACCGATGATCACCGAAACCTTGCCCTGGCGGGGAGCGTGCCTGCCCACCACGCCGTAAGCACCGGGCACGCGTGCCACGGTGCGGCCGTAGGCGGCGACGAAACCGTCCAGCCAGGAGTCCTTGAACGTGGCGGAGTCCGTCAGTCCGGTCATCAGGCACCCTCGCTCTCGGTCACGGGGTCGGACAGCATGGACAGCAGGGTTTTCCGCACGTGGTCCAGCGAGTCGGCGACGACGCTCGCCGAGGCGATGGCGTCCGGTTTGGGGGGATAGCCGGCGTTGGGGATGGCGACCACGCTCATCCCGGCCGCGTGGGCGGCGCGGATCCCGTTGCTGGAGTCCTCGACGCCGGCGCAGTCCGCGCCGGTGAATCCGAGTCGCCGGGCAGCCTCGGTGTAGACGTCGGGACTGGGCTTTCCCCTGGGCACCTCGGCGCTGGAGACGGTGGCCGTGAAGTGCTCGGCCAGGCCGTGCCGCTTGAGCACGGCGTCGATCAGCGGCCTGGCCGCCGATGAGGCGAGCGCGATCGGCACCACCGAGCTGACCTCGGTGACCATCTCACGGGCGCCGTCGAGCAGTTCGATCTCGCCGTCGTCCAGCGCGGCGATCATGTCGTCGACGACCGCGCGTTCGGTCTCCGAGGCGGGTTCCGGGGTCCCGCAGACCCTGCCCAGATAGGCCGACCATTCGGGCGAGCTCATGCCCTGGACCGTCGAGGTGTCCTCGGCGCTCCACTCGTGTCCGTGCCGGGCGGCGTAGCGGGTCCACATCCGTTCCCAGAGATGTTCGCTCTCCACCAGTACGCCGTCCATGTCGAACACGACCGCCCGCAGCGGTCCCGTCGACCGGGGCTCGGTTACCTCACTGACCGTCATGCGCCGTCCTTTCACAAACTTGACGTTAAATTAACTCTATCTACTTTAATTGTCCAGACCCGGGTTAACACGACTCGGGGAACACGTCGCCCGAACAGCGCAGTGGAGCCGAACGATCACCCCTGGACCGGTTCACGATCGGACACGTTGCGTCCTCAACCGGAAACCCAGAAATAACATCTTGCGCGTGAAAGTAACGAGGTGCATGATACTCGGTTAACACCGGCGGTGCCGCGCATCACAGCTCGATCGCCCATCCGCCGCGTCAACAGGGCCCCTCGACCGAGGCCGCGGGGTCCGGCAACACCAGTCGCTTCGGAGGCGAAAACATTGGTACAGCAACCAGCAGCGGCGGACGGTTCGACCGCCGCGTCGGAGAGCCGTAGTTGGCTCGACAGAATCGGTATCCCCAAGCCGCTGCTCTGGGGCTTCGTCGGCGTGCTGATCTTCATGATCGGCGACGGCGTGGAGATCACCTACCTGACCCAGTACCTGACGCAGCCCGAAGGCGGCGGGCTGGCGGGCTCCCAGGCCACCTTCGCCACGGTGACCATCTACGGCCTCGCCGTGATGATCGCCTCCTGGTTCTCCGGCACGCTGTCCTCGATCTGGGGACCCCGCTACGTGATGTGGCTCGGCGCGGGCTGGTGGGTCGTCTTCGAACTCCTCTTCCTGTACGTGGCCATCCCCTCGCAGAGCTACCTGCTGATCGTGACCATCTACGGCATCCGCGGCTTCGCCTACCCGCTGTTCGCCTACGCCTTCCTGGTGTGGGCGCAGGTGGCCAGCCCGGTGCACATGCGCGGCTCGGTCGCGGGCTGGTTCTGGTTCGTGTTCACCGGTGGTCTGCCCACCCTGGGCGCGGCGGTGGCCGCCTTCGCGATCGGCCCGCTGGGCATGAGCCTGCACAACACGCTGGTGCTCTCGCTGGTGCTGGTCGCCGTCGGCGGTGTGATCGGCTGCTCGGTCAAGGAACCGCACGGCACCAAGCCCATCGCCGACGAGACCGTGCAGAACCCGCGCAGCCCGAAACGACTGATCGAGGGCGTCGACATCATCTGGCGCGACAAGCGGACCCTGGCGGGCGGTATCACCCGTATCGTCAACACCGCGCCGGAGTTCGGCTTCTTCGCGATGTTCCCCTTCGTCTTCGGACCGGAGACCCCCGGCGGCGGCTTCCTCACCGCTCCCGAGATCGCGGCCATGACCAGCATCGTCTACGGCGCAAACATCGCGGCCAACCTGGCGTTCGGTGTGCTGGGTGACTACTTCGGCTGGCGCCGCACCGTGACCTGGTTCGGCTGCGTGGGCTGCGCGATCGCCACCCCGCTGTGGTACTTCGCCTCGATCGCCAGCGAGAGCTTCGGAGTCGCCGCCACGCTGGGCGCCGTCTACGGTGTGCTGCTGGCGGGATTCGTCCCGCTCTCGGCCCTGATGCCGTCCATGGTCACCACCAAGGACAAGGGCTCGGCACTGGCGGTGCTCAACTTCGGCGCCGGCGGTGCGGCCTTCCTCGGGCCGGTGACGGTCTACGCCATCCACCCGGTCTTCGGCGGCGGCGGCGTGGCCATCGCGTTCGCGCTGATGTACGTGATCGTCGCCGTGTTGTCCACCTTCGTCAAGGACGGCAGCGACCCGGGCGAGGCCAAGAAGGCGCGGGCGGCCACCGCGACCGCCCCGGCAGGGGCCACGACCGGCTGACCGGTCAGACCCCGCTCCACCGCTCGGGGAGGTGCTCGCACCAACCGGGTGAGCAGGCGACGCCGCGTGGCGTCAGGGGGCGTTCGGAACGGTCACGGGCAAGCACCTCCGAACGCCCCGTCCCGGCGGCGCGTGTGGCGGAGCGACTCCGCCACACGCGCCGTTCGGCTCGGCACACCGGGATCGAGAGCCGATGCGCGATCCTGGTGAGCGACACACCGCCCGACCACACGGTCCCGAACACGCGACGAGAACCAATGACCAGCGAAGCGAACAACCACCGGCCCACCTCCACCGAACTGGTACTGCTCGACGTCGGCGGGCCGATCTACGACGACGCGGTCTACCGCGACGCGCTGCTGCGGGCCACCCGCGAACTCGCCGGAGCCGAGATCGACCGCGAGACGTTCCAGCGGGTCTACGACGAACAGCGACAGCGCCAGGCGGGCTCGCTGCGTACCGCGATCGCGGAGCACTTCCTCACCCCGGACGACCGGAAACGACTGTCCGATCTGGCCGAGAGCTACTGGGAATACCCCCCGAGCGCGCTGTACCCGGAAGTACTGCCCACCGTGCGCGCGCTCGCCAGGACGTACCGCCTGGCCGTGGTGGCCAACCAACGAGAGCTGGTGGTGCGGGCACTGCGCCGCGACGGGATCGCCGAGCACATCGACGTGTGGGCGATCTCGGAGACGGTGGGCGCGGAGAAGCCCGACCCGGCGATCTTCCGGTACGCCTTGGACCGTGCCGGTGTCTCCGCCGCCGAAACCGTGCACGTCGGCAACCGGCTGGACACCGACGTGCGCGGCGCGAAACGGGTCGGGCTGCGCAGCGTGTGGATCACGCGCGGTGAGGCCCCTCCCCACCCGACCTCGGAACAGCTGGCCGAACCGGACGCCGTGATCCGCTCACTCGACGAGCTACCAGCGGCACTGGAACGGCTGTGAAGGACCCGATCTTGAGCACCGAAGCGGCAGTACGACACACCGGAGCCACCGAACCGCTGGTCGCGGGGGTGGACATCGCCACGGCCGAGGTGCGCGTCGAGGTACGCGACGCCGGTGGCGAACTCGCGGCGACAGCGGCCACCGCCCTGCCACGGCCGGTGCACGGTGCCGACGGTTCCTCCGAACAGGACGCGCGGAGCTGGTGGCCCGCCGTGCGCGACACGCTGGCCCGCTGCGCCGCCGAACTCGGCGACCGGAGCCGCGCGATCACGGCGCTGGCCGTCTGCGCCACCTCGGGCACCGTCACGGCCGTGAACGGCGCGGCGGAGCCGGTGGCACCGGCGATCATGTACGACGACCGCCGCGGCGCCGAACACGCCGCGCTGGCCCGGCGTGCCGGAGCGGGGCGATGGGACGACATCGGGATCACTCCCTCGGCCACCTCGGGCCTGGCGCACCTGGCGCTGCTGGCGGAACGCACCGAGGACCCCGGAGCCAGGCTGCTGCACACCCCGGACCTGGTAGCCGAACGGCTGGTGGGGCATCCGGTGCCCACCGACAGCAGCCACGCGCTCAAGAGCGGCTACGACCCGCTGCGCCGACAGTGGGTGCACGAGGCGCTGGACTCGGTGGGTGTGGACGCCGCGCGGCTGCCCGAGGTGGTGGCACCCGCACGACCGCTGGGGACGGTCTCCCGCGAGGCCGCGTCCGAGACCGGGCTGCCGGTCGGCTGCGAGGTGCGCTCCGGGATGACGGACGGCTGTGCCGGGCAGCTCGCCGCGGGGGCGGTGGAAACCGGGCGGGTGGTCACGGTCATCGGGACCACCCTGGTGCTCAAGGCGGTCTCGGCGGAACTGGTGCACGACCCGACCGGTGTGGTCTACAGCCACCGGCACCCCGAGGGCGGCTGGCTGCCGGGAGGGGCGTCGAACACCGGCGGTGAGGCCCTGGCCGACGTGACCGACGAGCTGGCCGAGCTGGACCGCGCTGCCGCGACACGTGGCCCCGCCGGGGTGCTGTGCTACCCGCTGCGCAGGCAGGGGGAACGTTTCCCGTTCTCCGACGGGCGGGCACGCGGTTTCCTGTCGGGCGAGCCCGCCGACCGCGTGGAGCTGCACCGCGCACGGCTGGAGGGCGTGGCGTTCTGCGAGAAACTGGCACTGCGACGGCTCGACTCGCTCGGCGCACCCGTGACCGGACAGGTCCGCACCGCCGGAGGAGGTGCCCGCAGCCTCACCTGGTGCCGGATCCGCGCCTCGGTGCTCGGTGAACCGGTGCTGCGGATTCCCCGGGCCGGTACGCCGCTGGGAGCCGCACTGCTCGCGGCCTGTGGCACGGTCCACCCCGATCTGGGGTCGGCCGCCGCGGCCATGACACCGGACGCCGAGTCGGTGGAACCGGTGCCCGGCGAGGTGGCACGGCTCGCCGAGAGCTACGAGGCGTTCCACGCCGAGCTGCTCGGCAGGGGGTGGATCTCGTGACGGCTACCGACCAGGGGGTCGCTCGGGACGATGAATTTTCCGTGCGAGACTCGGGGTGGCACGATCTCGGGCGATACGGGTCACTTCGCTGAGGTTAACCTCAATTCGCTGAGGCTCACTTATTTGAGGAAAGCCAAACTTTTTTGAGGAAACCCTGAGAAATGCGCCGCGAATCAAAAGGCGTACATTCGTGGCATGACTTTGAAGGCAGCCAATCCGGAAGAACACGAGTCCAAGTTCCACCAGCTGCTGCAGAAGCAGGTGCGCAGCGAGTTCAATGCCTCGCAACAGTACATCGCACTCGCGGTGTGGTTCGACAAATCCGATCTCCCCCGCCTCGCCGCGCACTTCTACAAGCAGGCGCTGGAAGAGCGCAATCACGGTATGATGATCGTGCGTTTCCTGATGGACAACGACATTTCCGTGCACATTCCGGCGGTCGACGAGGTGCGCAACGAGTTCAACGAGGCGCGGGAACCCGTGGCCCTGGCGCTGGAGCAGGAACGCGAGGTCACCCGCGAGATCGAGATGCTGGCCAGGACCGCGCGCGCCGAGGACGACTACATCGGCGAGCAGTTCATGCAGTGGTTCCTCAAGGAGCAGGTCGAGGAGGTCGCGCAGATGTCCACCCTGCTGACCGTGGTCGACCGCGCGGACGGCAACCTCTTCGAGATCGAGAACTTCCTCGCCCGGGAGCAGGTGGGCGACGACGGGGAGGATCCCTCCGCGCCCGAGGCCGCCGGCGGCGCCGTCTGAGATCCCGCTGCGTGGCTCGTGGCTGGGATGGCCGGGTAGCCGGCACGTGAGGCGGCGCCTTGCGGCGTTGGGCCGCTCTTGAGTAGCGACCTACGCTGCGAGGCGGCCCGGCCTTGCAATGCATCCGCCTCACGCACCGGGGACACGCGCGCTGCGACACGCACGGTCGCTTCCCGACACGGGCCCAGGGGTGTCGATTTCGCGAGAAATCGCCGCCGCCCCAGCCACACCGCCCCACCAGCACCGCGATTTCGCGAGAAATCGCCGCGCTGCTTCGCCGCAAGCCGCACTCCGACCACCCTCGCGGTCGGCACCGCCGCGGGTTCTCGCGTGCGGCTCTCGCGAGGAAGGCCCGACGTGGCGTAGGTGCCTACTCGATGTCGGGCCTCCCCGCAGCGAGAGCCGTGCGCGAGGTTCCGCCACCCGCACCGCCACGCGGGCCGAGCCACCTACCCTGCTCAACGAATGGTGATCTGCCGCCCGCGAAGACCGTCCCGGGCACGCCGTTCGGCCGCGTCCAAGCCCCGCTCGTCCAGCGAGGCCAGCGCCTCGTCCAACCGCTGCCCCAGCGCGGCCGCGGGCTCCTCCCACTCGCGGTGGTGCTTCTCGCGGTCCAGATCCCACACCGGCACCAACAGGCCGTGCGCCCGGAACGAGCCCGCGTAACGGCTGTCCTCGTCCAGCGCCAGCTCACCGCGCGCCGACAACCGGGCCATCGCCGAGATCAGCTTCTCCTCGGGCTCGGGGCGCACCCAACGCAGATGGGCACGGTCGGTCGCGTCCACCCAGTAGGCGGCGTGCACGCCCTCGGTCTCCAACCTGCGGGTGGGCATGATCGCGGCGTTGGCCCGTTCCAGCGACATGGCGACCTCGCCCGAGGCCTCCACGCCTTCCGGCATCCACCACGAGAAGTCCTCGTGTATCCGCACGTCCAGCTGCGCCTCGGTGTCCATCAGGTCCTGCAGCCGGTTGGGAACCGTGCCCTCCGGAGCGTCCTCCGGTCCGATCGCGGACAGCGAGTTGCCCGCTTCCGCGGTCTCCGCCCACTCCACGGCGCGGGCCAGGTCCCTGCTGATATCACCGGATTTGGTCTGCACCTGCAGTCCGACGAACGCCTTGCCGTCGGTACGCACCAGGGCGGCCGCGGCCATCGGCAGCACCGTGGCCAGTTCGATCTCGCGCTCACCGGAGGTGCGGGGCAGCACCGCCGTCGCCGAGGGCACGAACTCGCGCAGCGCGACCAGTTCGCACTCGGCCGCGATCCCCTCGAACGGCCTGGTCACCTTGATCTTGCTCTGTCCGCCGGAGGCGCCGTGGCACGCCTTGTAGCGCTTGCCGGAGCCGCACGGACACGGCTGCCTGCGACCGACCACCGGTATCTCGGAGTCGGGGCGCTGTTGTGCTTCGGTGCGTTCGCTCAAGTCTGTCTCCCGGTAGTGCTCGTCTGGGCTTGCCGTGCTCGGGTAAGCACTGTGTCACATCCGGCTTCCCGCGCGACGACACCGACACATCCCACCAGCGCGCAGTCTCCCCCGGAGGACGGTTCGGCACCGCTCAACGCGCCGCGTGCGGCGGCCTGGAAGCGCGGGGAGGTTCCGGGGCACCGGTCACCCGCCGTACCCGCACGGGCCGGGAGGTAGTCGGGTCCGGCGGCACCAACAGCCGGTTGAACCGTCTGACCACCATTATCGACAGCACCGCCACCCCGGTCAGCGCCAGGTCGGAGACGGCGTGCAGCAGCACCCCGTCGGCCAGCGCCTGCGCACTGTCCCGCAGCCCCCAGAGCAGCGCGGTCCAGCCCAGCAGCAGACTCAGGCACCAACCGCTCCACCACAGCTTGACGATCCGCGACGGTGCGGGACGTCCGCGTCCATCCGCCTCGCCGATTCCGCGCAGCGTGGCGTGCTCCAGCTCGGCGAGTGCCGATCCCGGCACGAACAGGTTGAGTCCCGGAACGAGGAATCCGGCCACCACCTGCCAGTCCCGGCGCGCCGGGCGCAGCTCGGCGCGTTGATGCGCGTAGGCCCGGGCCCGCAGTGCCCACAGCACCCCGAAGATCCCCCCGAGCACCCCGAACAACCAGGTCATGATTCCGGCAGTGGCCACGAGCGCGTCCGAGACCGCCAGAACAGTCCCGTCCAGCGCACCGTTCTTGCTCCGCACGAGCAGCAGGTAGCGCCAGAACTCGGCAGTCGCCGCGGCGCTGCCCAGCACTACCGTGATCCAGAGCGTGGCGACCGTGGTGACGGACAACGAGACGATCCGTTCGGCCGGATCGGCTCGTCCGTTCGTGGGAAGTGCCAACGGCCAGCGCCACGCCAGCGGCGGGAAACCCCAACGCGGCGGTGCCGGGTAGGAAGGCGGTCCGGTGTAGGGCCGCCTGCGGTGCGATCGGCGTGGCTGCCGGGGACCGCCCGGTGGATTGGCCGTCCACTCCATCGGTGGGCCGGATGCCGGTGGGTAGCTCCTCACAGCACGTATGGTTCCGTATCCGGCTCCTCGGACACCAGCGGGCGGCCGAGAGCGGACCAGCCGTTCATCCCCCGCTGGACGTTGACCGCGTCCCAGCCGCTGGCGTTCAGGTAGGCGGTGACCTTGGAGGAGCGCCCGCCCGAGCGGCAGATCACGTAGAGCTGATCGGCCTCTGGAATCTCGTCGAGCCGCTGCGGGATCTCGTTCATCGGAATGTGCACCGCGTCCGGGGCGTGCCCGGCGGACCACTCGTCGTTCTCCCGCACATCCAGCAGCGCCCCCTCGGGCAGCTGTGTCGGCAGTTCCTCGAGGGCCACCTCGGGGACGCGGCCGTGCATCGGTGTAGTCACACCCCGATACTGCCAGCCCGTCGGCCTCGTCGATAACGGGCCGGGCCTCACCAGGGCAGCGGACCCGCCTCGTCGAAGTAGCCACCGGTCGGCCCGTCGGTACCGATCCGCGCCATGCGAACGACGATCTCGGCACCCTGTTCGACGGTCCGGGTCCCCGTGTTGTGGTTCAGATCGGTCGCGGTGTAACCGGGGTCGACCGCGTTGATCCGCATCTCGGGCAACTGCTTCGCGTACTGCACGGTGATCATGTTGACGGCGGCCTTCGAGGCGGGATAGGCGATGCCCGGATACGCGTGGACCGGTGTGCCCGGTGTGGTCATCCCCGCCAGGGAAGCCAGTCCGCTGCTGAGGTTGACCACCACGGGGGCGGTGGAACGACGCAGCGACGGCAGGAACGCGTTGGTCACCCGCACGATGCCGAACACGTTGGTCTCGAACAGCCCGCGCGTCATCTCGGCGGTGACCTCGGCGGCGGGGACCACGCCTCCCTCCGGGGTACGCCCCTCGGTCCCGGCGTTGTTGACCAGCACGTCCAGCCCACCGCCTGCCTCGACGGTCTTCGCCGCCGCCGCGACGGACTCGTCATCGGTGACGTCGAGGACGAGTGACCTGGCACCCAGCCGATCGGCGGCCAGCCGACCGCGCTCCGGATCCCTGCTGCCGACGTAGACGGTGTGCCCGGCCTCCACCAGCCGACGGGCTGTCTCGAACCCCAGCCCCTTGTTCGCTCCGGTGATCAGTGTCGTCGTCATGGCGCCAGACTGCCCGCGCCAGTGGGAGCCGACCAGCCCCGCGTTCCGGGGAACGCCCCGACGCGGGGAATGCCCCTCCTGGGGTAGGGCACGCCTCAGTGCCGCGGCCGGCCTCCTCGCTCCTCGGCCGGTTGCCGGTGCTCGGCAGCCCAGGAGGCGAGGATGCGCAACCGTTCGTGGGTGGGGGACTCGGATTCGGCGGTCCAGGTGACCAGCTGCTGGTCGGGGTCGGTCGCACAGGTCAACGTGTCCCAGTCGAGGTCGAGGTCTCCGACGACCGGGTGGTGCAGCGTCTTGGTGCCGATCCGCTGACTCGCGACGTGGTGGGCGGCCCACCACCGCCGGAACTCGGTGTCGCGCACGGACAGCTCACCGACCAGCTCCACCAACCGCGCGTCGTCCGGATACCGGGCCGCTTCCCTGCGCAGCAGCGCGACGCTCGTGTGCGCGACGGTCTCCCAGTCCGCGTAGAGCCGACGCATCGCGGAGTCGGTGAACAGCAGGCGGACGTAGTTGCGGTGATTGGCGGGCAGCTGCCCGAAGTCGGTCACCAAAGCCGCCGCGAGGGGGTTCCAGGCCAGGATGTCCATGCTCCTGCCCAGCACGAAGGCCGGGGTGAACCGCAGGTCGTCGAGCACCCGCCGCAGCGAGGGACGCACCCGCTGCCGCGTTCGGCGGCGCGGTCGCGCGGCCTCCTTGCCCGCCAACTCGCTCAGGTAGTCACGCTGGTCGTCGTCCAGCCGCAGCACACTGGCCAGCGAACCGAGCACGGAGGCGGAGGCGGGGATACGTCCCTGCTCCAGTCGGGTGTAGTAGTCGGTGCTGATCGCCGCGAGTTGGGCGACCTCCTCGCGGCGCAGCCCCGGTACCCGCCGGACCGCGCCCGTGTCGGGCAGGCCCACCTGGTGCGGAGCCAGCTCGGCGCGCCGCGCCTTGAGGAAATCCCCCAGTTCGCCGCGCCGGGTGTTCCTGCCGCTCATGGTGAACCTCCCTCTCCGGCACGCTCGCGGTCCGTGCTGGTAATGGTTCTCCCACGTCGCGCTCTCGCGCGGAAGGTCCGACATCGAATGAGCTGTTCGATGTCGGACCTCCCGGGGAGAGAACAGGCGGGAGATATCGCCGAGACGGGTGATTCAACGAGCTCCCGCCAGGTGCCGTCCGAAGAACTCGGTCAGCTTGGCCACGGCCTCGTCGACGGGCTCGTCCCTGTCGTAGAGGTCGACGTGTCCGGCGCCCTCGATGGTGTGAAGCTCGGCGGTCTCCCCCGCGTTGGCGACCGCCCGCCTGCTGTGCGGCAGGGTCGCCGCCTCGCTGCCCGCGATCATCAACAGTGGCCGTGGAGCGATCTTGCCCGCCTCGGCGTAGGAGTCGTACTGGTCCAGCACGTCGGCGCTGCGCGCCACCCACTCGTTGGTGGAACGGGGGTGCCGACCGCGTGGTGTCTTGTAGTACTCGTGGAACTCCCGCACCAGCGCCGGAGTCGAGTCGTCCACCTCGTCCGGCACCGCGCTCACCAGCGTCGCCGGTTTGCCGGCGGCTTCCTCACCGCGCAGCCGTCCCGCCTGCTCGACCATCGCGCGCCAGCCCTCGGGATCACCGTCCCGGAAGAAGCTCGGCACGTCCGCACCGCTGACGGTGGCCACGGCCTTCATCCGGTGATCGGTCTGCGCCGCGTACGGCGCGTACCCCCCGGAACCGCAGATCCCCAGCACACCGATGCGCTCGGCGTCGACGTCGGCGAGGGTGCTCAGGTACGACACCGCCGCCCGGAAGTCCTCGGCCCGCTGGAACGGGTCCTCGAGTCCGTGCGGCTCGCCCTCGCTCTCGCCCTGGTACGCCGCGTCGAAGGTGAGCGCGACGTAGCCCCGCTCGGTCAGGCGCCGGGCGTACAACGCCGCCGACTGCTCCTTGACCGCGGTCGTCTGGTGCCCGACCACGATCGCGGGCGAGGGCCCCGACGAGGGGTCCGGGGTGAAGAGCTGCCCCGCGAGCATCAGTCCGCTGCTCTCGAAACGCACGTCGGTAATCATGTTCGTCTCCGGTGAATCGTGAGGAAGTCCGTCGTCCACGCCGGGTGTGGCTTTCCGGCACGGCGGATCCGCATCCGCCCACGACCCAATGTGCGCCGTCTTCACGGGAGCGGGCAGGGACGACTTCATCCGGGGAAGAGTTTGTCCCCCTCACCCGTGCGCCGCACGGCAGAGCATCGGCCACGCGTGGCACCGATGACGGCCGGGACGCCGAGACGGGACGAGTTCCCACCCGGAGCGTGCGGGACGGACCGTTCTCCGGCCGCGGCGGAACGATCGCGCTCAACGGCGACGACGCCTGCCGCGTCTGAGGCGGTGACGGCCGTTGGAACGGTTCGGGACGGTCGCGGGCTCGTCGTGCTCAGCGGCGTGGTGGTCGGCCGAACGGTCCCGTGTGAACCCGAGCCGGTCCGGGGTGTGCATGCGCAGCATCACGCGACCGGTGTTCTCGGGAACCCCTCGCGAGGTCAACTTGCTCACCAGCACCGTCACCGCGAAGGCGAGCGGAACGGTGAACGCCGCCGGCTGCAGCAGCACCGCCGACCACCAACCGTAGCCGTCCCCCAGGAACGCGCCGGTGAGCACCGCGAGCAGCACGAGACCGCCGCCCACGACCAAACCGCTCATCGCGCCGACCGCGGTGAGCCCGCGCCACCAGATACCGAGCACCAACAGGGGGAAGAACGTGGAGGCGGCCATGGCGAAAGCCAGCCCCACGCTCTGCGAGATGTCGCGGCCGATCGCTATCACCGCCAGCGCGGCGGGCAGGATGCACGATCCCAGCGCGACCAATCGGAAATTGGCGAGTTTGCCGGGCAGCAGATCGGTGAACAGCACCCCGGACACGCTCATCACCAGCCCGGAGGACGTGGACAGGAAAGCCGCGAAGGCACCCGCAGCGGTGATGGCCCCCACCAGCTCCCCCGGCCATCCCTGCAGCATCGCCGTCGGCAGCAACAGCACCGCGGCGTCGGTTTCCCCGGTCACCAGCAGTTGCGGCACGTAGAACCGGGAAAGCACGCCCAGCACGGTCGGGAACAGGTAGAACAGCCCCAGCAGACCCAGCACCACCAGCGTGGTGCGCCGGGCGCTGTGCCCCGTGGGATTGGTGTAGAACCGCACCAGCACGTGGGGCAGCCCCATCGTTCCCAGGAAAGTCGACAGGATCAGCGAATAGGTCTCGAAGAGCTCGTAGGAATCACCGTCCTGCGGCGACAGCCAGGAGCGGTTGTTCGGCTCCGCGTCGGCGACCACCGGAACAGCGCTTCCCTCGGGGAAACGCAACTCGGAGTCCGCGCTCACCGAGTGCATCCCCGGTGTGAGGTACACCGTTCCGCCGGTCGGCTCGTCCTGCCGAACGGGCCCGCTGAGCCGTTCCGGACCGGGGCCGGACAGCACCTTCACCCACACCGATCGGGTGACGCGCAACCGCACGTCCGTTTCGATGTGGACGGTGGTGGCCCGCTCGAACACCGGCGGAGTGGGTTCATCCAGCCCACGTCGGTGCTGCGCGTCGTCCCCGAGGAACGCGAAGAACAGCACGAAAACGGGCACCGCTATCGCGAAGAGCTTGACCCCGTACTGGAACGCCTGCACCAGGGTCACCACGTGCATCCCGCCGCTGAGCACTCCGACGAGCACCACGATCGCCACAAGCACGATGCCGCCCGCGTAGGAGATACCGGTGACCGTGGACAGGGTCACGCCCGCCGCCTGCAGCTGCGGCACCAGGTACAGCCAGCCGATGAGCACCACCAGCACGGTGGCGAGGGTGCGAACCCGCCCGGAGTCCAACCTGACCTGCGCGAAATCCGGCAGGGTGTAGGCACCCGAACGGCGCAGCGGCGCTGCGACGAACAGGATCAGCGCCAGATAGCCCGCCGTGTAGCCGATGGGGTACCAGAGCGCCTCGATGCCGTCCTTGAGCAGCAGCCCGGCGATGCCCAGGAACGACGCGGCGGAGAGGTACTCGCCCGCGATCGCGGCGGCGTTGCGCTCCACACCGACCATGCGTCTGGCCAGCAGGAAGTCCGAGGTGGTGCGGGCACCGCGCGACCCCCACACCGCCAGTCCGAACGTACCGACGGCGATCAGCACGACACCGCCGAGAGCCCACGGATTCACCGCTGCACCAACTCGGCGAACTCGCGTTCGTGCCGCTCCGCCTCACGGATGGCTATGTAACCGATCAGCAGGATGAACGGGAAGGGCAGCACCCCGAGGACGAGCCACGGCAGCGGAATGCTCCACAACCGGATCTCCGAAAGGCCGGGAACCCAGCGCAGCAGCAGCGGAAGCCCACCGAGCACCAGCACGCTGACGCCCGCCAACAGCAGCGAGGTACGCAGCTGGGCCCGCACCAGCCCACGCACCATCGCCTCCCCCATGCTGCTCTGGTCCTCCAGGTCGATGATCGCGCGGGGGACCCGGCGTTCGCCGCGCCGGTCCGCGAGCACGACCCGCTTACGACGTGGGGGGCGCTGCTGCGAAGCGGATGTCCTGTTGGAAGTCACGTTCGTCGACCCTTTTCGAAGTGATGGCCCGCTGGGTCATTCCCGGGGTTGCCGGGGTGAGCGCACCAGCCGGTCCTTGAGTTCCCTGGTGTGCCTGCGACTGACCGGCAGTTCACGAGTCTCGCGGTACTGACCTCCGGCGATCAACACCGAATATCCGGAGGATGACATGCGCAGCTCGTTTATGAGGTTCAACGAGACCAGATAGGACCGGTGGATGCGGACGAACCCCGCGTCCGCCCACTTCTCCTCCAGCTGTGCGAGCGGAATCCGCACCAGGTGGGAGCCCTCGTCGGTGTGCAGCCGCGCGTAGTCCCCCTGCGCCTCCACCCAACGCACCTGGGAACGCTGCACCAGACGGGTGGTGCCGCCGAGCTCCACCGGTATGACGGAGTGGTCGTCCTGTCCGCCCGGTTCGAGCGCCGCACCGGTCGAACCGGCGTTCAGCGCGGTGCGGTCACCTGAGCCCCCTTCCAGCGGTGTACTGATTCGCTGCACCTTGCGCAGCGCCCGTTCCATCCGTTCCGGGCTCGCCGGTTTCATGACGTAATCGATGGCTCCCAGGTCGAACGCCTCCAGTGCGTTCTCGCCGTGGGCGGTTATGAACACCAGGGCGGGGGCGTTCTCGAACGAGAAGAGCACCCTGGCGAGGTCCATTCCGGTCAGTCCCGGCATCGCGACGTCGATGAAAACGGCGTCGACCAGCGGCGCGTCGGAGGGGCGACCGGCGAGGTCCGGGTTGTCCTGCCGCAGCAGCCGCAGCGCCTCGGCTGCGTCGAAGGCGGTCAGCACCTTGTCGACCCGCGGATTGCTGTTGAGCATGTCACGTGTCGTCGTGATTCCCGGCTCCTCGTCGTCGACGACGAGCACGACGAGCCCACCGCCGTTCGAACCGCCGGTACCGGAACCGGCGCGTTCGATACGGCCACGGGAACCGTTGATGCGATATGGGGTACTCACGGCAACGCCCAATCCTCCCGAGCACACCGGGCACTGTCCACGGCCGACTCCAGTGAAGCTCTTGGAGACCGCCCGCGGAACCGTCCGGAACGAACCGACCGCGGGTGAGTGGGCACACTCACCGCATTCAACCTAAGCCCCCGCATTCACGTTTCGCCGGGTGGGTACAGCCGCATTCGCACGATCGTTGCAACACTTCGCGGATTTTCCCTCTTCAGAGGGAAAGGACCGTGCGGGTCGCCGCGATCCGGCGCGCGACTCGGCTCCTCGTTCGGGCAGTGGCGATTTCTCGTGAAATCGACGCCGCACCGGGGTGGTGCGGCCCCGTGGCCGTCAATTTCCCACGAAATCGCCGGGCCGTTCGCCGCAGAGCCGAACTCCAACCACGCACGCAGGCCGCGCTCCGATCGCCCCCGCAGTCGGCACCGCCGCGGGTTCTCCGGTGCGGCTCTCGCGAGGACGGCCCCGACGTTGTGTAGGCCGCTACCCGATGTCGGGGCCCGCAGCGAGAGCCGTGCGCGAGGTTCCGCCACAGAACCACCCATGACCACCGAGCCGGGAATCCACTTCACAACCCGAAGCGGGACCACATGGCCCTGTTCTCGGCGGTCTCGAACAGCGCCTGCGCCATTCCGGCCGCCAACCCCTGGGTTCCACCGGCGGGACCGGTCATTCCCAACCGGGCCAGCAGCGGTTTGCGCGGTTCCACGGACACCAGGTGCGACTCGGGGAACCGACGGGACACCACGTCGCGCAGGTTGCCGAGTCCGTCCACCAGGCCCAGTTCCCTGGCTCGCCTTCCGGTCCAGACCTCACCGGAGAACAGGTCCTCGGTGGACTCGTCCAACGAGTTCCCGCGACGCTGCCGCACCCAGTCCGCGAACTGGGTGTGCAGCTCCTGCTGCATGCCCTGCAGCCACTGCACGTCCTCGGCGTTCTCGGGACGGAACGGGTCGAGACGGGTCTTGTGCTGGCCCGCGCTGTGCACCCTGCGCTCGACCCCGACCCGCCTGATGAGTTCCTCCATCCCGAAGCCGGCGCTGACCACGCCGATGGAACCCACCATCGAACTCGCGTGGGCGTAGACCTCGTCCCCGGCACAGGCGAGCCAGTAACCTCCGGAAGCGGCCACGTCCTCGCAGAAGGTCAGCACCGGCACCTCCTTCTTGTCGGCCAGGCTCCGGATGCGTTCGGCCACCAGGGCGGACTGCGTGGCGGCACCGCCCGGCGAGTTGATGACGAGCGCCACGCCGGACAACCGGTCGAAGGAGAACGCACGGGTGAGCGCGGACTCCACGGTCTGCAGCGATATCGAGGGGCGGCTCACCGGTGACGGCGTCGGCGTGATCGGCCCGTGCAGTTTGACCACGGGCACCACCGGCCCCCGCTCGGCGCGTTCGGCCAGTTTTCCGGGCAGTTTCTCCGAAATCCTGTCCGAAAGCGTGGCGGTGAATTTCTGGGAGGACTTGTCGTTCATGCCCCCACGTTACTGCCGGTGGACGCACCGTTGACGACTCGACCGCGCCGCGGAGCGCGAACCGGGTGACGGCACGGGTCGGTGCCTCAACCAGCCGACGAGGAATCGGAGGAGATCACTTCCCGGACGGGCTCCTCCACTCCGGCCTCCTCGGTTCCGGATTCCCCTGTTCCGGATTCCCCTGTTCCGGATTCCCCTGTTCCGGTCTCGCCCGGGACCGCGTCGTCGGAATCGTTCCGCTCGTCCTCCTGCCGCGGCTCGGGCGCCGGGTCGGGCGGAACCTCGGGGCAGTCCATCTCCTCGAACGGCTCACGCGCGACGGGCCGGACTCCGGGCGCGAACTTCGGCACCCGCATTATGACCTTCATCCCCGCGTCGCGCTCGGTTTCCACGACCAGCCCGTAGTCGTTGCCGAACGTCGCGCGCATCCGGTCGTTGACGTTGCCCAGCCCGACGTGTGACCCCTCGGTGTGGCTGCTCTCCAACTCAAGTTCCAGCTCCCGGGGATCCATACCGACACCGTTGTCGTCGACGCTGATCAGTGCCTCGCTGCCGTTGTCCTCGGCGGCCACCGAGAGCGTTCCACCACCCGGCTTTTTCGCCAGGCCGTGTCGCACCGCGTTCTCCACCAGCGGCTGCAGCGCCAGGAACGGCAGCACCACGGGAAGCACCTCGGGTGCGATCTTGAGCTGCACGTTCAACCGCTCCGGGCCGAACCTGGCCGATTCCAGCGTCAGGTAGCGGTCGATGTTGCGCACCTCGTCGGCCAGGGTCGTGTACATCTCGTTCGACCGGAAGGAGTACCTGGTGAAATCGGCGAACTCCTGGATCAGTTCCCTGGCGTGGTCCGGATCGGTGCGGATCAGCGCGGAGATCGTGTTCAGCGAGTTGTAGACGAAGTGCGGCGAGATCTGCGCCCGCAACGCCCTGACCTCGGCCTCCGCCAGCTTCTGCCGGGACACCTGCAGCTCCGACAACCGCAGCTGCGAGGTGACGTGCTCGGCCACCTCGGTTGCGGCACGGATCAACCGGCTCCGCTCCCCGGCTGTGATCAGTACCAGCGCGCCTCGGCTGAGTCCGTCCACTTCGAGCGGCACGATCACGACGTGCCGCATCAGGCAGGGACGTTCGTCGCAGACGATGTCGGAGTGGTCCACGTACTCGCTCTTGCCGGTACGCAGGGCCCGCTCGATGCTCTCGGTGATGTCGCGGTAGTGGTGGTTGGCACCACCGTCCCAGGCGAGCAGCGTCCCCTCCGGATCGACGATCCCCACGGCGAGGCAGGACAGCAAGGCACGCAGATGGGGGGCGGTCTCGTCGGCCGACTCCTGGTCGAGTCCCCGGCGCAGATGAGGAGCGGCGCTGGTCACGCTGTGCAGCGCCGCCAGTGTCGCGTCCTCCTTGGACGTGCTGACTCGACGTGAACGGCACAGCATCACGAACATGCCGAGCACGGCCAGCGCGGCGATCACGGTGAGCACTGTCCGCTCAGTCAACACCTCGAGCACACTTCACATACTCACGGTCATAACGCGCGGAATCAAGGAGATCACGACCAGTGAGCCCGTTCCGTCGGTGAGCGGTTCGGCGTTGGACGTGCTACCCCATATGGCGGCCGATCACTCCACCGGTTGCAGTGCTCCGTTCATGTCCGGCTCGGCGTACAGCTCGATGTTGCGCGCCACCCGGGCGCTTTCCTGCCGCGCCGTCAGAGCGCCGCGTACGACGCCGACCCATCGCTCCGGTGGGTGCTCGTCGGTATCGCCGGGTGTGTCCGCGATGACCGTCCACGGCCTGCGCACCAACCAGCGGACCGGGAAGAACAGGATCAGCACGAGCAGCGCCAGAATCACCCAGATCGGGACGATCACGGCGGTCGGTGTCCAGACGAGGAACCCCGCGATCATCACGAACACGATCGTCCCCATCACGACGCCGGGGGAACGACCGCCACTCACATCGAGCTCCCACTCGTCGACCTGGAGCGGATCACTCCACTCGATGTTGGTCTTGAGGGTCCATCTCCGACCGTCGGAACCACGTACCGCGCGGTTCATTACCGCCTCCACGCACTGGTCGGGCACGATCCGGGCCAGTGACGGCCCGTACCGGCTTGATCGGCAACCGTGATGCCACCGTACCGCGTGAGTTCCGCGGCTGCGTCGAACACGACCGCGGTTTTACCCTTCCGGAGGAATCGAGGTGGGATTATCCGCCGGGGGTGATACCGAACCCCTCGAAACCCGTGGCGGAATCGGCGATGCGGGCGGGGCAGCGGCACGTGAGTTGAGGTCCCGCGGGATCGGCTCTCGAACAACGACGACCGGGAGATTCGATGGATCTGGACCGGGCACGCGAGATCGTGCGCGAACAGCACCGCGCCGTACTGGCCACCCGACGCTCGGACGGTGAACCACAGTTGAGTCCGGTGCTGGCCACTGTGGATTCCGGTGGTCGGATCACCGTCAGCACCAAGGCGAACACCGCCAAGGTCGCCAACATCGGCAGAGACCGGCGGGTCTGGTTGTGCGTACTGCCCGACGAGTTCTTCGGCAGGTGGATCCAGCTCGACGGCACGGCCGAGGTCGTGCGGCTGCCCGAGGCGATGCCACTGCTCGAGGAGTACTACCGCGACATCTCGGGCGAGCACGAGGACTGGGGGCAGTACCGGGCGGCCATGCGGGCCGAACAACGGGTGGTGCTGCGCATCGAACCGACGCGTGCGGGCCCGTCCTGATCGAGCGTCTCCGCTCCGTGGCGGGCACCGCGGGGAGCTCCCGGATCACCAACGCTCCCGGCGCCCGCGAGCGCGAGTGGCACCCATGCCGGACCCCCTTTCCTCAGTCCGCCCGGCATGGGTTAGAGTATTCATCACAGCGGCCGAGAGGTCACTGCGAGAGCCGAATACGGATCGTGCGGATGTAGCGCAGCGGTAGCGCATCACCTTGCCAAGGTGAGGGTCGCGGGTTCGAATCCCGTCATCCGCTCCATGACGAAAGACCCGCCGGGCAAGTCCCGGCGGGTCTTTCGTCGTCACACGGTCGCCTCCGGTAACTCCGCGCGGCATCAAGAGCACCGGTGCGCTTCGAGGCCCGCGGAGCTCCCCGTTCGGGCGGCGTCGATTTCTCGCGAAATCGCCGCGCCCGTGGCGAGAGCGGTGCGAGAGGTTTCGCCATGCGACCACCCACGCGGACCGGGCGACGAACTCCTCACTCCTCCAGCCGGAAACCGACCTTGAGCCCCACCTGGAAGTGCGCCACCTCACCTTCGGCGACGTGCCCCCTGATCTCGGACACCTCGAACCAGTCCACCTCCCGCAGCGTGCGGGACGCACGGTGGACCCCCTTGCGAATGGCATCGTCCAACCCCTGGTCGGAGGTACCGACGATCTCCGTGACCCGGTAAACGTTGTCGCTCATCCCCGCATGCTCGGGGCAGTCCCCCGGCGGCGCAAGAGACGAGCGCTCTCCCCACCTGACGGAGTGCCGCACTACGCCATTCGGCCTACAGGTCTAGACCAGAACCTGTTATGAGGTCTGGACCAAAGTGATGGTGATCATCCGCTCCGAATTACGCGAAACGGAGCTGACGACGCCCCCGAGCTCGTCCGTAGCTTTTCCGGTTACAACGAGCAACGAAGGGAGTACCCATGCTCACCAAACGGATCAAGCGGGCGCTCGGCATCGCGGCCTTCGCGGTCGTACCGCTGGCGCTTCCCATGGTCACCTCGGGTGCCGCTGCGGGCCACGGCTACACGCAGAACCCGATGAGCAGGCAGGCGCACTGCGCCGACGGCACGGTCAGCAACTGCGGAGCCATCCAGTGGGAGCCGCAGAGCGTGGAAGGGCCGGGCAACTTCCCCTCGGGCGGTCCTTCCGACGGCCAGCTCTGCAGCGGCGGCAACGGCCGGTTCTCCGAGCTCGACGAGCCGCGCAACGGCAACTGGCCCGCCACCGACGTGAACGCGGGGCAGAGCCTGCAGTTCCGCTGGGAGCTCACCGCGGCGCACTCCACCGAGTCGTTCCGCTACTTCATCACGAAGGACAGCTACGACCCGAGTCAGCAGCTGACCCGCAGCGACCTGGAGCTGCAGCCCTTCTTCACGGTGGACTACAACGGTGAGCAGCCCGACTTCACCGTCACCCACACCGGTCAGCTGCCCAGTGACAAGAGCGGCAAGCACCTGATCTTCGGTGTTTGGGAGGTCGCGGACACCGCGAACGCCTTCTACACCTGCTCGGACGTCAACTTCAGCTGACGTCGCGCGGCGGCGCACGCCGCGCACGAGCGGGTCCCGGCAGCACGACGTGACGGGAACCCGACCGTGATCACCGAGAATCCGTCCCGGCGCCACCGTTGCGGCGCCGGGACGACTCACGTCCGGCCGGATGCCCCGCCCCCTGATGGGGTCGGGTGCCCGGCACCGGAGAGCGTCAATTTCTCGCGAAATCGCCGCGCCGGGTTGGTACGAGCGGCGTCAATTTCTCGCGAAATGTATGCGTACGGGAGGTGCCGCCCCCATGTGGCTCCGGAGCCGGACCACCGGGGAGCCGGACCACCGGGGAACCGGACCACCGGGGAGCCAGGCCAGCCGGGGCCCAGACCATCGGGGACTCGGGCGGCCAGGGGTTCAGACCGCCAGCCCCGTGGGGCAGGCGACCCCGGTCCCACCGATCCCGCAGTAACCGTTCGGGTTCTTGCTCTCCGAGAGGTACTGCTGGTGGTACCCCTCCGCGTAGTAGAACTCACCGAGCGGCGCGATCTCGGTGGTGATGTCGCCGTGCCCGGCGTTCGTCAGCGCTCGCTGGAACTGTTCCCTGCTGGCCTCGGCCACCTCGCGCTGGCGCTCGTCGACGGTCAGGACGGCCGATCGGTACTGCGAACCGACGTCGTTGCCCTGGCGCAGCCCCTGGGTGGGGTCGTGGTTCTCCCAGAACACCTTGAGCACACCGGCGTAGTCGATCACTTTCGGGTCGAACACCACGAGCACGGCCTCGGTGTGCCCGGTCATACCGCTGCACACCTCCTCGTAGGTCGGATTCGGGGTGTAGCCACCGGCGTAGCCCACCGCGGTGGTCCAGACGCCCTCGGTTCGCCAGAAGGTTCGCTCCGCACCCCAGAAACACCCCATGCCGAGCACCGCGCGTTCGGTCCCCTCCGGGAAGGGACCGACGATGGTGCGATCCGGATACACGGCGTGCCGCTCGGGGACGTTCAACGGACTCGAACGCCCCGGGAGTGCCTCGGCGGGCTCGATCATGCGGGTCTTGTTGCCGAACAGTGCCATACCCCGAGGTTACAGCGGTGACGCGCCCGAAGGGCTGTTGTGCGGCCCGAGACCTGTTACGGCCTCGATCGTCCCGTGGTGGGAGTCGCGCGTAGCGCTCAGCTCCGGGGATCGTCGGGAGACTCGGGGACCCGACGCCCCTCACGGGAGCCGCCGGAAGGAGGCACGCGGGGCAGGACGGGCGCGGTGCGTTCCTCGGGGGCTTCCACCGGAACTTTCGGCAGGGGGCCGATCGGCTCGGTCGTTGGGCCGTCTCCCCGCTCGTTCGCGTGGTCCACCGGCGGAGCATCCGTATCGGCGGGAGCAGCGCTCGGTGCGCGACGCGGCGCGAGGTAGTGCCGCAGCCGCATGGTGGGTTCCTCGACGAACTTCCACGACAGCGTGCCGACCACATAGGCGATCGGGGCGGCCAGGGCGAGCAGCACCCACTGGTTACCGATCCCGGCCAGCACGAGGGTCTGCTGGATCGGAAAGGCCCAGACGTAGACGCCGTAGCTGCCGTTGACCCACACTCCGGGGACGCGTGCGCGGGCGGGCCAGTGGTGCCCGAAGACGATCACCGCGTAGCTGACCGCGAGGGTCATCCAGAACGCGGTGGCCTCGCTCATCGGCATGGCCGCCAACGCGAGCAGCCCCGCCGTCGCGGCCAGCGGTGAGCGGGGAACCGGGTAGAGCCGCAGCACGACCCCGATGGCGAAGGCGACCAGGAAGGACAGCAACGGCTCGACGGGTACGCTCAGCAGCGATCCCGGGGAGTCCGGCCCCGGAGCGTGCGCCATCCTGCGGTCCACCACGACCAACACCACCAGCGCCAGCACCGCCAACCAGCGGCTGCGTCGGCGTGCCGCTCCCACCAGCAACAGCAGCCACAGTCCCGCGTAGGCGATCAGCTCCATGGGTAGTGTCCACAGCGAGCCGTTCACGGAGCCGTCCCACGGATTGCTCGCGAACGTCCCCGGTAACTGGTGCCGCAGCGTCACCATCCCCGTGTTTCCGACGACGTAGCCCCAGGTGCGCTGCTCGCCGAAGTACTCGGCCAACGGCAGTGTGGTGACCAGTGGGCCGAGTACGAGCGCGACGAAGAGCGAGACACTCAGCATCGGCGGCCAGAGCCGAAGCACTCGTTTCGCCGCGAACCTGATGGGGTGCGGATCGCCGACCCAACTGCCGGTGATCTGGAAACCGCTCATGGCGAAGAACCCCATGAGCAGCCCGTGATCGGGCTGGACCGGCCATTCCGGCGGGAACATGTCGTTCCCGCTGACCAGTGGATAACTGTGGCCGTAGATGACGACAAGCGCGCCGATCATCCGCAGCCAGGCGAACCCGTGGTTCGGCGGGGCGAACCATTCGGGATGCGTGCGTTCGGCGCGTGGCACGCGTTCACCCATCCCCGAACCTCACCATACGACTGCGGTTGCGCCGAGTAGCTTAGCGATCACGACGACGACGCCGTCCGGACTCGGGTGATCCACCGCCGGGCGGCTGCTCGGCAAGAACCACGAACGACGATTCCCAGTATCGCGGACTCCTCGAGCGTTCTTCCCACAAGGATCGTTTTCGGGTAGTGACCACAAGACACCCGTGGAGGTGCGAGGATGGAACCGGTCGCGATCGGGGCGCGGCCGTTTGATCCGGAAAGGGCTCAACGGTGACCTGGCAAGACGAGCTGCAACAACTGGACGCGGAACTCACGGCGGGACGGATCTCCGCCGATGAGTACCGACAACGGCGCGATGCCGTGTTGGGCCGTGCCCAAGCGGAGCAATCGGACAGCCCGTCAGGTGGTTTCCCCGCGCAGCAGCCCGATCCGGGCGAGCAGCACTCCTGGCCGCAGCACTCCGTCGACCCCGGACAGAGCTCGGGCGGATACGGCGGGCAACCGGGAGCGCAGCAGAACCCGTTCCCGCCCGCTTTCAGCTGGCAGCAGTACGGCGGGGACGCCGATGGGCAGTCCGACAGCACCCAGGTGGTACGAAACACCGGAGCCCACCCTCCCGGAACGCAGCCTCCGAGCGGGCAGCAGGACTTCCCGCAGCAGGGCCACCAGCAGCAACCACCCAGCCCACCGCACGGTTGGCCCAGCCAGGGGCAGTACCAGCAGGCACGCCCCAACGAGCAGTTCCAGTGGGGCCAGTACTCCTGGGGCGGTGGCAGCGGAGATGGCGACACTCCCTGGGGCAATTCGGACTTTCCTCCCGAACACGGTGACCCGAGCTGGCTGCGGCAGGGTCCCGAGGTCTTCGAGACGGTGGGCAAATCCTCCAAAAAGGGCAGAACTGTGGGGTTGTCCGTCGGCGGCGTGCTGGTGCTCGGTGTCGCCGTCGCGGTGGTGTTCTACTTCCTGTCCTCACAGGGCACGCCCCAGGCGACACCCCCGCAGCCCACGAGCAGCTCGACGCCCACCTCGACGACTCCGCCGCTCCCGGAGCCACCGGCCGTCAAACCGGCTCCCGGCAACGCCGAGGAAGTGCTGGTTCCGACGCCGGAGGGGAAGCCCCACCCCTTCAACGGGCCGTTGGGTAGGACGGCACTGTCCGGCCCCCACTCGGGCGCCCTGATCGAGCCGGTGCGCGAGTTCGCGCTCAACAACGGCATTGTCAACGGTCGCTACTCCGGAACCGACGCCAACGGCGTTCCGGTGCGTACGACGATGATCGCCGTCAAGATGCCCGACGAGGCGACCGCCGAGAAACTCACCCGGAAGTACCTCCAACAGCAGGGGGCGCTGACGGTCATCGACGAGTTGTCCTATCAGGGCGTCGACGTCTACTCCTCGGGCGATACGCTGCGCACCGCCTACACCAGCCACGGCTGGACCGTGATCCTGGACGTGCAGGCGGTCAACGCCCCGGGCAGCGACGCACGCGCGCTGTTCGAGAAGCTGCTGACCGACCAGCTCGCGAAAACGCCACCGACGATCCGCGAGTGATTCCGGGCGCGGAAGGACGACGAGCGCGGGCGGTTCCACGGGCGAACCGCCCCGGCCGGGTCAACGAAGCCCCATCAGCTCCCGCAGCGTTTCCCGGCACACATCCGGCCCGAACTGCTCGGCCACCGCGTTGCCGCCCACTTCGGACAACCGGCGCCACTCGGCGTCGTCGGTGAGCACCCGCACGAGCCGGGAGGCCAGTCCGGCCGCGTCGTCGGCGACCGGAACATCGCGCTCGGGGATGAGCCGGATGCCCTCCATCGC
The DNA here is from genome assembly GCA_030803735.1 of Actinopolyspora lacussalsi. NCBI lineage: Bacteria > Bacillati > Actinomycetota > Actinomycetes > Actinopolysporales > Actinopolysporaceae > Actinopolyspora > Actinopolyspora lacussalsi. The sequence goes on along the minus strand of JAURUC010000001.1, from coordinate 3,693,862 downwards.
CAGGTTGGTGCCGACCACCGGCACACCGGCTGCCAGACTCTCGCCGACCTTGCCCTTCACCCCCGCGCCGAACCGCAACGGGGCCAACGTCACCCTGGTGCGGTCGTAGATCCCGGCGAGGTCGTCGACCCAGCCGTGCACCTCGACCCCGGGTCCCCGCAGGGCGGTGACCTCAGAAGGCGGATTGCTACCGACGATGTGCAGCCCGGCCCGCGGGCAGTGGTGCCACACCAGCGGCATGATCTCGCGAACCGCCCACTCCGCGGCGTCGACGTTCGGCGGGTGATCGAACCCCCCGACGAACAGCACGTCGCCACGTCCGGGCGGACCGTCCACACCCCGACGCACTTCGTGCACATTGGACAAAACTCGCACGTCGGCGTCGTCGACCAGCTCCGACAGCGCCCGCTGCTCGTCCTCCGACACGACCAGCGTGACATCACAGCTGCGCACCAGGCCGAGCTCGGACTGCCGGGAGGCGAAGGACCTGCGACGCAGCGCCGTCGCATCCTGTTCGCGCCCCTCGGACGCGGCCAGCTCAGCCTGCCGCTGCAGCCGAACGAAGTGCAGGTCCACGGTGTCGTAGGCGATCACCGCGCTCGGTGCGTCGACCCGCAACCGCTCCACCAGGCTCCACGCGACCTGGGGGCGGGACAGCAACGCCAGCGTGACCTCGGTCCCCACCTCGGAGAGGAAAGCGTGCTGGTGTTCCGGCCGGGCGAGCACGGTTACCCCAATGCGCCGCAGCTCGTCGGTGTAGGGCCGCAGCTCGGCCTGGTTGTCGGGAAAGAACACCACCCGTGCGCCCAGGGTGGCGAACTGCCGCAGGATCCGCCACATGCGCAACGACCCGGAATCGTAGTCCGGTCGCGGAACCTGGTGGTCCTTGACCAGCACCAGCGGGCCGAAGTGCCCCCGCGTACCGCGCTCGCGCGCCAACCAGAGACTGCGGGGGTCGGCCTCCGGAAGATGCTGCTCGCGGAGGGTGTCCTGCCACTTCTCGACGAAGATCCCGCGGTTGAGCTCCTGATGACGTTTGACCCCGGATCCGGTCTCGGTACCGTTGGATGCCCCCTCGTGGTGTACCACGACGGCTCGCGGCTGCACCACGGTGCGGAAACCGGCGGCACGGACACCGAACGCGAGATCGGTGTCCTCGTAGTAGGCGGGCGAATACCCGGTGTCGAACCCTCCCAGCGACTCGAACAGCTCACGGCGCACCAGCAGTGCCGCGCCGGAGCAGTAGTCGACGTCGCGCAGCGCGGCGTACTCGGGTGCGTCGGGGTCACCCAGCCTGCCGAGATTCCACCCGGTGCCGTCGGACCAGACGGCGCTGCCGCACTCCTGCATCCGCCCGTCCGGATAGAGCAGTTTGGCACCGACCAGACCGATGCGCTCGTCGGAGTCGGCCGTGGCGACCAGCTCGTCCAGCCAGGACTCGGTGACCTCAGTGTCGTTGTTCAGGAAGAACAGCTGACGACCACGGGCGTGTTCGGCACCGAGGTTGCAGGCACCGACGAAACCGAGATTGCGCTCGGCTCGCACCAGCCGCACGCCCGGACAACGCCGCAGCAGTTCCGCACTGTCGTCCGGCGAGGCGTCGTCGACCACGACCACCTCGAAGGGAGTGCTCACCCGGTGCCCGGCCAGGCTGCGCAGGCACTGCCTGGTGTAGTCCCACTCGCCGTGTACCGGCACGATCACGCTGACCTCGGGCTGCTCGCTGTGCGGCACGGCGACCGGGTCCCGCTCGACCGCCCCCTGCGTGTGGGAGGGGCCGCGTCCCATCGCGATCTCGTAGACGTCACGCCTGTTGGTGCCGCGCGGCGCGACGCGTTCGACCACCTTTCGGTACTTGGTCACCGCGCGTTGCACGAGTGCGGAGTTCTGCTCGACGAGCTCGGCCACCCGACGACGAGAACCGTCCAGTTCGGACTCCAGTTCGGTGACGGTCTCACGCAACCACTCGTTGCGCGTCGACTCGCGTCGCGACCGCAGCCGGGCCTCGTGCAGCTCGGCACGCAAGCCGTCGCGTTCCCGCTCGGCCTCGACGGCCCGCTCCTCGGCCGTGCTTCGCGCCGACTCCAACTCGCCGATGATGCGTTTGAATTCCTCGGCCTCGGAGCGGTTGGCGCGACAGAGCTCGTTCAACCGGGCGACATCGGCCACGGCGGCGTCACGCTGCTCGATGATCTCGCGGTTGTCCTCCCCCGAGTCACCGCGGGCGAGCTTGAGATCCGCGTCCAGCAGCACCGCGGCGGCGGGAAGCTGCGGCAGCTGCCGGTCGGAGGCCAGCCCGAACAGATAGGTGTGCCCCACGCCCTGCCGAACTTGCCAGTCACCGGAGTCGAGTTGACGCAGTGTCTGCAGCCGCACCCCGTCGGCGGCGATGTCGGGATCCCCGGGATCAGCCGGGGTGAGCAGCGATCCCACGGCGACGTTCTGCTTGAGCATCGCCACGTGCCGGAAGGAGTCACGCAGCAGCGCCTCGAACTGCGGCGCGGCGAGCTCCCTGACGTGGAACGGATTGTCGTTGCCGTGCTCGTGGTGGTACACGGCGGTGTCGGGGGTGCTGATCAGCAGCAGTCCGCCGGAGGCGAGCCTCGCTCGAACGAGCCGGAGCACGGCGTCGTGCTCGGCCACGTGCTCGATCGCCTCGAAGCACACCACGACGTCGAAGGTTCCCGCCTCGGCCAGCGTCGCGGGATCGGTGATCGATCCGGTGTGGAACGTCAGGTTCGAGGCGGTGTAGTTGCTCGCCGCGTGGCGGACGGCCTCGCCGTCGATGTCGACTCCCACGACCTCGGTCGCCTGGGCCGCGAGCATGGCGGCGCCGAAGCCCTCACCACTGGCCAGGTCGAGGACGCGCTTGCCACGCGCGAGGCGGGCCGCCACCGCGTAGCGGTGGTAGTGCTCGTAGATCACCTGCGCGTCGTCGGCCCACGGAACGCACCGCTCCCCGGTCCACTCGATCAACCGTCGCGGACGCTCCGTCACCGAATCACCGTTGTCGCCCATTCGGTCCCCCTTCGACGCACGAGACATCGGTCCGAGTCCGCCGCTCACCCGACCGGTTCGAGCGCGTCCACCGGCAACCGTGTGGCCAATTCTGCCTCCGTCCGGTGAGCGGTCCGGAACGGGTCGGGTCGGTCAGCGAATCAGGACCCGTCGACTCGTTCCGCCGTGTCGTCACTCGGCCGCCGGTTCCCGTTCCTCGGACTCGGTGGGAAGCAAGCCGAGTACCGCGGGAACGGCTCCCGACGCCGCGCCGAACAGTTCGTCGGGATCCTCGTCCTCGATCACCCGGTCCGGAGACGACTGCTCGGTGCCGTCGTCGCGGTCGCGCGCGGTGGAGCCCGGGAAACCGGGAAAACCGCGTGCGCTGATGCCCCCGCGCCCCGTAACCCGCTCACCGAGCACACCGCCACCGAGTACCGCACCGCCGGTGGCGGCCAGTCCCGCCGCACCGGCGGCGAGGTGGGCCCCGGAGACCTCTCCGCCGAAACCGTTGGGGGCGTCGCTCTCAGCCGGGCCGGGGGCGTCCGGTTCGGCCGGACCGGACGCCGCGGGGCTCGCGCCCCACGCGGGTTCGGTAACCCGGGCGGTCCCCGTTCCCCACGCGGCCGTTGAATCACACGAGGATTCGACGAACCGAGTCATGCCGTGGGTGTTCTCGGAGGTCCGCACACCGTAGTTCCGCAGGGCGGTCTGGTTCGTGAGCCGGTTATCGCCCGTAGCCACTGACTCGTCGACGACAGCACCGGGATCGTTCCGGGCCTCGGCGACACCGGTCGTGGACGAGTGCCCGTTCACCTCGACCACCTGTTTCTTGGCCTCGTTGAAACCGAAACTCTGCGCGCGCAGCGCTTCACCCGCCCGCTCCGCGAACTCCGCCGAGTCGTCGGCCGCGACACGGGATCGCATGCCTCTGTTCCGCACCGCATCGGCGGCGGTACCGCTCCAGGCCGCTCCGATCCTGTCGATCGCGGCATCGATGCGTTCGGCCGCCTCGCCGTGTTCGGCCGCGATCCTGCTCCAGCTCTCGGCCGCACGGTCCATGCTGTCGGTACCGGGCGCGTGGTGGAACCATTCGTGGATCCTGCCGGGATCCACTCCCTCGGGACGGAGTTCCGAGTCCGGCACGTCCGCGACGTTCGCCCCGGAACGATCCGTCCGCGCTCCACCCTCGACCGACGTGCCGTCAGCTTCCCGATCCACACCTCACCGCCTTTCGGCCTCGGACAGCGTGCTGCCCGCCACATCCGACGACTCACGATCACCGTCACCGCGCAGTCTGCCAGAAGGACGATCGCCGTCCGGGCGGTTTCGTGAGAACAGGTGCGTTCCGGCTCCCGGCGGGACGGGCGTCCGGAACGCGGCGCTTCCGGGGCGGGATCACTCCGAGACGCCGCGCAACGCGCGATTCGCCTCGTCCTCCCGCGCGTCGTAGTGCCGCATCGCGTCCTCGAGATCGTTGATCATCGCGCGCAGTTCGCGCTGATCCCGCTCGTTGCCCGCCAGGTAGTCCGTCACCAGCCCCGGGCCCATCTCGTGCGCCGCACGCCGACTGTAGGGATCGTGGCCGGGGGCGATCAGCGTCGCGTTGCCCCGCGCTTCCTCTGCTGCCCGTTCCAGGGCGTGCAGCGCACGGCGCAACTCGGCGACGGCTTCCGGGATGCGGTCACGGTCCACCGAGTAACCGGCTCCGGGGTCCGTCGCGGAGTGTCCCCCGGTTCGCACCGGGTCGACGACCCGCCCGTCCTCACTCATCGAACTCGAAGAGTTCACCAACCGCAGCCTCTCCGTTCGGCACCGGGACAGCACGCGGGCTCGCGGCGGAACACCGGACCACCCGCGTCCGCAGTCTCGCAGACCCGAGCGGAACCGTGTGCCCGAAGAACCGAATCGGCGCTGCGATCTCGTGGGTGTGCCCCCGGTCTCCGTCGATTTCTCGAGAAATCACCGCGCCAAGGCCGTCGTCGGGAAGTGGCCATACGGGTCGCAGCGCGGGTTTCCCCGGTGCGTGAGTCGGATGCATTGCGAGGCCGGGCCGCTCGCCGCGTAGGTCGCTACTCAAGAGCCGGCCCAACGAAGCAAGGCGCCGACTCACGTGACGGCTACCCGACCAGACACGCAACCGGCACCGGCCACACAACACGATGTCGGGACTCCCGGAGCGAGAGACCGCGAGAGGTTCCGCCAAGCGACCGCCCGAGCGGACCGGGCCGCCGGGAACCTCCTCTACCCCTTCACGCAGACGACCTGCCGCAACTTGGCCACCACTTCCACCAACGCTGTCTGCGCGTCGATGACGGAGTCGATGTCCTTGTAGGCGCCCGGGATCTCGTCGAGGACCCCGTCGTCCTTGCGGCACTCGATTCCCGATGTCTGCTCCCGCAGGTCCCGCGAACCGAACGTCTTCTTGGCCTTCTTCCTGCTCATCCTGCGACCGGCGCCGTGCGCCGCCGACTGGAACGAGTCGTCCGACCCCAGGCCGCGGACCACGTAGGAACCGGTGCCCATCGAGCCGGGGATGAGTCCCATGTCGCCCTTCCCCGCCCGGATCGCGCCCTTGCGGGTGACCAGCATGGGCTGACCGTCGATGGTCTCCTCGGCCACGTAGTTGTGGTGGCAGGAGATCGGCTCGTCGAACTCGATCCGCCGTCCGGTGAAGCAGCCGCGCAGGGCGCGCATCGTCAGGGCGAGCATGATGCGCCGGTTGACGCGCGCGTACTCCTGCGCCCAGAACAGGTCGTTGCGGTAGGCCGCCATCTGCGGCGTGCCGGCGACGAAAACCGCGAGGTCGCGGTCGGGCAGGTCCTGGTTGTGCGGCAGTTCGCGGGCCTCGGCGATGTGCTGTTCGGCGAGTCGGTTGCCGATGTGCCGGGAACCGCTGTGCAGCATGAGCCACACCGCGTCGTGCTCGTCCAAGCAGACCTCGATGAAGTGGTTGCCGCCGCCGAGCGTGCCGAGCTGCTTGCCCGCCTTTCTCTCCAGCGAACTCACTCCGCCGTGCAGCTCGCCGAAGCGCCTCCACAGCTCCTGCCACTCCGAGGTGTCCAGGCCCAGCCGTGCGGGATCGACGGCCTCGTCGTGCGCGCGGAATCCCACCGGAACGGCACGCTCGATGCTCGTGCGGATACCGCCGAGATCGGCGGGCAGGTCGTCGGCGTGCAGCGAGGTCCTGACACCTTCCATGCCACAGCCGATGTCCACACCCACGGCGGCGGGGGAGACGGCATCCCGCATGGCGATGACCGAACCGACCGTGGCGCCCTTGCCCAGGTGCACATCCGGCATGACGCGCACCCCGTGCACCCACGGCAGGGCCGCGATGTTGCGCAGCTGGTCCAGCACCGCGGGCTCGACCTCGTGCTCGGTGGCCCACATGAACGTGGGAGCGCGGGTACCGGACAGCAGTACGGGGAAATCCGTCACGACACTTCACCCTTGTACGGACACTGGACGATCTCCGGTGGCGATTTCGCGGGACGGCGATTTCGCGGGAAATCACCGCGCCGCCACGAAGCAGCCCACCGGCACCGGAAACCTCGAAAACGGGACGCGAGAACCGTAAGCCCGGCCGGGAAACGGCGTCCAATGATTTCTTGCCCTGCTGGAACACCGAAAAGGCCCCTCGGCCGCGGAGTTCTTCGCGGCGGAGCGGCGATCATCACCGTCGCGGTGTCGATTTCTCGCGAAATCGCCGCGAACCGGAGCGATCGGAGGTGTCGCTAACGCCCCACGGCGTAGCCCTGTGCGCCGCGGGCGTTGGCGGCGCCCCGCAGCATCCCGGTCTCGGGGTCCCTGCCGACTGCGGCGAGCCTGCCCAACGCCCAGGGGCCCGCGTCGGTCACCTCGTGGCCACGCCGCCGCAGCCGCTCGAAGGTCGCCGTGCCGAGCCGGGACTCGGCGAGCACCCGACGCGGTTGCCAGCCGCGCGGGTAGAACGAGGCGGGAAACGCGGTGGTGTGCCAGGCGGGCGCGTCGATGGCCGCCTGCAGATCCAACCCACCGTGCACATGGGCCAGCCAGAAGCACAACTGCCACTGGTCCTGCTGATCGCCGCCCGGCGTGCCGAAGGCCAGCACGGGCTCGTCCCCCCTGGTGAACAGCGAGGGGCTGAGCGTGCTGCGCGGCCTGCGGCCGGGGACCAGCGAGTTCGGCAGTCCCTCGCGCAGCCAGCACATCTGGGCACGGGTGCCCAGGCAGAACCCCAGCTCCTCGATCACCGGCGAGGACTGCAACCAGCCCCCGGAAGGGGTGGCCGAGACCATGTTCCCCCAGCGGTCGACCACGTCTAGGTGCACGGTGTCCCCCTTGCTGTCCCCGTTCGGCGAGACCGTCGGTTCCCCCAGCCCCACGCCGCTGGGATCGGGCGGCAGTCCGGCCCCGCGTTCCCCGGAGACGTACTCGGGCAACCGTGGGGTGTGACCGGCGGGGGTTCCCGGCCGCAGCGTTTCGGCCGCGTTCTCGCCGATCAGCTCGCGACGCGCGGCGGTGTAGTCCGCACCGAGCAGCTCCGGCAGCACACCGGGATCGGCCGAGTCGCCGTAGTGGGCCTCCCTGTCGGCGAAGGCGAGCTTGGCCGCCTCCACCGCGTGGTGCACGGTTTCCGCGGTGGCGATCCCGTCCCGGTACTCCACCGGCAGCTCCTCCAGCAGCCGCAACTGCTGCAACAGCACGGGCCCCTGACACCACGCACCGAACTTGGCCACCCGGCCGTCACCGGAGGTCCGCAGCGTCACGGGCTCCTCGTAGGTCGCGCTGTAGTCGGCCATGTCCTGCCCGGTGAGCACGCCCGCGTGCGAGCGTCCCGAGCTGTCGGCGACCGGACCACGCGCGAACCGGTCCACCGCTTCGGCCACGAAGCCCCGCGACCAGGCCCGACGAGCCGCGTCGATGCGGTTACGACGGTCGCCTCCCGCCGCTTCCCCCTCCCGCAGCAGCCGTTGCCACGTCCGGGCCAGCACCGGATTGCGCAGCATCGTTCCCGCGCCGGGCGCGGCACCGTCGCGCAACCACAGCCGGGCGGAGGACGGCCAGCGCACGCGGAACATCTCGCGCACCGTGGCGATGGTCTCGGACAACCTCGGGACCACGGGAAACCCGTCGCGCGCGTATCCGATCGCGAACCGCAGCACCTCGTCGAGCGACTTGGTTCCGTAGTCACGCAGCAGCAGCAACCAGGCGTCCCAGGCGCCGGGCACGGTGGCCGGAAGCAGCCCGGAGCCCGGGATCAGTTCGAGCCCCAGTTCGTCCCGGAAGTGTTCGACAGTGGCACCGGCGGGCACCGGCCCCTGGCCGCAGAGCGCGCGAACGGGACCGCCGGAAGTGGCGAACAGCGCGGGAAGTTCGCCACCGGGACCGTTGAGGTGCGGTTCGACCACCTGCAGCACGAACCCGGCGGCCACGGCGGCGTCGAAGGCGTTGCCGTCGTCCTCCAGCACCGCCATGCCCGCGGCGGAGGCGAGCCAGTGCGTCGAGGCGACCATGCCGTGTGTACCGGCGAGTTCGGGACGGGTGGGGCAAGCCATGCGATCACTCCGATCCGGGAGGGCCTGTCGGCCCGGTTCACCGGGCCTTACTCGGTTCTCCGGGCGCTCCTGTCGTGGAAGCGGTCCTGTCGTGGAACCTATCGCCGCCCCCTCCCGCCGGGGCACCCTCGAACGGGAAACCGGGGCGCGTGCTGCCGCGACCGGGGGTCATGGCGGGGAAACCCGTGACGCGGCATCGCGCCGGGACTAGAGTCGGATCTCGTGGAACAGCGACGTCTGGGCGATTCCGGTCTCGTGGTCAGCGCCGTCGGCCTGGGGTGCAACAACCTGGGCAGACCGGGCACGACCACCGAGTCCCCACGCGGTGCGCAGGCCGTGGTCAACCGCGCGTTGGATTCGGGCATCACATTCTTCGACGTGGCCGATGTGTACGGCTCACCGCGAGGACGCAGCGAGGAGCTGCTCGGCCAAGCGCTGCGGGGACATCGTGATCGGGCCGTCATCGCGACGAAGTTCGGGATGGACATGCAGGGCAGCAACGGCCCCGACTTCGAGGCGCGGGGGTCCCGCCGCTACGTGCGCCGCGCGGTGGAGGCGTCGCTGCGACGGTTGGACACCGAATGGATCGACCTGTACCAGCTGCACCGCGCGGATCCGCTGACTCCGCTGGACGAGACGCTGTCCGTACTGGACGACCTGGTGCGGGAGGGCAAGATCCGCTACGTGGGCCACTGCAACCTCGCGGGGTGGCAGACCGCCGACGCGTCGTGGACCTCCACCCACCGGGGGACAACGGGCCCGGTTTCGGCCCAGATCCACTACTCGCTGCTGGAACGCGAGGCCGAGCGCGAGGTGATCCCGGCCTGCTCGAAGTTCGGCGTGGGACTCATCCCGTACTTCCCGCTGGCGAACGGGCTGCTCACCGGTAAGTACCAGCAGGGCCAGGAACCGCCGGAGGGAAGCAGGCTGTCCGGCCGCGAGCGACTGCTGGCCGACGCCCCCTGGGAACGGATCGAGCGGCTGCGGGAGTTCGCGGAGAAGCGCGAGATCTCCATGATCGCCACCGCGATCGGGTGGCTGGCGGCGCAGCCCACCGTCGGGTCGGTGATCGGCGGCGCGACCTCGCCGGAGCAGGTCGAGTCGAACGCCTCGGCGGGACAGTGGCGGCCCAGCCAGGCCGACCTCGACGAGATCGACACGATCTGCCCACCCGCCTACCGCTGACGACCGGGAGCCTCGTCCGGCCTGCGACGTGAGACGGATATCGACGATCGAGCCGAAGGAGTTCCGTCCGGTCTCCGAATTCGCGTCCCCGCGGAAACGGATCCGTACCCCCTCCATCGACGCGGCAGCGCCGAACCCCATCCACGCCACTCGCACCGCCGCGGGTTCTCTGGTGCGGTTCTCGCGAGGAAGGGTCGACGTTGTGTAGTAACTACCCGATGTCGGGCCTCCCGGAGCGAGAGCCGTGCGAGAGGTTCCGCCACCCGAGCCCCTACGAGGCCGACCAACAAGTTACGACCCAGGAGAGATGAGATGTTACTGAACGACACTGCCGCCATCGTCACCGGCGGGGCGTCCGGCCTGGGCGCCGCCACCGCACGCGAACTCGCGGCCAACGGGGCACGCGTCTTCGCGGTCGACCTGCCGGATGCCGTGGCGAACGCGGCCGAGGTGGACGGGGTGGCCCACACCGCCGCCGACGTGACCGACGCGGACCAGGTGCAGGCGGCGGTGGAGTCCGCCGCGGGTTCGGGCGTGCCGTTGCGCACCGTCGTCAACTGCGCGGGCATCGGCCCGTCCGCGCGGGTCGCGGGGCGGAAGGGGCCGCACGACTTCGACCTGTTCCGCAAGGTGGTCGAGGTCAACCTGGTCGGCACGTTCAACATGCTCCGACTGGCCGCGGCCGCGATCGGCGAGACCGAGCCGGACGAGAACGGGCAGCGCGGTGTGGTCGTCAACACCGCTTCGATCGCGGCCTACGACGGACAGATCGGGCAGGCCGCCTACGCGGCCTCCAAGGGCGGCGTGGCCAGCCTGACGCTGCCCGCGGCACGCGATCTCTCCTCGACCGGGATCCGGGTGATGACGATCGCACCGGGCATCGTGGACACTCCGATGCTGGCCACGGTCGGCGAGGAGGTCCGGAACACCCTGGCCGAGGGCGTACCGTTCCCGAAGCGGTTGGGAACGCCCGAGGACTACGCCAGGTTGGCCCTGGACATCGTCGAGCACGACTATCTCAACGGCGAGGTCATCCGGATGGACGGCGGACTGCGGATGGGACCCAGGTAAGGCCCGTTCCTCACCCGGCGTCGGGCACCGTTGACGGAGCGCACCGTGGTTCGGCGTCGGGGTGTTCCGGGAGCTGTCGGAGCGGGCCGTCACCCGCACGTCGCCTCGACGCTGCGGTGACTCCGCCGATACCGCATGCTGCGACCGGCAGCGGATACGAAGAGGTGGGGAATGTCGCGCACGATGAAAGCCGTTCAGTACCGTCGAGTCGGGGATCAGCCGGAGGTCGTCGAGGTGGACGTTCCCGAACCGGGTCCCGGCCAGATTCTGCTCAAAGTGGACGCGGCCGGGATGTGCCACTCCGACATAGCCGTGATGAGCTGGCCCGAGGAGAGTTTCCCCTACTCGCTTCCCATGACGCTGGGGCACGAGGGGGTCGGAACCGTCAGTGCGCTCGGCTCCGGCACCTACAGCTGCTCCGTGGGCGACCGGATGGCGGTCTACGGCCCGCAGGGCTGCGGCCGCTGCCACATGTGCTCCCAGGGCAAGGAGAACTACTGCGACTACGCGGACCAGCTGGGTATTCGACCGCCCGGTCTGGGCGCTCCGGGCGCGATGGCGGAGTACATGCTGGTGAACCGGGAACGCCACCTGGTGCCGCTGGGTGATCTGGATCCGGTGGAGGCGGCCCCGCTCACCGACGCGGGACTGACTCCCTACCACGCGATCAAGAAGTCGTTGCCGAAGCTCGTGGGCGGTTCCCGGGCCGTGGTGATCGGCACCGGCGGCCTCGGCCACGTGGCGGTGCAGCTGCTGCGTGCGCTCTCACCGGCCGAGGTGATCGCGGTGGACGTCAGCGAGCAGAAGCTGGAACTGGCCCACCGGATCGGCGCGCACCGCACCGTGATCTCCGACGAGTCCGCACCGGACAGAATCCGCGAACTCACGAACGGCTTCGGCGCCGAGGTGGTGCTCGACTGCGTCGGTAACTCGGCGACCACCACCATCGCGGCGAAGTGCACCCGCGCCGAGAGCGACCTCACCGTGGTCGGCATCGGGGGCGGCGCGGTACCGGTCGGCTTCGGAACGACACCGTTCGAGGTCTCGGTCTCCGCACCGTACTGGGGCAGCCGCTCGGAGCTGATCGAGGTACTGGAACTGGCCCGCGCCGGTGCGGTTCGGGTGCACGTGGACTCGTTCGGGCTGGACGAGACACCCGAGGTCTACGAGCGCTTCCACCGGGGCGAGATTCCCGGCAGGGCCGTGATCGTGCCCTGATCGGCCGTTGCCGCTACCCGGGTCACATGTCCCCGGTGTACGGGATTTCGCGCACCTGCCCCGACGAGATCCAACGCCGGATGGCCAGGGTCGCCCTGACGTCGTCCTCGTTGTACTCCAGCAGCCGGTCGCGCTGTTGCCGTTCGGGCGCACCGCCGTCGAAACCGACGGCGTCGCGGTACCAGCGCATCGAGTTCTCCCCACCCGCTTCGGAGTCACGCCAGGCGAATCCGGCGCTGGGCGCGATGACCTTCAGGCCCTTGCCGTTCGGGCAGAGGAACTGGTCGCGAACCACGGCGAACACGTCCACCCATTCGGACGAGCCGACGAACTCCCGAACCTCCTCGACGGTCGGGATGCCGGGTTTGCCCGCGAACCGCTGCGCCGAACTCAGCATCCAGCGGTTCTCGGCGAGCTCGTTGTAGCAGTAGGCGCGGAAGGTCAGGCCGTGCTCGTGGGCGGTTCGGCGGAGCGCGGAGAACCAGGACCAGAACTCGGCGAACGACCTGGCCTCGTCGTCGGAGGGCAGCGGGTCCCAGGTGACGAACCCGCGGTAACCGGGCTCGACGTCGATCAGTTCGGCCGTGGTGCGGGTCCCGTTGGCCTCGTCCCTCGGGTAGGAGAGCAGACTGCCCCAAAGGTAGGCGCCGGAGTCGGCGTAGCTCTCCATGTCCACGTCGATCTCGACGTCACCCCGGGAGACCTTCACCTCCGAGACTCGCCGAACCAGCGGAACGTCGCGCAACCATGCTCTGGCCAGCAGCACCGCGTCGCTCATCCGGTTGGGCGGCAACGGCGGTTCCCTCGTGGTCCCCACCGGCAACTCCGCCAACTCGTCCACGGTCGTGACCCCGACCGCGCGGAGCCGCACCGCGTCGTCGCCGCGCACCACCAGACTCACGTCCCTGGCGGCACGCAGCTGCTGACCGCAGACCGGCCACCAGGGGCAGCCCTTGCACTCCACGACGCGGGTGGGCTGGGCCAGTGCCTCGCTCCCGGCCACGGCGGCCTCGGCTACCGCGATCCGATCGGCGAACCGCTCGTCGTACTCGGCGAGCACGCTGCGCCCGCCCGACCAGCCACGGGATTCGAGATCGTGCCACAGCACGGTGTCGGTGTCGGAACCGATCGCCCCTCCGAACTTCCTACCGGTGGGCTGCATCCCGCACGCCTGCAACAGCCGCACGAGGTGGGCCAATCGGAGCTGGTCCCTGGCCTGCGAGCGAGGCTTGCGCCTCGGATCTCTGGCCGCCGACTCGGGCCTGGGATCGGTGAGCGGGGAGGTCCGCGCCCCCTTTCCCGGGTCGGTCACCTTGTGGCGGACCACGAGCACGGGCACGTAGCCGCCCCTGCTGCGCACCAGCAGATCCACCGAGCCCTGTCTGCCTCCCTCGTTGTCCGAGGGCAACTGTGCTCCCGAGATGTATCCGACCCCGGAACGCATCGCGGCGAGCGTGGCTCGCTCCCGGTCGACGACGCTCTCGTCCCCGGGGATCTCGGTCCAGTCCGGTGCCAGCTCCCTGCCGAGCCGATCGGCGAGCTCGCGCCGGTACTCGGCCGCGTCGGCGATCCGCTGTTCCGCGCCCGGATCGAGCGGGGCGGTCGGCGAGTCGATCATGGTCGGATCGTGGTCGAGATGTACGCGGCGACGACAGCGTGTCACCACGTCACCGTCCAGTAGCACCTCGGATTCCACGCTTGCAGGGTATGTCCTAACTCCGACGAGCGCGTCCATCACCCCGGTGAGAGATATGACAATCACTCTTCCGAATGCCGAAAACCCCTGGGAAGCGGAAGACACGGGAGGTTCACGCGGCGAACGTCACGACGGAGCTGTCCAACACCCGAGAACGACTCTCAGCACGGAACGTGATCGACCTCTCGCCGTGCTGTAGCAACGAACGGCGGTACTGCCTAGACTGATCGGCGCAGTATCCGTTACGCCGGACCGGTCCGGAGGTGTTCGTCGGTATGACACGTGCACAGCGAACGCGGCACGAGGCCCCGGCAGGGCGTCGGCGCTCCGCACCCCCCGAGCAGCGACAGTCCACCCGGCCGCGACGTTCCCCGGCACCGGAGTCGGACTACTTCGAGGGGAAGGACCCCAAGACCGCCAAGCAGGAGGTCAAACTCGCCAAACAGCACTACAAGGCCGCGAGCAAGGGCGAGGCGGGGCGGATCACACCCGGTAACGCCAGGAAGGCGGTCGGGGTGGCCAGGGTGATCGGCCCGGCGTTGGCGCCCTACGCCGCACAGGCGGCCTCGGCGGCCAGGGACACCTACGAACGGGCGAGAGCCCGCAGGCTCGGGGTGGCCGTGACGGAGGTGGACCGCTTCTCGGGGCGCGGTGCCGCGTTGCACGCCCGGATCGCGGGGGACAGCACGGCGCTGCGGGACCTGCGCGAACGCGAGCCACAGGACCGGAGCGGCACCGAGGTGACACGCTTCGTGGACTCGGCGCAGCAACGCCTGTCCGAACTGGCGAGCGCGGTACGCGCGGCGGAGCGGATGCCCGCGGGCAGGCGCCGCTCGGCACACCGGGCCGTGCGGGGCGAGTTGGGCAGGATCGAGGACGATCTGCTGCGCCGCTTCCGGGTGGAAGGGTAAGTAGACCTCTCGGTCTGCGTGACCTCACCTGTGGCGGAACCTCTGGCACGGCTCTCGCTGCGGCGAGGGCCGACATCGGGTAGCGACCTACACAACGTCGGGCCTTCCTCGCGAGAACCGCACCCGAGAACCCGCGGCGGCGCCGGTGGTGAGGGTGATCGGAGTTCGGCACTGCGCCGAAGGGGCGCGTCAATTTCTCGCGAAATCGACGGCCACGGGGCCACATCGCCCCAGCGGGGCGTCAATTTCTCGCGAAATCGCCGCCGCCCGAACGGACACATCCCGCGCCCGAAGGCCTTACCGAGTTACCGGTCCCGGTCGGTTACCGGTCCCGGTCGGCGGCGTCAGCGGCTGTTCCCGGGGATTCGGACGAATCGCCGTCCAGCGGTTCGCCGTCGTCCTCCGAGATCTCCAGCTCGAAGTTCCCGTCGTGCTGCTCGTGCCCTTTGAGCACGGCGCGTTCCAGCACCTCGGTCCCCTTGTCGGCGCGGAGGGTGAGCGGATCCGCACGCAGGTCCTTCACCAGCGCCACGCACATCACCACCATCACGGCGGTGAACGGCAGCGCACCGATGAAGGTCAGGTTCTGGATGCCGCTCAGCGCGGTGTCACCGCCGTGCCCGATGACCAGCATCACGGCCGCGACCGCACCGGTGGCCGCACCCCAGAAGATCACGACCCAGCGCGCGGGCTCGATGGAACCGCGCTGCGACAGGGTGCCCATCACCACCGATCCCGCGTCCGCGCCGGAGACGAAGAAGATGGCCACCAGGATCATCACCAGCACCGAGGTGACACTCGACAGCGGGAGCTGCTCCAGCACGTTGAACGTCTGGGCCTCCGCACCGCCTTCCGAGACGGACACACCGTCCCTGGCCGCTCCGATGGCGGCACCGCCGAATATCGCGAACCAGATCACGCTGACAACGCTGGGAACGAGCAGCACGCCACCCACGAACTGCCGAATGGTCCTCCCCCGGCTGATGCGTGCGATGAACATCCCCACGAACGGCGTCCAGGAGATCCACCAGGCCCAGTAGAAGACGGTCCAGGTGGACAGCCATCGCTGCGTCTCGCTGCCGCCGGTGGCACCGGAACGCGAGGCCATCAGACCGAAATCACCCAGGTAGGTGCCCAGCGAGGTGGGGATCAGGTTCAGCATGAACACCGTCGGTCCCACCAGGAACACGAACACCGCTAGCAGCGCTGCGAGCACCATGTTGATGTTGGACAGGTACTGGATACCCCTGGCTACGCCGGACACCGCCGAAGCGATGAAGCAGACGGTCAGTACCACGATGATCAGCACCAGCACCGTGGTGCTCGCGCCGTCGATCCAGCCCGCCTCACTGAGACCGGTGCGGATCTGCAGGGTTCCGATGCC
Organism: Actinopolyspora lacussalsi; assembly: GCA_030803735.1. Classification (NCBI taxonomy): domain Bacteria; kingdom Bacillati; phylum Actinomycetota; class Actinomycetes; order Actinopolysporales; family Actinopolysporaceae; genus Actinopolyspora; species Actinopolyspora lacussalsi. The sequence goes on along the minus strand of JAURUC010000001.1, from coordinate 3,677,860 downwards.
GAGCGAGGCGGCGGAACCGAACAGGGTCGCGAACAGGGCGAGCACGTCGATGAGTTTGCCGAGCGGTCCCGCGGCCGCGCGCTCACCGAGCAGTGGGGCGAACACGGCGCTGATGAGCTGTTTCCGTCCTTTTCGGAACGCGCTGTAGGCGATGGCGAGTCCGGCGACCGCGTAGATGGCCCAGGGGTGCAGCGTCCAGTGGAACAGCGAGGTGGCCATGGCGGTTCGAACCGCCTCGTCGGTGGCGCCGGGTGCGACCACGGCCGCACCGTCCGGTCCCGGCACGGTTGCCACGGCTCCGGGCGGGGGTGAGACGAAGTGCGACAGCGGCTCGCTGACGCCGTAGAACATCAGCCCGATCCCCATGCCCGCGCTGAACATCATCGCGATCCAGGAAACGGTTCGGAACTCGGGGCCCTCGTCGTCGGCACCGAGCGGGATCCGCCCGAACCTGCTCACGGCCAGGTACAGCGCGAACACGACGAAACCGGTGGAGGCCAGTACCAGGCTCCAGCCGAAATTGCCGATCAGCCAGTTCAAGGCGCCGCTGGACCAGTCGCCGAGCGATTCCGTGGCGAATCCGCCCCAGGCGACCAGCGCGAACATGATCAGTGCCACGGTGCCGAACACGATACGGTCGGTACCGGTTTTCCCGCCCGAGTCCGGGGGCTCGGTGTCGTGTTCGGCGGTTCGGGAGCTGTCCCCGGGGCCCGGTTTCCCCGAGCCGAGCCCCTGCTGTTGGAGTGGTGCGTTCGTGGACACGGCGTTCCCCCTACGGTGGTTGTGGTGAGTGAGGGAGCCCGCACCGGCACGGGCGGCGCTCCGATCACGACGATCACTTCGGGTGGTTGCAACGTTTCGCTGCGACGCGGCAGGGGACGGACCGGATCGGTCCACGACGAAAATGTGACCGCGAACACACTCGACACTCCGAAACGGATCGAGCGAGTGGGATCTCCCGCCTTGGAGTCCGACACGCCCGGCGTGTCCGAGTGGCAGCGCGAAGAATCAGGGGTTACGCTTCGCCCACGAGTGACAACAGAATAGAGCGCGACCTGTCAGTGGAACCGAAGTTCGACAAATCCGGATCAAATCTTCCACGATACGAAAAGAAGGTTGTGTCGTCGAACGGTTGTTTTTCGTCGGTGAGTTGCCGGACTTCGGCCGCGCCGATCAAATTCCGGGACCGGACGAGACGTGGCGGGCCGAGCCGGCCACGAACCGTCGGAGACGAGGGGATCGGCGTTCTCCCCGAGGCCGATACGATACGAATCGAACCACCCGCGTTCGGTCACGAAACCCCGTGCGTTCGGCTACCGGAGCCTCGTGGCGGGCACCCCTTTCAACGGTAGGGCGACCACCGCACCGTGAAATCACGCTCACGCATCGAACGCAACCGACGATAAAACTCTTCCGCGACAGCGGGATTACCACGAAGATTCGGAAGCACACTCACGGTTATTTTCAGTTCGCGCAGGTCTCGCAATACCGAAAAACCCGACCAGTCGGTGACGTCGAACCCGTAGGCGTCCACGAGATGCCGATACGCGAGCGGAGAACGTCCCAGTCGCAGATATCCCACCGCCATCGGCGTGAGATCCCATTCCGGAGGTCCCGCGCACAATGAGTCGAAATCGCACAGCACCGGGCCGTTCGGGCCGACGATGACGTTGCCGAGGTGGGCGTCGCCGTGCACCGTACTGCGGGGGAGGACGAACTCCAGCTCGGAGAGCCGGTGCTCGACGTCGTCGCAGTGACGTTTCAGGAAATCCCGATCACTGCGGTCGAGTTCGTGCTCGCCCTCGGCGAGGCGGCGCCGGGCGTCGGCCATCGGTTGCCAACGCGGCGCCGAAGGTGGTTCCCCCAGGGCGTGCAGCTCACGCAGCAGCTTTCCCAGGTCACTTCCCGTGGGTGCGACTCCGGAATCGGTGACTTCCTCCCACAGGGTGGCGATGTGGGCTCCGGTCCGAACGGGTTGGGGAACTCCCCGGAACAGCCGTACGGAGTCGATGCCGTGTTCGGCCAACCAGCTCGCGGCCTCGACCACGTTGTCCGCGCGGTAGGCCAGCGACGGCGACAGCACGATACGCACCACCACGGGGTGAGCACGCAGCAGGAAGACCCCGTTGTTGACGAACCGCAGCAGACGCGCGCCGCGGTGGTCGAGCCCTGCCTCGGCACATATCTCGGCCAGTGCCGTTTCCAGTTCGGGCGGAATCTCGGCACCGTGTGCCGAGTTCGGCGGGAAAGTCATGTTTGCCGATGTCATGTTGTGTCTTTTCGATGTGGTCGAACCGGCATCCGCGCTCCGGCACCACCGGTAACCGGGCTCAAACCGATCGCGCCTCGCGGAAGGTGCGGACCTGTTCGGCGAAATCACGCGCGTCCGGGTTCATGGTGTGTTTGGCCGCTTCCAGCTGCAAGGGTCGCAGCCGGTCGGGCACCCGCGCGGACTTGACCAGCGAACCGAGCTCCAGCGCCTGCCTGCCGACCTTGATGCCCTGCTGGACGTCGCCGGACCGCATGTGGTTGGTCGCCTGCATTCCCAGCATGAAAACGTGGCTGCGCTGCATGTTCTCCCCGTACGACTGGTTGCTCTTGAGTGTCTCCGCGACGGCCAGCGGTGCGTAGCGCTCCGGGGTGAACTCGGCCAACGCGTCGTAGACCGAACCAGTCATGCCGTGCAGGTCGTTCTGGTCGAAGAACTTCACCCAGTCCGGCTCCTGATGGAGTTCGGCCCTGGCGAACTCGTCCTGGGTACGCCCCAACATCTTGCCGACCTGGTCGGGGCGGTTGAGCATGCCGTAGGCCCAGCCCTCGTTGGCGCACATCACCGCGACCGTCAACGAGGACCCGGAGTCCTGCGCGGCGATCTGTCCCAGCTGGAACAGCTTGAGTGCTTCGTTGGGCTGCTGGTAGTGCAGGTAGACCCGCCCCATGCGGTAGAGCACGTTGGCGACCAGGCTGTCGTCGTTGGCCTGCTTGGCGAACTGCAGCGCCTTGCCGAAGTGGCTCCTGGCCGGGTCCATCAGCCCCATGTCGAACGAGGTCCACCCCGCGAGGCTGTGCATGTCGGCCAGCGAGACGAACAACCGCTGTTTGACGTGTTCGGCGCAGTCGGCGTGCAGCAGTTGCCTGGCCCAGTTCAGCTGGGCCACGACAGCGTCACGGCAAGTCCCCCCGCCGTGCCGGTAGTCCAGATCGCGCAGTGCCTTGGTCGCTGCCTGAATCTGTTGAACGTCGGTCATGCCGATACGCGACGGTGCCGGAGTCTGGGCACTGGACATCAGCCAGTCGCCTTCCTCCGCACCGAAGACAGAAGCCCCCATCGCAACCGCCGCGGCATGGGTCAGAAACTTCCGACGCTTCACCGTCTCGTCCTCCTCAGCCGGGGAGCCACCGGTGTCCTGTTCGGTGGCCCTCACTGCCGTCGCCCCGTCATAGGCGAGGCCCATGTACCCCCTCGGGACGCCGAGACCATCCGCGATGCGGGCCAGCACGTCATAGGCGATGACCTGCCTGCCCTTGAGGATCTCCGAAACCTCGGACTGCGACTGGCCGGTCGCGGCGGCGATCTGACGCTGCGAAACACCGTGCTTGCGCAACAGCTTGTAGATGTCGCTGATGTCGCGATTGGCCAGCGCTTGGCGCATCTCTCGTCCTTCCCAGACCTCGGGTGTAACGAGAGAGCCGTTGGAACCGATGGTGTTCATTTGAAGACCCCTCTAAGCTTCTCGGGCGTCGATCGCAGATTAAGGCTCCGCCCAACAGACGGTGAAGTCGACATCGAGACGTGGTGATCGGCGGGACCGAAGTTCGCTGACCGCTCATCGCGCGGTATGTCCGGTCGTCGCCCACCACCTAGCCAGCCGGCGCCGGTTCGTTCCAATCTAGACACCAGCAAGCAACCGAGCACCGAAAGGACATCCGCGAAGTGGATTCCTCCCAGCAGTCCGGCGAACCGGAATCGGTGGGCCCCGTCCCCCGACCGGAACACCGCCACGACGATTCCGGTGAGACCGCCGGGGCGAATCGGCTGCGGGTGCAGTGCCGGGGTGTGGACCACACTCCCCGGACCCTCGAGGTGCTCCTCGATAGGGACAGGGTGGTTCTCGCCGGACCGCCCGGCGCAACCGCGGCGGTGCCGACCGAGCGGGTCGGCCAACTCAGCTCCGCGCTGCGGTTCGCCGCTGATCAGGCGAGAAAGTGACGGTGACGTACGGTGGACGCGATCCTGGGACAGGTTCTGCGCAACGCGGTGTGGGAGCGACTCGATGTGCTTTCCGAGCTCGCGAACCGCGCTGATGCGTCGTCCCTGCTGTCCGTAGCGCGCTCCGAGATCCCGCGCCTCACCGCGGGGTGGCGGACGCTGCTGACCGCACACGAACCGGACGAACGAGGCAACTGCCCGGAGTGCTCGACCCGGTTGCGCCAGCGCAAGGCACCCTGCGCGGTGTGGCGCTCGGCCTACGAGCACTTGGTGGCCGGTGGCCTCGCACCCCGTCCCGCACGGCACCTGCGCCCGGCGCAGGCTCTGCGCCGAGCGGCGCCGGTGCCGTAGGACTCGGCGGACTCGGTCACCGGATACCACCTCCCCCGAACTGGTTTCGGACCGAGTCACCGCCGGTTGACCGGTGGTCGGCATGACGTGCCCCCCGACCACGGCTATGCCGATCACCGGTCTCCTCCGTTCCCCCGAGCGTCCTGTTTCCCCGACAGGGCTACGGCGTCGACGGGGCGACGCCACGGTGGAAACTTCGGCCTGCCCAACAACTCCACAATGCCTTACAGCGTCACAAGGTGAAGACACGAACACCTTTTCGGACCAACGATTTCACCGAAAAGATCGTGCTCCCTCCAGACTTCCGCGAGCCGGTACCGACGTTACTCCCCTCCCCCGAACCGGTATCGGCTCGCGGATTCCAACAGCTCCGTCGTTGAGATACTCCGCTGCTCAACATCATCAACGACGACGGAGTCGAACCGGGATTCCGGTACTCGTTTCCCCCCTGGCGAGTACCGGGATCCCGGTTTTCTATGGAGAGACGCGTTGCCCCGGTTTCATAGTCGCTCACTTGGCGGAACCTCCGGCACGGCTCTCGCTGCGGGTGCCCCGACATCGGGTAGCGACCTACACAACGTCGGGGCCGTCCTCGCGAGAGCCGCACCGGAGAACCCGCGGCGGTGCCGACCGCGTGCATGGTGGGAGTTCGGCCTGCGCTGGTGCTTGGGACTCGACTACTCGTCAGTGCTGCTGGCCCGGCGATTTCGCGAGAAGTTGACGGCCGTCCCAGGCCGGGTCATTTGCGGCGCAGGCGGGCTCTGTCCCGCAGGGAGCCATCCAGCAGGGCGCCCGGTGTACGTGCCCCGCGGGAAGGCAGCCGCGCGTACTGCGGCGGAACCATCATCAACGGCTGACTCGGCCCCAGCAGTGGGGAGAACGCGGGCACGAATCCCTGGTCGATCAGCGATACCGCGAAGTCCACGGCGACGTATCCCCTGCTGTCGAGCACCCCGGTCCCCTGCCAGGGAAGCAACCCGGAACCACCCAGATAGGTGAAACCGCAGCGTCCCTTGGTCACGGCGCTCACGGTGAGCCTCACCCGGGGATCCAGCAGTTTCTCGTAACCGAGTTCCTCGTCCACCTGCATGGTGGACAGATAGCGGATCGCGTTGTGCCAGGCACGACGCAGCACCGCGACGCGTGCCTGCCGGAGCCGCGGCGAGAGCCGCGAGTCGCCGAAGTTGTACACGTCGGCGTACACCCTTCGGGCCCAGCCGAACCGATCCGTGCCCGTGGGGGTCGGCACGGGCACGGAGTAGACCATGGACATCACCATCTCGCGGAACAGGTAGAGCGAACGCGCCACGCTCTCCGCGTCCGGCCCGACCCGCGCATCCGCCCGATCCCGCACCCGGTCCAGGGTGCGCAGTGGTTGATCGGTGATGTCGAGCCCGTGCAACGCGCTTTCCAGCGAACCTCGGAAGCGCTCGTACATGGCGGGGCGCTGGGCGGTCACCTCCCGACCGAGCCGTTCGGTGGCCAGTGAGTCGATCTCTCGGATGGACACGCAGCCGTCGAGTCCGACCAGGGAGGCGTATTCGCGCAGTTTGCGGGTGTACGCGGCTGTCACCGACGCCGGCCTGGGGCGGAAGTGCCTGCCGTCGGTGAGGATGTTGAAGCGCAGCCCGGGCGGGTGGACACCGCGCGCCGCCCGCTGCAGTTCGCGCAGTCGGATCAGCCCGCCCAGCTCGGCGATGTCCGGTAGCGGCCCGCAAGCCTTCAGCCGGTTCAGCGACTGCTTGATCGGGAAACCCAGCAGCATCACCTCGACCGGCTCGTCGCGCGCCACGAAGGAATCCGCGTCGCGGTGCATGTCCGCCAGCAGGTAGTTGGACCGCGATCCCTTGAGGAACTGCTTTCTGGTGAGCACGTGGTGCAGCGCCCCGACGGTGCGCCGGGTCCGTTCGGCGGGGTCGGCGACCGGCTCGTCCGCCGCGAACTTCACCGTCGCGCCACGCGCGGTTCGGTCCGCGGCACGGTCGGCGTCGTCGAGCACGGATTCGATCATGGACTCGGTTTCCGTACGGGTCAGCCGGACCGCCCAGCGCCACGAACTGCGGTTCTCCCGCAACGAGGCGATCTGGAGCTCTTCCAGGGAATGCGTGTTGGAGAGCACGGGCTGGGACCACGCGGAGCGGCGCCACGGGGAGGTCTCGAAACTGGAGATCACGGGCACGCCCCGCTCCGGAACGGCGCGGGACTCGGCGGCGCCGTTCTCCCGACCGTCTCGTTGCCGGGGCAGATCCCCTCGCGGCGAGACCGCGACGGTCAGCACTCCGGAGAGCTCGATGCCCTTGGCGGCGGATTCGGTGTCGAAGATCGCCACGACATCGGTGTCGCCGAGTTCGCGCAGTCGGCGGACGGTCCACTCGGTCGCGGGACCGGACCCGGTGAGCGGAACCCGGATGAGGTCGGCCTCGGGAACCCCGGCGCGATCCAATACGACTCGGGCGTGGTCGTAGTGCCGCTCGGAGCCCGGCACGCAGAACACCACCCGGCCACCCGCGTCGCGGATGTCCCAGACGAACCTGGGCAGTCCCGATCCGACCGTGCCGGTAACCGGCGTGTTCAGCTCCGCGAGCTCGGCGGTTGGGGGGTCCCACACGGATTCGGCGGGGCGGTGGGACTCCCGGCTCCGGAATCGCAGTCCGCCCGCCCCGCCGGATTCGTCGGGGCTCGGCTCGGAGCGGCGGGGGTCAGACGGGTAATTCTCGGGGCGGGAAGCCTCCGACAAGGAGGCCTCCGGTAGGGAAGCCTCCGGTAGGGAATCTTCCGGCAGGACGTTCTCCGAGCGGTGGGATTCGGGGCCGACGCCACCGGGCCGGCAACGATTCGCCCGTTCCTCGCGTGGCAAGGAGCGCAGGACCGTCTCGACGTCCGAGCGGTTCCGGAACAGTTCGCTCCCGGCCTGTCCCGATGGGACCGTGCGTTCCGGCACTAGCCCGCACGATTCCAGGTCTATCACCACGGTCGGCTGGCCGAGCTCGCGGTTCCACCTGCGCAGCCGGGTGCGCTCCTGCACGGTACGCAGCACCCGGCGAAGCAGCTCGTCCTGTTCGGCCGGGACGGTGTGCACGAAACCGCGCAGCGGATGGTTGCCGGACAGCACATCGGCGCTGCCGGTTTCCAGATCACGCAGCTCGGCCGAGATCACCTGCCGCATCGCGGCGCGGAACTCGCCGCGCCCCGCCCGGTCCCGCTCGCCGAACTCGGTCCGCTCGAACGTCTCGGAAAGCTCCTGGAGCGTGCGGACCAGTTCGCGCACCCCGTCGCGCACCTCGGTCGCCGTGACCTCCCGGGCCTCGCGCACCGCGGTCTCCGGAGTCACGACGAACCGGCCGGTGGCCTGCGTCTCCGGTGAGAGTTCCACGGCGAGGTTCTCCACCCGCGGTGTGAACAGCATTCCCGGCGGGTTCTCCAGTGCGAGTCGGAAGGCCCGCAGCAGCGGCCGGACGAAGTGTTCCAGGAAGTAACGCGACGCGCTCTCGCCGCGTTCGAAACGGTTGCCCACCACCTCGCCCAGCAGGGGGTGCGGCAGCGTCGGACCGGTCCGCAGCAGGGTGGGTAGCCGGACGGCTATGGTCCCGCCGGGAAAGGCGGGGTGGGCGGGGGTCGGCTCACCCAGCGGAGCCACCGCATCGTCGGGAACGCGTGGTTCGGCCGTGGCGCAGTGCATCCGGATTATCGGGTCCGCTGCCGGCATCCCGGCGAACCGGCTCCACGCCGATCCGGGACGACGAGCTCCGCCTTGTCGGGCCCCGCCCCGCGGGAACGAGTCCCGCGGGGATCCGTCCCGCGGGGGCTCGTCCCGGGAAGAATCATCGGGGATCCTTTCGAGTGCTTCGGTGAGCAGCGCCAGCCATGCCGGATCACGGCGTCCACGGGTGAGACGCAGCCGGATCAGCGTCCGGTAGAGCTCCCGCCAGCTCGGGGCGCTGCCCAGGGAGATCCCGCTACCCGCCCGCTTTCCGACCAGCCGGACCGGACCGTCGCGACCCGACAGACGCACCCCGTACTCGCCTTCGACGAGCACGGAATCGGCCCGGGCCACGTCGAGCGGCCACGTCCCGAACGGCGGTACTGTGCTTTCCTCGGGGCCAAGCCGGGGCCGACCGTCCAACGGGTATCTCCTTGCTCTTCCTCCGGCTGCGGGCGGAGACACCGAGCTCCGCGGTTCGAACCATCCGGTCCGGGGTACCGGATGGGAAGTGCCGGGGTTGCGGACAGCGATTCGTCTCGGTCAGACAACACCATGCGCCACCCCGAGATCGCGATAGTCAATCATCGAGTAATCGTGCGGGGACGACCGGACCGGTCGGAGCGCACCGTCTCACGCTAGTGAGCGATCTTTTTCGACGCCTGTGTGACGAGGTGCATAATCGCGTAACGCGATCCGACTCGGGCGCTGGATCCCGCCGACGTCGGCACGGTTCGCCGGGCCGGCGGCAGCGGCGGTCGTGCGGACGAAGGATCACTGCTCACCCTATCGACTGACACTCTGAAGGACCGCTCAGGAAGCATGATCGCTGTAAGAGCGCGAGACTAGGCAAGCCGTGCCGCTTGCCTGGCCGCTGGCGCCTGCGGCGCGCCTCGGACTCGGTCCGGGAAAACCTGGAGCTCGGATACGATCAAGGAGTCACCTTGCCAACCGAAGTAGCCCCGCTGCGCCGCAAGCCCGTCCAGCAACGCAGCGCCCAGCGTGTCGAGCGGATGCTGGAGTCCTGCGCACAGCTCATCGATGAGGTGGGGTACGACGGGCTGACCACGACACTGATAGCCGAACGTGCCGGTGTCGCCGTCGGTTCGCTGTACCAGTTCTTTCCGGACAAACGCGCGGTGGTGCAGGAGCTGACGCTGCGCAATCTGGACCGCTTCGTGCAGACGGTCTCCGAACGACTGGACCGGATAGAGCTCGCCCACTGGTGGGACGCCGTGGACACGGTCTTCGACGTCTACCTGGGGATGCACCGGGAGATCCCCGCGTTCAGCAAGCTGCACTTCGGCGACGTGGTGGATCTGCGGCTGCTGCACGAGACCAAGGACAACAACGCGGTGATCGCGGAGAAGCTCACCAGTCTCATCTCGGATCGTTTCGGGATGCCGCCGGGTGAACTGGAGCTACCGCTCTCGGTCGCGGTGGAGGCCGCCGACGCGGTGCTGCACCTGGCGTTCCGGCGCGCTCCCGAGGGTGACCAGACACTGGTCAACGAGGCGAGGGAGCTGGTCCGCGGTTACCTGTCCAGCAGGATCTCGGAGGATCAGCCGAAGGACTTGCCGGCGCCGCGGTAAGTGTCGACGGCACCGAGCCTGCGGTCCGCTCCGGAGTCGGGGGATTCGAGCAGGTGGTACTCGGGAAGCCGCTCGGCCAGCTCGCCTGCCTTCGCGTGCCGGAACCAAACCCGATCACCCGGCCGGAGACGCCGTGCTCCCGGCCCCACGACGGGGGTCTGTACCTCCCCGGCGCCTTCGGTTCCGGTCAGTCGCAGTCCACTGGGCAGGTAAGGGCTGGGAAGCCGATCCGGTCCCGCTGCCCCGGAAGCCGTGTATCCACCGGAGAAGAGGGTGGCGCTACGACGGTCGGGGCGACGTACCACCGGCAGCGCGAACAGCACGGCGGGCAGCGGTCGGAACGCCTCGTAGGCGTCGAACAGGGTCGGTCCTATCAGCCCCGAGCCCGCCGCTACCTCGGTGACGGCCGATTCGGTCGTGGTCGTCTCCAGGCTGCCGGTTCCACCGCCGTTGACGAATTCCAGCGGGCAGAGCTCACCGACGGCCTCGGCGACCGCCGCGCGGCGGTGGGCGAGTTCCCTGGCCGAGCCTCGCCGCACCCACCGGACGGCAGCCGCGCGCAGCGGCTGCCCGGGTGGAGCGTCACCGATCCCGGCTATCTGTCCTTCGTAGACCAGCAGTCCGACGAGCCGGAAGGCTTCCCGCCGCAGGATCTCCCGCGTCAGCTCGCGTGCCTGTCGCGGCGAACGCACCGGCGAGCGCAACGGACCTACGTGCAGCCGCTCGCCGAGCTTCGCGCCGAGCCCGGGAACGCGGGACACGAATGACTCTTCCAGCGGACGCCAGGCGGCGTCGACCTCCATGCAGATCCGCAGTCGCTCGGCGGTGTCGGAGGTCGCTCGCTCGATCAGGTCGAGCTGCTCGGCGGAGTCGACGGTGATCGTGACCGCGGCGGCGGCGCCCGGATCGGCGGCCAGTTCCGCCAGCGCCGCGTGGTCGACCGTGGGGTAGGCGACCAGCAGGTCGTCGGAGATTCCCAGCCGGTACAGCCAGAGCGCCTCGGGCAGGTTGTAGCACATCAGTCCCGCGAACCCCGGTGAGCGCAGTGCGCGACGGATCAGCTCGGGGCAGCGCAGCGACTTCGTGGCCAGGCGGATCGGCTTGCCGTCGGCGCGTCTCGCGAGCTCGGCGGCATTGCGGTCGAACGCGTCCAGATCCGCCACCCCGAAAGGTGGTTCCAGCTCGGCGGTCACGGCGTCCAGCCGTGTCGCGGAGCCGGCGATGGTGGGTGCTGCCGACGGGGTCACGCATTTCAAGGTAAGCCCGCACCCCTTGTTACGCGAGAGATATTCACATAATTTTCCGGGAATCGGCGGCGGAAGGACGATACGGTCATGACGATTACCCGAACCACGTGGTCGAACTGGGCGAGCACGGTGGTCGCGCCCGAGAGCCGAACCGCACGCCCGCGCGACCGGACCGACCTCGTCACCGCCGTCACCGAGGCGCGTGCCGCGGGCCACGGGGTGCGCCCGCTGGGGTCCGGCCACTCGTTCAGCGAGATCGCCGCACCGCTGCCGTCCGGGGAACGCGGCGAGGTCGTGGCACTGGACCTCTCAGGGTGGACCGGGATCACCGATGTGGCCCCCGACCGGGGGACGGTCACGGTTCGCGGCGGCACGCCGCTGCACCTGCTCAACGAGTCGCTGGACCGGCTGGGACTGGCACTGCCCAACCTCGGCGACATCGACCGGCAGACCGTGGCAGGCGCGATATCCACCGGCACCCACGGCACGGGGGCGAACCTGGGCGGGCTGGCCACCCAGGTGACGGCGCTGGAACTGGTACTGGCCGACGGTTCGACGCTGCGCTGCTCCCCCACCGAGAACCCCGAGGTGTTCGACGCGGCCCGGGTCGGTCTGGGCGCGCTGGGTCTGATCAGCACGGTGACGCTGCGTTGCGTTCCCGCGTTCGCGCTGGCGGCCGAGGAGCAGCCGCGGCAGCTCGACGAGGTACTGGCCGAGTTCGAGCGGTACGCCGCCGAGAACGACCACTTCGAGTTCTACTGGTTCCCGCACAGCACGCACACCCTGGTCAAACGCAACAACAGGCTGCCCGAGCGCGAACGTCCCCGACCGCTGCACCCGGTGCGGTCCTGGCTGGAGTACCGGGTGCTGGAGAACGGGCTGTTCGGTCTCGCGTGCGAGATCGGCAGGCGCCGCCCCGCACTGGTGAAGCGGCTGAACCGGATCTGCGGCGCCACCTGGTCGGGGCGCTCCTACGGCGACACCTCGCACCGGGTGTTCGTGACCAGCCGGACCGTTCGGTTCGTGGAGTCGGAGTACGCGATCCCGCGCGAGCGGCTGCCCGAGGTGATCGAGCGGCTGCGGGATGCCGTGGCGCGGTTACGCCATCCGGTGATGTTCCCCGTCGAGGTTCGGTTGGCCGAGGCCGATGACATCTGGCTGTCCACCGCCCACGGACGCGATACCGCCTACGTCGCGATCCACCAGTACAAGGGGATGCCGTACCGCGAGTGGTTCGACACCTTCGAGGGAATCGTGCGGGAGGTCGGGGGCAGACCGCACTGGGGCAAGATGCACGGGCTCGGCGCCGAGGAGCTGCGCGGCAGCTACCCCCGGTTCGACGACTTCCTGCGGGTGCGGGACCGGCTGGACCCGGACCGGCTGTTCGGCAACCCCTACCTGACCCGCGTCCTCGGCAGCTGACCGGGCTTTCCCGGCCCGGCCGTCATCCGCAGCGCACCCGGGGCGGCGGCTCGGCCCCGGCTGCGTCGATTTCTCGCGAAATCGCCGCGCCCCTTCGACGCGGGCCGAGCCCCGATCACCCCCGGCAGGGCCGAGCTCCCACCACTCACGCAGTCGGCACCGCCGCGGGTTCTCCGGTGCGGTTCTCGCGAGGACGCCGGAGACGTTGTGTAGGTCGCTACCCGATGTCGCCGGACCCACAGCGAGAACCGTGCCAGAGGGGTTCCGCCAAGCGACCACCCACGACGGTCGGAGAGATGACCTCACCTCCGACGGAGGTGTTCGAGCATCTCCTCCAGCTTGGCGGTGATCTTGCGCTGATCGGCGGGCGCGACGGTGAACCACTCGCGCCCGTCGCTTCCGGTGCTCTGCTGGGTCATGTAGCAGCCCTGCTCGGTGCGGAAGACCTGCAGTCCGTTGGGCAGCTTGTGCGTCCGGTTGACCTTGCGGTCGTGGCGGCGGGCGGTGATTACCGCCTCGGTGCCGCGCGGTGTGGTGATGACGTTGCCGAGTACCCGGGCGTCGTTCTGCCGAATACCGACGGAGGCGAGCGCGCTCATGGCGTTGCCGGAGGGGTCGGAGCTCATCCGTTGCTCGGCCTGCTTGAGCAGCTCGGTGGGCACGCTGGCCGAGCCGCCGGAGATCGGTTTCAGCTCGCCGAGCAGTTTGACGGCGTTGCCGCCGAGGCCGCCGTACTCCTGCCGGTCGAGCAGGATGTTCTCCGCCGAGCCGGAATCGGGGGCGTCGGCCTGGTAGGCGCGCAGCGTGCCGCGGCCCTGCTCAGCCAGCACCGCGTTGAAGCTCTCCCGGTCGTCGCGCACCGCCATGCCGAGCGCCAGCGGCGGATAGGCGAGCAGGTGCCAGGCGTCGTCGAGGAAGGGGTGCACCTCGTCGGTCTGGATCAACCCCTGTCGTTGCAGCTCGGCCCGGCCCTCTTCGGGGATCCGTACCCGCTCGTCCTCGTCGAGCTGCACCGACAACATGCCCACCCGTAACAGCGGGTGGATCATCAGGTCGTAACGCTCACACAGGTAGATGGCGGCCGCTGGGCCGACAGAGATCTGGTTTCGCACCGTCATTTCCGTTGTTTCAGCCGATCCACGCGCCGTGCGTTCGCGGGCGCGGGGCGGAGGGAACTCGCGTGGCGACCGCCAGGAGCCCTGTGGCACGGCCAGTGGGACGTGCCCGGTTGAGCACGCCCGCGCCCGGCTCCACGCGAGTGTTCGCCTCGGTCTCGATTGGGCGGCCGTCCCGTTGTCGGGGCGGGACGGCCTGTCGCCTCGCTTCGGTGATACCGCTGGTCAGCGGCCCTGCTCGTAGGGGGTCTCACCCAGCACCGGCGGGGCGACACGTTGCATGTCGTTGGTGAACACGTCCTCGTCCTCGACCAGCCAGCTCGGACGATCGTGCTCCTCCTCACCACCACCATCGCCCTGCCGAGCCCCGGCACCACCCATCGGCCCACCACGAGCACCACCAGCAGCAGCATTGGAACCCGACACCACCGAGCCACCGCCCCTCGAACCATAAGAACCCGTCCCGGACCGACCACCAGCGGCCGGCTCACCCGAACCGGAACCACCGAGCCCACCGGCACGACCACCGACACCTCCAGCGGAACCACCACCACGGGCACCACCCACACCGCCCGCGCCACCGGCACGACCACCCGAACCGGAACCACCGGACACCCCCGGCGGACCGTTCGGAGCCGGCGCCCACCGGCCGTTATACGGATTCTGCCGCTGCCAACCCCCATCAGGACCCTGCCGGTAGACCGTGCCGTCCGAACCACGCACCGCCCCCGGAGAAAGCGAACCACCGCCCGCGGAACCACCACCCGAGGGACTCACCCACGCCGACCCCGAACCAGCCGGCTGCGACGTGTAGGAACCACCACCCACACCGGAACCACCCGACGGGACATGCGACCCACCGACCGAACCAACCGAACCACCAGAACCCCCGGCCCACGCCGAGGACGAGGAAGCCGACGCCGCATAGCCCGAACCCACACTGTTGTCAAAGGTGCTGCCCGCCACCACACTGCCCGCACTACCGCCATAACTGGCCTGCCGCGACGCGTCGGTATCGGACTCCTCCGACGGCGTGAACTCCGGCAACCCCCGCGTGGCCGCCGTCGTCTGCTCCGTATACCGAACCATCACACTGTTGGCCTCCTCATTCGTAGCCCGATAACGCTCCTGCTTCTCCTCGTAATCACTGGTCCACCCCAACCCGGGAAAACCACTGACCCCACTGTCATCCGCCCAATTCTTCTCCGGAACCTCCAACTGAGCCGGACCACCATCGGAGAGCTTGCCACCCTCGACGGGGAGATCCTGGAAGGTCTTGTGCTGCGTGCCGGCCTGAGCGTCCAACGAGTCCTGCACGGTTTCGCAGAAATCGGCCGCGTTGTCGACGACCGGCTTGACCGCGGATACCGAAGCCTTGGCGATCTCGGCCGCACGGCCCTCGTGAGCCTCTTCGGCCTTGCCCAGTGCCGAGTTGACGGTTTCGACGATGCTTTTGAACTTCGAAGCGGCGGCGCTAAGCGAACTCGACCCCTGGCTACTAGCCGAAGGCAGGCTGGGCGCATCGGGTGATCCGGCCATACTCGCCCGAATGTCCTTCGCCTGACTCGCATAACACTTCATCGGAACGACAGAAGACATTACCCCCACCTCTCACTTCGCCGCAGGCCACGACGGCAACGACAGTTTCAGAGACTTCCGCGACAAATCACACGGATTCACCTTGCCAACATCATTAGGAGAAATATCCGTGGACGACATGACTACCTGATTTGCGCTCGCGGCCATGTACATCACGCAATCAGCACTATTAGCTGGATCCTCAGTATTTGCCACAACGGCGGGATAGCCGGAAACATCAAGTTTCTCAAAATATCCGTAAGTCGACTTGTTGTCGTAATACTGCTGAATAGATCGATCAGAAAAAGCGGTCAAGGATACCGTAGTGAAAGAATTCTCAACGCTTTCCCACCGACATATATCAGGAAGGCTCGGCTTGAGATCGTTCGGACTGCTCTCTCCGTCAGCTTCCATGCCCAGCGCGGCCGAAGCGTCATCGGTCAGTAATTCACATGGATCGATAGAGGCGGCATCCTTCGGGGCGTCTATCTCGGTTCCAGACTGCGAAGTCGACGAAGTAACACTGTCAGTAGTTGTTTCCGTCGAAGATCCAGTCTCCCCCGTGGAGTCAGCAGAACATGCGGCGAGCACAAAACTCAGCGTGAGAGCACCCGCAGCTACAGCGCCACGCTGTACCTTAGTCATGAAGCTATCCACGATACTCAGCTCTGCCTCTCCGCATCTCGCTGGGCCACCGACGCGTTGTCTTCGGCCAAGCCGTACTCCCGCAGCAGGGCATCGTAAGCGGCTATCTTCTCGTTCAATTTATTTTCGATTTTTTCAGCAGCAGCACGAAGAGACCCTTCGGGTCCGCTCATACGACTCTGAAACGCCTCGCGAGCTTTTCCGGTGGTGTCATCGTATGCGGTCAATTCACCGGGCTCGATCGACTGCGACTCCTTAGCAAGATCCTTAGCATCGTCCCGCGCTTTTCGCAGGTCTTCGACTGCTGCTTTCAGCTTCTCGTGGTCGACACCGAAGCCGTCCTGCTGGCTCACGTCTGCTTCCCCCTGGTCCCCTGGGCCATGATCCGAAACCGGGCCACATCCTGCCGGACCAGCGCACGCCACGTCAGCAGAACAGACCCACTATCACTATGACGATCGACACTCTAACGTGTTCCGGAAAACACACTGCGATCACTCGAACGGCTCAGTCCACCTGTAGTGATCCCTCGTGCGAGTGAGAGCTACCGCCACTACTCACCCAGCTCCGTGATCTTCACCCACGTTCCTACCCAGTACTGACTCACCGGGAAGCCCGATGTAGAGTCAGCAGCGGATCATCGAACGATTACGTTCAGCAACAAGCCTCATGTTTTCGGGATAGATTTCAGCTGCTCAACCACTGATTTGCGAAAGCAAACAAAAGAAGGAGTCCGTTTCCGGACACACTTCGTATTGCTTCACTGATTCCGTCCGATGCCAGCAGCAGGATCACAGTCCGAGCGGTCAGTACCGACACCGCTGACACCGGACGATCAACTCGGGGCCACCACGGCAGAGTCGCCAGACCACCGAGCGCTAAATCTTCCGATGAAACCTTCGGAAACCGAACAAATCGTTACAGTAAAGTTGTCTAATTCCGGTAGCCGTCCCCCTCAGCCCCGCGGCCCAAGCAGACCGGCCCCGAGCCACCGGCCGACAACCGCACAACGCTCAGTCCATCGCACCGGGGCTTCGTGAATTTCGCGGAAAATTGACGCCCCGGCCACGGCGTAGCGGCGTGCGCGCGAGGTCAGCCCTGGCCGTAGTCGCCGGTCTTGAGGCGGTCCATAAACCCGGCCCAGGCCGCGGGAGTCACGGTGAGGGTGCCGCCCGGGCGATCCTTGGTGTCGCGAATGCCGACGGCCCCACTGGTCAAGGCCACCTCGACGCAGTGGGCGTTGTTGGCGCTGCGGCTGGATTTACGCCAAGTGTGCGGTGCGTTTTTTCCTGCCATACCTGGGACTGTAGTTATCCCCGCAAGTTTCGGGAAGCCGAAGTGATCTTGCCCAACGACTCTTCGCGGTTCAGGGCGGCTTTGCTCGCTTCGGTGTGTGCGAGGCTGTGTTCGCGAATGGTCAGTGAATCGGTGATCAGTTGTGTGCTCGTCACGGTTTCGTGCCACAGCAGCATGGGCAGCTTGCCGGTGGGGAACGTCATGAGCAGGAAGGGTGAACCGCCGATCGCGTCGTGCCCGGTCGCTTCGAAGGGCACGACGCGAATGTCGAGAGTGTCAGGGTAAGCGTCGATGAGCTCGATGAGGTGGTCGAGCTGCTCGGCAAGCACTTCGGTGCCGCCGATCCGTTGATGCAGCGCTGCTTCGCTCATCACCGAGCTGAGCTGGAGCGGCTCCGAGCCGGTGATGCGATGCTGTCTCCTCCTGCGGCATTCGAGCCTGCGTTCCACTTCGGCCAGCCGGATGTTGGGCGCGCCTGCCTCGATAACGGCTCGGGCGTAGTTCTCGGTTTGCAGTAGTCCGTTGACGATGGCGCTGTCGTAGGAGCGCACGTTCTCCGCGCCGTGTTCGTAGCCGAAAAAGCGCAGTAGCTCGTCGCTGAACAGTGCCGAGTAGTCGCTCCACCAGCCACGGTTACCCGCCTCGTCGCGCAGGCTACGTAGCTCAGCGGCTTCTTGGTCATCGAGCTCGTACGCCTCGGCCAGCGTCGTGAGTCGTTCCTCGCCGATGTTTTTCTTCCCGTTCTCGAACTCCGACAGGTAGGCCGCGGTGATCCCGAACCGCTTGGCAGCGGCGGTGGCACTCAACCCGGCTTCGTCGCGCTTCTCGCGGAGCCGACGTCCGAGTTCCCAGGCGGCGACGGTCGGTGAGCTCGGGGCCATCGAACGCTCCTTCACTGCGTCACGCTTTCTGGTGATCTGGCTATCTAATTAGATAGTCGTCATCTACTGTCGATAACGAAAGGTGATTTTACATGTACTTTGAGTAGTAAGGAGTGTTCCTGATGCTTGAGGTTCCGTTGTTGGGGTGGGGTTGGTCGGGTCCGGTGGTGTGGTGGAACCCGGTGGGCGGGTTTCGGCACGCGTTTTCCCGGGAGGTTCGGCCGCGTCCGGAGCAGCGGCGTGACACGTTGTGCGGGCAGCACGTGGTGTTGACGGATCCGTCCGAGGTGGACTGGCTGGTGCCGACCTGTGACATCTGCATGAGCGCGGCGATCGAGCACGGCCGCGAACAGGAGCGCCAGGAACAGGAGACCAGTCGCAAGCTCCGCGAACGCTTCGGCGAGCACGGGGGTGCGCTGTGACGGCGGCGAGCACGCTGGGCCCGGCCGTGCCGCACCAGCCACTCGGGTTGCTGTGGCTGATCGGCACGGTGCTGACGCTGGCGGTGGGCAGCGTCCTGGCCCCACTACGCGGCGGGCACGGCGAACGACATCTGCTCGTCGCGGCGTGACCCCGCCGAAGGACGACCCGCGAACACGAGAAGGGCCGACACCGCACCCGCGATGTCGGCCCTCGCCGATATGTCAGTCAGTGACCGCTCGCCGCGATCCTCGCCGCTCCCCGCCTGGAAACCGACACCGGGCCCGCGCCGGACTCCGCCGAAGAACCCGGGGCTGCTCGTATCGCGCGTGGACCCCCACGAGATCCCGCGAACCGCCTACGAGCGCCGAACATCCGGCAGGCGATCTTCCAACCACGGTGTCGGGCGGTTTCGGCAGCGCACATTCGGCAGCGCACGTGTCGAAACCGGTCGTTGTGCCTCAGTTGCGCGAAGGCGCGGGGGTCTCGGAAGCCAGCAGCTGGTCGTAGACCACTTCGTTGACCCAGCGGGAAACGGCGGTCTGCTCCACGGGAGCGCTGTCCGCGAACGACCTGCCCTCCAGCTCCACGCGGATGCTGTTCTCGTCGGCGCTGAGCACCGCCACGCCGAACTGCCTGGCTCTGATCAGGCAGGTCGAGACGAAACCGTCGCGGTCGCTGACGCTGCGCGGGACCACGATCGCCGCGCTGGTGAAGCGCGCGAAGGGCACCACGGCGGTCAGCGCGGTACGCCAGTGCCGCGCCGGGGCGAGCACCCCGGACAGCCGCGCTGCGGCGGGCGGCACCCGGTCGCTCATCTCCGGCCACACCCAGGTGGCGATCTCCGTGCGGTCCAGCACCGGTGCACTGCCGACGCAGACCCGTTCGGCGTGCGCGTCCGGAACCAGCTCGGCGACCGGGACGACACGCCGCCCCAGCAGCCGCACCGCGGGCAGCACGCTGCCCGTCCAATCGAGCGTTCCGACGGCGAGGTCGGCCAGCTCCTCCACGGAGCTCGGCAGATCACACGTGTCGGTGAGCCCGGTCGAACAGATTCGAATCCCGTTGTCACCGCGGTTGTCTCTCGCGGCGTATCCAGGTGTCGCGGTCAATTTTCCCGCCTCCAAGGGTGATTGCGCGAAACCAACGGCCGAAGCGGGCGGAACCGTCGGAACGGCTCCGGCGCCGCCTACTCGGCGCATCTGCACGTGCACCCGACTAGAACAGCCACGAGGGGGTTCTATGCGCTCACCTCGGGTTCGCTGCGACAGACGGCCAGCAGACGTCGGTGACCGGTAGCTGAATGGTTCGGGAAATTCGGTCCGGCTTGACCGCCATTCGGGTGAGTAAGCGGCGAACCGACACCCGACACCTCTCGCTGATTTTCACCATCCGAGTGAACGGCCGACATAATTCGGCCACAGCGGGGCGGATCCCCACAACCACCCCGCACACGCCGAATCATCGAGAGTTCCGACATCGTGCGGCACCTACCCGATGTCGGGCCTCCCGGAGCGAGAGCCGTCGGGAGGTTCCGCCGAGCGACCCGACACCCCGACCGAAAAACCTCGATCAGACGCCCTGCCCGGCACCGCGCAGCGGAACCGGCGACCACCAGGTCACGACCCGCCAGGCCCACTCGAACGGGCCGTAGCGGAACCGGCGCAGCCACCAGCGGCTCCAGAGAACCTGCACGCCGAGGATGCCCCCCGCGAGCGCGAACGCCGTGCCGAACCGCATCGAGTGCGGCAGCCCCAGCACGGGCGCCAGGGCCACGACCAGCAGGGTCGCCGTCAGGTAGTTGGTCAGCGCCATCCTGCCGAGCGGTTCGAGAACAGCGGACACCGCCGGCCCCACCCGGGTGCGCAGCAGCAGGAGCAGACCGGTGACGTAGGCCGAGGCGAGGAGGATCCCGGCCGCCGCCGCGCCGTGGGAGTAGCTGTTGCGCACGATGTCACCGCTCTGCCAGTGGAGCAGCGGAGCGGCGGCGGCCAGCGACAGCGCGAACACCAGCGCCACGGCCGTGTTCGACCGATCGAGCCGGGCGTGGACCCCGTACCGCGCGGTGGCCAGCCCCAGCAGGAACAGTCCGGGAATGAGCGCGGTACCGCCGTACAGCAACAGCACGGCCGCGGCGGTGCAGAGGACACCGGCGAGCAGCACCAGCCAACGGGGCAGCCAGCTGGCGGGCAGCAGCACGGCTATGCCGACGATCGCGTAGGGCAGCAACGCCTCACCCGGCTGCAGGAAGTGGTGCAGCGCCCCGACCACGCCGAGAGCGACCATCCTGCGCAGCAGCACCACTCGCGGCACGGAGGAGCGGCGGGCGGCACCGTCCAGGAAGATCGCGAAGCTCAACCCGAACAGGAACGAGAAGACCGGGAAGAACCGCTGGTGAACCAGCAGCTGCGACCAGTACTCGGCGGGCACGTACACCCCCGGTTCCGGGGCGCCGCGCATGTGGGTGATCTGCGGGATGTTGACCAGTAGGATCCCGCAGATGGCCAGGCCGCGGACGGCGTCGAGCGCGCGGACGCGACCCCGGCGGGAAGGAACCTCCGAAGCGCGCGGTGCGGCGGAACCGGCCGTTTCGGCCGCGTCCGCCCGTTCGGTTGTTTTGTCCCTTGTGGACTCTTCGGGACGGCTGGAGCTCACTGCTTCACCCGGCTGTCGCTGACGCGGAAAACTGACCGGCCGGGGAGAGCGAACCGGTGCGCGAACCGCGGCCTCTCCGGCCACGGCACAGTTTTCCGCGAGAGATCGCGAGGCGCATGCGGGTTCATCCCGAGAACGATCCGGAATCCTGCCCCGTTATCGAGGGGCGGAACTCAGGGTCATCCCCGACGGGAGCCTCGGGCGCGGGTCGCGGACAATCCTTCCGAGGGAATTTCGGCGGATCCGATTCCGGACGGGACGGCCCGGGATTTCGGTGATGTGTCCGAATCGGACAGATCACGAGCGCCCGCGACCGGGAAACCTCAATCAGTCCACACCGGCCGTCGTCCGGTTCGCCTCGGCCAACCGCTCCCCGATCGACCCGGCGGCCCGGGAGAGCGGCCGGACCAGCTTGGCGACCTCGGCACGCGCGCTGTCGACCACCAGCCCGAGCGCGGCCACCACCTCGCCCTCGGAACGCACGGGCACGGCCACCGAGCAGGAACCCAGCGTCATCTCCTCGGTGGTCCAGGCGAAACCGCGCCGCTGGATCCCGCCGATCTCGCGCACCAGCCTGCCCGGCTCGACGATCGTGTAGGGGGTGTGGCGGGAGAGGTGGTGGGCGCAGTACTCCTGCACGTCCTCCCGCGAGGCGTGCGCCAGCAGCACCTTGCCCACGCCGGTGGTGTGCAGCGGCAGCCTGCCGCCGCTGCGGGAGATGATCGGGGTGGAGCGCCTGCCGGTGAGCTTCTCGACGTAGACGGCCTGCAGCCCGTCGCGCACCGCTAGCTGCACGTTGGCGCCGGTCTGCTCGTGCAGCTGCTGCATGTAGGGCATCGCCACCCCGCGCAGCCCGGTGTGCACCGGAGCGAGCAGCCCGAGCTCCCACAGCCGCAACCCGATCGCGTAGCGCCCGTCGGACTCGCGCTGCAACGCGCCCCAGCTTTCCAGTTCCCCCACCAGGCGGTGCGCGGTCGCCAGCGGGATCTCGGCGCGGTGGGAGATCTCGGTCAACGACAACCTGTCGGCGTCCGGACCGAAGGCGGTGAGCACGCTCAGCGCACGCTCGGTGACCGAACGACCCGACTGCCTGCTGTTGCCCGCCATCGACCTCTCCCGATTCCTCGGCGTCGGGGACCCCGGTCGTGGGACGCGGTCGCCGCGTCGCGAATACCTGCCACGTACCGGCCCTCACCCGGAAAGATACTGGGAGGGTGAAACGGCGCACACAGCGGATTCGGTGATCAGCCCACCGAGCGCTCACCCGAACGGCGCACCGCCGAGTCCGCACCGATGCGCAGTGGCCTACCCGCACCGAGCGCGGCCAGCGCGCCGAACAGGCACACCGCCAGCAGCAGCCACATCGACAGCGTCCAACCACCGCTGATCTGGTGCAGCAGCCCGACGAGCAGCGGTCCGGTAGCCGCGACCAGATATCCCACAGCCTGCGCCATCGCCGACAACCGGGACGCCACGGCGGCGTCCGCGGCACGCAGCCCGATCACGCTCAGCGCGAGGCCGAACAGCGCGCCCATCCCGAAGCCGAGCACCACGGCCGCCGCCCACATCCAGGAGAGCGGCGCCAGGAAGACCCCGAGCAGCCCCAGCGCCGAGACCGCCAGCAGCGACACACCCAGCACCCGCTGGTCCGCACGTCTGCCCGCCAACAGCGGCAGTGCCATCGCGCCGAGTGCCTGCACCAGCGTGGACATCGAGAGCACCAGTCCAGCGGCGGTGGCGGCCATCCCTCGGTCCTGGGCGATGGTGGGCAGCCAGCCGAACACCACGTAGGCCAGCAGCGACTGCAGCCCCATGAACGCGGTCACCTGCCAGGCCAGCGGGCTGCGCAGCAGCTCCACGGCCGAAACGCCGGAGTCGGGGGCGACCGCGCGACCACGCCGCAGGAACGGCAGCCACACGAGGCCGGCCAGCAGCGCGAGCCCGGCCAGCGCGATCAGCGGCACCCGCCAGGAGCCGTCGGCGGCACGCATCAGCGGCACGGCCAGCGCCGCGGCGAGGCTGCTGCCGAGCGTGAGGAACACGGTGTAGAGCGAGGTCACCAGCGTTACGCTGCCCGGGTACTCCCGCTTGATCAGGGCGGGGAGCGTGACGTTGGCGATTCCGACGGCCGCGCCGACCACGATCGTGCCGCCGAACAGCGTCACCGTGCCCGGCCCCGCGCGGAGCAGACTGCCCAGCACCAGCAGTGGCAGGCAGACCGCGACCACGCCCTCGTCGCCCCACCTGCGGCGGATGGAGGTGGCCGCGAGCGCGAACACGCCGAGGCAGACCACCGGCAGGGTCGGCAGCAGACCCGCGAGCCCGGGGGACATCCCCAGTCCGGCCGCGATGTCCGGCAGCAGCGCGCCCGCCGCGGTGAACGGCGGGCGCAGGTTCAGCGCCAGCGCCGCGATCGCCACCAGCAGCCACACCGAACGCTTTCGCACCGTTCACCGCCCTCCCGTCCGGCGTGCTTCCGACAGCGAGCGCGAGCCTCGCGTCGGGCTCGTCGCGCTCGACTCGGGGGCCGTGCGGGAGGACGGCACCCCACGGCGAGGTGCCGCCATGACGCGGAACGCTCCGGAACGGCCTCGCCAGGCGGGCTCGGAGGTGCTCACCGCCGCTTCGCGGCGAACAGGTGTCGAAACTGCCACTCCCACACGAAATCACGAACCCGGTTCCGGCGGAGAGCCTTCCGGATCGTGGTACGAGTCACCGGGCCGTTCGTCGGGGCGAGTGAGGCGGCGTCGCGCCGTACGAGCGCGACGCGGCAGAACGCCGCGTGGCCCAGCTGCGAACCGGGCCACGCCGGACTGCGTTTCGGCTGCCGTGCCACCGACTCTCAAGAGAGCCGCAGTGTGAGCGCGTCACCCTCGTGCAACGAGAACTTGTTCGCCGCGCTGCCCAGGTTGACCGCGACGGCGAGCCGGTCCGCGGAGTCGATGTGGGCCAGCGCCTCGCCTTCGGCGACGCTGCCGAACGTGTGTACGAAGGGAATCGGGTACGTCTCCCCGTTCGAGATCAACTCGAGTTTGGTCCCGACCGTGGCCCCACCCGACTCGAGGAATCCGGAATCCAGCGATGTCTGCAGGTTCCCGAAGCGGTCCTCTACGACGACCTCGGCGTAGAACGTGTCCCCCTCGTTTCGGCGGACAGGGTCGGGGATCCGGATCAGCTCGTCGACCGGAACAGCGGGACCGAACTCCTCCGGTGCGACACCGGCGGCGAGGTGCGCGGCCGCCGGGGCGAAGATGTCGCGCCCGTGGAAGGTGTTCGAGATGGTGCCGAGCCGGAAGCCGGGATCGTCGAGTGCGTACGCGGCGTCGACGCCACCCAGTTCTTCCGCGGCACGCAGCATCATACCGTTGTCCGGTCCCACGAAGAATCGGTCACCGACCACGAGGGCAACGGGCTTGCGCGGAGTCCCCACACCGGGATCGACCACTGTGAGGTGCACGGCGTCCTCCGGCAGATAAGGAACGGCCTGCCGGAATATCTCGGCACCGTGTCCGAGGTCGCCACGCGGCACGAGATGGGTAACGTCGATCACGCGCGCATCCGGGGCGATACGAGCCATGACTCCGTGGCAGATACCCACGAACTTGTTTTCCAAACCGTAATCGGTCAGAAAAGTAATCCATTTTTTGCGAGACATCGAAATAACACCGATCCCAACGTTCGAGCACCAGAAACGCCCTGATCAAAACAATACTTCGACACACCTTCATCGAAGGCTTTTCAGGTTTCCCGAAATGGACTTCACGGGCTTGCGCGGTCCGTGAAGCGCGATTCCGAGATATCCCATTCCGTCCATACTTATATTCTTCTCGTACTCATCGTACGAACGGCTGTTCCGGGCCGCCTCGTTGAAGTCGATCACCATGACACCCGAGCCGATTGCCTTACGTCGGAGCGCGGGCAGCTCCGCACCGGGTGCCCCGAGAACCGGGAGCGGCCTGGTCCCTATCCCCGGATGGATTTCCCCCTCCGCGTCCTCGAGCTCCGGCCCCGTCCGGATGAGACCGTGAGCACCGAGCGCCACGCCCAGCACCGCGGTGGTGTTGGCAGCGAGCCATCGCGGCAACTCCTCGTCGAGCACGAGTACACACAGCTCCTCGTCCTCCTGGTCGGACATCGAACCCCCTCATGTGCGGGAAGACGGCAACGAAAAGGTGCTGGGTTTGATCAACAGCTTGCCCAACACATCCCCCCGTGTCACCAAGCCCGGACAAAATTCGCCGAAACACCTCTCAACGCGAACAAAATCCGAGAGGACCGACACGAAATCTTTCGATCTCGAATGCGGTGCGTACCGTAGGATTTCCGAACAAATACAAAAACATCGAGCGTTGACACACTGATCAGGAACCAGGAGACTGCGATCAGGTCGCGCTGAATCGCAGCCGCGGTGGGCACGAACACAACGATGTTTCGGCGGCGTAAAAATTTCTCGCGACTCCCACCCCGACCCCGACCGGGGTGCCCTATCTGCTCGTATCCGCGTGTTCCCGACGAACGGTCCCGACTGATTGGGAAATACCGATGCTCACAGTGAAGCTCGTCCAGCAGGGTGTATGGCACATGTCCAGGGAGTCCATGCCGCTCGCGGCGGGGTACCTGGCCGCTTCCGTCGAGAGCGACGCCAACCTGCGGGAAGAATGCGATGTATCAATAGAGAATTTTCCGGGTAATTTAACCCCGATCGAAATGGCGATACAACTCCTGCGGGGCGGAGTACCCGATGTCGTCGGATTCTCCGTGCTGGGCTGGAATGTTCGGCAGTTCTCCGCCTTGGCTGAATCGATCAAGCAGGCCAATCCGAAGTGCGTGATCATCTTCGGTGGTAATCACGTCGCCCACCAGGCCACACGCGTGTTCAACAACTGCGACGCGGTGGACGTCGTCGTCAACGGCGAAGGCGAGTTCACTTTCCGGGATCTCCTGCACGCGCTGCTCGAGGAGCGGAACTACTCCGAAATCGACGACATCTCGTTCCGCGACGCCGACGGCCAGCTGGTCACGACCCCGGCGCGGGACCGGATAACGGACCTGGACGAGATACCTTCCCCCATCCTGAACGGTTCCGTACCGTTGCTCGACGACAACGGTCGTTTTCGGTACGACGTCGCGCTGCTGGAGACCAACCGGGGATGCCCCTATCACTGTGCGTTCTGCTTCTGGGGCGGCGCGGTGGGCCAGAAAGTTCGCGCGTTCTCCCGGGAGAGGTTACGTCTCGAGCTCGAGACACTGGCACGGGCCGGGGCCGAGACGATAGTGCTCTGTGACGCGAACTTCGGAATGCTGCCGCAGGACATGGAGTTCGTCGAGGACCTCATCGCCGTCAAGAGAAGGTACGGCTATCCGGTCGCCCTGGAGACGTCGTGGGCCAAGAACAAAAACGCGATGTTCTACAGGATAGTGCGACTCATGCGGGACGCCGATCTGCAGAGCTCCTTCACGCTCGCTCTCCAGACGCTGGACGTCGACACGCTGTCCAACATGAATCGACGCAACATGAAGATCAATCAGTGGCGCGAGTTGGCGGAGTGGCTGGCGGCCGAGGGGCTCGACGCGTACGCCGAACTCATATGGGGAGCTCCGGGGGAGTCCCCGGACTCGTTCCTGGCCGGTTATGACGAGCTCGCCAAGCACGTGTCCCGCATCGCGGCCTATCCCCTGCTGCTGTTGCCCAACACCGACTACACCGAACGTCGTGAGCTCTACGGTTTCGTCACCGTCCGCGGCGACCGCGACGACTTCGAGTACGTGCTGGCGAACAAGGACGTGAGCCTGTCCGAGAATCTCCGGATGCAGCGTTTCCTGTTCTGGGCACGCCTGCTCGCCGAGAACGTCGTCCTCCGGAACATCTTCCCGGTGCTCCGGGCGAGCGGGAGCATGACCCAGTCGGAGGCCATCCTGTCGTTGGCGGACTACGTCGACGAGCAAACCCGACCGGGAGCCCGGTTGCTCACCCAGGCGGCGGAGCGCTCGACCGCCGATCCCGACTCATTGGCGCCCGCACTGGAGTACTGCTTCACCGAACCCGAGTTCGAAAGCCTCGTGGTCGACTGGTGGCACGACCGCCTCAGCCACGCCGTACCTGTCGAGTGGCGCGAGGCAGTCGGTGAAGTGCTGCGTTTCGACCTGGACACCCGTCCTCTCCCCGATGCGGAGAAACGCGGGTTTCCCGATGCGGAACCGATCACGGACGGAGCGCTGCGTTACTGGGCCGTCGACCGGGAGTACTCACACGACGTCCCCGAGCTCGTCCACACTGCCAAGGCATCCGGAGAGCTGCCGGTTCCGCCCGAGCGGGTGCACACCCCCGTGCGGTTGCTCTTCCGCGAAGGGTTCGCCGAGCTCGCACGCTCCACCAACCACGAGGAGACCGCCCACTACGTCGCTCGGGTGGAGTCGAAACGCCGCGAGTACTCAGCGCGCGGCGTGTGAGACGGAGCGGAATCGCCACGTCGGACCTCGTAGACGACGACACGGTGTCGCGAGCACGGCGGTCCGAACATCGCGTCGTCGACGACGGGCCCGACGTGACTCCGCCGCGAGGAATCCGAGGAACCGAAAACCGTCCGGAAGTCCTCGCGGGGAAATTCTTCCGCCGCTCTCAGCGCGAGAGCAACCCGCGGAGATTCTCACAGTCCCCCCACGAGAGCCACCGCGCCGAGCGCGCCGAGCGCTGTCCCGGCCCCGGCGTCGACGGCGGTGCGGACGGACCCGCGTGCGAGCGTGGTGTGGATCGAACCGAGCGCGGTGACGTACAGGGTCCACCACGTCGCGGCACAGCCGACCACCAGCATCCCCATGAACAGGGTCTGCACGAACACGGGCGGCCCTGACGCGAGCAGGAACTGCGGCATGAAGGTGAGGTAGAACAGCAGTGCCTTCGGGTTGAGCACGTTGTTGAGGAATCCCTGCAGGAACGGCGAGTTCACCCGCCGCGGCGGCGGTGGAGCCGTAGCGGGAGGACGTTGCCGCCGACGCCACAGCGACAGCAGGACGAAGCCGCCGAGCGCCAGGAGGTAGATGCCTCCGGACATGCGCAGGATCGTCAGCATGGTGGTGCTGGCCGCTATCACCGCTGCCAGCCCACTGGCAGTGATCATGGTCAGCAACGCCAGCCCCGCGCAGATGCCCACCATCGTCCGGTATCCCCGCGTTCGGTCACCGGCCACGGCATTCCTGGTCACCAGTACGAAATCCGGCCCGGGGACGACCAGCATCAGCACGGTCGTGCCGATGAAGACGAAGACATGCTCGATCATAATCGTCCAATTGAGTGAGACCTGTTCAACATTCTCGGCGCGACTGGGACAAAGTATCCGCTGACGACACGGGAAGGGACAACACATCCGTGTAGAATTCGACCAATGTCCCGGTCTGTCCCATTGGATTCGGTGGATCTGAAAATTCTGGCGGCACTGCAGAACAATGCCCGGCTCCCCAACAAGGAACTGGCCGCGACGGTCGGGATCGCACCGTCCACTTGTCTGGACCGAGTGAACAGACTCCGCGAAACCGGAGTCATCGTGGGATATCAGCTACGAGTCGATCCGGCCAAGCTCGATCGACCGCTGGAAGCGCTGCTCTACGTCCGGATGCAGCCGCATCGTCGTCCGCTGGTGGACCCCTTCGTCGAACACGTCCTCAACCAGCCCGAGACCCGCGAGCTCTACCACCTGACGGGACCCGACGACTTCCTCATCCACGTGGCGGCGGAGAACGCGAACGCCCTGCAACGACTGGTGCTCGACGAACTCACCGCACGTGACGAGATAGCCCTGGTGCACACGAACCTCGTGTTCCAGAGATGGCTCGGCGGTCCGCTCCTTCCGCCGGACGAGTGAGCGTCGTCAGTCGGCCCGCTCCTCGGACGGGTCGGCGGCGAGCTGCTCCTCGTCCCGCTCGGCCGGAGGCCGGTTGGGCGGCGCCGGTGGCGGGTCCCTGGTCAGCACAGCGGCCACGACGACCGCGACGGGCAGCAGGCAGAGCACGAGAAGCACGGGCCGGTAGGACACGGTCATCGAACGCCCGATCGCCAGCAGTGGTGGCCCGAAGGCGGAGGCTCCGACGGTGACGGAGTGGACGACCCCTCGGATGGCGCCGATGTGGCGCAGCCCGAAGCAACGGGGAAAGGCCACCGCCTCCAGGGTGCGGATGCCGTTGGTGCACACGCCGAGCGCGAGTCCGTAGGCGAAAGCGGTCCAGCCGGGGTGCACCCATCCGGCGCCGAGCGTGGCCACGGCGAGGACGGTCATGGTGGCGATGATGAGCACGCGGTCGGCCACGTGGTCGGCGAGCCAACCGAGCAGGAAACTGGCGGCGAGTCCGGCCAGCGTCTGGGGGATGA
Organism: Actinopolyspora lacussalsi; assembly: GCA_030803735.1. Lineage (NCBI taxonomy): Bacteria > Bacillati > Actinomycetota > Actinomycetes > Actinopolysporales > Actinopolysporaceae > Actinopolyspora > Actinopolyspora lacussalsi. Next base: position 3,648,386 of record JAURUC010000001.1, on the reverse strand, counting down.
ACACGGCCGCGGCCTGCGCGGCGCTCAGTCCCCGCTCGCCGAGCAACGAGACCTGGTGGAAGGTCAGCGCGGTGGCCACGAGGCTGCACACCCCGACACCGCTCGCGACGACCCAGAACATACCGGTGCGCATCGCCTCGGGCAGCGTCCAGTCCACGGCAGGACCGTTACGGCGCCCGGCTCCGCCACCGGAAGCTGATTCCCGCCGGTGTTCTTCTGGGCGGGGTGGGTTGCGCGGTAGGACGAGCAGCGCGGCGGGGACGACGAGCGCGAGGACGACCGCCCCTTCCAGGGCCCAGACCTCGCGCCAGCCCAGCTGGGAGACGAGCCGTTCGAGCAGCACCGGCGCCAGGGAGATGCCCGCCGTGCCGATGGCCGAGGTGAGGCCCATCGCGAAGCCGCGGCTGCGGTGGACGTACACGGCCACGGTGGTGGTGGCCACCAGGTTGAGCGCTCCCTGCCCACCGACCCGGATTCCGATGAAGGCCGCGGTCAGGCCGATGATGCCGGACACGGTGGAAGCGGCGAGCAGGATGATCCCGAAGCAGGCACCGATGGCGGCCATGATCGTGCGAGGGCCGAAGCGGTCGATGACGCGTCCCAGCAGCGGCATGACGAGCGCACCGGAGATCGAACCCGCCATGTAGGCGGTCGAGACCACGGTGCGGGAGATTCCCAACGACTCGATGATCGGATCGACGAAGATCGACACGGCCGGGGTCTGTCCCGGGGCGGTCAGCGCCAGTGCCGTCGCGGTGGGAACGACCACGCGGGACAGGCGGGGCTCGGCCGCTGTCGTGGTGTTCGTCGCTGTAGTGCTGTTACCGGAGCCGTCGGAAGTGGTGGGCACTGGGCGGGGTCCTCGGTCGACTCGTGGTGGTCGCTCGGAAGCGACGGGATCGGTCTGGAAGCGACAGGGCCGCTCGGAAGCGACGGGATCGGTCTGGAAGCGACAGGGCCGGTCGGAAGCCGGGGGTCAGTCCGCGTCGGCTACCAGGTGGCGCAGGTCCAGATCCGGGTTCAGCCGAACCAGGGAGCGCAGCGCGATGTTGTCGGTGAACACGGCCAGGGTGACGCCGTCGCGGCGTTCCAGGACCTCGCTGTTGTGGGTCCGCAGTGCGGTGCTCTGGTTCCGGTCCCCGACCAGGCGCACCACCTGGTAGGGCAGCCGTTCCAGCTTGATCGGCGCGCGGAACTCCGACTCCATCCGTTGTGTGACGACGTCGAACTGCATCGGCCCGACCGCCGCGAGCACCGGAGCTCCCTCACCACGAACCTCGGAGTGCAGCACCTGGATGACGCCTTCCTGGGCCAGCTGTTCGACACCGCGCCGGAACTGCTTCGCCCGGCCGGGATCGCTCGTGCGGGCCACCGCGAAGTGCTCCGGGGCGAAACTGGGGATGCCAGGGAACTCCACGGCGGGCTTGCCCCCGTACAACGTGTCCCCCACTCCGAGCGCGGAGGCGTTGACCAGGCCGACCACGTCGCCGGGGTAGGCGGTCTCGACGGTGTCGCGCTGTTGGCCGAACATGTGCTGGGCGTACTTGGTGGCGAAGGGCTTGCCGGTGGCGGCGTGGGTGGCGACCATGCCGCGCTCGAACTCGCCGGAGCACACCCGGGCGAACGCCACCCGGTCCCGGTGGGCGGGGTCCATACCGGTCTGCACCTTGAAGACGAACGCCGAGAACGGCGCGTCGAGCGCTCGGGGATTCCCCCGCGTGTCCGGCCGGGCGGTGGGTTGGGGCGCCAACCGCACCAGCAGGTCGAGCAGCTGCCCGACACCGAAGTTGCGCACCGCCGAACCGAACAGCACCGGGGTGGCCACTGCCGCGTGGAACGCCTCGGTGTCGAGGTCACCACCGGATTCCGTCAGCAGCTCGGACTCCTCGACGGCCCGCTCCCACTCCGCGCCGACCTCCGACGCGGCTTCCGCCGCGGTCAGGCGGTTCTCCCGCGCGAGGTGGGCGCCGCCGTCGGCGCGCTCGTAGCCGACGAACTCCCCGGACTCACGGTCGAGCACGCCCTCGAAGTGCCCGGCCTCGCCGACCGGCCAGGTCAGCGGCATCGGCCGCAGCCCGATCCGCTCGCTGATCTCGTCGCACAGCTGCAGCGCCTCGCGCCCGGGACGGTCCCACTTGTTGATGAAGGTGATCACCGGGATGTCGCGGTGGCGGCAGACGTCGAACAGTTTCAGCGTCTGCGGTTCCAGGCCCTTCGCGGCGTCCAGCAGCATCACCGCCGAGTCCACCGCCGCCAGCACCCGGTAGGTGTCCTCGGAGAAGTCCGCGTGGCCGGGGGTGTCCAGCAGGTTGATGACGCAGTCGTCGTACTCGAACTGCAGCGCCGCCGAGGTGATCGAGATACCTCGTGCCTGTTCCATGTCCAGCCAGTCCGAGACGACCCCGCGACGACCGGCCTTGCCGTGTACCGCACCGGCCTCCGAAATCACCTTCGCGTGCAGCGCCAACGCCTCGGTCAGGGTCGACTTGCCCGCGTCCGGGTGGCTGATCACCGCGAAGGTGCGGCGCCGCGCCGCCTCCCCCGCCGGATCCGCGTGCTGGGTCTGAGGGGCCGTGCTCAATCTGTCTCCCGCTGTAGCCGGATCACCGGGGTTCGTCCCACCGGCGCTCGTCGAAACACCACGCGGCTGGACCGCCACGTCGATCCGCGCCGTCCCGATACGAAAACGCTGCCGTGCCGGAGTACCGCCGGTCGAGACCCCCCGTACACAACACTTACGTCAGTGTAGGTTTCCGTACGCGGAGCTACCCGCACCCCCGGCCGGACCGAGTGCGCGAGAACGGGCGTTCGGCGGGAACAACGTCGAGCGGGGCTGCCTCGCACGGGAAACAGCGCGGTAAGTCGAGTCACACTTCGAGCCGCGTCACATTCTTCCCAAACCTTCCCTGACGTAAGGGTAGTGTTGGACTCGATCGCGGGGCCCCATCGGCGTGGCCCCCACTGGGGTCGACTTTTCCGTTTCCGTCGTTGTCGAAAGAAGATGATGTCGCTTCCTGCTGTCCTGCGAACACGTCCGTCCTGGCTGTCCCCACGTGTGCTGCGCACCGAGGCGCTGGCCGGACTCGTCGTCGCGCTCGCGCTCATTCCCGAGGCGATCTCGTTCTCCATCATCGCCGGGGTGGACCCGCGCGTAGGGCTGTTCGCCTCGTTCACCATGGCCGTCACGCTCGCGTTCGCCGGTGGGCGCCCCGCGATGATCTCCGGTGCCACCGGAGCGATCGCGCTGGTCGTCGCTCCCGTCGCCCAGCAGCACGGCGTTGAGTACCTGGTGGCCACCGTCGTCCTGGGCGGGGTGATGCAGGCCCTGCTCGGCGCGCTCGGCGTCGCCCGGCTGATGCGTTTCCTGCCGCGCAGCGTGATGGTCGGCTTCGTCAACGCGCTGGCCATTCTCATCTTCACCGCCCAGCTGCCCTACCTGACCGACGTCTCCTGGAAGGTCTACGCACTGGCAGCGGTCGGACTGGGCATCATGGTCGGTCTGCCCCGACTGACCAAGGCGATCCCGGCCCCGCTGGTGGCGATCGTGGTGGTCACCGGCATCGCCGTGACGGCGGGAATCCCCGTTCCCACGGTCGGTGACCAGGGGCAGCTGCCCGACAGCCTGCCGGTGCTCGGCATTCCCGCCGTACCGATGACCTTCGAGACCCTGCGGATCATCGCCCCCTTCGCGCTGGCGTTGGCCCTGGTGGGCCTCATGGAGTCGTTGATGACGGCCAAGCTCGTCGACGGCCTCACCGACACCCACTCCAACAAGACCCGCGTCTCGTGGGGACAGGGTGTGGCCAACATCGTCACCGGCTTCTTCGGCGGCATGGGTGGCTGCGCGATGATCGGGCAGACCATGATCAACGTGAAGTCCGGCGCCCGGACCAGGCTGTCGACCTTCCTCGCCGGGGCGCTGCTGCTCGTGCTCGTGCTCGCACTGGGCGACATCGTCGCGCTGATTCCGATGGCCGCCCTGGTCGCGGTCATGGTCATGGTCGCGGTGGGCACCTTCGACTGGCACAGCATCCACCCGAAGACGCTGCGCAGGATGCCCAAGAGCGAGACCACCGTCATGCTCGCCACCGTCGCGGTCACCGTGTTCACCCACAACCTCGCCATCGGGGTCGTGGTCGGCGTGGTGGTGGCGCTGGTGCTCTTCGCGCACCGAGTGGCGCACCTGGTCAGCGTGGACAGCGTCCTCGATCCGGACGGCAGCACGAAAATCTACCGCGTGACCGGCCAGCTCTTCTTCGCCTCCAGCAACGACCTGGTGTTCCAGTTCGACTACGCCAACGACCCCGCCAACGTGGTCATCGACCTGTCCGAGGCCCACGTCTGGGACGCCTCCACCGTGGCCTCGCTCGACGCGATCACCACCAAGTACCGGGAACGTGGCACCGAGGTGAGCATCTCGGGGATGAACGAACCCAGCGAGCAGCGGCACGCCGCCCTCGCGGGCAATCTCGGCGGGCACCACTGATCGGACTGATCGGGCACCACTGATCGGGCACCGCACGGGCGGTACCGCTGCCGCGCTGCCGCCCGTGCGGACCCAGCCACCCGACAGCGGGCCTCACCACGACGAGAGCCGCTCGGGAATCCCACCGACTCCCCCGGCGAGGCTCAGTCGGCCAGACGTTTGTGCAGCGTCTCGGCGAACTCCTCGGCGGTCCGCAGTCGGGTCCGCAGCCGGTCGCACTGCTCATCGGCCTTGTGCCGGAAATCCCGCAGCCGCTCCTGCTCGCGGCCCGTCAGCTCGGTGGTGTCCCGGGAGAGCAGCTCCAGCAGCTCACGCATCTCCTCGAGCTGGAACCCCAGTGGCTTCATCCGCTTGATCACGGCCAAGCGCTGCAGATCGGCCTCGGTGTACAGCCGGAACCCACCCTGACTGCGCGCGCTCGGCACGACCAGACCGACTTCCTCGTAGTAGCGGATCGTGCGCAACGACAGGTCGGTGCGCTCGGCGACCTCACCGATCTGCATATGCCCGTCCACCATGCCGTCCTTTCCTCGCCACCCGGAACGCCCGCTGTTCGCAACGACGGTGACCAACGATTCTCGCGCACTTACGAAGCCGACCGGGCACGGACCACGCGCACGGCTCCGTCGTGCTCCCGTGAACCCCACCCAAACCCTACAGTCACGTAAGGGTAAGTTCGCTCGACGTGGTGGACGAACAGACGAATCATCCGGTGACACGACTCGAAATACTCGACGCCGTCGACAAGGCATTCGAGGCACCGCCGACGGCCACCTCCGACATCCTCGTTACCGCCGAGGACAGCGGTGCACGCACCGCGCTCCTCGAAGTTCTCCACCGGCTTCCCGAGAAACGCTTCGGCAGCGTGCGCGAGCTGTGGGAACACCTCCCTGACGTGCCCGTCGAGGCGTGACCGCGAAAGACCCCCGCCGAGATCGGTCACCCCACCGGTGTCTTCGTGGTGTGGTCGCGGATCCCCGCCGTCTCATCGTCGACGTCGCCGGAACGTTCCGTTGGTTCCGCGGCGAACTCCAGGAAACGCGACAGCCGCCCGTCGTGGGTCAGGTGGAGTTCGTGCATCGCCCTGGTGCAGGCGATGTAGAGCATGCACCTGTCCATCTCGTCGGCGTAGTTCGCGTCGTCCACCGCGGGGACGATCACGGCGTCGAACTCCAGTCCTTTGGAGACGTGTGCCGAGGTGACGACGATGCCACCGGTGAACTCCGTGCTTTCGTAGTCGAGCAGGGTCAGCTCGACACCGGCCTCGGCGAGGAAGCCGTGGAACTCCTCCGCCTGGGTGACGGTCTTGCAGATGATGCCGAGGGAGCGGTGCTCGCTGTCGCCGTGTCGCTCGACGAGGCCGCGGATTCGTTCCCGTTGCGCCCGCTCGTCGGAACAGGCGAAAACCCTGGGCTGGGGCCCGTGCCGTTCGATCGGGACGAGCTTGTCGTTCCTGGAGACGCGCTGGGCGAACTCGGTGATCTCGATCGTGGAGCGGTAGCTCTTGCACAGCTCCAGGCAGTCGGCCTCCGGGAAAACACTGTGGATCGTGGCCAGTGACGAGGAGCTGAACGGGTTCACCGACTGGTTGGAGTCGCCCAGGATCGTCATGTCGCAGGAGAAGAGCTCGCGCAGCACGGCGTACTGCACCGGCGTGTAGTCCTGCATCTCGTCGACCACGAGGTGACGGATGTGGCCGTAGCCCTCCTGCCTGGCCGTCCTGATCATGGTGTAGATCAGCGGGAACACGTCGGCGTACTCGATCCGCTTCCGGGCGAGCGGCTGGAACATGCCGCGACGGGCCGGATCGTCGTAGAACGCCTTGTACAGGGCCAGCGCGTCCTTGTAGGGGAACATCGCGTGGATCTGCCTGCGGACGCTGGAAGCGTCCGAGGAGGACCACTTGCCGCCGCCCCTGTCCAGCACCTGCCGCTTGAGCTGGTTCACGGCCCTGCTCGCCACGCGGTCGAGCCGGGTGAAGATCGGAAGCCCCCGAGCCTCCTCGAAGGCGTCGGCGACCCAGTCGGACGAGAGTCGTCTGCTCTTGCGCTCGACCTCGGCGGGCACGAAGTCCTCGTCCGCGCGCGCGGCGATCCACTCGTCGAGCTCGGCGACGAACTCGGGCCTCGCCTTGTAGCGCATCCGCTCGGCAGCAGCCTCGTCACCGTTCTCCAGCAGCTTGATCACCTGCTCGCTGAACGTCTCGTAGCCGGTGACCTTGGCCAGGAACTTGCCCGCGATCCGGTCGAAGTCGATCTCGGAGACCTGTTCCTCGCCCAGTTCGGGAAGCACGTCGGCGATGTAGTCACCGAAGACCCTGTTGGGCGAGAGGATCATGATGTTGTCGGACGAGAGGGTGTCCTTGAAGCGGTAGAGCAGGAACGCCACACGGTGCAGCGCGATCGACGTCTTCCCGGAACCCGCCACGCCCTGCAGGATCAGCACCCGCGCCGTCTCGTTGCGGATCACGGCGTTCTGCTCCCGCTGGATGGTCGCCACGATGTTCTTCATCCGGTCGTCGGCGGACTCGCCCAGCTCCCGCTGCAGCACGTCGTCACCGATGTTCAGCGAGCTCTCGAACATGTACTCCAGCTGACCGCCCCGGATCTTGTACTGGCGCTTGCTCGTGATCTCGCCCTGGATGGTGCCCACCGGCGCCTCGAAGTGCGCCCGCCCCGACTCGAAGTCGTAGAAGAGCGTGGACACCGGCGCGCGCCAGTCGTGGATCAGGATCTCCTGGGTCTCGGGATCCGAGAAGTTGTGCACCCCGATGTAGTGGGCCTCGGCCGCGGTGTCGGTGTCCGGGTGGAAGTCCACGCGCCCGAAGTAGGGGGACTCCAGCAGCCGTTCGACGCGTTCCCGCCGCTTCACCGAGTGCTCACCCTGGGCGACCGACAGGTCCACGTCGACGCGGAACCTGGCCTTCTCGGAGCTGTCCATGTCGCGCCAGTGCTCCCACAGGTGCTCCTTCTGCGCCTGGATGAACTCGGCGGACCTGTCGATGGAATCGACCAGCCGCTCCAGCTCCGCGTTCAGCAGCCGCATCGTCTCGGCCAGATGCCGACGCTCCCGCTCTTCCTCTCGCGTCCCCGCGTCTGTCAAGGCCACCTCCGGGTCGGGTCTCCGGACAGAATCTACCCTTACGTCAGGGTAGAGTAGTGGCTCGATCACGATCCCCGCCGGTACACGGACAGCCCGCCGGCGTGCGAGCATTCCACCGCTGAAACCGTCGTGCGCGTAGTTGACCGCGAACAGGGCCACCGCGACCACCCTCACGGGGTCTGCCATCCGCGTGACAGCCCTGCCCATCGGCTATCGCAGAAGCACGCCCGGCAGTTGTGAAGGTCACGCCCCAGCAGAGCACCCCGAGGCCCCGGTCAGCGGCATTGGACGCTCTCCACGATCACGTCCGCGATTTCAACCCGCCGGACGGGCGCTACGTCCGCCGTGCGTGCTCGCCGTTTCGGTGCTGGGCTGAGCGCGACAGGAATCCCGAGCCGAGGGAGCGGAGATGGTGGAGGACGAGGTCGATGCAGTGGTGGTCGGCATGGGTCCGGGTGGCGAGGACCTCGCCGGACGACTGGCCACGGCGGGGCTGCGCGTGGTCGGCGTGGACAACCGCCTGGTCGGGGGCGAGTGCCCGTACTTCGCCTGCGTTCCTACCAAGATGATGGTCCGCGGGGCCGGTGCGCTCGCCGAGGCCGGACGGGTTCCGCTGCTGGCGGGAACGGTGTCGGTCCGACCGGACTGGACCCCGGTCGCCGATCGCATCCGCGACGAGGCCACCACCGACTGGGACGACCGGGCCGCCGTACAGCGCTTCGAGGCCACGGGAGGGCGGTTCGTGCGTGGTACCGGCCGGCTGACCGCTCCCGGTGAGGTCACCGTCACCACGACGGAAGGGGATCGGGTTTTCCGCCCCCGTCGGGCGATCGTGCTCAACCCCGGCACCGATCCCGCCGTGCCGCCGATCGACGGGCTCCGGGACACCCCCTTCTGGACCAACCGGGAAGCGGTGCGGGCCCGCTCGCTGCCCGGTTCGATGGTGGTGCTCGGTGCGGGCCCCGTGGGGATGGAGTTCGCCCAGGTGTTCGCACGGTTCGGCGTCGACACCACTGTGGTCGAGGCCGCGCCGCGAGTGCTGCCGGGCGGCGAACCCGAAGCCTCCGCGAACATCACCGAGGTGTTCACCGCCGAGGGGATCACCGTGCACACCGGCACCTCCGCGCGGCGCGTGGGTCACCACGACGGCCGGTTCACCGTGGAACTCGACTCCGGGGAGAGCCCTTCGGCCGAACAACTGCTGGTCGCCACCGGACGCCGCACCGATCTCGCCGCGCTGGGGGTGGGATCACTCGGGCTCGACGAGACCGCGAACACCATCGCCGTGGACGAGCGGATGCGCGCCGCCGACGGGGTGTGGGCCATCGGTGACGTCACCGGCCACGGCGCCTTCACCCACACCTCGGTGTACCAGGCACGCATCGCCGCCGACGACATACTCGGGGACGGGGAGGAAACCGCGGACTACCGGGCCATGCCCGGTGTCGCGTTCACCGACCCCGAGGTGGCCTCCCTCGGGCTCACCGAGGACCAAGCCCGCCGAGCGGGCTTCCCCGTGCGCACAGCGATCACCGGAATTCCCTCCTCGGCCCGGGGCTGGATCCACAAAGCGGGCAACGAGGGATTGATCAAACTGGTGGCGGACACCGAGCGCGACATCCTCCTCGGCGCCACCGTGGTCGCACCGCTGGGCGGCGAGATCCTGGGCGCGTTCACCGTCGCCGTCCACACCCAGGTGCACCTCGCCCAGCTCCGCCGAATGATCTTCGCCTACCCCACCTTCCACCGGGCGATCGAAGCCGCCCTCGACCAGCTCGGTGAGTTCGGCGACATATGAGAGAGCGTGGTGTGCTCGTCGTCCGGCTGTGGGGCAGCGGTCGGCCTTCGATCTTTCCTGGTTCGTTCGTCGGGGCTACTTGTGCGTAGATCGTCCCTGTCCGGCGACAGGTAGTGATCCGATCGTCACTCTTCAGGTCGCGTCGGTCACGCGGAGAGTGCGTGTCTAGTTGACGCAGGGGATTCCCTCGGCGGTGATGGCGTCGTCGCTGGGAGCCGACGGACCCGCGAGGGGTGCGTGCGAGTCGGGGTGCAGCGACAGCGGGTCCGAGGCGCTGAAGCCTTGTGCGGCACCGGGCCCCTCGTAGTCGTCGGCGAGCAGAACTCGGATCTCGTCGGAGTCGAGTCCGTCATCCTCGGCGGCGGGGAGACCGTCCAGTAGCTCGGCGACGTAACTCGCGGCGGTGTCGGCGCCGGGTCCGAAGGTGACGCGGGAGGTGTCACGTTCGGCGGCGTTGCCGACGTCGCCGACCGGCACGTCCTCCTCGGACAGGTCGTCCTGGACCCGACCGGCGAGTCCGGTGATGTCGGTGGTGTTGCGCACGTCGACCGTGGTGGCCGCGAGTTGCCGCGGAGGCTCCGGCTGCGGTGGTCGTCCGTCGTTGACGCGTTGAATGGTCTCGCGAACCTCGTCCGGATCGACTTCGACGGCCAGCCCGTCGGGGGTGTCGTAGGCGGGGTCCTGCACGGGGATCGTGTCGAAGGTGATGTTCCCGCCGGCGAGACCGTGCATCCGCTGTGCGAATCCCAGCACGTCCCAGCCCGAGTCGAGCACCACCGAGCGTTCGATCGAGCTGAACAGCCGGTCGAGGCGGGCGGGGTTGGACAATGTTCCGCTGGAGAGCATCGAACGCGCCAGGCCCGCGATGAACGCCTGCTGGCGCACCACGCGATCGAGGTCGCCGCGGGGCAAACCGTGGCGTTGCCGCACGAAGGCCAACGCGTCACCGCCGGATATGGTTTGTCGCCCCGCGGGGAAGTCGGCTCCGGAGTAAGGATCGTCAACGGCGTTCTTCAAACACACCTCCACCCCACCGACGGCCTTCGTCAGCCGGTAGAAACCGAGCAGATTGACCTCTGCGTAGTGGTCGATGCCCACGCCGGTCAGGTCGGTCACCGTGTCCACGAGCAGTTCCCGGCCGGCTTCGGCGGAACGACGTTCCAGCTCGGCCGAGTCCGACACTCCTTCGGAGCGAAGCTCGTCGGCGGCCTGCGTCTTGGCACGCCCGAAAGCGGAGTTGATCTTGTGTTTGCCGTAGCCGTCCGGCATCGAGACGTAGGTGTCACGCGGAATCGAATAGGCGACGGCCCGCGAACGGTCACGGGGAATGTGCAGCAGGATAAGCGTGTCGGTGAGTTCGGCCTCGTTGTCACCGGCACGCAGCCGTCGGAGCAGGTCGTCGGGTAGCGGGTTGCCGTTGGCGTCGGTACGGCTGTCCTTGCCGACGAGCAGAATGTCCATCGAGCCGTCGGCATCGGCCTTGGAGGTGACATCGCTGGTGTTGAGGCGGCCGTCGAGGTCGTTGAGAATCAGCCACGCGTATCCACTGAGAACGAACACCGCCACCGACATCAGCGCCAGCGTCGACCTCAACACGGCACGTAGGAACCGGCTCGGGCGGACAGGGCGTCGCGAAACCGCACGGATGGGGCGTGTGACGGTCGCGTCAGGAGATCGCCGCGAGTTCCGACGTGATCGGTGTGAGGCATTCGAGGACGAGCGCGGCTCACTGGCCCGTTCCCGCCGCCGGTCCTCGGGGAGGGATCCGGAACGCCGCGAATCGGACCGATAACCGCGATAGGGCCTGCGCTGCTCACGACCGGTTCCGGGCTGCTGCTCGTCCGGCACGGCGACCTCCGTGTCTACGACGACCCCACGCGCGCACCGTGGCTCGCTTCGTCGTGCAGCTTACCGCCACGGCGACCCCGCTCGCTGCGGCACGCGTTCCCGGCCGCGGGTACGGTGTCGGCACCGCTTCCGACCACAAGGAGTCCGCATGCCCGACATCGGAGACGGTGTCAGTGTCCTGACGGATCTTCCGTGGCCGCTGGTGATCGTACTGGCCGGTGTGCTGGCGCTGAGCGAGTGCACGTTCGGGCTGGGCTTCCTAATCCCCGGTGAGACCGCCCTGTTCCTCGCGGGCGCGAGCGTGACCGAACCCAGTTACTTCCTGGGTCTGGTCGCCGTCGTCGCGGGCTGTGCCTGCGCTGGTGATTGCTTCGGGTACTGGTTGGGACACCGTTTCGGTCCCCGTATGCGGCAAACACGTATCGTAATCAAACTGGGGCAAACGCACTGGGACCGTGCCGCGGCGATGCTGCGTCGTCACGGCAGTGGGGCGGTGTTCACCGCCCGATTTCTGCCCGTCGTACGCACTTTGACCCCCGTCGCCGCCGGGGCCAGCGGGCTGTCCTTCCGTCGGTTTCTGCCCGCCGCACTGTTCGGAGCGTGTGGCTGGTCGTTGTTGCACGTCGGTCTCGGCACAGCAGCCGGGGCTTCGGCCACCTACCTGGAGGACGTTCTCGGACGTGCGAGCTGGATTCTCTTCGCCACGCTCGCCCTCATCGTCGTGAGCACGCTGCTCTGGCGTCGATACCGCCGGAGGGGTCCGGAAAGCGAAAACGACCGGCAGACCGAGCGATCCTCGATGTCACGAGACCGGTTCCCCCAGGACTCCTCGAGCCACTGAGCTCCCGAGTTCGGTATCCCAGGAAAGCCGCATGAGCCGAGAACGAATACCGGCCCGACATCGTCCCGGCCCGTATGCCTGGCTGGGCCCGCTCGCCCTGTGCCTGGGCATCGCGAGCTGGGTGTTGCTCGTACCCGGCGTGGTATGTGCCGTCGGCGCCGTGGTCTGCGGCGCGGTCTCGATGACAACCCGGGGCGACCACCGTCTCGACATCACCGCGCTACTCGGTATCGCGCTCGGGGCGGCACACATGCTGGTTTCGATCATGCTGTTGTTGTGGACGATGCACTGACGCGGACCTACACCTCGACAGTGCTCCTCGCCGACGGGCGGGCACGGGAGCATCGACACGCCGGGATCGACACGCCGGGGACGCGTGACCGGGCCGCCCTCCCGCTTCCAGGGTAGAGCGCTGTCGACACTTCCCTCCGGAAGCGCGTCGCTTCCTCAACGCTGTTCGCCGGACATGGAATGCAGCCGGGCGATACGGTCGCGCGTGTCGGGGTGAGTGGAGAACAGCCGCATCATCGTTTTACCCGAGAACGGGTTCGCGATCATCAACGAGCTGACCGGAGCGGTCTCGGAACTTTCCGGCAACGGGCGTCCCTGGGCAACGCGCTCGATCTTGTCCAGCGCGCTGGCCAGAGCCAGCGGATCACCAGTGGCCTCAGCACCGGACGCGTCGGCGGCGTACTCCCGGGAACGGCTGATCGCGGCCTGAATCAGCCCGGCGGCCACCGGACCCAGTACCGCCATGAGGATGATCTCGAAAAAGCTCGGACCGTCCTCGTCCCCGCCGAACCCGAACAGCGCCCCCAGCTGGGCGATGTTGACCAGAATCATGACCATGCTGGCCAGTCCGGCCGCCACCGAGGAGATCAGAATGTCCCGATTACCCACGTGACTGAGTTCGTGTCCCAACACACCACGGAGTTCCCGCTCGTCGAGAACCTCCAGGATTCCCGAAGTCACACACACCGCCGCGTTGGAGGGGTTGCGACCGGTGGCGAACGCGTTGGGACTGTCCGTCGGGCTCAGGTACAGCCGGGGCATGGGCATACCCTTGGTGGCGGCTAGCTCGGCCACGATCGCGTGCAGCCGCGGGGCCTGGTTCGGCCCGATCTCCTCGGCACGCATCGCCCGGATCGCGAGCCTGTCCGAGTAGAAATACGACACGCCGTTGAGCCCCAGCGCCACCACGGCGGCGAGCAGCAGGCCGACGGTGCCGCCGAGAACCTGGCCGACCAGCAGAATCAACGCCGACAGGCCGCCCAGCAGGACGGCGGTCTTGAGTCCGTTGCGGAGTCTGTGCACCTCTACCTCATCTCGAATCGGAGCGGGCCGGACAGAACCCTTTTCGTCCTCGAACGGACCTGCGGGGCCGCTGATTCCCGACCGAACACCTCGGCACGAGAACACGAGCCGTAGTACACCCTCTCGTCGGACCGAACGGGTGCGTGCGCGGTGTCGCGGCACGGACACAACCCGTTCATCACGAGTCGATAACGATCACCGGATCGTCACGATCCGTGAGGAACCGCTGATAACGGGCACACGTTGCCCGGCCCGAATCCGATCGTACGGAACACAGGAGCGGTGATGTTCAAGAAGATGCTGCAAGCCGTCGGCGTGGGCGGACCGTCGGTGGACGCCGTCCTGAGCAACGACACGGCCCGACCGGGTGGTGCCGTTTTCGGTGAGGTCCGGGTCGGCGGCGCCAGCACGGATACCGAGATACAGCAGGTCGTGCTGACCCTCGTGGCCGAGGTGGAGATCGGCGACGACGAGAAGCGGGTCATGCCGCTGCAGCAGGTCACCGTCGCCGAAGAGCTACACCTGGCCGGTGAGGAATACCACACCATCCCCTTCAGCGTGCCCGTGCCGTGGGAAGCACCGATCACGACGGTCTTCGGTGAAACGTTGCGAGGCATGCACCTGGGGGTCAGCACGCAGGTCGCGGTGGCCAAGGCGGTCGACACCAGTGACCTGGACCCGGTCCACATCGAGCCGCTGGACTCCCAGCTCCCGGTGATCAAGGCACTGCTTGACCTGGGAGCCCGCGTCAAGGAGGCCGAGCTCGAACACGGCCACATCCACGGCACCCCGCAGCAACTGCCGTTCTACCAGGAGATCGAGTTCTTCCCGCCGGCCCAGTTGGCCGGACGTGTCGAGGAGATCGAACTCACCTTCGTCGCACACCCCGACGGCATCGACATCGTGCTGCAGGCCGACAAGCGGGGCGGGATGTTCACCCCCGACGGCGAGGCCATCGGGCGCCTCCGGCGAAGCCACGAGGAAGCCGTCCACACCGACTGGCACGCGGAACTCACCCACTGGCTCGAAAGCGTGGCCACCAGTCACGAATCCGGCATTCACGGACACGGCGGCATCCACACGCACCACGTGCACGAACACCACGGGCACCCGGAACACGAGGAAGAGCGTTCCGGTCCCGGTATGGGAGGCATGATCGCCGCCGGTGCGGGCGGACTGGCCGTCGGCGCGGTGGGCGGCATGGTCGTCGGGGAAATGCTCGACGGCGATGAGGAAGAGGGCGAGGTCGACGAGGAGGAGCTCGCCGAGGAACTCTCGGAGGAGATGGAAGAGGAGTAACCAATCGCTCCACATGGTGGTGTCGTGGTCACCCTCCGAACCCATGGCACCACCACCGCCACGGATCCGCTGCGTCCCGACCGGCGAAGCGGCCTCCTCCCCCGATCGGACTCACCAGTTCACCACCGCGGAATCGGGCATTCGGCACAATGGTCGTGTGTTGATCGTGTTGTCTCTGCTCGGTGGGCTGTTGTTGATCGCGGTGATCATCGCGGCCAACGGGTACTTCGTCGCCCAGGAATTCGCGTTCATGACCGTCGATCGGGCGCGGCTGCAGGACCGGGCCGAGCGGGGTGATCGGGTGGCCGCGCGGATGCTGCGGGTAACCCGTCGGACGTCGTTCATGCTCTCCGGTGCCCAGTTGGGCATCACCGTGACGGGGCTGTTGGTCGGCTACGTCGCCGAACCGCTGGTCGGCCGCGCGGTGGGCGAGCTGCTCGGCGGGGTGGGCGTGTCCCCCGCGGTGGGCATCGCGATCGGCACCACGGGAGTGCTGGTGCTGTCGACCTTCGTACAGATGCTGTTCGGCGAGTTGTTCCCGAAGAACCTCGCCATCGCACGGCCGTATCCGCTGGCGCGGTGGCTGTCGGCCTCCACGGTGGTCTACATGCGCCTGGCGGGCTGGCTGATCCGGTTCTTCGACCGGGCCTCGGCCGGGCTGTTGCGGCTGCTGCGGATCGAGCCGGTGCACGACGTCGAACACGCCGCCAACCCGAGTGACCTGCAGCGGATCGTGACCGCCTCCCGACAGGCCGGTGAACTGCCCACCGAGCTGTCACTGCTGCTGGACCGGGTGCTGGACTTCCCGGAACGCGACGTCGAACACGCCCTCGTGCCCCACTCCCGGGTGGACGTGCTCACCGACACCGCCACGCTCGCCGAGGTACGCGAAACCATGAGCAGCGGACACTCCCGCTATCCGGTACTCAACGAAGAGGGCGGCATCGCGGGGATCGTGCACCTGGTGGACGTACTCGAGTCCATCGAAACGGACACGAGCGGCGGTGAGCGCCCGGTCACCGAGTTCACCCGACCGGCCACCATCCTGCCCACCCTGATGTCGCTGCCCGACGCGGTGGCCGCGATGGCCGACTCACACGGCAGGATGGCCTGCGTCGTCGACGAGTACGGCGGCTTCGCCGGCATCGTCACCCTCGAAGACCTGGCCGAGGAACTGGTCGGCGAACTCACCGACGAACACGACACCGACGAACCACCCCACCTGGTCACCACCCTCAACAACGGCACGCGATGGCAGGTCCGAGGCGACGCCCCCCTCGACGAAGTCGAACGCGAACTCGCCCACACCCTCCCCCGCGGCGACTACGAAACCGTCTCCGGCCTCGTCATCGCCCACCACGGGGCACTGCCCGAGGAGAACACGGTGGTCGATATCACACTCCCGGACGACCCGGCCGAACTCGCCCACACACAGCACCCCCCGGTCCGGACGCTGCGCGCCACCATCATCGAGATCGACCAACACGTCCCCGCACAACTGGTGCTGGAACTGAGCGAAGACACTGCCGACGAGCACTCGACCGGCGACCGGACGAGCAACCCCGACTCCGGGATCTCCGAGCAGGAGGAGTCCTGATGCAAGGCCCCTGGACGGCCACGCTGATCACCATCGCGATCATCGCGGCCAGCGCACTGTTCGTCTCGATCGAGTTCGCCACCATCGGCGCCCGCCGCACCCGCCTGGAACAACGCGCGAGCACCAGCCGCGCCGCCCGCGCCGCACTACGCAACGCCTCCGAAGTGTCGGTACTACTCGCCGGCTGCCAACTCGGCATCACCGCCTGCACCCTCGCCCTCGGCGCGATCACCAAACCCGCCGTGGAACACGCCCTGACACCCGCACTGACCACACTCGGCCTACCACACTGGCTCGGCGGCACGATGTCGTTCGTCCTCGCGCTGCTGCTGGTGACCTTCCTACACCTGGTGGTCGGCGAAATGGCCCCCAAATCATGGGCGATCGCCCACCCCGAACGCTCAGCCACCCTGCTCGCCTTCCCCATGCGCGGATTCATGTGGCTGTTCCGCCCCATCCTGCTACTGCTCAACAACACCGCCAACAAACTCGTCGAAGCGGTCGGCGTACGCCCCGTCGACGAAGTCGCCATCGAGCAGAACCCCGACGAACTCCGCCAACTCGTACGCCACTCCGCCGAAAGCGGCGAACTCGACACCTGGTCCTCCGACCAACTCGCCGGCGCACTCGAACTCACCCGACTCCGCGTCGGCGACCTCACCAGCACAGAATCCATCGCCGCCGTACCCCACACCGCCACCATCACCGACGTGCGAACCGCCAGCAGACGATCCGGACACCTACGGATCCTCGTGGGCACCCCCAGCTCCCCACACGGACTGGTGCACGTCCGCGACACCCTCACCCTCAACCCAACGGACCCCCTCGACGGCCTCATCCGCGACTGCCCCCGACTCGACCCGCACACCAGCGTCCTCGACGCCCTCTCCCGAATGCGCAACACCAGCACCCAACTAGCGCTGGTCGGCACCTCTGAACGCGCGACCGGAATAATCACCATCTCCGACATCCTCGCGGGACTCTTCCCCCGCCAGACGGGAACTGAATCGGAGGAGACGTGACCACGGCCACGGCACGGCCGAGTTTTCGGATCGTCCGCCCCTCCGAAGTCAGGGCAGGACCGGTGCCGCGGTGGCCCGTCGAGCCGTACGAGCGTGCGGACCCGAGCAGCAGTCCGCGCGAGACCACTCGCGGAAGGTGCGGGCACGTCACCCCTGACAGCGCTCCGGTGGCTTCCGGGAGCAGCCCCGGCGCCAGCCGAAAAGAGCGCGGAAAACCCACTGTGGAGTGACACTCGAAACACCCATCCACGTGGCCGGCACCGCCGCGGGTTCTCTCGCCGGGCGTTCGCGAGGAAGCATCCGACGTGGCTTTACCTAATCGATGTCGGGGCACTCCCAGCGAGAAGCCCGCGAGAGGTCCCGCCGAGCGAGCACAGCGGACAGTCCAGCCGACAACGCCCTACAAGACCAGGACACACAAAAAATCGGGGAGAGCCCCGCATAAAGCGAAGCTCTCCCCGATCATCACGTCCAAGCTCGACGAAACATTGTGTCGGTCACCCGACACCCATCGTGTCGTCGGCCCTCGGTGGGCGAGGGGGGAGTTGAACCCCCACGTCCTTTCGGACACACGGACCTGAACCGTGCGCGTCTACCTATTCCGCCACCCGCCCGTGGGCTTTTCCGTTGTAACCTCACTCTACAACACCCGGATCCGATTCCCTCAACGGGGGTCCTCGTCCGAAGCGCCGCACCGACCGTGAGCGATCGGTACAATCGGCCCACGAAACCGTGTTCCGCAACCTTCCCGATCAGGCTAGCACAGTCGGGGCACCGGAATCCCGCGGGGTGCGCCCCCGCTCGGAACTAGTAGCTGTAACGGCTCGTCGCGCCAGATACGATGGTACGCAAGAGTCGAGATTATGGAGGGGGATTGCCGTGGGCCTCGTGCAGCGCTTCGAGCGCAAGCTCGAAGGCATCGTCGGCAACAGCTTCGCGCGGGTGTTCGGCGGCAAAGTCGTTCCCCAGGAGGTCGCGCAGTCGCTGCAGCGGGAAGCCGAGTTGCAGGTGCGTGAACTCGCGGGCGGCAGATTGCTGGCGTGCAACCACTACGTCGTGCAGCTGAGCCCCACCGATCACGATCGACTCATGGAGGACGAGAATCGGGTCACCGATCTTCTCGCCGACTGCGTTCAGGAGCATCTCACCGAGCAGCGGTGGGACACATATGGTGACGTCGTAGTCTCCCTGGAGCGCTCTGAGACGCTGCACACGGGACAGTTTCGAATAAGCTCGTCC
Organism: Actinopolyspora lacussalsi; assembly: GCA_030803735.1. Classification (NCBI taxonomy): domain Bacteria; kingdom Bacillati; phylum Actinomycetota; class Actinomycetes; order Actinopolysporales; family Actinopolysporaceae; genus Actinopolyspora; species Actinopolyspora lacussalsi. The sequence continues at coordinate 3,629,840 of JAURUC010000001.1, read as the reverse complement.
GTCGACCCCGACGTAAGCCGACGGCCGGCAACACCTCGTACCGCAGGAGACCGACCCATGAGCCAGCCACCAGGCCAATATCCCCAGGGGGATCCGTACGGCCAGCAGGCGCAGTACGGCTACGACCAGGGCCAGTACGGGCAGGACCCGAACTACGGCTACGGCCAGCCCGGTTATGACCAGGGCTACGGTCAGCCCGGCGGCGGATACCCCCAGTCCGGTGGCTTCCCCGACCAGGGCTACGGCCAGCCCGGTTATCCCCCACCCCCTCCGGCCTACGGCCAACCCCCGGGCTACGACCAGGGCTACGGTCAGCCCGGCGGCGGATACCCCCAGTCCGGCGGCTTCCCCGACCAGGGCTACGGCCAGCAGCCCCCCGGCTACGGCCAACCGCCGGGGTACGACCAGGGCTACGGCCAGCAACCCCCCGGCTACGGCCAGCCCGGTTATCCCCCACCCCCTCCGGCCTACGGCCAACCCCCGGGCTACGACCAGGGCTACGGTCAGCCCGGCGGCGGATACCCCCAGTCCGGCGGCTTCCCCGACCAGGGCTACGGCCAGCAGCCCCCCGGCTACGGCCAACCCCCCGGCTACGAGCAGGCCTACGCACAACCCCCCGGTTACGGTCAGCCGGGTGGCGGATACCCCCAGTCCGGCGGCTTCCCCGACCAGGGCTACGGCCAGCAGCCCCCCGGCTACGGCCAACCCGGATACCCACCGCCGGGAGCGCCGGGCGGTTACCCGCCGGACGCGGCTCCCAGGCAGTTGACCGCCACCCTCCAGCTCGACGACGGCTCCAACCGCTCGTACACCCTGCAGCACGGCAGCAACGTGATCGGGCGTGGGCAGGAAGGCCAGTTCCGGCTGCCGGACACGGGGGTCTCCCGCAAGCACATCGAGATCCAGTGGGACGGTCAGGCGGCGATGCTCGCCGACCTGGGGTCGACGAACGGCACCACGGTCAACGGCACGCCGGTGCAGACCTGGCAGCTGGCCGATGGCGACGTCATTCGCGTCGGTCACTCGTCCCTGGTTTTCCGGGCTCAGGGCTGAGTCCTGCCCTACCAGCACGAGCCGACCAGCAAACTAGGAGCGTCCCCAACAAGTGTCCGAGCTGGTGATTCAGCTGACCAGAGCAGGGTTTCTCGCCCTGCTCTGGTTGTTCGTACTCGTAGCGCTGCGTGTGGTGCGCTCCGACCTGCAGTCGGCTTCCGGACTGCGCATGTCGGTTCCGGGAGCGGGCAAGAAGTCCGGCAAGCAGTCACGCCCGAAGACGAAGTCACCACGGCAGCTCGTGGTCACCGGAGGGGCGCTGTCGGGAACCCGAATAACACTGGAGGGGCGTCCCATAATGATCGGTCGCGCCGATGACTCCACACTCGTCCTGGACGACGACTATGCTTCGACTCGACACGCGAAGCTGTCGATACGGGGCCAGGACTGGTACGTGGAAGATCTGGGCTCCACCAACGGCACATACCTCGATCGGACGAAGGTTACGGGGCCGACCAAGGTCCCGCTCGGAGCTCCGATCAAAATCGGCAAAACGGTGATCGAGCTGCGCTCATGACCCTCGTCCTGCACTACGCGGCCCGCAGTGATCGCGGCCTGGTCCGTTCCAACAACCAGGACTCGGTCTACGCCGGCCCCAGACTTCTCGCCCTCGCGGACGGCATGGGCGGCCACGCCGCCGGCGAGGTGGCAAGCAAGGTCGTCATAGCGGCGTTGTCCGCGCTCGACGACGACGAACCCGGTGATGACCTGCTGGGCCAACTGCACGAAGCGATGCTGTCCGGCAACAACGCGATCTCGGAACTGGTCGCCAGCGACCCGGATCTGGACGGCATGGGCACCACACTGACGGCCATGCTGTTCGCGGGAAGCAAACTCGGCCTGGTCCACATCGGTGACTCCCGGGCGTACCAGGTGCGCAACGGCGAACTCTCCCAGATCACGCACGACGACACCTTCGTGCAGTCGCTGATCGACGAGGGAAGGATCACCGAGGAGGAGGCCGCCAACCACCCGCAGCGCTCGTTGCTGCTGCGCGCGCTGACCGGCCACGAGGTGGAACCCAGCCTCGCGGTACGGGAAGCCAGAGCGGGCGATCGCTACCTGCTGTGCTCGGACGGTCTGTCCAGTGTGGTCAGCGAGGAGACGATAGCCGAGGCACTCGGGATATCAGATCCCCAGCAGTCCGCCGACCGGCTGATCGAGCTCGCCCTCAAGGGCGGCGGGCCGGACAACGTCACCGTGATCGTCGCCGACGTCGTCGACGTCGAATTCGGCGACGACGCGCCGATAGTCGCCGGAGCGGCCGGGTTCGATGACCAGAACCCCCGTCCGCAGCCCGACTCGGCCGCGGCTCGCGCCTCGGCTGCCACCCGGAGCCAGCCGACGCCACAGCAGCGGGAATTCGATGCCCCGCCCCCCGATCCACCACGTCGGAGACGCTGGTTACGAGGAATGCTCGTCGGCTTCGGCGTGCTGGTGGTGCTGGCGGGGCTGGTCTTCGCGGGGCGCTGGTGGCTGTTCAACCAGTACTACATCGGGGTGAACGGCTCCCAGAAAGTCGCGATCTTCCAGGGTGTGCAGGGCAGTGTGCTGGGGATGAGCATGCACCGGCAGCTGGAGCTGTCCTGCCCTCCCGGCGCGGCGGAGGGATGCACACCGATCGAGGTGCAGGATCTCAAGGAAGCCCAGCGCGCCGACGTGCGCGACGGGATAACGCAGGTTTCCGACCTCGACGAGGCGCGGGAGACGATTCACCGGCTGCGGCTGAGCGCGCTGCTGCCGATCTGCGACGACACGGAGCAGAACTCCGATAACAACCAGGGCTACACCGGCAACGACGGTTCCGGCAACGACAACACCCGTAACAACGGTTCCGGCAACGACAACGGACAGCAGTCCCCCGCCACCGACGCCTCCGCACGGAACGATCCCGCCGACTCCAGCACCGGGCCGAGCGCGACGAACCAGAACTCGCAGTCGTCCAGCGAAGGAACACCGCTGAGTTCTCCCGAACAGGAACCGGGTGTCAACTGCCGGACGGTGAGTTGATGGCAGCCACCTCGACCAACCCGGACAACCGCGAGACCCCGGGCGGACCGGGCACGGGCAAGGGGACAGGCGCCGCGACCACCACACCGACCCGGCGCGGTACGGAGCTGGTGCTGCTGGCATTCGCCGCCGTGGTCGTCACCTGCGCACTTACACTCGTCAATCTCAACCTGGAATCACAGCCCGCGAGCCAGATCCTCTACTACGGGCTGGCTTTCCTCGCGCTGTTCGGACTGGCGCACCTGGCGGTCCGACGTTGGGCCCCTTACGCCGATCCGCTGATCCTGCCGCTGGTCGCGTTCCTCAACGGGCTCGGCCTGGTGCTGATCCACCGGATAGACATCGGCAACGCGGCCGAGGCCGAACGCGCCGGAGAGCCCTTCGGGCCCGCGGCGCCCTCACAGGTGTTCTACACCGCGCTCGGTCTGGTGCTGCTGGCACTGGTGCTGGTGTTCGTCAGGGACCACCGCACGCTGGCCAAGTACAGCTACACCTGCGGCCTGGTGGGCCTGGTGGCGCTGGCGCTGCCCGCCGTGCTGCCCAGTATGATCGCGCCGAACATCAACGGGGCCAAGCTCTGGATCAAGCTCGGTCCACTGTCGTTCCAGCCCGCCGAGCTGGCCAAGATCCTGCTGCTGATCTTCTTCGCCTCCTTCCTGGTGTCGAAGCGGGAGCTGTTCACCACGGCGGGACGCAGATTCCTCGGCATCGACCTTCCCCGCGCGCGGGACCTGGCTCCGGTGCTGGTCGCGTGGGCGGCCTCGATCGGGATCGTGGTGCTGGAACGCGATCTGGGAACCTCGCTGCTGTTCTTCGGCATCGTGCTGGTGATGATCTACATCGCCACCGAACGGGCGGTGTGGATCGTGATCGGGCTCTCGTTGTTCGCGGCGGGGTGCCTGGCCGCCTACTCGCTGTTCGGTCACGTGCAGCAGCGGGTCGACGCGTGGCTGAACCCCATGACCAGCGACTCCGGCTACCAGCTGAGCGAAGCGCTGTTCGGCATGGCCACCGGCGGCATCGGCGGTTCCGGCCTCGGCGGCGGACGTCCCGCGATCGTGCCCTACGCCAAGAACGACTTCATCCTCGCGGCCGCGGCCGAGGAGCTGGGGCTGCTCGGGCTCGCCGCACTGCTGCTGGTGTACCTGTTGCTGACCGCGCGTGGCCTGCGGGCGGCGCTGGCGGTTCGGGACTCCTTCGGCAAGCTGCTGGCAGGCGGGCTGGGATTCGCGATGCTGCTGCAGGTCTTCGTCATCGCGGGCGGCGTGACCGGTCTGATCCCGCTGACGGGGCTGACCACACCGTTCCTGGCTGCGGGTGGTTCGTCACTGGTCGGCAACTACGTACTGGTGGGACTGCTGCTTCGGATATCGGACGCCTCCAGACGCCCGCAGCAACCGAGTAAGCCGCAGCCGCAACAACCCCCGATCGCCGAAGCACATACCGAGCTGGTGGAGCGTCCACGATGAACAAGCCACTACGACGAGTGGCCATGGCCATGATGGCGATGATCGTGCTACTGCTGGCCAACGCTACTTATGTGCAGGTCATCAGGGCCGACGCGCTGCGCAATCACTCCGGCAACAGCAGAACGCTGTACCAGCAGTACTCCACGCCGCGCGGCCAGATCATCGCCGACGGCAAGCTGCTGGCCAGTTCCGAGGCCACCGACAGCGAACGGTTCGAGTACAAGCGCGAGTACGCCAACGGACCGGCCTTCGCGCCCGCCACCGGCTACTTCTCGTTCGTCTACGGACGCGGCGGGATCGAGCGGGCCGAGAACGAGGTGCTCAGCGGTACCGCCGACTCGCTGGCGCTGAACCGGCTGCAGCGCATGTTCAGCGGTCAGGAACAGCAGGGCGGCAACGTGGAGCTGACCCTGAACCCCGCCATGCAGCAGACCGCCTACGACCAACTCGCCGACAGCGGCGTGCGTGGTTCCGTGGTCGCGTTGAACCCGCAGGACGGCTCGATCCTGGCGATGGCCAACTCGCCGTCCTACGACCCGAACCGACTGGCCAGCCTGTCCTCGGAGGAGCAGCAGCAGGCGTGGAACGAGCTCCGCGAGGCACCTGACGATCCCCTGGTCGACCGGGCCACCTCGACGCTGTACCCGCCGGGCTCCACGTTCAAGCTGATCACCGCGGCCGCCGCGCTGGAGACCGGCAAGTACGACTACAACAGCAAGGTGACCGCGAAGTCTTCCATCAAGCTGCCGAAGGTCGACGCCCAGCTGCCCAACTACGGCGGCGCCACGTGCGGGAGCATGCCCACGGCACCGCTGTGGGAGGCGATGGCACGCTCGTGCAACACCGCCTTCGCCGAGGTCGCCGGTGACATCGGGGAGAAGAAGCTGCGGGAGACCGCGCGGAGCTTCGGGTTCGGCCAGGATCTCGACATCCCGATGGGCGTGGAACAGTCCTCGATCGGCGACATCGAGAACCAGGCGCAGCTCTACCAGAGCGGTATCGGGCAGTTCAACGTGCGCATGACCCCGATGCAGAACGCGATGGTGGCGGCGGCGATCGCCAACGATGGCAAGGTGATGAAGCCGCACCTGATGGAGAAGACGCTGGCCCCGGACATGTCGGTGCTCGACCGCACCGACTCCGAGGAGCTGGGTCAGGCGGTCTCTCCCGACGTCGCGCACACCATCCGGGACATGATGATCAAGGCCGAGCAGCACGCGGGCGACGAGGGCAAGATCAGCGGAGTGCAGATCGCCTCCAAGACCGGCACCGCCGAGCACGGCGAGGGCAAGGATCCGCACGGCTGGTACGTGGCCTTCGCACCGGCCGAGAACCCGCGGATCGCGGTCGCGGCCGTCGTGGAGGACGGCGGCAACGTGGGGGCCGACGCCACCGGCAGCAAGATCGCCGCACCGGTGGCGCGAGCCGTAATCCGCGCCGGCCTGCAGGGGGGTGGCTGACGGGTGCCCAACTCCGGCCAAACGCTCGCCGAGCGCTACCGGCTCGCCACGCGCATAGCCGTCGGCGGTATGGGCGAGGTGTGGCAGGCCGTGGACGTGCGGTTGGACCGCACGGTCGCGGTCAAGATCCTCAAGCCCGAACTGTGCGGCGACGCCGAGTTCCTGCACCGGTTCCGCACCGAGGCACGCACCACCGCTTCGCTGAACCATCCGGGAATCGCCGCGGTGCACGACTACGGCGAGGCGGCGGCCGTCTCGGACGGGCCGGAGGACACCGCCTACCTGGTGATGGAGCACGTCGAGGGCGAACCCCTCGCCGCCATTCTCGCCAGGGAGGGACGCATCACGGCCGAGCACACGCTGGAGATGCTCGAACAGGCGGGCAACGCGCTACACGCCGCGCACGAACGCGGTTTGGTGCATCGCGACGTCAAACCGGGAAACATCCTGGTCACACCGAACGGAACCATCAAGCTGACCGACTTCGGCATCGCCAAGGCAGCGGACGCGGCACCGGTGACCCGCTCGGGAATGGTGATGGGGACGGCGCACTACATCTCGCCCGAACAGGCGCTCGGTGGCGAGGCGACCCCGGCCAGCGATGTTTATTCGTTGGCGGTGGTCGGGTACGAGTGCCTGCGTGGCCACCGTCCCTTCCTCTCCGACAACGCCGTGACCGTCGCCATGATGCACATCCGCGACGTGGCGCAGCCGCTGCCACCGGACGTTCCGCCGGGAGCCCGAGCCCTGATCGAAACGACCCTGGTGAAGGACCCCCGCAGGCGTTACTCCGAGGGCGGCGAGTTCGCGAACGCGGTGGCCAGCGTGCGGGCGGGCAGACCCCTGCCCACCCCGGTGGCACTGACGGTTCCGCAGCAGCCGCCCCACACGCTCGGCCACGCTCCGGTGCAGCAGTATCCGGGGCAGCCGGCGACGGGACAGGGGACAGCGGGCCAGGGTTCAACAGGACAACACCCTCACGTACCGCAACCGCCGCCCCCACAGCCACCGACCGGAAGTCAGCCACCCCACGGAGGACAGCAGAACGCACTGCCACCGACCGGGGGACACCTGGCACCCACCACGTACGGCGCCAACCGACCACCGGGAAACCACCCCGCACCACCCGCGGGGGCACCGCACCCGACGGGCAGCACCGTTCCCCCGGGGGTCATCCCGCCACAACCGGCACCACCCCCCGGCATCGCGGGTGGCGGGAACAACGGCCCTGGGCACGACCACCCACTGGGACATCCACTGGAACACCCGGCTTCGCGGCGCCTCCCAGGGCGCCGGACCGCTCTGTTGGTGGTGCTCGGCGTGCTCGTGGTACTGATACTGATCGCCGGTGGTTTCGCGTTGCTGCTGACGTACGATCGTTCGGCAGGCACGCGCGGCGCCGGACAGACCGCCCCGGATGCCACACCGAGTGCCCGCTCGGGCGCCGACAGTCGTGTGAGATTGGCCGATTTCGCCTCTCCGGAGGCATTCAACGGCGGATCGGTACGGCATCCTGAGGGACGGCCTTCGTCGATTCCGACGCCGATGGCGGAACGGGCGCCCGGCACGCGGGAAATCGACACACCGCGGCAGTACGCACTGCCACCGCGAATCGAAGGCACCGACACGATCTCGTCGATCGCGGACGAGACGCGTGGAGCCGTTAAGAACGAAGTCGGGGGAACCGCGCACCGCGCCCGGAACCGGTCGGCGACAGCCGTCACGACTTTCCGGGGCAACTTGATGGGACGCTCGTGGACACAGATCGGGACGACGCAGCGATGAGCTCACCGCGACTTCTCTCCAACCGCTACGAGATCGAGGACGCCCTCGGCTACGGGGGCATGTCCGAGGTACACCGTGGCCGTGACGTCCGGCTCAGCCGGGACGTCGCAGTGAAGGTGCTGCGCGCGGACCTCGCTCGGGATCCCACTTTCCAGTTGCGGTTCCGCAGGGAGGCACAGAACGCCGCCGCGCTGAACCACCCGGCCATCGTCGCCGTCTACGACACCGGCGAGACCGACTCCGAGAACGGGCCACTGCCGTACATCGTCATGGAGTACGTCAACGGCCGGACGCTTCGGGACATCGTCAAGACCGAGGGTCCCCTGGCACCGCGCCGCGCGATGGAGGTCATGGCCGACGCGTCCGCCGCGCTGGACTTCAGCCACCGGCACGGCATCGTGCACCGCGACGTGAAACCGGCCAACATCATGATCACCGATTCCGGCGCGGTGAAGGTGATGGACTTCGGGATCGCGCGGGCGGTGGCCGACGGACAGGCGGCCGTCACGCAGACCGCCGCGGTCATCGGCACGGCCCAGTACCTCTCCCCCGAGCAGGCCCGCGGCGAGACCGTGGACGCCCGCAGCGACGTCTACGCGTCGGGCTGCGTGCTCTACGAGCTGCTGTGCGGTGAACCGCCGTTCACCGGTGACTCGCCGGTGGCCGTGGCCTACCAGCACGTCCGGGAACAGCCCGGCAAACCCTCCGACGTCAACCAGCAGGTCCCCGCCGAGCTGGACGCGGTGATCCTCAAGGCGCTGAGCAAGAACCCGGAGAACCGCTACGAGTCGGCGGCCGAGATGCGTACCGACCTGGTGCGGGTGCTCTCCGGTCAGCGCCCCAGGGCGCCGCTGGTGATGTCAGAGGAGGAGCAGACCGAACTCACCGCCGGGGAGACCGAAACCACCCGGGTGAGCAACGAACGCGAGCCCCGCACGGCGGCGGCCATGCCGCCGGACTACGACGGCGACGACGAGGATTACGACCGCAGAAGGCGCAGGCGGTGGACGATCGGGCTGGTCACCGCCGCCTGCGTGGCGGTGTTCGCCCTGCTGGCCGGGCTGGCTCTGGTGATGTTCAACGGGAGCGGTTCGAAAGAGCCGGAACAACTCCGGCTGAATGATCTGACCGGCATGGAGGTTCAGGAGGCCAAGCAGCAGATCAAGGCTGCCGGATTCCAGAATGTCACGTACCCGGGTCAGCAGTCCGCCGCCAGCGAAGAGGGCACCATCATCAGCCAGACGCCCGGGGCCGGGATGTACCCGCCCGACCAGAGGATAGAGCTGATCAAGGGGACCGGCCCCGACTCGGTGAAGGTCCCCGACCTGCGCGGGATGACGATCGGAGAGGCCCGGGCCGCGCTGGATCAGAAGAACCTGGAGCTCGGGACCCGGCAGGAACGGGAAGTGCAGGACCAGTCGGACGTCGGCAAGATCATCGAACAGGACACCACCGGCCGGGCCGAAGCGGACAGCGCGATCAACGTCGTGGTGGGCAAGGCCATCCCGAAGCAGTCGTTGTCCGACGTGACCGGGCTCCAGGTCGAACAGGCCGAACAACTCCTGAGCTCGGCGGACTTCGACGTTTCGACCAAGGAAGTCGCCTCGACCGAGGACGAGGGCACCGTGGTCAGCCAGAGCCCCTCCGGCGGGTCGAGCGTGGCCAAGGGCTCCGAGGTCACGCTCTCCGTCTCGGACGGCTCGCAGATGTCGATGCCGGACCTGATCGGTTTCGACGAGTCCGAGGCCAAGTCCGCGCTGCGCGAGGCGGGCTTCAAGGGCACGGTCAGGACCGGCGAGCAGGCCGTTTCCGAGTCCTCGAAGGAGGACACGGTGGTGGCCACCTCCCCCTCGGCCGGGTCGAAGCTGGACCGCAACGGTGAGGTGACGCTGCGGATCGGCGTCGAACAGAGTGAGGAGAACCCCACCGAGACGTCGAGCACGGATCCTCCCGGGGGAGGCATCTTCGACTGATCGCCGCGGGCCCGGGACCCGTCACGGGTGGGAGCCACCGCCCCGGACGAATCGCACACGTCCGGGACCTGGCAACGCCCGTGACGTCTCGTGTCAGGCCCACCCAGGTGTCGGGTCGGTCCCGGTGTCGGGCGGGTCCCCGGCGGACGGTCAGCGCAGCGCGTTCGCGGCGAGCTCCCGCATGCCGCGTTCCAGCTCCTCGACCAGGTTCCAGTCCGGCGCGTACCCGGCGAGGTCCATCCAGTTGGCCAGCATGCGGTGCCCGCCCTCGGTCAGCACCGACTCGGGGTGGAACTGCACGCCCTCCAGCGGCAGCTCACGGTGCCGCAGTCCCATCACCACCCCGTCGGCGGTGCGTGCGGTGACGTCGAGCTCAGCGGGCACGCTGTCCGGGCGCAGGGTCAACGAGTGGTAGCGCGTCGCCACGAGCGGATGCGGCAACCCGGCGAACACACCGGCTTCCCCGTGCTCGATCTCGCTGGTCTTGCCGTGCAGCAGCTCCGGCGCCCGCTCGACGACGCCCCCCAGCGCGGCCCCCAACGCCTGGTGGCCGAGGCACACCCCCAGCAGCGGCCTGCTCTCGCGCACGCAACCGGTGACGAGCTCCAGGGAACGCCCGGCACCCTCGGGTTTGCCCGGCCCGGGACTGAGCAGCACACCGTCGGACCATCGGACGTCCTCGTCGGTCACGACGTCGTTGCGGCGAACCACGCACTCCACCCCGAGCTGAGCGAGGTACTGCACGAGGTTGTAGACGAAGCTGTCGTAGTTGTCGACCACCAGAACCCGCACGCCGGTCAGCCTACTTCGCCGGCCCCGTGGGCGGCGAGCCCCGGGAGGGCACCGCCCCGGCACGTGTCACCCGAATCACCCGATTCGCCCGCTGTACTGCGAAGACGCGGCGGGTCGCTCGTGATGGGCGACGATAATGCGATAGCCTCCGCGTCTCGTGGACACGCCTAGTTCCTCGGCGCCGGGACCAGCGGGGGCGCCGTGACGACCAGCGGGAGACCGAACGGGACGCTGACCGCCGTGGTGCGGCGGCCGGCCGCATTGCTGCGACTGTTCCTCCGGGCCAGCCACCCGGCCAGGATGGTGGTCATCGGCTTCGCGCTGGCCGTGCTCGTGGGAGCCGGACTGCTGATGCTGCCGGTCTCGACGGAGCAGGGCGGTACGACGGACTGGGTGACCGCGCTGTTCACCGCGACCTCGGCGGTGTGCGTGACCGGCCTGGTGGTGGTCGACACCGCCGCGCACTGGTCCACCTTCGGCGAAGTGGTGATCCTCGGACTCATCCAGGTGGGCGGCCTCGGCATCATGACGCTGGCTTCCCTGCTGGGCATGCTGGTGGTGCGCAGGCTGGGACTGCGAATGCGCCGCAGCGCCCAGACCGAGACGAAGAGCCTCGGCCTCGGTGACGTCCGCTCGGTGATCGCGGGAGTGATCACGCTGAGCCTCGCGATGGAGGCGATCACCGCGCTCGCGCTGACCCTCCGGTTCGTGCTCGGGTACGGCCAATCGTGGGGGGAGGGCGCCTACTTCGGGGTGTTCCACGCCGTCTCCGCGTTCAACAACGCCGGATTCGCGCTTTACCCCGACAGCCTGCAGCGCTACGCCACCGATCCGCTGGTGTGCCTGCCGGTGCTGTTCGCCGTCGTGGTCGGCGGGTTGGGGTTCCCGGTGCTGTTCGAGATCGGCCGCAGGCTGCGCGGCAAACGACGCCGCTGGTCGCTGCACGCGCGGGTGACGCTGCTGGCCTACTCCGCACTGCTGGTGGTCGGCGTGCTGGCCTTCGGCGCGTTCGAGTGGAACAATCCGGAGACCCTGGGGCCGCTGAATCCCGGGAGCAAACTGCTGATCGGGCTGTTCCACGGCATAACCCCCCGCACCGCCGGGTTCACCACCGTGGACATCGGCGAGATCAACCCGACCACGATGCTGGTCAACGACGTACTCATGTTCGTCGGCGGCGGCAGCGCGGGCACCGCGGGCGGTATCAAGGTCACCACTTTCGCGCTGCTGGCATTCGTGATATTCACCGAGGTGCGGGGCGAGGCGCAGGTGCACGTGCTGGGACGCAAACTACCGGTGGGGCTGCAGCGCCAGGCGCTTACCGTGGTGTTGGTGGCGGTGGGCATGGTGTTCACCGCGACGCTGCTGCTGCTCGTCATCACCCCCTTCGAACTGGACGTGACCCTGTTCGAATCGATCTCGGCCTTCGGTACCGTCGGTCTCTCCACCGGCATCACCGAACAGCTGCCGCGAGCGGGTGAGCTCGTACTGATCGTGCTGATGTTCACCGGCAGGCTGGGCCCGATCACCATGGCCTCCGCTCTGGCGTTGCGGGAGCGTGGCCGCCGTTACGACTTGCCGGAGGAGCGACCGATCGTTGGGTAGACAGAGTCACGGTGCACGCCCGTCCCGCGTGGTGGTGATCGGGCTGGGCCGCTTCGGCGGTTCGCTCGCGATGGAGCTCGTCGAGGGCGGTTCGGAGGTACTCGCGCTGGACAACCGGCCCTACCTGGTGCAGCAGTTCTCGGACGTGGTCACCCACGCGGCGGTGGCCGACACCACCGACCCCGAGGTGCTGCGCCAACTCGACGTGCCCGACTTCCGGCGTGCCGTGGTGGCGATCGGGGACGACCTGGAGGCCAGCATCCTGACCACATCGCTGCTGGCCGACTTCGAGATCCCCCACATCTGGGCGAAGGCGATCAGCAGGCAGCACGGCCGCATTCTCGAACGGGTCGGGGCCCACCGGGTCGTCCTACCGGAGCACGACATGGGTGAACGGGTGGCACACCTGGTGACCGGCCGGATGCTGGACTACATCCAGTTCGAGGACGACTACGCGATCGTCAAGACCCGCGCCCCCGCGGCGGCGGTGGAACGCCCGCTGAGCGAGACCAAGGTGCGCAGCAAGTACGGGGTGACGGTGGTGGGGATCAAGCGTCCCGGCGAGGGATTCACCTACGCCACGCAGGAAACCGTGCTGCATCACGGCGACATCCTGATCGTGTCCGGCCGGTCCAACGACGTCGAGCGGTTCGCCGACCTCACTTGACGGAAGTCTGAGCATCCAGGCTTGGCAGGGTGGTCACCCGGCGGAACCTCTCGGTGGGCTCTCGCTCCGGGAGACCCGACATCGGGTAGTTACTACACAACGTCGGGCCTTCCTCGCGAGAGCCCGCCGAGAGAACCCGCGGTCGGTACCGCTGCGAGGGTGTTGGGAGCTCGGCCCGCGTCGAAGCCGCGCGGCGATTTCGTGGGAAATCGCCGGCGGGTCGGAGTGGTCCGACACCGAGAACGCGGGCCGGAACGGGTGGCGGGACCACTGATTCCCGCGAGGGTTCATTCCAGGGTGGGGTCGCCGAACGGCAGCAGCGGCTCGACCGCGGGAAAGACCACGAACAGCAGCAGCGCGATCACCCCGGCCACCAGCAGCAGTGCCGTGACGGCCCGCACCGCGAGCGGCCCGGGCAGCCGGCGCCAGATCCATGCGTACATTCCACAACCCGCTCTCGTGTCGCGGTGCTCAGCCGCCCAGTTCCGGCGGCCGGAGATCCGGCCGGTCCGCCACCTTCGGATAACGCTTGGTCAGCACGCCGTGCACGATCATCCGCTTCTCGGCCGAGTAGCGCGGATGACAGGTGGTGAGCGTGATCAGCCTGCTGCGCCACTGCTCGGGCACCGTCCCACGGGACACGCCGGGCACGGGGTGGATGACCTCGCGACGTTGTGGCTCGACGATGTTCCTGCCGAAGACCTCGCTGTAGGGGCCTCCGATCGGTGCCGCACCGGCACAGCGTTCCGGAGCGGTTTCCGGGTCCCAGTCGGCGGCCTCGCCCCGCAGCGGGAGCACTCGGTAGACGTACCACTCGCTGGCCGTTTCGACGACCATCGCGTCGCAGGAGCCGAGCCGGTCGAGATCCCCGAACGGGGCCATGCGTCCGGAGCGGTGCCCGGCGAGGGCGAAGTTGCCCCGCTCCCCGGGAAGGGCCGTACCGGTGTAGTGCCCCGGCCCGGCGGCCAGGGTGTCCTGGTCGGTGCCCTCCAGGACGGTGAAGGGGAAGCCCGATCCCAGTGCCGGTACGTAGAGCCGGGCGAAGCCACGCCCGGGGATGGGCTCCGGTGCCCGGTCCTCGGGGGAGACCTCCTGCCAACGATCACTCAACCGCTGCGTGGCATCGGCCTGCTGGCGTGCCGAGAACCAGCTGGTCACCTGCACCTCGTAGAACACGAAGAGCAGCACCACCAGCCCCAGTGTGATGAGCCCCTCCCCGAATCCGCGCAGCACCGCGCGCAACCGACCCGGCCGCCGCTCCGGCGGCGGTGCCTGCGGCGGCGTGTCGAGACTCACCATGACGTCCTCACCGACCCCGATCGAGGGATATCGACAGCAGCATACGGGTTGTTCGGAAAATCGGGATATTGCGTTAACGTGTGAGTGGAGACAAGTCGCCTCGGGGCGGTTCGCCCGCCGCCGGTCGCCGGGCACCTACGGTGCCGGTCCGGTCGAACGTGCGGATCACCTCGCTGGGCGGCGTGTGGAACGTGTCGAGGAAGGTCCGTCTCACCGGGCGAGCAGCACGGTCGGGGCGGCCGAACCCACCTGGCGAGGACACCATGCCCAAGTCAAAGGTCCGCAAGAAGACCTCCTCACCCCCGCCAGTAGATCGCCGCACACCGGTGAAGGCGAAGTCAGCCGGACCCTCCCACCCCATCTACGTCGGCGTGATGCTCGGCATGATGGTGCTGGGCCTGCTGTGGCTGGTGGTCAACTATCTGGCGGGCCCCAAGATCCCGTTCATGGCCGATCTCGGGCCGTGGAACTTCGCCGTCGGCTTCGGATTCATGATCATCGGGCTGTTGATGACCATGAAATGGCGGTGAGAGCTGTCCGGGCCGGGACGCCGAATAACACGAATGTAAGTCATCCCCATGTGGACAACTCCTGTGGACAACTTCGTTCGGATAGCCGTTGAGCTGCGATGACAACTCCGGCGTTCCCGGCGCGGCGCAATCCCGGATCTGGTCCACACCGGTAGGCGCGCTGGTGCTCTGCTGGGTGGTGGCCGCGGGACTGGTACCCGTGGTGTGGCTGGCCGGGAGCAGCCTCGACCGCGTCTTCCTCGGCGCCGCCCTGGCGGTGGTCGTGGTGGTCGCGGGATGTCTGACCTACCTGCGCCCCAGGCTTCGTGCCGATCCCGACGGGATAACCGTGCGCACGCTCGGTGGCAGCCACCGCTGGCCCTGGGCACGGCTCTCGTACCGCGTCACCACCAGCAGCCGGTTCGGCCGCACCGTGCCGATGCTGGAGATCGAGGTTCCCGAAGCGGATCTGACCGGTGGACTGCTGCTGTTGGGGCGGTTCGATCTGGGCGCGGAACCGGCCGAAGTGGCCGAGGACCTCGAAACGCTGCGGCGCTGAGAAACACGGCGGCACTGAGGAACGCCCGGCGCTGAAACTGCCGCGGCTGATGTCTCCGACCGCGTCGAGACCGCGCTCCCGGCACTCCCGAAGCGGCGCTCGGCGTCCCACGAACTCACACGGCTCCCGGTGCGGACGCGGTGCGGACGAGTCCCGGTGCGGCGGGAGTCCGGATCAGTCCGTCCGCACGCAGAGCTCCCTGCCCTGCAGCACGTCGCACACCGTGCCGCCGAGTATCGCGTCGCGGGTGAGCATCGCGGCCACGATCACCAGGAACACCGCGACCAGTCCTCCGGCCTGCCAGCGGTTGCGGCGCGCGGCGGGCGCGTACAGCAGCGCGGCGGTGGACACCGCACCCAGCACGAGTCCACCGAGGTGCCCGAACAGCGAGATGTTCGGGATGGTGACGGTAAGCACCACGTTGAGCCCGATCACGAGCAGGATGGGCCTTATGTTCAGCTTCAGGCGCCATGCGGCCACGGCCAGCCCGCCGAACAACCCGTACAACGCGGCCGAGGCACCGGCCGTCCGCGTGAACGGCGCGTCGAACAGGAAGACGAACATGCTGCCGCCGAGCAGCGAGAGCAGGTAGACGGCGGAGAACCGGAGTCTGCCGAGCAACAACTCCAGATCACGACCGACCACCCACAGCGCGATCATGTTGATCAGCAGGTGAATCAGCCCGAAGTGCAGGAAGGCCGAGGTGAAAACCCGCCACCACTGGTCTCCCGCCACCTGTGCGGGCATCAACCACCACGCCTGGAACAGCGGGGCGGAGCTGTTGGCGGCGGCCGAACCAGCCTGGACCGCGGTGAGCACGTAGAGCAGCACGTTCACCGCGATCAGCCCGGGAACCAACACGGGTTTGCTCCGCAGCGGAGCCCCCGCCACGGTCACCGGCTGGCGAACACCGCGCTGTCCCTGCTTGACGCAGTCCACGCAGTGCTGCCCCACCGAGGCGTCCCGCAGGCACTCCGGGCAAGCGGGGCGCCCGCAACGCGTGCAGCTCAGTCCGGTCTGCCGGTCCGGGTGACGCGGACACGTCGGCATTCCCTGGGGACTGTTCGGGTCCCCGCCCTGTCCGGGTGGAACGTTCACCTCGAACCCCGCTCCACGTGCGAGGCGCGCGACCGGCACCGGCCGCGTCGCCACGGCTCAGGCTTCGGCGGTCTCGCCACGTTCGATGGTCACCTTCTCGATGACGATGTCGTTGACAGGACGATCGCCCTGACCGGTGGCGGTGTTGGCGATCTCGTCCACCACGTTACGCGATTCCTGGTCGGCGACCTCGCCGAAGATGGTGTGCTTGTAGTTCAACCACGTGGTCGGCGCGACCGAGATGAAGAACTGCGAGCCGTTGGTGTTCGGCCCAGCGTTGGCCATGGCCAACAGGTACGGCCGGTTGAACTGCAACTCGGGGTGGAACTCGTCGGAGAACGTGTAACCGGGGCCACCACGACCGGTACCGGTCGGATCCCCGGTCTGGATCATGAAACCATCGATGACCCGGTGAAAGATCACACCGTCGTAGAACGGGCCGGACCGTTCACCCCGGGCGTTGGGCTCCGTGTAGTCCGCCGTCCCCTCCGCGAGCCCGACGAAGTTGGACACGGTCTTTGGAGCCTGGTTCGGGAACAACTCGACTCGAATATTGCCCTGCGTAGTATGCAGGGTCGCGGTCACTGTCGTTCCCACGAGCGATCCGTTGTCTGCCACCATCTCATCCTCGCATCGACGAGCGTACGAACCGCCACAGGGTGCAGTATGGGGTTTGATCGTCAAGGAGTGCGCGGTACCCGGTGAACGCGAAGCGAGCACCGGGTCCACAGCTCGCTGATCACGGCGGTAATCCCGCGAAAGCCGGACGATCAGCGGTGCCACCCGGGCGAGGAGTCCGGCAGGGCCCAGGAATAGGAGGCAACAGCATGGACGAGGTCAAAGCGATGTCCCGCGCCGGCGAGAACGTGGGCAGGGCCGTCGGCACCGGAGTGAAGGGCGCCAAGCACGGTGCGGTCAAGGCCCGCACCGTGGGATCGAAGGTGTCCAAGCAGGCCGCGGCACTGGCCGAACAGGAGCTGGCCGCACGCGGCATCTCCACGGACGACCTGCAGGAACGCATCGCGCAGCGGGCCACCGGAATGTCCCGCAAGGAACTCGCCAAACGCGGCAAGAAGGCCCGCAAGGCGTGGGACAAGCGGACCGCCAAGCAGCGCAAGCAGCTCGCCAAGAGCGCCGAGGTCGCGCGCAAGGAGCTTGCGGGGCGGATCGATCCGGGCAAGCCCAAGCGGCGCAAGTGGCCGTGGGTGGTGCTGATCCTCGCCGGAACCGCGGCAGCGGCGGCAGCCGCCCTCTCGCGCCGTCCCGAGGAACTGCCGATCGACGACGGGCAGTTCCCCCCGAACGAGCCGCAGGGCCAGAGCCCCGCGTCGACCGAGAACGGCCAGGTTTCGGACAAGCAGCCGCACCAGGGGTCGCAGAATCACTGACCGACGGTGAACGACAGCGGATGTGGGGGCCGGTGGTTCTCGTACCGGCCCCCACGCCGGTAATCCCGGGCGATTCGTCGGAGCGATTTGTCAGGGTGGCTCGGCAGAGTACGCGTATGGCCGAGCCCGAGATCGACACGCGCTTCGAGCTGCACGCCGCCGTACACATCGACGCCGCTCCCCACACCGTCTACGACACCGTCAGCGATATCACCCGCATGGGCGAGTGGAGCCCCGAGAACACCGGTGGGGAATGGCTCACCGGCCCACCCGGACAACCCGGAGCCCGCTTCCACGGCCACAACAGGGACGAGCAGCGCGACTGGACCACCGAGTGCGAGGTCCTGGAGGCCGACCGCCCCCGCCTGTTCTCGTGGTGCGTCCACAGCAGTGTGAACGCGGCCGACACCTCGATCTGGTCGTTCGAGGTCACTCCTGCCGAGGGCGGTTGTCTGCTGACCCAGCGGTACGTGATGAGTGAACTACGCCACGGGCTGCGGATCCAGCTCGCCGAGCTCTCCGAGCAACAGGCGGCGCTGTTCCTGGCCCGCCGCAGGTCGCGACTGGAGGGCGGGATGCGCCACACCGTCCGCGCCGTGAAGCGAACCGTCGAGCAGGCACACGGCCGCGCCGCGACCGACTGAAGTAACCCGGCACGAAGCCCGGTACGGAGCGGAGACCGGGCTGTCCGACGCACCGACAGGCTTTCCGGCCACCAGCGGCCGCGCCACGGTTTCCCGAACCGGTCATAACGACCGGGTAGCGGAACGAAATCGGACGGATCTAGTCACGTCACGAGCGGGCGGACCGTGCGTCCCACGGACAACGGACGGCAACGGGGAGCCCCGGCGCCGAGGGCACGCGTCCGTGAGCACCGCCCGGTCATCGGCGTTCACGGGGGAGGGATCGGGCGGTGCACCGGGGCCCGAACCGGGGAAGTTCGGGCCCCTCCCCCACAACGACGACAACGCGACAACCGAGCGGAACGATCCGGAGAACAGGAGAGGAAACGATGTCCGACAACCTCACGAACGAGACGATGAACCCGATCTTCGCCGAACTGGCCCGCGAACTGTCCGATCCGATCGACTCCGAGATCGCCGTTTCCGAGCCGCCCGAGTTCGCGGACCTGCTGGTCGACTCGGCGCTCAGCGGCAGGCACCGCGACAACGAGGAGGCCGGGACCGATTCCGTCGACAGCGAGTCGAGCGGAACGGGTCGGTCGGATGTGGCGGTGCTGCAGACCGCTGGTCGGCACGCCCAGTCGAATTGAGCCCGTTCGGTACGCGCGTCGGGCGGTCCGGACTCGACGTTTCGAGGCACCGGCACAACAGGACATCGTTCGTCCCACGAAGCAGTCGGGTGTCGCTGCTCCGTTCCCGGCCGGAGCGGCGGAGTCGAACCGCGGTTGTTCCTGAGCGGTCATGCGTTCAGCGTCCTTTTTCGGACACTTTCTGTACGGAACCGCGGAAGGCGCACTGTGTGACCCGCTTGACGTGCGTTGGGATCAGCGGCACGAAGAACAGCGTCAACACGGTCAGCACGCGGGTCGGGCTGTGCGCCGCCTCGGAGCTACTTGCGACCCCACGATAGTGAATGTACAGTCACTCACTATGCGGACGGGTTCCAGAGCGACAGCCGAGGAGCGCAGGCGCGCCGTCATCCGCAGCGCGGTGACCGTGTTCGCCCGCTCCGGGTACGAGACCAGCCCGGTCACTCGAGTGGCCGAGCACGCGGGAATCTCCTCGGCCTACGTCATGAAGTTGTTCCCACGCAAGATCGACCTGTTCGTCGCGGCGATCGGTGACTGCTACGACCGCATACTCGACGAACTCGCGGAAGCCGCCGAGGAGGCCGGGGACGCGGAGACCGACGAGATCCTGAACAGGATGGGAGCCCGGTACGCCGAACTGATCGGTGACCGCGACCTGTTGCTGCTACAGGTGCAGGCACTGGCCTCGACCCAGCTCCCGGAAGTGGCATCGGCCGTGCGCGACGGCGTCGGACGGATCACCTCCCTGGTGGTCTCCAGGGCACGGGCCGACGCGAGCCAGGCGCAGCACTTTCTGGCACGCGGCCAGTTGTGCCACCTGCTGACCGCGATCGACGCGTTCGACACCGATGCCGACTGGGCGAACTCGCTCACGAAGGGATTCCGGCACAGCCCGGCCTCCTGACCACTGTTCTCCGCCCCGACCGAAAGACCTCACGGCGGCGAACATCACGGCGGCTGTTGTCGCCCACAAAAGTGAATGAACATTCACTCACGAATCGGAGGGAACGATGAACACGACCACCGGCAAACCACACGTCGTACTCGGCGCGGGTCCCGCCGGCAGAACCCTCGTGGACGAACTGCTCGCACGTGGCCTGCGGGTACGACACGTCAACCGCACCCCGATCGACGACGCTCCCGCCGGAGTCGAAACGGTGACGGCCGACATCTCCTCACCCGAGCGGGCGGTGGCGGCGACCGAGGGAGCCGCGACGATCTACCACGCCGTCAACGTGCCCTACCACCTCCAGGTGGAGGCGATACCGAACATCGGCCGAGCGGTGCTCACCGCCGCACACCGGAACGACGCGAGGCTGGTGGTGCTCGACACGCTCTATCCCTACGGCGAGGCCGACGGCGCGGCGATCACGGAACAGACCCCTTGGGAGGCGACGAGCCGCAAGGGTCGGATGCGCGCCGCGCTGGACCGTGCCTACCTGGACGCGCACCACACCGGCGAAGCGAGAGTCGCACTGGGACGGGCCGCCGACTTCTACGGGCCGCGGGTGGTGAACTCCACGCTGGGGGGAGCGTTCTTCCCCGCCGTGCTGACCGGCGAGCCCGCCCTGGGATTCGGCGACATCACACTGCCGCACAGCTACTCCTACCTGCCCGACATCGCCACCGGGCTGGTCGACCTCGGGACCACCACCGACGAGGCGGCGCTCGGCCGGGTGTGGCACCTGCCCACGGTGCCCGCGGTCAGCACCGAGCACATCCACGCACTCGTCGAACGGATCATCGGCGGCGGCATCACCACACGGGTGCTCGACCAACCGGTGGCCACCGGACCGTTCGACGAGCGGTTCATGAGCGAGTACGCCGAGATCTTCTACCAGCACCTCGTGCCGCAGAACATGGTCTCGACACCGTTCGAGCGGCACTTCGACCGTCGACCCACCCCGCTCGTCGACGGCTTGCGCGCCACCGTCGAGTGGTATCGCGACTTCCTGACCGCTCGACAGGACACCCGGAATCCGTAACGGAAGGCTCGGGGCCACAGCTCCACCGCGGCGAAGCACCGGACGATTCGGGGAACGACACGGGCAACGACCACAGCTCCGGGCGACCTCGCCACGGACCCGGTAGGCGTCACGACGCGGGACTGCGGGCGACCAGGCGCTCCACCATGCCGAGCTTGAACCTCTCGTGCCGCTGCAGCTCGAAACCGGCCGCGCGGACCTGCTCGATCGGACGACGCCGGAAGTGCTCCCCAGCCTGCGGAACCATGACCAGATCCAGCAGTCGCTGCACCACCCGCACCGGCCGAGAGGTACTCACCACGTGGTCGGCCAACAACAGCAACCCACCCGGCTTGAGCACACGATCCATCTCGGAGAACGCGGCACGGACATCGGGAACCGCGCACAGCGAGAAGGTGCAGACGACCGTGTCGAACGAGGAATCCGGGAAGGCCAACCGCTGCGCGTCACCGATGCCGAGTTCCACCGAACGCCCCGACCTCTCGGCGCGACGGCGCGCCTGGTCGAGCATCCCCGTGCTGATGTCCACCCCCGTCAATCGAATCCCGGCCGGATACCGGTCGAGGTTGAGCCCGGTGCCGATGGCCACCTCCAGCACCTCCCCCTCCGCCAGCCCGCACAACCACTGCCTGGTGTCACCGAAGAAGCGGCGCTCGATGCGCCCCATCTGCCGGTCGTAGCTCGGGGACTGCCGATCCCAGTGCCGCCGGGACCGCTCGAGTTTCGTTGCCGTCGTCCGCATTTCCCACCTGTGCTTTCCGCTTCGGCGCTTGTCGACCGGAGACGACATTCAAGTTACTCCCGAACGACAACGGCGTGCCGTTTCCGGGATTCGCGAAGCACCGAGGCAACCTAGGCGGCCACCGAAGAGGTGCCGCTCCCGTGCGCATGCGGGCTGCCCGGCGTGCGTCACTCGGAAACCCGGCTTCGTCCGACCGGGCGTATCCACCGGGCGTATCCACCGGGCACGGACCCAAGGCGGGAATCTCAGCGGGTGGTTCGACGCTTCTCCACCCGATCCCGCCGAGCCGCGACGAACAGCGGCACCAACCCGGCGACGAAGAGCACGAGGAACACCGGGAGCGGCCACCAGCCGACCTCGGCCGTCCGTATGGTGCGCCACTGGACGGCGCACAGCGGTAGCAGCGCCGTGCCCAGGGCGGCGTTGAGCACCAGGACTGCCCTGGCCTGCCGCACCGCCGAGGCTCTGGTGGCGGGGCGCTTGACCGCGCCGGTGCGAGCGGCGGACGGCAGCTCGTTCTCGGGTTCGGTCCGTGCGACGGCGAAGGCGGCGCCCGCGAACAGCACCGTGGTCACGATGTAGAGGAAGACGGGCACGAAGGCGGAGCCGACGGATTTGCGTGCCCACGCGTCGACCCCGCCCGGACCGATGTGCTGAGGCACCGTTTCGGGCAGTTCGGGATACACCGTCGCCCCCCAAGCACTCATGCCGACCAGGAGCACGAGACTCGGCACCAACCACGGCCACGGGAACCGTGGCCTGCTCTCCGTGGACATCGCACATCACCCCGCTGAACCGTCCCGCCCCGGCACGCCCCCTGTACGGCACCGTGCGGGCAGTTGTGAAATTTTGTCGAGCTCGACGAAACCCACCCACGAAGAAGGGCCGCGCCGGGCACGCGGCCCCGTCAGAGCGGGTTGAGACGGGCCTTGAGCAGGCAGAACTCGTTGCCCTCGGGATCGGCGAGGACGTTCCACTGCTCCTCGCCGGTCTGGCCGATGTCGGCCGGGCGCGCCCCGAGCGCGCGGAGGCGTTCGAGTTCGGCGTCCTGATCGCGATCAGTGGGGTTGAGATCGATGTGCAGTCGAGACTTTCCCCGGCACGGCTCGCCCCCGCTCCGGAGGATGATCGTCGGCTGTGGGCCACCGAACCCTTCGCGCGGCCCGATCTCGATGGCGTAGTCCTCCCCGGCGTATTCGCGGCCGAGCTCCACGAAGTCCAGGACCTCGCACCAGAACCGCGCCAGCACCTCG
Source organism: Actinopolyspora lacussalsi (assembly GCA_030803735.1). Classification (NCBI taxonomy): domain Bacteria; kingdom Bacillati; phylum Actinomycetota; class Actinomycetes; order Actinopolysporales; family Actinopolysporaceae; genus Actinopolyspora; species Actinopolyspora lacussalsi. The sequence continues at coordinate 3,606,920 of JAURUC010000001.1, read as the reverse complement.
GGATCGCGACAATCGAGCACGAGCTCGCCGATACGACACGCCATTGACGAAACCTGCTTTCAGCTCAGCGACCGGACGGCCACGCGCGGATCTCGCGCTCCCACCGTGGGAACCGCTCGAGATCGTAATGGGCGACTCGAACCGGCGCGAAGGGTTTTTTCGAATCCGCGACCGACCGTGCGACACACGTGGCCGCAAGGTTTCAGCGGTTCCCGCTGCCGGGGAGTCCGGTTCGGCGGCTGTGCCCCGGACACGCCCCGGGACGCGTCACGCGGTGGAACACGAAAAAGGACCAGGCCAAATGACCTGGTCCTTCGTTGGTGGAGACGAGGGGAATCGAACCCCTAACCCCCGCCTTGCAAAAGCGGTGCTCTGCCGATTGAGCTACGTCCCCTCGCAGCGCCGAAGCACTGCCCCACGGCCCGCGGACAACGTTGCCCGATCGGTGGTGTCGTAGTGGGACACCCCGAAGCGCGGCCGAACCGCGGTTCGCTCAGACCTCCGCGGTAGCTTCACGCCACAGATCGGCCTCCGCCTTGGCCGCGGTCTTGCGACGCACGACGAACAGGACGGCACCGGCAACAGCAGCGAGAACGAGCAGCTTCTTCACTTCGGACGCCTCCTACTACGAACGTATGCCGCCGCCGCGATAATCGCAGCGGCGGCACGTGTCACGTGGGCCTAGGAGGACTTGAACCTCCGACCTCTTCGTTATCAGCAAAGCGCTCTAACCGACTGAGCTATAGGCCCTGCGTGCGGTTATAGATACTACACACCCACACGATCGTCTTCCAAAGGGGGGTCCCCTTCACCGCCCCGAGTGGCGACCGTCCCCGGAGCGGACTCCCGGAACCCCAGGTCAACCGGGGAACCGGGAGTCAACCGGAACCTCACTCCCGCTCGGAAAGGGTCACCTCGACCCCACCGACGAAGTCCGCCGCCACGTTGTAGATGAACCCGGCGACGGTGGCCAGGGCGGTGAACAGCACGATGTTGACCGCACCGATCATCGAGGCCACCGCGAACACCCGCACCGGGCTGATCAACGGCTGGCTCAACGAGTTCTCGGGCTGGGTCAGCTCACTGAACGTCCCGTTGAGCTGCTCCCAAACCCCCATACCGCCGAGCACCCCGTACAGCACCGCCACGGCGATCAACCACACGAAGAACAGCGTGACGCTGAGCATGAGGGCCAGCTTGAGCACCGACCACGGATCCACCCGCCGAATCTGCAGGCTCGCCCGCCGAGGACCGCGACTCGGCCGACGCGGCGCGCCCTGAGTGGCCGCCCCACCGCGAGCGCCGCCCCCCATGCCCAGCGAGATTCCCGCACGGGCCGATTCCGCGGCACCGTCACCGGCACCGTCACCGACGGAGTCCCCGGCGGACTGCGCACCGGCGGATTGGGAACCGGCTGATTGGGAAGCCGAACCACCGGGATGCGGAATCCGGTGCGTTTCCTCCTCCTCGTATCCCGTCCCCGAGTCCGCGCCACGATGCCCGTCCGAGTCGTCCGAAACCTCCGTGGCGCCCGAGGAGGTGTCCGCCGAGGCGGCGGAAGCGCTCATCGAGCCACCCACTCGCTGCCAGGGAGGAGTGCCCCCGGAACCGTCGGCCTCACTGCTGGAGCCCTTCGCGCCACCGGCCGAACCACGCGAATCCCCACCGCTCTCGGCAGCGTCCGTGGACATCCCCTCGGAAACCGAGGTGGTCGCCTCCGCCGTCGTAGTGGTCGAGGTCGTTTCCTGCTCGCCGGTTGAACGGGACTCCGATTCCTGCGGCTTGTCCGAAGATGTCACGAGCGATCCTTCACTGATCGTCGGCTGCCTACCACGCGGGGTTCCCCGCGCCTACTTTCGTTGCTCCGGGCCGGCTGCGTCCGGATCGGCGGCTTCATCAGCGTTGCGCGCGATGGCCACCAGCGAGTTCCCCTCACCCAGATCCATCAGGCGCACCCCCTTCGTCTGCCTACCGGCCTTGCGCACCTCCTTGGCGGTGGTGCGAATGACCCCGCCCGTGGAGGTGATCGCGTAGAGCTCATCCTCCAGTTCGGCGATGAGCGCTGCCACTAGCCTGCCACGTTTCCGGTCGTGCTGAATGGTCAACACGCCCTTACCGCCGCGTCCCTGCACCGGGTACTCGTCGATGGGCGTGCGTTTGGCGTACCCGCCCTGGGTCGCGACCAGCACGTAACGGTCCTCGTGGCAGACGCCCATGGCCAGCAGCTCGTCACCGGAGTTGAACCGCATCCCCAACACGCCGGAGGTGGCACGCCCCATCGGGCGCAGCACCTCGTCACTGGCGTTGAAGCGGATGGACTGCCCCTCGGCCGAGACCAGCAGCAGGTCGTCCTCCGGCGAGCAGAGCACGGCACCGACCAGCTCGTCGCCGTCCTTGAGGTTGACGCCGATCAGCCCGCCGGAACGGTTGGAGTCGAAGTCGGTGAGCTTGGACTTCTTGACCAGACCGTTCTTGGTGGCCAGCACCAGGTACGGGGCGACGGTGTAGTCCTTGATCTGCATCACCTGGGCGATGTGCTCGTCCGGCTGGAACGCGAGCAGGTTCGCCACGTGCTGCCCGCGGGCGGTGCGATTCGCCTCCGGCAGCTCGTAGGCCTTGGCACGGTAGACCCGCCCCTTGTTGGTGAAGAACAGGATCCAGTCGTGCGTGGAGCACACGAAGAAGTGCGAGACGATGTCGTCCTGCTTCAGCGCGGCGCCCTGCACACCCTTGCCGCCGCGCTTCTGGGCCCGGTAGAGATCGGTACGGGTCCGCTTGGCATAACCGGTTCGGGTGATGGTCACCACCACGTCCTCGTCCGCGATGAGGTCCTCCATGGAAACCTCACCCTCGTACGGGACGATCCTGGTGCGTCGCTCCTCGCCGTGCTTGTGCACGATCTCCATCAGCTCGTCGCGCACGATCAGGCGCTGCCGCTCCGGCTTGGCCAGGATGTCGTTGAGATCGGCGATCTGCGCCTCGATCTCGGCCAGCTCGTCCAGCAGCTTCTGCCGCTCCAGCGCGGCCAGCTTGCGCAGCTGCATGTCCAGGATCGCGGTGGCCTGGTCCTCGTCGATGCCGAGCAGCTCGATCAACCCGGAACGGGCGTCGTCCACGGTCGACGAGCCCCGGATCAGGTTGATGACCGCGTCCAGCTGGTCCAGCGCCAGCGTCAGCCCGCGCAGGATGTGGGCACGCCGTTCGGCACGCTGCAGGCGGTGCCTGGTGCGCCGCACGATCACGTCGATCTGGTGCCGCACGTAGTAGCGGATCACCTGGTCCAGCCGCAGGGTGCGGGGCACGCCGTCGACCAGCGCCAGCATGTTGACGCCGAAGGTGGTCTGCAGCTGGGTGTGCTTGTAGAGGTTGTTGAGCACGACCTTGGGGATCGCGTCCCGCTTGAGCGTGACCACGATGCGCATACCGCGCCGACTGTTGGACTCGTCGGCGATGTCGGTGATCCCCGAGATCTTGCCCTCACGATGCATCGTGGCGATGTTCTCGATCAGGTTGTCCGGGTTGACCTGGTACGGGAGCTCGGTGACCACCAGCGAGGTGCGCCCCTTCGCGTCCTCCTCCACGTCGACCACCGCGCGCATCCGGAGCGAGCCGCGGCCCGTGCGGTAGGCATCGGCGATCGCGTTGGTTCCCATGATCATCGCGTGGGTCGGGAAGTCCGGACCCTTGATGCGCTCGATCATGGCCTCGAGCAGCTCGTCGTCGGTGGCCTCGGGATTGTCCAGCGCCCAGACCACGCCGTCGGCGACCTCGCGCAGGTTGTGCGGCGGGATGTTGGTCGCCATCCCCACCGCGATGCCGCCACCGCCGTTGACCAGCAGGTTGGGGATGCGCGAGGGCAGGACGTCCGGCTCCTGCGTGCGCCCGTCGTAGTTGTCCGAGAACTCGACGGTGTCCTCTTCGATCTCGGCCAGCATGCTCATCGCCAGCGGCGCCAGCCGGGATTCGGTATAGCGCATCGCGGCGGCCGGATCGTTGCCGGGCGAGCCGAAGTTGCCCTGGCCGTCGATGAGCACGTTGCGCATCGACCACGGCTGGGCCATCCGCACCAGGGTGTCGTAGATCGCCGAGTCGCCGTGCGGGTGGTAGTTACCCATCACGTCGCCGACCACGCGCGAGCACTTCACGTAGGAGCGGTCGGGCCGGAACCCGGAGTCGTACATCGCGTACAGCACCCTGCGGTGCACCGGTTTGAGCCCGTCGCGCACGTCGGGCAGCGCCCGCGCCACGATGACGCTCATGGCGTAGTCGATGTAGGAGTTCTGCATCTCCTGCTGGAGATCGACCGGTTCGACTCGGCCACCCTCCGGGGGCAAGGTCTCGGTCATACCGTCCTTCTCTTCGCTGGGTTGGCGGTCGCGGTTCGCCCGGTGGCCCCGTCGGGTACGCGGCCCGACCACCGCCGGACGAGCACGCGGGGTCGTGGGGATTCGGCGCGGGCGTCGATCAGACGTCGAGCAGTCGGACGCCCTTGGCGTTGCGGGTGATGAAGGAGCGGCGCGCTTCCACGTCCTCGCCCATCAACACGCTGAACAGCTCGTCGGCCGTGGCCGCGTCGTCCAGGCTGACCTGCATCAGCACGCGGTTGTCGGGATCCATGGTGGTCTCCCAGAGCTCGGGGGCGTTCATCTCGCCCAGCCCCTTGTACCGCTGGATGCCCTCCTCCTTGGGGAGCTTGCGCCCCTCCTCGGCGCCCTGCTGCAGCACCGCGTCGCGCTCGCGGTCGCTGTAGACGTACTGCGGCTGCGAACGCGGCCACTTGATCTTGTAGAGCGGCGGGCTGGCCAGGTAGACGTGCCCGTTCTCGATCAGCGGTCGCATGAACCGGAACAGCAGCGTGAGCAGCAGCGTGCGGATGTGCTGCCCGTCCACGTCGGCGTCGGCCATCAGCACGATCTTGCTGTAGCGCAGCTTGGACAGGTCGAACTCGTCGTGGATGCCCGTGCCCAGGGCGGTGATGATCGACTGGACCTCGTTGTTCTTGAGGACCTTGTCGATCCGCGACTTCTCCACATTGATGATCTTGCCTCGGATGGGCAGGATCGCCTGGTAGCGGGATTCCCTGCCCTCCTTGGCGGAGCCGCCTGCCGAGTCGCCCTCGACGATGTAGAGCTCGCACTCGTCGGGGTTGTTGGACTGGCAGTCCTTGAGCTTGCCCGGCAGTCCGCCGATGTCCATCGCCGACTTGCGCCGCACCAGGTCCTTGGCCTTGCGGGCGGCGACCCTGGCCTGCGCGGAGGAGACCGCCTTGTTGATGATGTTCTTGGCGTCGGCGGGGTTGCGCTCGAACCAGTCGTTGAGCCACTCGAACGCGGTGGTCTGCACGAAGGACTTGACCTCGGTGTTGCCCAGCTTGGTCTTGGTCTGCCCCTCGAACTGCGGTTCGGAGACCTTGACCGAGATAATCGCGGCGAGCCCTTCGCGGACGTCGTCGCCGGTCAGGCTGCCGTCCTTGTCCTTGAGGAGCTTCTTCTCCTTGGCGTAGGAGTTGACGACCCTGGTCAGTGCGGAGCGGAAGCCCTCCTCGTGGGTACCGCCCTCGTGGGTGTTGATCGTGTTGGCGAAGGTGTAGACCGACTGGTTGAACCCCTCGTTCCACTGCATCGCGATCTCGACCTCGTGCCCCTCGCCGGCCGCACTGAAGCTCACGATCTTCTTGTGGATGGGGTCCTTGGTGTGGTTGATGTGCGCGACGAAGTCCTCCAGGCCACCCGGGTAGTGGAACACCCGTTCGGCGGCGCGGGCGGACTCGCCGGAGGCGTCCTCCCCCGAGCTGTCCTCGGCGGCGGCGCGCTCGTCCCGCAGCACGATGCGCAGCCCCTTGTTGAGGAACGCCATCTCCTGCAGCCGCCTGGCGATGGTCTCGGCGTCGAACCGCGTGGTCTCGAAGATCTCCGGATCGGCCCAGAAAGTGATGCTGGTGCCGGTCTCCCCGGTGCGCTCGCCCTGTTCCGGGGACGAGACGGGTTTGGAGTCCTCGTAGCGCTGCCGCCACACGTGGCCGTCGCGGTGCACCTCGGCCTCGAGTCCGGTGGACAACGCGTTGACGACCGAGACGCCGACGCCGTGCAGCCCGCCGGAGACCGCGTAGCTGTCACCGCCGAACTTGCCGCCCGCGTGCAGCATCGTCAGCACGACTTCCAGCGTGGGTTTCTTCTCCACGGGGTGCTCGTCCACCGGGATACCGCGCCCGTCGTCGGTTACGCGGACGCCGCCGTCGGCGAGCAGTGTGACGGTGACCTCGCTGGCATGGCCTGCCATCGCCTCGTCCACCGAGTTGTCCACAACCTCCTGCACAAGATGGTGCAGGCCGCGCTCTCCGGTCGAGCCGATGTACATACCGGGACGCTTGCGGACTGCCTCAAGGCCCTCGAGAACGGTGATGGATGAAGCGCTGTATTCGTTCTTCTTCGCTGTCACGGGCCTCGGAGTCTCCTAGAGCCGAATCGCTTGAGTCTGCGGCCCGCACGGCGGGATCGGCGAAGCCGCCCCGCGGGCCGGGGCCGGTACGACCCCACCGCCGTCCGGTACTGGAACGCCACGACACCGACGAACGAACCGGACCCACCGCCATTCTACTGGTCGGCCCTGTCAGAAAGCCGCCAAGGACACCCCTGGCTTGCTCACAGAGCGACCAAAACGGATCAGGACACCTTTAAAGGGCGGCGAACACGACAGGAAGATTCTGACTTGTAGCCTGCCGCCCGGTACAACCCGGGTGCCCGAACCGCGCGAACCTCACCTGAAAGCGGGACGGCCCCGGTTCCACCCGGAGGCCCGGGCACGCACCACCACCCCCGCGAAGCGGCTCACCCGTAGGTGTCGCGCGGCCCCCTCCCGGAGATGTGCCGGGGTCCGTGCCGCCAGCTGGGCGCCGCCGGACCGGACACCTTGATCCGCCGCACCACCCGGCTGCCGAGGCCGTCCGCGATCCGTTGCACGAGCTGGCGCTGCAACAACCGGAGCTCGGTGGCCCACGCCGTGGACTCCGCCCGCAGCGTGAGCACCCCCTCGCTCAACTCGACCGGTTCGCTGTGCGCCGCGATCTCCTCCCCCACGAGTTCCGCCCAGCGCCCGAACAGCTGGCCGCCGGTCAACCGCTCGGACCACCCTCTGGCGTCGACGACCCGCCGGAGCAGCCGCCCCAGCTCCTGCGGATCCCGGTCGTCGGCGTCGGGGCCGGACCAGCCACGGCTGCGCCGAGTGCGGCCGGTCGGGCGCGCGCCCCGGCCACGGGGGCGTGCTTTGGACTTCTCGCGCGCCGCCTGCAACGCCGCGCGGGCCAGGTCCGAACCCGTCGTCCGTTCGCCCGCTGCCCCAACGGGTTCGAGTCCCGCGGCCCGGCTATCGGCAGATGTGGTGTCGCGGGAACTCGAAGCACCCTTCGAGTTGTCCACACTGTCCACAGTTCGATCCCCAACCGTGGCCCCGTGTTCCGAGTCGCCACCGCCGGGTGAGGTAAGGGACCGGCCCGACGCTGCTCGTGCCGGCCGCCAGGACGCGAACAACGCGTCACGCTCGGCCGCGGACCTGGGTCGTCCTCCGAACTCATTCGGCACGCCGCACCTCCCCCTCGCGCACGTCGAACCGAACCCCCGACAGTTCGGCGGGAACGTCCTCGGCCACGGCCGCGGTCACCAGTACCTGTTCCGCCCCGGCCACCGACCGGGCCAACCGGGCGCGCCGCCGCGCGTCCAGCTCCGCGAAGACGTCGTCCAGGAGCAGCACGGGTTCGGCACCATCCTCGGACAGGAGGTGATACGAGGCCAGTCGCAACGCGAGCGCGAACGACCAGGACTCGCCGTGACTGGCATATCCCTTGGCCGGAGCCCGCCCCAGCACCAGCTCCAGGTCGTCGCGGTGCGGCCCCGACAGCGACACACCGCGCTCCAGCTCCTGCTGCCGGGACTCGCCGAGCCGCGTCAGCAGGGCTGACTCGATCGTGACGGGATCGGCCCGTGTGCCGTGCGGGGTGCCGTACTCCTCGGGCAGTCCCGGCACGCTGCCGCGGTAGGCCAGCTCGGCCACCCGGGACGCGGGGCCCTCACCCGGCTGCGACCCGTCAGCGGCGACCTCGGCGTAGCAACGCGTGACGTGTGGCATCAGGTCGGCGACCAGGTCCAACCTGCCCGCCAGGAGATCGGCGCCGTACTTGGCGAGGTGGCCGTCCCAGACCTCGAGGGTGCGCAGGTCGGCCGGATCGGTGCTCCGCGCCGCGCCCGCCGACTTCAGCAGTGCGCTGCGCTGCTTGAGCACCTTCTCGTAGTCGGAACGCACCCCGGCGTAACGCGGGGATCGGGCCACCAGCAGCTCGTCGAGGAAGTCCCGCCGCCCGCCGGGATCGCCCCGCACCAGCGCCAGGTCCTCCGGGGCGAACAGCACGGTGCGCAGGATGCCGAGGACGTCGCGCGGTTTCGTGGCCGAGCCGCGGTTGATCCGCGCGCGATTGGCCCGCCCCGGGGCGATCTCCAGTTCGACGAGCAGTTCCCTGTCCTGGTTCACCACGGCCGCACGTACCACCGCGCGCTGGGCACCGTGCCTGATCAGCGGGGCGTCGTTGGGCACGCGGTGCGAACCGAGGGTGGCCACGTAGCCGAGCGCCTCGACCAGGTTCGTCTTGCCCTGACCGTTGGCGCCGACCAGCGCCGTCGGCCCGGCGTCCAGCGGAAGGTCCACGTGCTGCCAGGACCGGAAATCGGTGAGTTGCAGGTGGCGTACGTACACGACGGTCCTAGGGGCGAGGAGGCACGAACCGGGTGGGGACGTGGTGACCGCGGCGCGGCCACCACCAGCGGCTCACTCGCCGTCGCTGGACTGCACCGCGTGACCGCCGAACTGGTTGCGCAACGCGGCCACCGCCTTCATGGCGGGCGAGTCGTCCTGCCGGGAGGCGAACCTGGCGAACAGCGCGGCGGTGATCGCCGGGGTGGGTACCGCGTGGTTGATGGACTCCTCGACGGTCCAGCGGCCCTCACCGGAGTCGGTGACATAGCCCTGCAACTGCTCCAGCTCCGGATCCTGCTCCATGGCCCGGACCAGCAGGTCCAGCAGCCAGGAACGCACCACGGTGCCGTGGCTCCATGCCTTGATCGTGCCAGCGACATCGGTGACCAGGTCCGATGCGGCGAGCAGTTCGAAGCCCTCGGCGTACGCCTGCATCAGGCCGTACTCGATGCCGTTGTGCACCATCTTGGCGTAGTGGCCCGCGCCGACCGGGCCCGCGTGCACGAAGCCCTTGGCCCGCTCGCCCGCGGGGCGCAGCGTGTCGAAGATCGGCATGGCGCGTTGCACGTCGGCGGTCTCGCCACCCGCCATCAGGCCGTAGCCGTTGTCGGCACCCCAGACTCCGCCGGAAACGCCCACATCGACGTAGGAGATTCCGGACTCGGCCAGCAACGCCGCGTTGTCCCGGTCGTCGGTGTAGCGCGAGTTGCCGCCCTCGATCACGAGGTCGCCCGGTTCGAGCAGTCCGGCGAGTTCCCGGACGGTGCTGCTGGTTGGCTCGCCGTGCGGAACCATGACCCACACGGTGCGCGGCGCGGTGAGCTCGGCCACCATGGCGGTGATCGAGGACGCGTCGGCTACCTGCTGGTCACGGTCGTAGCCCACGACCTCGTGGCCGTCCGCGCGCAGCCGCTCGCGCATGTTGTAGCCCATCTTGCCGAGACCGACCAGACCCAGTTGCACCGAAACTCCCTTTCACACTTCGCTGGCCTCGCCCCGGCGGATCGCACCGGGGCGGGGTCACAGCAACGTCGTCGCAGCCGACGTCGCACCGCGTTGGGCCGCGTGAACGTGCTGCGTTTTCAGCCCGGCATCCGAACCGGCATGAGCAGGTACAAATACCCGGGAAGCACCTCGCCGTCCTCACCCGCGGGTTTGATCACGGCGGGACGGCTGGAAGTCGTGAAGAGCATGCGGGCCCGGTCCGCCTTGAGCGCGGAAAGCCCGTCCTGCAGGTAGCTCGGGTTGAAAGCGATGGTCAGCGGCTCGCCCTCGAACTCGACCGGGAGTTCCTCCTCGGCGCTGCCCTCGTCGTCACCGCCCGCGGTCAGGCGCAGCGCGTTCTCGGAGAACTCCAGCCGCACCTGGGTGCCGCGCTCGGCGACCAGCGAGACACGCTTGATCGCGTCGGCGAGCGTCCCCACGTCGACCACGGCGGAGGTGGAGTACTCGTCGGGCAGCAGCTTGCGGTAGGGCGGGAACTCGGCGTCCAGCAGCCTGGTCGTGCTGCGGCGGGTGGTTCCGGACAGGCCGAGCAGCCCGTCGGAGGAGGCCAGCGACAGTTCCACGGTGGTGCCCGCGCCGCCCAGTGTCTTGGCCGACTCGGACAGGGTGCGTGCGGGAACCAGCACCTCGGTGTCCTCGACGGACTCGGTGGGCTGCCAGGTGAGCTCGCGCATCGCGAGTCGGAACCGGTCGGTGGCCACCAGGGTCAGCTGATCATTGTTGATCTCGATCCGCACGCCGGTGAGCATGGGCAGCGTCTCGTCCTTGCCCGCGGCCACGGCGACCTGGGCCACCGCCGAGCTGAACGAGTCACCCTGCACGGAGCCGGCGAGCTCGGGCATCCGCGGCAGCTGTGGATAGTCCTCCACGGGCATGGTGGGGAGGCTGAAGCGGGAACTGCCGCAGGTGATGCTCACCCGGGAGCCGTCGACGGTGATCTCGACGGGGCGCTGCGGCAGCGCCTTGGTGATGTCGGCGAGCAGCCTGCCGGAGACCAGCGTCCTGCCGCCGGTCTCCACCTCAGCGTCCACACCGACCTGCGCCGAGACCTCGTAGTCGAAACCGGAGATGGTCAGCTTGCCCTCGTCGGCATCCAGCAGCATCCCACCCAGCACCGGTACCGGCGGGCGTGAGGGCAGGCTACGAGCGACCCAGGCGACAGCATCGGCGAGACCGTCACGTTCCAGACGGATCTTCATGAGTGTCCTTTCGGTTCCGGTTCCACGACGTCTCGGTCGTGGAGAGCCTGGTCGAACGGGATGCGGGTGTGCTGTGCACCGCGAACCGAAGCGGGTACGGCGAATCGTGCTTCGAGCCCCCACCCAGCGCGGCGGAACCGCGGCGGCTCTCAAGCCCGATGGGTCTCCCACGGTAGAGCGTGCGCTCTGCGCCCATGACGTGGGTCCGGGGTTTCACGGCTCGTCGAGCCCGGAGCTCCCGAAAAGTTGATCTTGCCTCGCGGCCTTACTTCGTTTCCCCTTGTCTTTAAGAGAAAAACCAAACAACGCAGGCGTAGTAGGGGCTGTGGATATTGGGGACAACCCGGTTTTTCGCTGCTGAGCGGCCCTACCCGACTGTGGAGAATCCTGTGGGCAACTTGGGGATGAACAGGCCGCACTGTGGATCGATTTGTCCACAAGCCGAGTTGTCCACAGTTGTGGCGTGTTGATCCACAGTCGATCCCCAAGATTTTCGCAGGTTGTCCCCAGTTCTTGTGGATACACCATGATCGCTCGATCAGGTTGTGGATAAATCTGTGGACATCTTGTGGGCAACTTGAGGGTAGCTGTGGGCAAGTTCCCCGCTGTTGTGTACAGCCTGTGAGGCGATCGGGCGCTGTTCCAGCTCATCCTTGGGGATCCCGAAAGCTGTGCACAACCCCACTTCCGAGTGACTTTCAGCGGGGTTCAGATGTGGAAATTCACATTTGTGTGATCTTCGTGCTTCCCGAGTACGCAGTGTGATCAAGGTTGTGCACACTCCCGTTTTGCGCTTTTAGTCCGGTTCATCGGGCGAGGTGTCCGGAAGGCGTCGGACCGCTCGGCCGCGGACACGGGCGGCGTCGATTTCGCGAGAAATCGCCGGGCCGCTGCGGCGAGGGGCCCGGCGCGTGAGGCGGCCCGGCCAGGATGGGGGTCGATTTCGCGAGAAATCGCCGGGCCGGCAGCGCCGACGAGTAACCGCACTCCAACCACCCCGGCAGTCGGCACCGCCGCGGGTTCTCGCGTGCGGCTCTCGCGAGGAAGGCCCGACGTTGTGTAGGCCGCTACCGATGTCGGACCCCCGGAGCGAGAGCCCGCGAGAGGTTCCGCCAAGCGCCCATCCCGGCAACCGGGGAGACAATCGGTTAAAGGAACGAGGCCTGCTGCTTGATCCTGGCGGTGAGTTCCTGCACGTGGTCGTAGACCCGGCGCCGCTCGGCCATCGCCTTGCGGATCTTCTTGTCGGCGTGCATCACCGTCGTGTGGTCCCGCCCACCGAAACTCTGGCCGATCTTGGGCAGCGAGGAGTCGGTGAGTTCGCGGCAGAGGTACATGGCGATCTGTCTCGCCTGGGCGAGTGCCTTGGTTTTGCCCGGGCCGCACAGATCGTCCACCGTCACGCCGAAGAACTCGGCGGTCATGGACATGATGGTCTGCGTGCTGATCTCCGGGGGCTGGGCGTCGTCCGGAATCAGATCGCGCAGCACGATCTCGGCGAGCTGCACGTCCACCGGCTGTTGGTTCAGCGACGCGAACGCGGTCACCCGGATCAGCGCGCCCTCCAACTCCCGGATGTTGCGCTCGATACGTGCCGCGATGAACTCCAGCACTTCCGCGGGCGCTGCCAACCGGTCCTGCGCCGCCTTCTTCCGCAGGATCGCGATGCGGGTCTCCAGTTCGGGGGGCTGGATGTCGGTGATCAGTCCCCACTCGAACCGGGTGCGCAGCCGGTCCTCCAGTGTGTGCAGGCTCTTCGGCGGCCGGTCGGAGGAAACCACGATCTGCTTGTTCGAGTTGTGCAGCGTGTTGAAGGTGTGGAAGAACTCCTCCTGGGTTCCCTCCTTGCCCTCCAGGAACTGCACGTCGTCCACCAGCAGCACGTCCACGTCCCGGTAGCGCCGCTGGAAGGCCACCTGCCGGTCGTCCCGCAGCGAGTTGATGAAGTCGTTGGTGAATTCCTCGGTGGAGACGTAGCGCACCCGCATTCCCGGGAAGAGCCGCTGGGTGTAGTGGCCGACCGCGTGCAGCAGGTGGGTTTTGCCCAGTCCGGACTCTCCCCAGATGAACAGCGGGTTGTAGGCGCGCGCCGGTGCCTCCGCCCCGGCGACGGCGGCCGCGTGCGCGAACCTGTTGGAGGAGCCGATCACGAAGGTGTCGAAGGTGTACTTCGCGTTCAACCGGGTCTGGGAGGTGGGGGGACCGTTCTTGGGTGCTGTGTAGGGCTGTCCCTGCTGCTGCTCCGGTTTGTTGTCGCCGCCGAAGGTCGGCCAGATCTCGTTGGCCGCCCGCAGGGCCTCCCCTTCCTCGTCCTCCTCGGGCTCGGAGTCGCTCTCGCCGTCGGCGTGCTGTTCGCCGGCCCGGTACTGCGGACCGAACGGCAGGGGGGTCATGCCCTGCCACGAGTAGTCCGACCCGGTGCTCCCGGGTCGGTGCTGCTCCGGAGGGGCCGGGGGAAGCGCCCCGCTGATCGAACCCGTGTGCGCGGTGTTGCCGTAGTCCTCGGTCTCGTGCGTGCTTTGGGGGCGTTGCCGGTGCTCGCTCGGCCTGCCGTGCCATCCCTGCGCCTCGTCCGCGGGGATGTAGCCCATTGGCCCGTTCCCCGGTGTGGCGCCGTAGCCGGTTTCGTAGGGCAGCTCGACCTGGCCGAACTGCCACCGGCCCTCGTCGACGGGTTCCGGGTCGGGTTCCGGATCGGCATCGACCGGACCGGGGACGTCCTCACCGTCCTCCTCGCCCATGGACTGTGGTGTGACGGGGCGCGTCGGGGCGGGAACCGCGGTGTCCACTTTCACGGCCAGCGAGATCTCTCTGCCGAGCCTGCGCGAGAGCGCGTCGGTTATCGGATCCCGCAGGGCGCGCTCGATGGCCTCTTTCGCGAAGTCGCTCGGGGCCGCCAGCAGGGCGGTCCCGTCCAGCAGTCCGATGGGACGTGTCACGCGCATCCACGCGCGTTGTTGGGGTGAGAGCGTTCCCGATGACAGCTCGTGCACCACCTCGTCCCAGACCCTGCCGAGATCGGCTTGGTGGTCCGACACCGCTGAGCTCCCCTCCCCTCGTTGCCGTGGGACTCCGGAAGCCCCGGTGGCGGGTTCGTGAATTCCGCTCGGCCGGTTCCGGGTCGAATCACCTGTGTACGACAAGGTGGAAACGAGGTATCCACAGAGTTGTCCACAGCTCTGCCGAAGGTACGACAGAGCCGGAGGCCCGTGACTGTCGGGGGCGTCCGTGGCGCTCCGCCCGCTCTTGGGGGCGGTCTTGATCGAGTTCGGAAATCCCCGGCGCTATCCTGATCGCGGCGCTGGTCCCTTCGCTGACCGGCACCCCGGCTACGCGGCTCGGCGTTCGAGTAAGTACCCTCGTTGGGTCTCCCGCTGTAATGCGGGCGTTCGATGGTTGTGTCGGTCGCGAAGTCCGATCCGGCGCCCAACCTGGTTCGTCCGCACGGGATCGTGCGCGTACGACCAAAGTGCGTGCGCCTGCCGCGGATAAAGCTCCAAAGCCGCTTCCGCTTTCCAGCGCGGGGACACTTGACCGAGCCACAGCGGCCATCTTGTGCCTTGTAAGGCGCATGGTTGGCCTGTAGTAACCGGGAGAGCCGACCGTGAGCAAGGGCAAGCGCACCTACCAGCCGAACAACCGCAAACGGGCCAGGACGCATGGTTTCCGGCAGCGGATGCACACCAGGGCCGGCCGCGCCATCGTGACCGCCCGGCGCCGCAGGGGCCGTAAGCGTCTGACCGCCTGATCGGGGCGGGCCGTGCTTCCAGCGGCAGCGCGGCTCAGGCGCAGCCAGGATTTCACCCGGGTCGTACGTCGTGGACGTCGAGCGGGCAGGCCACGTCTCGTGCTGCACGCACTGACGTGCGGGACGGTGGACGCCGAACCGGCCGTGAAGTCCCGGGCTGCCGGCGATGCCGTCGCTGAACCCGACGACGAGAACAAGCGCGGAACATCCGACAGTCCGCCCACCCTGGAAAAGCGGGAGCGACCCAGGGTGGGTTTCGTCGTGAGTAAGGCCGTCGGCAACGCGGTGGTCCGGCACAGGGTGTCGCGACAGCTGCGTCATCTGATGCGTGACCGCATTCCGGTGTTGCCCGCGGGCACAATGGTGGTGGTACGAGCGCTGCCACCAGCGGCAGCGGCCACCAGTGCGGAACTCGGCCGGGACCTGGACAGGGC
Source organism: Actinopolyspora lacussalsi (assembly GCA_030803735.1). Lineage (NCBI taxonomy): Bacteria > Bacillati > Actinomycetota > Actinomycetes > Actinopolysporales > Actinopolysporaceae > Actinopolyspora > Actinopolyspora lacussalsi. Next base: position 3,591,792 of record JAURUC010000001.1, on the reverse strand, counting down.
CGCTCGCAAGTTGGGCCTGCCGGTTCCGGGTGATCAATCGGACGGTGGTGCCCACTCCACCACGGATCCCGCGTAATGGCAGAGCAAGACCCCGGTTCGTCCGATGACCCGGCAGCGGCTCCCGTGACTCGCCCGGGGCCGATCGCCTGGCTGCTCTCGTTGCCGATCCACGTCTACCGCAAGGTCGTATCACCGATACTTCCGCCCACCTGCCGGTTCTATCCGAGTTGCAGTGCCTATGCCGTGGAGGCGCTGCGGGTTCACGGCGCTCTCAGGGGTGGTTGGCTGACGCTGCGGCGACTGTCGCGCTGTGGCCCCTGGCACCCGGGCGGGGTGGATCCGGTTCCGCCGCCCCGTGACACGCGTCGCGCCACAGATCCTTCCACCGGCGAGGAGTAGCCCGAAGTGCTGGACTTCATCAATTACCCGGTCTCGTTCATCCTGTGGTCGTGGCATGCCGTGTTCGGGGCGTTGCTCGGTCCGGACAGTGGTTTCGCCTGGGCGCTGTCCGTGATGTTCCTGGTGTTCACCCTGCGGATCCTGCTGTTCAAGCCCTTCGTGCACCAGGTCCGCTCCATGCGCAAGATGCAGGAGGTCGCGCCGCGGATACAGCAGCTGCAGCGGGACTACCCCGACGATCCGCAGCGTCTCACCGCCGAGATGCGCAAGCTGCAGTCCGAGCAGGGGTTCAATCCACTCGGTGGATGTCTGCCCATGATCGTGCAGGTCCCGGTCTTCATCGGGTTGTTCCGGGTGCTCAACGGTTTTCAGCCGAACGAGGAGAGCAACTACTTCTTCGGCGCGGAGGGGGTGCGTTCCTTCCTCGACGCCCACTTGTTCGGCGCCAGCCTTTCCGGCACGCTCACGGCTCCCGCCGAGGCGCTGAGCACTTTCGGGACCGATCGGGCCTCGATGCTGTTGGTCGGAGTTCCATTGATGATCGCGGCGGGGATCGCGACGCATTTCACCACCAGACATTCGATAGCCAGGCAGCGTGGCGAACGCACCCCCTCGCCCGCTCCGAACCAGCAGGCGATGATGAATCGGATCATGCTGTGGCTCTTTCCGGCGTTCGCCGTGGTAGCCGGCCCGTTCCTGCCGTTGGCGATCCTGCTGTACTGGCTGGCGAACAACTTCTGGACCCTCGGACAGCAGCGTATCGTGTTTCGACGTATCGACGAGGAGGAAGCACAGCGGCAGCAGACGCCGGACGCGGCGCCCGCGGTGATCGATTCCTCGCCGGTTGAGCGCGTGGACTCCCGTGCCCGACCGGAAGACGACGAGCGAGCCGAATTGCCCGGAATACCGGAAGACCGTTCCAGCGACACGGACAAGCCGGACGAGCACCGGTGAATCCGTAAGCAGCTCCAGAGAGGAGACACCCAGTGTCCGATACCGTGCAGGAGGCCGGCCAGGACGAGCAGTCCGTGGCAGTCAGTGGTTCCGAACAGGCCACTGATCGGGACAGTGGATCGACGGCCAGAAGCGAAGCCGATCTGGTGCGCGAAGGCGATATCGCCGGTGACTACCTGGAACGGCTGTTGGACCTGCTCGACTACGACGGCGACATCGATCTGGATGTGGAGTCGGGGCGTGCCGTGGTGAGCGTGGAAGGCGGCAAGGACCTCGAGAAGCTCGTCGGTTCGCAGGGCGAGGTGCTCGAAGCCGTGCAGGAGCTCACCCGGCTGGCCGTGCAGCAGGAAACCGGGGTGCGCAGCAGGCTGATGCTCGACATCGCCGGTTGGCGCGCGAACCGGCGCGACGAACTCAGTGATCTCGGCCGTCGGACGGCCGAGAAGGTCGCGAGTACCGGTAAGACCCAGCGGCTGCGCCCGATGAGTCCGTTCGAGCGCAAGGTGGTGCACGACGCGGTCGCCGCGGTGTCGGGTGTCACCAGCGAGGGCGAGGGAGAGCCGCCCAGCAGGCGTGTGGTCGTTTACCGGGCCGGGTGATTGCTCGGCGTGTGGTCGTTCCGGCCGGACCGGTTCGTTGTCATGCTGCCCCTGTGACATCGCGTCACAGGGGCAGCATTGTGTTCGGCGGGCCCGTGTGGCTTCGTCCCGTGGCTTCGTCATGGGGTGGTCTCACACGGTCGCGCGGGGCGTTTCACGTGAAACAGTGCGGCGGTCTCGCTCGCGGGATGGTGTGCGGGGCGGCCCGGGTTCGTTGCCCGAGGGGTGCGGCGTGACCGTTCGGCGGAGTGGCACCCATGTCGTGTGAGAAATATTCGTTTTCTGTGGGTGGCTGTGTCGAAGCCTGCCTTCGGGGCGTGTTTCACGTGAAACAACTCTATGATGAACGGGATCGAAACCGGGGCATCGAAGAGGCGGGTTGTTGGACGACGAGAGTCCGGTCGGGCGGTTCCCGGCCGAGAATGATGCGGGTGAGGCTGTGCGAGGGGTCGAGGGAATGTCACCGGAGCGGATGATTTTCGGTGATCGGGCGTCATTGGCGAGCGAGTTCGCGGAACGCCTCTTGACGGATGGCGTGCAACGTGGCTTGATCGGTCCGAGGGAGGGAGACCGGCTCTGGGAACGCCACATCTACAACTCGGCAGTGTTGCGGGAGTTGTTGCCACGTGAAGCCACGGTGGTCGATGTCGGCTCCGGGGCGGGGCTGCCCGGTATACCGCTCGCGATCGCTCGTCCCGATCTGACCGTCACATTGCTGGAACCGATGGCGCGTCGGGTCGCGTGGCTGGAGGAACTGTCGGATGATCTGGGACTGCCCGTGACGGTGGTGCGGGGACGAGCGGAGGAAAAACCGATCCGTGCCCGGCTGCACGATCAGGACTTCGTGGTCGCTCGGGCGGTGAGCTCGTTGGAGCGGCTCGCCGAATGGTGTCTGCCGCTGCTGCGCCCGGGCGGCCTGCTGCTCGCGCAGAAGGGCGCCAGTGCTTCCGAGGAGTTGGAGCGTGATCGTGCCGCGATAGCACGTCGTGGTGGCGTGTCGGCCGAGGTGCGCCATTGCGGAACGGATGTGCTGGAGACTCCTGCCAATGTCGTCGTGGTGCGGCGTTCGGAGGCGGCTCCGTCGCGTTCCACCGGCTCCGGAAGGCGAGCTCGTGGGATGGGGACGCGTCGGCCGGACAACCGGCCAAACAGAAAGGAACGGTGACGGTGACCCCGGAATCGAACCAGACCGATGGTGTTTCACGTGAAACAAAGGGTCGTTCCATGGGTGGGATGCGTTTCCCCGCCGTGGCCGGCGAGGGAGCGCAGGCGGAGGAAGCGAGCTCCGATTGGACCGCCTGGACCCCTCTCGTGGAGGAGGTGAAACGGAGCACCTCCTCCCCGGCTCCGGAATCGACCCGACTGCCCAAACCCGATGAGCGTCGGATCATGACCGTCGCCAACCAGAAAGGCGGCGTGGGAAAGACGACCAGCACGGTCAACCTGGCCACCGCGCTGGCAGTGCAGGGGCTGCGGGTTCTGGTCATAGATCTCGACCCGCAGGGAAACGCCAGTACCGCGCTGGGAGTGGATCACCAGGCGGGGGTTCCCTCGGTCTACCAACTCCTGCTCGGTGAGATCGGTGTCGCCGACGCCGCCGCCACCAGTACACAGTCGGAGAACCTCAGCTGTGTGCCCGCCACCATCGATCTGGCAGGCGCGGAGGTGGAGCTTGTCACGATGGTCGCTCGCGAAGCGAGACTGCGAGAAGCGCTGCGACCGGCGGTGCTCGACGAGTTGGACTACGACTACGTCTTCATCGACTGTCCGCCCTCGTTGGGACTGCTCACGGTGAACGCGCTGGTGGGCGCGCACGAAGTGGTGATCCCGATCCAGTGCGAGTACTACGCGTTGGAGGGGCTGGGGCAACTGATCAACAACATCGAGTTGGTGCAGTCGTACCTCAACCCCGGGCTCAACGTCTCCACCGTGTTGCTGACCATGTACGACGGACGCACGAAGCTCGCCGAACAGGTTACCGAGGAAGTCCGCAACTATTTCGGCGAGCGGGCACTGCGAACCGTCATCCCTCGTAGCGTCAAGATTTCCGAGGCTCCCGGCTTCGGGCAAACCGTGCTGAGTTACGACCCCGGCTCGCGGGGTTCCATGAGTTACTTGGATGCTGCTCGTGAGATCGCCGAGCGCGGTACGGAGAGGAAGACGTCATGACCGAGCGTCGTGGTGGTTTGGGCCGCGGACTGGCCGCACTCATTCCGAGTGCTCCGGAATCGGAGGCGCCACCGACAGGGGATAATTTCGACACGGTGACGGTTTCGGCCGAAGCTGGTACCGCTCCCCCGGCCGGTGGCTCCGCCGTGGAACCCGTTGTTTCACGTGAAACGAGCGAGAGCGTCGCCGGAGCCGTCTACCGCGAGATCGAGATCTCGGCGATAGTTCCCAATCCGAGGCAGCCACGTCAGGTTTTCGACGAGGACGCACTCGCCGAGCTGGAACACTCCATCAAGGAGTTCGGCCTCATGCAGCCGATCGTGGTGCGTGAGCTCGACGGTGGCGAGCAGTACGAACTCATCATGGGCGAGCGCCGTTGGCGAGCGGCGCAGCAGGCCGAATTGGCCACGCTTCCCGCGATCGTCCGGCAGACCAAGGACGACGCGTTGTTGCGGGACGCGTTGCTGGAGAACATCCACCGGGTGCAGCTCAACCCGTTGGAGGAGGCTTCCGCGTATCAGCAGCTGCTGGAGGAGTTCGAGGTCACCCACGACGAGCTGGCCGATCGGATCGGGCGCAGCAGGCCCGTGATCACCAACATGATTCGCCTGCTGCGACTGCCGTTGCCCGTGCAACGTCGAGTCGCAGCCGGGGTGCTCGCGGCCGGGCACGCCCGAGCGCTGCTCAGTCTGGACGATGCGCGGGACCAGGAGGAGATCGCCAACCGCATCGTGGCGGAAGGGCTCTCGGTGCGTGCCGCCGAAGAGCAGGTGACGCTCAAGAAGCGGGAACAGCCGGAGAAGCCGAAGTCCAAGCAACGTCCCAAGATGGAGCTCACGGGGGCCGAGGAAGTGCAGGACCGCCTCGCCGACTGGCTGGATACCAAGGTGAAGGTGGAGTCCGGGCAACGGAAGGGGCGCATTGTCGTGGAGTTCGGTTCCTCCGATGATCTACGGAGACTCACCGAACTTCTGTTGGGGGATTGAGTGTCCACATCAGCACTTGTCCGCGTGGTTGCGTAGCCGGCACGTGAGTCGGCGCCTTGCTGTGTTGGGCCGGCTCTTGAGTAGCGACCTACGCGGCGAGCGGCCCGGCCTCGCAATGCATCCGACTCACGCACCGGGGACGAGCCCGCTGTCTCGCTCATGGTTGCGATACCGGGCCGGTTCCGGTTCGAACCAGTTACGGTGTTCGACATCGGGTAGCGACCTACACAACGTCTCCGGCGTCCTCGCGAGAGCCGCACGGAAGAACCCGCGGCGGTGCCGACTGCGTAAGTGGTGGGGGCTTCGGCTCGCTGGTCGACGGCGTCGCACAGCGGGGCAGTACGACCACTGCCCCGGCGCGCTCCAACCGCGGACGGAATCGAAGGCCCCTTGGGTCCGACATGGTTCCGTCACGGTGACATTCTGTTTCGGACGGTGCTTTCGTGAACGGAAGCGGTACCCGCGTTTCACGTGAAACGAAGCGAGGTCGGAGCCGCTAGTCCCGACCGTCGATCGCTCGTTCGATCAGTCCGTCGAAGACGTCCCCGAGTCCACGTCCCGCCGCCTCGATCCCCATCGGCATCAGCGAGGTCGCGGTCAGACCGGGCGAAACGTTCACCTCGAGGAAGTGGACCTCGCCGGACTCGTCCACGATCGCGTCCGTACGCGAGATGTCGCGCAGTCCCAACAGGCGATGCGCGGAAACGGCCAGTTCGGCCGCGCGGCGAGCCACGCCCTCCGAGAGCTCGGCGGGAGCCTGATAGCTCGTCAGCCCCGCCGTGTAGCGCGCCGTGTAATCGAAGATCCCCTTCGACGGTTCGATTCGTACGGCGGGGAGCGCGTGTGGCCCATCCGAGTCCTCCAGCACTCCGATCGCCAGCTCGGTGCCCTCCACCAGCTTCTCGACCAGGACCGTGTCGCCGTAGGAGAACGCCCCCATCATCGCGGAGGGAAGCTCCGAGGAGTCCCGCACCACTCGTGCGCCCAACGCGGAGCCGCCCTGAACCGGTTTGAGCATCAGCGGGAGACCGATCTTGTCCACCAGGGCGTCCAGCACCGGATGAGCCCCGAGCTCGCGGAAGGTGGACTGCGGCAGCACCATCCACTCGGGAGTGGGCAACCCGGCCCTGGCGAGTTCGGCCTTGGCCGTCGGTTTGTCCCAGGCCCGGCGGCAGGCCCGGGGATCGGTGCCCACATAGGGAATGTCGAGCAGCTCCAGGATGGACTGGATCGCGCCGTTCTCCCCCTCCCCACCGTGTAACGCGACCAGCACCGCTTCCGGCCGTTCGATGCTCAGGCGGTTGAGCAGTTCGTGGTCGGCGTCCAGCTCGGTCACGGTGAGCCCGGTGGAGCGAAGTGCGGCGGACAGTCTGCGGCCGGAACGCAGCGAGACGTCGCGCTCGTGCGACAGTCCTCCGGAAAGTACGGCAACCCAGCGATCGCTCAAGTGGACTCCTGCATGACGAAGTCCGTCACACCCTGCCGAGCGTGACGGACTTACCGGACCAGTACGAAAAACCTACCCGGATGACGTTATGCGGTTCGGCAACCGGTCGGTAGGGCTGCCCCGAGCGGGCTCGGAGTGCTCGCCGAGGCTGGGAAGACCCCGAACCGGGAACGGTCGTGCGGCTCTCTCACCGACGATCAGGCGGTGTCCGGCGAGGGGGTTTGCGGCCCGGACAGCTCGCGTCCGCCACCGGAACCGAAGGTTCGCAGCAGGTCCAGCTCCTCGTTGAGCGTGTTGGCCAGCCTGCGAACGCCCTCGTGAATCCGCTCCGGGGTGGGATAGCAGAACGACAGCCGCATCTGCCTGGTTCCCAGGCCGTCCCGGTAGAAACCGGTCCCGGAGGCGTAGGCCACCCGTTGGGTGACCGCCCGCGGCAACATCGCCTTGGTGTCCACACCCTCGGGGGCGGTGAGCCACACGAAGAAGCCGCCGTCGGGGCGGGTCCACTCGCAGCCCGCGGGCATGTGCTGCTCCAGCGCGCTGAGCATCGCGTCGCGGCGTTCCCGGTACTGCTCCCGGAAGCTCTTGATCTGTCCCAGCCAGTCGTGCGTGCTCAGGTAGCGCGAGACGATCATCTGGTTCAGCGTCGGTGGGCACAGCGTCGCCGACTCGGCGGCGAGTACGAGTTTCTCCCGGACGGCGTGGGGTGCCAGTACCCAGCCGACCCGGAGTCCGGACGCGAAGGTCTTGGAGAACGAGCCCAGGTACACCACGTTGTCGGGATCCAGCGAACGCAGCGACGAGTAGGTCTGGCCCTCGAAGCCGAGCAGGCCGTAGGGATTGTCCTCCAGCACCATGATGCCGTGCCGGGAACAGATCTCCAGGATCTCCGGGCGTCGCTCCTCCGCCAGCGTGACACCGGCCGGGTTGTGGAAGTTCGGGATCGTGTAGAGGAACTTGATGGTCCTGCCCTGCCCGTGGAGTTCCTCGATGGCACCGCGCAGCGCGTCCGGCTGCAGCCCGTGCTCGTCCATCGCCACGTGCACCACATCGGCCTGATAGGTGGAGAACGCGCCCATGGCGCCGACGTAGGAGGGCCCCTCGGCCAGCACCACGTCGCCCGGATCGCAGAAGATCCTGGTGACCAGGTCCAGCGCCATCTGCGAGCCCACGGTGACCATGACGTCGTCCGGCTGGCCCGAGATGCCCTCGAGTGCCATGATCTCGCAGATCTGCTCGCGCAACTCCGGAACGCCGTGTGCGGAGCCGTACTGCAGCGCCGCCTGTCCCTGTTCGGCGATCAGCCTGCCCACTTCCTCGGACAGCGAATCCAGCGGCAGCGCCGCCAGGTTGGGCATGCCACCCGCCAGTGAAACCACTTCCGGCCTGCTGGCCACCGCGAAGAGTGCCCTGATCTCCGATGCCGTCATCCCCGCCGTGCGCTCGGCATACCGTGCGGAGTGAGTGTCGAGGTTGCCCATCGCCGCCCCCGTCGCGGGAGTCGACGTGCCGGTTTCCTCCGGCTCGGCCTGCTCGTTCGGCTGGTTCGAATGATCGGACATTCCGCGCTCCAGGGTCGGTGGTGCGCCGTGTGATCGGCACCGGTCACGGGGAAGCGGGACCGGATTTGATCCGGCGATTCTAACCGGTTCATCGTGTGACGTTCGCGGTTGTGTAACGTCCGCCTCGTTCCATCCTGGCCAACAGTGAGCAAAATCACTAGTTGAAAAGCTCCGAACGCCCCCTGGGAATGCTTGACCGGCGGCACCGTTGCGCGTGGTCGCGGACCGCGAATGTCCGATCGCGGCGGTGATCTCCGAGAGCGCTCCTGGTGTGAGAGCCGCTCTCGGAAGTATCCCCGATGTTCCGGGTCGGACGCGCGTTCAGGCGCCCTCGGCGCGGGTGAGCTCGTAGCGCAGCAGATCGTCGAAGGTGAAGGAGCCGGTGGGTCGGTCGTCCTCGCCCAGCAGGTAGAGCCGTTTGACGGCGACGAGCACCGCCTCGGCCACCACGTCGCGGAAGCCGGGGTCCAACAGCCGCGCCCGGTCCTCCGGGTTGCTCAGGTACCCGGCTTCGATGCGCACGGCGGGCATTTTCGTCCAGCGCAGGACCTCCCAGCTCTTCGGGTGGCTGCGGCAGTCCAGCATGGCGGTACGTGCCACCACTTCGCGTTGCAGGAAACCGGCGAGCGCCTCCCCCACGTTCGACGTGGTGCCGTTGCCGGTGCCGAAGTGGAAAGTGGCGACCCCCTGCGCCTGCGGTGAGCGATTGGCGTCCACGTGCAGCGACAGGAACAGGTCCGCGCCCGCCTCGTTGGCGAACGAGGCCCGGTCGGCCTCGGCGGGGCACGAGTTGGGGCCTCGGGAGATCAGTGCCTCCATACCGGTGGCGACCATGCGGCCCTCGATCCTGCGGGCGAAGTCCCAGGCCAGGTCGGCCTCGGCCACACCGTTGATCACGGATCCCCGGTCACTGCCCCCGTGCCCCGGGTCGATGACGATGCGTTTGCCACGCAGGCGCGGTCCCGCCCGCCGCACCTTCTCCTGCTCCCGCAGGTAGACCGGGCGCCCGCCGCGCACCTTCGGGGCCAGCTGTCGCAGCGAACGCAGGGTCGCCGGTCCACAGATACCGTCCGAGTTCAGCGCGTACTCGCGCTGGAAGTTCCGCAGCGCGTACTCGGTCTGCCTGCCGAAGATCCCGTCCGGGCGGCCTGCGTCGTACCCCAGTTCGAGCAGCCGCTCCTGCAGGGCGAACACGTCGTCACCACTGATGGGACGGGACACGAAGTAAGCGAGCGAACGATCGCCCAGCCGCCACTTGGCGTCCGTGAGCGCTCGGTACGTGGCCGGGCCGACGACGCCGTCGGTTATCAGGCCTCGTTGCTGTTGAAAGGCGCGTACCGCGTGTTCCACCGACTCGTCGTAGGTGGCCGGTCCCACATGGCCGTTCGGTGGTGGTAAGAGCCCCAGCGTAACGAGAACGCCATGGATCTCTGTTACGGCCGGGCCGACGTCACCGCGGTGGAGCAGCTGCATGCACTCCTCGCTCGATTCAGGCACCGACCTCGGCCGGTGCTAACGACGTGTCATTACCCCCAAGTATCAGTTTATTCCGATGCGGTCCGCTGCGAAGTATTGTGCCTTGTCGCTGTGGAGCGTGGGCCACGGGCCGCACCGTCGTCGTTTCGGTACGTTCCGCTAGCCTGGTCGGCCCTGATCGTCGACCGTTCGAACACGAGATCCCACCGCCCCGATGGGCGGTGGGATCTCGTCGAGGTACCACTCGGGCGTCGCCGCCCGGGTGTGACAGGTGTGCTCACCTGTCACAGGTAGTCGGAGATGTCCGAGAGCAACTGGTCCTTCGGCTTGGCGCCGACGATCTGCTTGACCGGTTCCCCGTTGGAGAACAGCAGCAGGGTGGGAACCGACATCACCTGGTAGTCACGGGCGACACCGGGGTTCTGGTCGATGTCCAGCTTGGCGATGGTGATCTTGTCCTCGTGTTCCGAGGCGATCTCCTCCAGCACCGGGGCCACCATCTTGCAGGGGCCGCACCAGGTGGCCCAGAAGTCCACCAGGACGGGCTTGTCGCTGTTGAGGACGTCGTTCTTGAACGACTCGGAATCAACGGTAACCGGCTTGGCTGCCATCTTCGCTCCTTACTCGGTGCTCGGATCGGTACGGGGCGGTGATCACCGCCCCCTCGGCGCGGCGGGGCCACACCGGAAGCGGTCGGGTCTCCGCTCGCGGCCTTCAGTGGGCTGCCGCGGTGTCGGCCTCGGTGGCGGCTCCGTACCCACCACCGACGAGCTCCGGCGCGACCTCCGCCGCGTCGGAGGCCTCCTGTCCGGCCAGCCAACGCTCCGCGTCGATGGCCGCCGAGCAGCCCGAACCGGCAGCCGTGACAGCCTGCCGGTACGTCTTGTCCACCAGATCACCCGCGGCGAATACACCCGGGATGTCGGTGGCGGTCGAGGGATGGTGCACCCGCACGTAGCCTTCCTCGTCCACCTCGACCTGGTCGGCGACGATCTTGCTGCGCGGGTCGTGCCCGATCGCGACGAACATACCCGTCACCGGCAGTTCCGACTCCTCACCGGTGACGGTGTCCCGCACGGTGAGCCCGGAGACGGTGCCCTCGCCGTTGACCTCGGTGACCACGGTGTTCGTGCGCCAGTGGATCTTCTCGTTCGACCGCGCCCGCTCAAGCATGATCTTGGAGGCGCGGAACTCCTCGCGGCGGTGCAGGATGGTCACCGACCTCGCGAACCTGGTCAGGAAGGTGGCCTCCTCCATGGCGGAGTCCCCACCGCCGACCACGGCGATGTCCTGGTCGCGGAAGAAGAAGCCGTCGCAGGTGGCGCACGAGGAGACACCACGCCCCAGCAGCCGGTCCTCGCCGGGAACGCCGACGTAGCGCGCCGCCGCACCCATCGCCAGGATCACGGCCCTGGCGCGGTACTCCACACCGCCGGAGGTGACGGTCTTGACCTGGCCGCCGAGATCGATCTCCTCGACGTCGCTGGTCTTGAGCTCCGCCCCGAAGCGTTGCGCCTGGGAGCGGAACTGCTCCATGAGCTCGGGGCCCATGATCCCGTCACGGAATCCGGGATAGTTCTCCACATCGGTCGTGTTCATGAGTTCACCGCCGTACTGGGTGCCCTCGAAGACCAGCGGTCGCAGCTCCGCCCTTGCCGCGTACACCGCAGCGGTGTAGCCGGCAGGACCGGAGCCAACGACAATCAGGTTCCGCACGTCGCCAGTCACCGCGCCCCTTCCGTCGTCACGTCGTTCGCGCGTGGTCGGTGTCCGCGCGCTTCATCGTCAACGCGATACTAGGCGTCGGTTGTTCCCACCCCCGTGGGGTGAGTGCCCGCGCCCACATGCTGGACCGTTGTTCTCGCGGCCGGGGCGAACCCGGTTGTCCACCCCACGGCCGCTCGTCGGCCTCGCCGGCCGTGCCATACGGAACGGCGAGGTCGAGCACCCTCGTGGACGATCCGGCTCGGAGCTCCCAGTCAGCCACCGACCACGGTGTCCGAGATGGTGGCGGGATTGCCCGCCCCGCAGTCGGTGCCGACCGTCAATAACCGGAACTGGCCGACCTCGCCGGTGGACAGCACCATCAGCTGGGCCGGGTCACCATTGAAGGTGATCCGCTGCGCTCCCATGGGGTCGCTGTCGGAGATCCCGTTCGCCTGTAAACACCGCAGCAGTCGGCCGGGGTCGTCCAGCCCGCCCGCGTACCTCTCCTCGGCGGAGAGCACTGCCCGCAGCTGTTCGCCGTTGAGCGTCGCCTGCTCCCCGGTTAACGCCAACGGTGGGTCGGAGGGGCCGGTGGCGGCCGGGGGCTCCGAACCGGTGTCGCCCGCCTGATGGTCACCGGAGCCGCCGCCCGGAAGCGTGACCAGCACCACGGCCAGCACCGCGGCGGCCGCGGCCACCAGGCCCGAGCCCCACACGAGGCCGCGGCGTCGGCGGCGTCGGTTGCCGCCCCGGCCGGAAGCACGCCCGATGTCGATCACTTCGGCCCGTTCCGGCCCCGGCGAGCCGTGGGACTCCGCTCGTTCGGCACCGTGGATCCCGTGTCCGACGGTGTGCTCGTGTTGTCCGTCGGCGCCGTCCGTGTCCACCGGAAGCGGTTCGACGGCCAGTGACTGTTCGATGCGGGCCGCCACCTCCTCCGGTATCTCGACGGCGACCTGTTCCGCCAGCTGGGTCCGCGTGGTCTCCAGCGCGGTCAGGACCGCCGCGGCTGCCGGATCAGCGCTTGTCGCGGGCCGTAGTCGCGCCGCTGTCTCCTCGTCGAGCGCTCCCGCGTGCAGTTCGGCCAGCATCTCGGGGGACCATTCCGGCACCCCGTGCTCACCGGCACGCCGATCCTCGCCACTCATCGTCCCTCCCGTCGACGCGTGGCCATGCCTTCGTCTGAGACGTGCGCGTCCGCACTCGGGTTCCGTAGATGCCCGAGAAGTTGCGCCAACTTGATCCGGCCTCTGGCACAGCGGCTCTTGACGGTGCCCTCGGCCACGCCGAGCAGTCTCGACGCTTCCGAAACCGGATATCCCTCGACGTCCACGAGCACGATAGCGGCTCGTTGATCTTCCGGCAGCTCGCCGAGCGCGTCCGATACGACCATTCGGGTGTCGTGCTCGGCTATTCTGTCGTGCGGGTGTGCGGGTTCGCCCGGACCGTCCTCCGGTAGTGGGACGGTGGCTCGGGCCTGACGTCTGCGAATTCGATCCAGGCAGGCGTTCACCACGATCCGGTGCAGCCAGGTGGTGACCCTGGACTCGGAGCGGAACGAACCCGCGTTGCGAAACGCGGAGATCATCGCGTCCTGCAGCGCGTCGGCGGCTTCCTCCGGATCACGCATCGTCCGCAGGGCCACCGACCACAGTCGATCACGGTGCCGCCGGAAGAGCTCGGAGAACGCCTGCCGGTCCCCGGATAGGTGAGCCGCTATGAGATCGGCATCCGAACTGGCGGTTTCTGACACGCCACGAACCCTACTGATTATGCGCTGTTACACATCCACCAGATTGGTCAGAGCGCCTCCCGTCCCACCGCAGTGGACTTCCCCGCGCCGTCAGGCGTTGTCGCCGCGATCCCCCCCCCGATCCCGCGCCCTGTCGGTGGTGGGACGTGAAACGGCCCGGAACCGGCGGCGCCCATCCGCTCGGCGCCTCCCCGCCCGGCGGGCTCTCGCCCCGCGACGGGGAGAGCCCGGCCCCGGGACCGGTCGCGCGCGACGATCGAATCAGGCCTGCCCGTTGCTGCCGCGCAGCTCGATCTCCTCGATCTCGGAGCTGTAGCGGTCGTCCTGGGACAGCTCGGTGATCCAGACGAGCACGTGCGAAGTGGACTCGTCGGTTTTCACCGGGATGGTGGTGGTTCCGTCGCTGAGCTCACCCTCGCCGATCACCTTCGCGCTCGACAGCTCCGGGGAGTCGTCGGACGCCGCACGGATCTCCAGTTCGGTCCCCGAACTGGGGGAAGTGACGTCCACTTCGGTGAGTTGCGAGGGGTTCTCCAACGTGAGCACGATGCCGATACCGCTCTTGAAACCGGTTCCGAGCTGGTCGTTGTAGCCGTCGGTCTGCCAGCTGGTGCCCTCGTCACCGTCGTGCAACAGGTCGACCTCGTCCCGGTTGTCCCGGTCCTGCTCGGTGACGAACACGTCCGAGCCGGTCACCGCGAGCGGTTTCGGTGGGGGCGCGGAGCTCTCCTCCGAGCTGGACGACGGCTGCTGTTGCGAGTCGCTGTTCGTCTCCCCACCGACGATCTGGTTGGGGCCCGAGGTCTTCTCGGGGCCCACGAACATGCCGATCAGCATGGCGGCCAGCCAGCTGACCACGAAGAGCGTCACCACGGCCACGGCCCCGACCCCGTAGATCAGCTTGCGCCGTCTGCCCGGGTCGGGTTTGGGGTCCTCGCGTTGCCAGACGTCGTCACCGCGAGCCTCCACCCCCGCCGGTGCCGAGTGCATCACGGCTTCACCCGCGTCCTGCTGTGCGTACTGCTCCAGCACCCGCAGCACCGCCGCCCCGGTTCGTACGCCGCCGGTGGTGCCGTTCGACTCCGGACTGCCCAGTGCGCGCACCGCCACCGTTGACAGTTCCAGCGGGATGGCCGGGCGCAGCGTGCGGGGTGAGACGACGGTCCCGTCGGGTCCCGCCGGTGCGGAGGAGACGCCCTCCGGACTGCCGGAAAGCGCCCAGCGGCCGGTCAGCAGCAGGTAGAGCACGGCGCCCAGCCCGCGCACGTCCTCCCCGGAACCCGCGTCCGGCATCGGCCCCGGAAACGCCATCCGGATCTCGCCGTCGCCGGTGACCCGCACCCGCTGCGGGTGGTCGATGCCCAGCACCAGTCCCGCGTGGTGCGCCGCTTCCACGGCGGCGGCCAGTGGTTGCAGCAGCCTGGCGGCGGTACCCGGGGCCAGCGGACCGTCGGAGATCAACTCGGTCAGGTCGCTGCCGTGGGTCCACTCCGCTATCACGATGCCCAGCACGCCGTCCGGATCGCCGGGAGCGCTGCTGACCACGTCGAGCACCCTGGCCACTCCGACGTGGTTGAAAGTGCTGGCGTGCATCGCGCGTTCCAGCGTGCGGCGCGCGTCCGAGGTCTGGGTGGTGTCGGTGCTGTCCCCGACGATGATCGTCAGGGAGACGTCGCGTCCGAGGACGCCGTCCTTGGCCCGCCAGAGCTGAGCGTTGCAACGACTGTCCGAACCGACCTTGGCGAGCAGCCGATATCGTCCGTGATCGAGTACCGCGCCCGGCGCGAGTCGCTGCTCGGATGCGTGTGCCGTACTCGTAGTGTCCTCCCGACGCACGGTTCGCTCGTTGTGAATCGTGTCCTCGTGCTGTCCGGCACCCGGCTGCTCGGTCGGTTTTCCGCTCACCTGCCGTCTCCCGATTCTTCCCGTCGGCAAAGGGTCGCCGAACGCGAACCCCGCTCGTGCAAGGACGGCCGTAGTCCACGATGATCCCGTCCGCCCCGCCGTAGAGACTCCCCGTTCGAGAGTACGTGACACCGCCGTCAGCGGCGACGCAGCAGACCCGTAATTCGGTTGAACGCGGGTTGGAGTTCCCGAACCCGCAGCACCCACATCACGCCGAAGATGGCGGCCAGTCCGATAGTGCCGCCGAACACCACCTGCAGCCACCCGATCACGGCGCCGGCGTCGCCGGGAACAACCGTGTCGATACCGGTGCTGACCAGCCAGGCCAGTGCGCCGCCCGCCACGGAGGCCACCAGCGTTCTGCCCAAAGTGCTCAGAAAACGGCGGGTGCCGAGTGGGCCCAGTCGAGTCCGCAGCCAGAGCTCGCCGACGAGCGAACCGATGACGAAGGTGAACGAGTTCGTGAACGTTATCCCCAGGACGACGCTCTCCTCGGGCAGCACACCGGCCACCCCGATCGCGAGTAACACCTTCACAACGGTCATCACGACCATGATCAGCGTGGGGGTCCGCGCGTCCTTCAGGGCGTAGAAGGCGCGCATCTGCATCATGGTGATCGCGAAGGGCAGCACGCCGAACGAGGAGACGGCCAGCGCGACTCCGAGCTGCTCGACCGAGCCGATGCCGTCCCTGACGGAGAACAGCGCCATGGCGATCGGCACGCCGAGTGCGGTCATCACCGCGCTGATCGGCAGCAGCGAGACGGTGGAGAGCCGGTTGCCCAGCGAGAGGTCACCGACCATCCGCTCGTTGTCCCCGTCCGCGGCGGCCGCGCTCATGCGCGGCAGGATCGCCGTCATCACCGAGAACCCGATCACCCCGTAGGGCAGCTGCAGCAGCATCCACACGTAGTTGTAGATGGACCACGCGCCAGGGTCGGCTGCGGTGGCCACGCGGGACAACGCCAGCAACCCCACCTGGCTGACCCCGACGTAGCCCAGCATCCACAGCGTCATCCCGCCGAACTCGGACAGCCGGGAGTCCCAGCCCAATCTGGGGACGAAACTCAGCCCGGTTCTGCGCAGCGCCGGAAGTTGTACGAACGCCTGCGCCAGCACACCGCAGCTGACGCCGATCCCCAGGGTCAGCAGGTGCGCGTCGGTCATCCGCACCGGATTCACGGTCAGTTCGCCGGGCAGCATGGTGTAGACGCCGAGCGTGGCGAGGATGACCACGTTGTTCATCACCGGCGCCCAGGCGGGCGGGCCGAAGATCTGCTTGGACTGCAGCAGCGCGCCGAACAGCGCGCTGGCGCCGTAGCACAGGATCTGGGGCAGCAGCAGGTAGGCGAAAGCCGTGGCCAGTTCCGGGTTGGCCTTGTCGGAGTCGCCCATGTACAGCCAGACCAGTCCCGGTGCGGCGAGCAGGGACACCAGGGTGCCCACCACCAGCACAAGTCCCGAGGCGGCCAGCAGCTTGCGCACGTACTCCTGCCCGCCGTCGGCGTCGGACTTCTGCGCCCGCACCAGCACCGGAACGATCACGCTGGTGAGCACACCACCGATGAGCAGTTCGAAAATGCTGGTCGGCAGCGTGTTGGCGACGGTGAACGAGTCGTTGGCGACGCTGAACCCGATGGTGTAGGCCAGCACCAGTTTCCAGCCGAATCCGGTGATCCGGCTGATCAGCGTGGCGATCGCCATCGATCCGCTGGCTTTGAGCAGCGACTTCTTGCCGCCGCTGTGCCGGGGTTCGGAAGTTTCGTCTTCCTGGGCGCGGGCGGTTTCCGGATCGGGAGTCAAGCGCTCGGCCCTGTCGTCGACGCTGGGTATGACCTCGGTGTGCTGCTCGGCCCGGACATTGCCGGGGCCGTGGCCGACGGTCGGTATCGGTTGGGTCAGCTCCGCGGCGTTGTCGGAGGCGTCCGTGTTCGGTGCCGAGGTGGGAGGCGCCGGGAAACCGGTCATCCGTGGGAGCGGTTCTGTCGGGTGAGCGTCCTCCCCACCGGGTCCTCCTCGCGAACCGAGGGCTCCGGTGCGGTTGTCTCCGTTCACCAACTCATTCCTTCGATCGGCATGCTCACCCGTACGTGTGCAACCTGGCCAGGTTAGCTGAGGCCGCGTCACCTGATGGCTCGCCGTTACGGGTGGGCGGGCCCCGATCCGGCGAGGTGCTCACCGTGCACTCACCGACCCGCGACCGGTGCCTCCGACGAGCGGGCCTCTCCGATGACCGGTGCGTTCCCGGAGCCCGCGAGCTCCCGGGAACCGCCGTGTTCCGGTGCGCCCGGAAACTGATCGCGACGCTGTGCACAGGGCTCGGGTCAAAGGGTCTCAGCTCTGCTGTGGATCATTTTCGGTGGTCGGGCGGTCGGCCGCGCCGTCCGTTCGGGTGTCGTCCGCCGAGCCGAGCGGTGTTTCGGCCGTTTCGTCCGCATTCTTCGTTTCGGGCGAGTTCGGCGGAGTGTCGGGTGGCTCACTCCCGTTCGGACCAGGCTGTTCCGCCGCTGTCCCGGTGGGACCGTTCGGCGTGGTGGTGCCGTTGCGGCCCCTGATCCGGCGGACGATACGTCTGCCGGAAAGCAGCACGAGCAGCGCCGCACCGCTGATCGTGATGATCAGCGAAACCGTGCCGTAGGCGTTCGAGTTCACCCGGATGCGCTGGGTCCTGCCCAGTTTCGTGCCCCCCTCGGTGCGCATCGTCACATCCACGGTGAACTTGCCCGCCCGCTCGGCGTGCAGCTTCGGCAGGAACTGGCGTTTGCCGTTGGCGGGAACCTTCAACCTGCCGAGATCGTCCACGCTCACCCCGCGTGGGCTGTCCACGTGCAGCTCGAACCATATGGTCACCGGCAGGTCGTTGACCACCGTCACGGGCAGTTTGCCGTTGCTCGACGTCAGGGAGATCGGCTTCGGATCCCCCAGCCGAACGCTGCCGAGGATCCCCCGCAGGGTGCGCTCCGCCGTTTCCACCCATTTCCGGGCGGTGCCGCTCTCACCCCGCCATGCGCTGGAGGCGCCGCGCAACAGGCCGTTGCGCAGTGGTGTGGTCACGCTGGCCGGGTCGACGTTCTTGGCGGGTTCACGCGCCGCGGCCCGGTAGAACCGGCCGACCTTGCGGTTCTGCGCCGCGAGCTCGTCGAGTACCCGTTGCGGGATCTCGTCGGCGGCGCTGCTCGCCGGATAGGCGAGCGCCACCTGCCGGGTAGCGTTCCCGGCGGACTGCTCCCGCGTTCCGGCCGCTCCCCGCTCCGCCGAGCCGTCACCGGGCTCGGGCAGGGCCGTCGGCCGCACGAACCCGGCGTCCCGCAGTGTTCGCAGTCCCGAGAGGAAGTCGCGCAGCTCCCCCTCATTCGGATTCCAGCGACGGGGCGGGGCGATGAGCGTGGTGCCGGGCACCGCCGCGTTCCGGGAGCGGAACGTCAGGCTCGCCAGGCCGTCCAGCAGTGCTGGAGTGGCGTCACCCGGCGGGGAGAGCTGGGTCGAGTTGGCGGCGCTCTGCCCGCGCATGGGGTTGAGCGCGTCGGCCACCAGCGGGTCGATCAGCCGAGCGCTCGGCGTGTAGTCGGAGTTCGCGGTGCTCAGCCGTGCCGGCCGCAGCGACCCGTCGGTGCTCGCCAGTGAGTCGGGGTGCAGCAGCACCTTGTTCACCGCGGTGTCGGCGAGCTGGGAGGCGGCCGGTTCGTCCAGCGCTCCGTCCACCGGCCAGAGGACGTCCTCGCGGACCTCGACGCCCAGTTCCTCGCTCACCGCGTCCGCGCCGTCGAGTGAGTTCTCGATCAGTTCGGGCAGCTCCGCACGCCCCAGCGCCACCACGTCCGTGTCGCTGTAGGGCATCGAGATCACGCAGCGGTCCTGGGTCACCGACCGCAGCTCGTCCAGCCAGGTCCTGGCGACTTCCGAACCGGTTCCCCGCACCGTGTCGCCGTTGTCCCGGCGTACCCGGTAGCCCTCGGCCATGGCTTTCGCCGTGACGATCAGGTCCGGGTCTATCGCGAAGCACAGTCCCTTGCCCAGCGGTTCGTCCGGGGGGACTTCCTCGGACACCGCCCGGACCAGGCCGTGCAGCCTGCCGCCCGGCGCCAGCGATCGGGCGAGTCGGTCGTCGGTGAGGATGGTCGGCCGTCCGGGCAGCCGCTGCTGGATCATCCTCGGGTAGTCGATCAGCGGTATCAGCGTGGTCACCGGCGTGCTCTCGGAAGGGGCCGCCGGGGATCCTCCCGGAGGTGAGAGCACGGGCAGCATGAACCGGGTGGAGCCGACGCGGGCCCGGCGTTGGGAGGGAAGCTCACCGTTGACGTTGAGCAGCAGCGGATAGATTCCCGGGGAGCCGACGCGCAGCGATCGGGAGTCCGCGCCGCTCAGCGTCACCCGTAGTTCGAAGTCGGTCCGGGCACCCGCTGCCAGTCTCGTGGCGACCGGCTCGAACCTGGTCCGCACCACTGCGGTGGACGCCCGGTCCCGCAGTGCCTTGAGCACGCTGGCACGGGTGGCGCGGGCCTTGCCGCGCTGCAGTCGCATCTCCAGGTCGCGCAGGGTGCTGTCGCTGGTGTTGTGAATGGTTCCGCTGATCGTCAGCGTGTTCGACGAATCATTCCGAACCAGCTGTGGCGTGACCGTGGACACGGTGATGTCGATCCGCTCGGTGGGCTGTGCCTCGGCCACCGGGGTGGTCACGGGGGCCAACGCGGCGAGCAGGGCGCTCACCACGAGCAGCAGCCCCGCCCGTAACCGGATCCGTGCGCCGCGCGGCTTTCGTGCGTGACCGGGGCCGCGGATCATCCGTGCTCCGTTCCGGTGCCGAACTCCGCGCTGCCCGCCCCGGGACCGAACAGCGCGATCGCGTGCTGGACGAGCCTGCGCTCGTCGGCGTAGGCCAGAGCTTTGTCCAGCTCACCAAGCGGCATCCACGCCACCTCGGTGACCTCCACGTCCTCGTCGGAAAGATCGCCGCCCATGGCCACCAGCAGGAAGTGGTGCACGGTCTTGTGCACCCGCCGGTTGTCCGCGACGAACCAGTAGTCGATCGTCCCGATCGGGCGGATTACCCGTCCGATGATGCCCGTCTCCTCGGAGACTTCTCGCGCGGCGGTCTCCTCCGGTGTTTCGCCGGTCTCGATGTGGCCCTTGGGCAGGGACCACAGCAACCGACCCCGCCGGTCGGAACGTCCGATGACGGCAGCGTTCTCCCAGCTCCCGTCGACGACCAGCCCACCGGCGGAGGTCTCGTCCACGGTCCGCAGCCCGCGCCGCCGCCGCGGACCCCGACGTTTGGATCGGGAGCCGCCGGAGCGACCGGGCAGAGGGGGCATGTAGCCGATGGTAATGCGATCGGGCGGGTAACCGTCGTTCTCGACGACCGCCGTGGCGCGTTCCGATCGGCGCCGCCCTCCGCTCCTCGACCATCCAGGCTCACCCGTTCGGGCGACGAACGATGCGATCATAGTAATGATCACGGTCCCGTGCGTACTCCGGTTCGGCGGTGACGTCCCACGAGTTCCCGCCCGGGACGCCGTACCGGCTCGGCCGCTCGACCGGATCGGAACGCGCGTCCGTCGCGCGAGGGGCCGGGTGCGGTGACCGCCGTGGTCGATTCATTGGGGGCCGATACCCTGACGGCCGTGTCCCCTTCCGTTTTCGACGCCGCGGGTTCCCACGACTCCGCCGCGCGGACCGACGATCCCGAAGTGACCGCCGTGCGGACGGCGCAGCACAACGTGGTGCGGGAGTTGTCGCGACTGGTGCCGACCGCTCGGGAACTGGCCGAACGGTTCGCGGCCGAGGGGCTTTCCCTCTACATCGTGGGCGGCAGCGTGCGCGACGTGCTGCTGGAACGGTTCGGCGGGGATCTCGACTTCACCACCGACGCGCGGCCGGAGCGGGTGCGCGGACTGCTGGACGACTGGGCCGAGACGGTGTGGGACACCGGTATCGAGTTCGGCACCCTGGGGGCCTACCGGCGCGGCGTGACCGTGGAGATCACGACCTTCCGGGCCGACACCTACGACCGCACCAGCCGCAATCCCGAGGTCGTCTTCGGCGACTCCATCTCCGGTGACCTGCTGCGCAGGGACTTCACGGTCAACGCGATGGCGGTGGAACCGATCTCCGGGGAGTTCGTCGATCCGCACGGCGGGATGCGCGACGCGGTCCGGCAGCGGCTGGACACCCCCGCCCCACCGGAGGAGTCCTTCGCCGACGACCCGCTGCGGATGTTGCGTGCCGCCCGGTTCGCGGCGCAGCTGGGGTTCGAGCCCGCCGAACGGGTGCTGGACGCGATGCGCCGGATGGCAGCCGAGATCGAGCGCATCACTCCGGAACGGATACAGGCTGAGCTTTCCAAGCTGCTCTGCGGCACCTACCCCCGCCGCGGCATCGAACTGCTGGTCGACACCGGTCTGGCCGAGCACGTGCTGCCCGAGCTGCCCGCGATGCGGCTGGAGATCGACGAGCACCACCAGCACAAGGACGTTTATTACCACTCACTGGTAGTACTGGATCAAGCCATCGACCTGGAGCGGGCCGAGGACCCCGATGGCGAGCCGGATCTGGTGCTGCGGTTGGCCGCGTTGCTGCACGACATCGGCAAACCGGCCACCCGGCGCTTCGAGCCGGGCGGCGGGGTGAGTTTTCACCACCACGAGGTCGTCGGCGCCAAGATGGCCCGCAAGCGGCTTCGTGCGCTGCGGTACTCCAAGGAAGTCGTTTCCGACGTCTCCGATCTCGTGTACCTGCACCTCCGATTCCACGGTTACGGCGAGGGAAACTGGACCGATTCGGCGGTGCGTCGCTACGTCAACGACGCGGGGCATCTGCTGCGGCGGCTGCACAAGCTGGTCCGCGCCGACTGCACCACCCGCAACAAGCGCAAGGCGCGGGCGCTGCAGCGCTCCTACGACGACCTGGAGGCCCGCATCCAGCGCATCGCCGAGGAGGAGGACCTGGCGCGGGTCCGCCCGGACCTGGACGGCAACGAGATCATCCGGTTGTTGGGGATCAGCCCGGGGCCGCTCGTCGGTCAGGCGTGGCGCCATCTGAAGGAGGTCCGGCTGGATCAGGGACCGCTGGAGCGGGAGGACGCGGTAGCCGAACTGCATCGCTGGGCCCGTGAGCAGGGGGTCGAGCCGCCGGAGCAGTAGTCGGCATTATTAGTGAGCATCACTGTTCGGTAGTAGTGCTCACTGCTACCGGCTCGCGTTCACTGTTCCCGGCTTCGTGCCCTCGATCGCTTTCGTCGTTTCCGTCTCGTTGTGGCCGCTTCCGTCTCGCTGTCGCCGAGTGCCGATTTCTCGCGAGATCGCCGGGCCGCCCGGCGGTATCGGCGCCTCGACACTCCTCGGTACGAACGGCCGGTCCCCAACTCCGCCCGGTAGTGAGATCATGGGCGGGTGGGATCCGACGCGGATGTGAAACCGGGGACGCTGCTGGTGGCGGCGCCCACGCTGCAGGACGACAACTTCAGCCGTGCGGTGGTCTTCGTCATTCACCACCACGACGAGGGCACGCTCGGCGTGGTGCTCAACCGGCCCAGCGAGATACCGGTGCACGACGTGCTGCCCAAGTGGGGCGAGCTGGCGAGCGAACCCCAGTCGCTGTTCGTCGGCGGGCCCGTCGAGCAGCGCACCGCGATCTGCCTCGCCGCGCTGCGAACCGGGGTCGACGCCGGGGAGTTCAGCAACATCGTCGGTGTGAACGGGCCGGTAGGGCTGGTGGATCTGGACAGCGACCCTGACGAGCTGGCCGGTCAGGCGCGCGGGATGCGGTTCTTCGCGGGCTACGCGGGCTGGGGCAAGCAGCAGCTGACGGGCGAGATCGACCGGGGTGACTGGCACGTGTTCCCGGCACTGCCGGAAGACGTGATCGCGCCGCCCGACGAGAACCTGTGGGCCAGGGTGCTGCGCAGGCAGGGGCCGCCACTGGCTTTCCTGGCCACCCATCCGGGGGACGTACAGCTCAACTGAGCGAGTTGCCCCCGCTCGGGCAGCGGGGAACTGCCGTGACCCTGTGATCACGCTTCGGGGCGTGGCAGTCTCTCCCGATGGACGAGCGCCTCTCGATGGACGCCACCTCGGGGTGCTCCCGGTTCACCGGCCGTCCGGCTCGGCCGTGCCCTCGTTCCCGCTCGCTCCCGGAGCCGTGGCGGCGAAGCATCCTCCCGCCGCCGAGCACAGTCCCGCCGCGGCGCAGCCACCACCGCTCGGCTCGGACATGTTCCCCGCGGGGGCCGAGGAGCAGGCGGCACAACCGGAAGCCGCGTGGGCGGTCTCGGGCACCGCCGCTGCCGCTCGCCCACCGAGCACGCCACCGGCCACGATCAGCACCAGCGCGCCGAGCACGCCGATTCCCGTGATCAGCCATCCCGTGCCGGTGCCGCCCAGCGCGGCCAGGCAGCAGCCCACCACCACGGCGATCGTGCCGCCGGCGAGGATCGGCGGAGCGGCCACCCGGTTGGCCAGGCGGAACGTCTCGTCGTCACGCAGCGCCGCCGGGGTTCGCACCCCCACGTACCGGTTGCGCGGCAGCGTGCCGCGCAACCCGCGCCACCCCAGAACCAGCGCGGCGAGACCGGCGACGATCACGACGGCACACACGATGATCAGCGATGCAAGTGCCACCCCGCCAGCCTACGACTCCCTCGCGCGGGAGCACGGACAGCTCCCGCCTCGGGTGCGCGGGAGCACACGTGGTGCCCACTCCGACTCCACTGCTACGGTTCCCGCCGTAGGCCCCGGATCCGCCTCTTCGTTCTCGAACGTCGGCCGCGACGCCGTCCGGGGCATCAGCATCGTTCGCACCTGTCCCCCTGTCGGGGGTTCCCACCCGGTTATCGCGCTTTACGCTCCGGTTATGCTGTCCGTCGTGGCCACCGCCCGACTGCTTACGAAGCCGCGCTGAGGCGATCGCCCCTCGGCGCGGCAACCCCTCATGCCCTCAAGGGCTGAGGGGTTTTTAACTTTTCAGTGGCGGCACACCGATGAGTCGCTCGGAGCGTTACCCGGCGAGTCGGAGCGACGGACTAGGGGAAGGAAACGCACACGATGAGTGGCGCGGAACGGAACTCACAGGGCACGGACGGTGCGGGCGACGACACGCCCCCCTTCCGGTACACCGCGGGCATCGCGGGCGACATCGAGCGGGACTGGCAGCGGCGCTGGGAGGAGCTCGGCAGCTACCACGCCGCGAACCCGGTGGGACCGTTGCGTGGGCAGGACGCCGCATCCGAGAAGCTGTTCGTGCAGGACATGTTCCCCTACCCCTCGGGTTCCGGCCTGCACGTGGGGCACCCGCTCGGGTTCATCGGCAGTGACGTCTACGCCCGCTACCACCGGATGCTGGGGCGCAACGTGCTGCACACGATGGGATTCGACGCCTTCGGGCTGCCCGCCGAGCAGTACGCGGTGCAGACCGGCACCCACCCGCGGACCACGACCGAGAACAACATCGAGCGCTACCTCACGCAGATCCGCAGGCTCGGCCTCGGTCACGACGAGCGGCGCCGTGTCGCCACCACCGACATCGAGTTCTACAAGTGGACGCAGTGGATCTTCCTGCAGATCTTCCACGCCTGGTACGACACCGAGGCCGACCAGGGCAGGGGGCGTGCCCGCCCGATCAGCGAGCTCGAAGCGGAGTTCGCCTCCGGTGAGCGGACCACGCCGGACGGCACCCCGTGGGAGGAACTGGGGCGCGATCGGCAGCGCGAGATCATCGACTCCTACCGGCTGGCCTACCTCTCCGAGGCCCCGGTGAACTGGTGTCCCGGCCTGGGGACCGTGGTCGCCAACGAGGAGGTCACCGCGGACGGACTCAGCGAACGCGGCAACTTCCCGGTGTTCCGGCGCAACCTCAAGCAGTGGATGATGCGGATCACCGCCTACGCCGACCGGCTCGTCGACGACCTGGACCGCCTGGAGTGGCCGGACAAGGTCAAGACCATGCAGCGCAACTGGATCGGCCGCTCCCGGGGCGCGGAGGTGCACTTCGCGCTGGAGGGTCGTGACGAGACGATCGAGGTGTTCACCACCAGGCCGGACACCCTGTTCGGCGCCACCTACATGGTGCTCGCCCCGGAGCACCCGCTGGTCGACGAGATCCTCGCTGCCCCCGAGAAGTTCGGCGAGTGGCCCGCGGACACCGATCAACGCTGGACCGGCGGCTACTCGGGCCCCGCCGAGGCGGTGGCGGAGTACCGCCGGTTCGCCGCGACGAAGTCCGAGCTGGACCGGCAGGAGAACAAGGACAAGACCGGGGTCTTCACCGGGCTGCGCGCGGTCAACCCGGTCAACGGCGAGCTCGTTCCGGTGTTCGCCGCCGACTACGTGCTGCTGGCCTACGGAACCGGCGCGATCATGGCGGTTCCCGCGCAGGACCAGCGGGACTGGGAGTTCGCCTCCGAGTTCGGACTGCCCATCGTGCGCACCGTCGAACCCCCGGCCGACTTCGAGGGCGAGGCCTACACCGGTGACGGACCCGCGATCAACTCCGCCTCGGAGGCCACGGGGCTGACCCTGAACGGCCTCTCGGTCGAGGAAGCCAAGACCAAGGTCGTCTCCTGGATGGAGCAGCACGGTCACGGCAGCGGCAGCGTGCAGTACAAGCTGCGCGACTGGCTGTTCGCGCGGCAGCGCTACTGGGGCGAGCCGTTCCCGATCGTCTACGACGAGGACGGCAACCCGAGGGGCCTGCCGGAGGACCAGCTGCCGGTGGAGCTGCCCGAGGTGGCCGATTACTCCCCGCGCACCTACGACTCCGAGGACGCGGACAGCCAACCCGAACCGCCGCTGTCCAAGGCGTCCGACTGGGCCGAGGTGGAACTGGATCTCGGCGACGGGCTCAAGCACTACCACCGCGACACCAACGTGATGCCGCAGTGGGCGGGGTCCTGCTGGTACCAGCTGCGCTACATCGATCCCGACAACGACGAGCGGTTCGTCGATCCGGAGAACGAGCGGTACTGGATGGGGCCGCGCCCCGACCGGCACGGCGCGAACGATCCGGGCGGGCTGGATCTCTACGTCGGCGGTGTGGAGCACGCGGTGCTGCACCTGCTGTACGCGCGGTTCTGGCAGAAGGTGCTCTACGACCTGGGGCACGTCTCGGCCGAGGAGCCGTACCGCAGGCTGTACAACCAGGGCTACATCCAGGCCTACGCCTACACCGACTCGCGCGGTGTCTACGTGCCCGCCGAGGAGGTCGTCGAGCAGGACGGCAAGTACTTCTACAACGGCGAGGAGGTCAACCGCGAGTACGGCAAGATGGGCAAGAGCCTCAAGAACTCGGTCTCGCCCGAGGAGATGGCCGACGCCTACGGCGTGGACACGCTGCGGCTCTACGAGATGTCCATGGGGCCGTTGGACGCCTCGCGGCCGTGGGCGACCAAGGACGTGGTCGGTTCGCACCGCTTCCTGCAGCGGTTGTGGCGCAACGTCGTCGACGAGCGGACCGGCGAGGTGCGGGTCACCGACGAGGAACCCGACGTCGAGCTGCTGCGTGCGCTGCACAAGACCATCGCCGGGGTGCGCGAGGACTACGACGGGCTGCAGTTCAACACCGCGGTGGCCAAGCTGATCGAGCTGAACAACCGGGTGACCAAGGCGTACTCGGGTGCCGCCGGTCCGCCGCGCGCGGTGATGGAGCCGATGGTGCTGCTGGTGGCTCCGTTGACGCCGCACCTGGCCGAGGAGCTGTGGTCGCGGTTGGGGAACGAGCGGAGCCTGGTGCATGGGCCGTTCCCGGTGGCCGACGAGGAGTACCTGGTCGATGACACGGTCGAGTACCCGATTCAGTTCAACGGCAAGGTTCGTTCCCGGATCACCGTGTCGACTTCGGCCGAGCAGGACGAGATCCGCGCTGCCGCGTTGGCCGACAGCAGGGTCGTGGAGCTGTTGGGCGGTGGTGAGCCGCGCAAGGTGATCGTGGTGCCCGGGCGGCTGGTCAACGTGGTCGGCTGAGCGGGTTTCCCGTCGTGACGGGCTCGCCCGCCACAGCGTCCTCGCCGGGGCTTCGGTTCCTCGTGCGGGAGCCGAAGCCCCGGGGTGCTCGTCGGTGATGAGCGGGCACGGGTGACCGTGCCGGAGCACTGCGGGTGGTCACGGCTTCGCCACCGGCGTATGCTTGAGGTATGCAAACGAGTATGCGGATCGACTCCGCCAATCGGGACGCGCTCGCACGTATCGCCGAGCGCGACTACGGCGGTGCGAGCCTGGACGAGACGGTGGCTCGACTGGCCTTCGAACACGAGTCCTTCGCCGCGCTGGCGCGCTTGTCCGACGAGGAACTGCGGGAATACCGGGACGAACAACACGCTTTGGCCGAAACCGATGTGGCCGTGTCCGACGTGCACGAGTCCGAATGAGCGAAAAACAGCCGCGTCCTTGGCAGGTGTGGTGGACCGACTTCGATCCTCAGGTCGGACACGAGCAGGCGGGGCTCCGTCCCGCCGTGATCGTCTCCACCTCGTTCGAATGCGCGTTGCCCAACGGGCTGACCATCGTGGTGCCCTGCACCACCGCGGATCGAGAACTGCCGTACCAACCACAGCTGAGTAGCCTCAATCAGCCCACGTTCGCCATGTGCGACCACGTGAAGTCCATCAGCCAGCAACGACTGCGGCGACCTCATCGTGCGCGGCTGACTCCCGACGAGATCAACAAGATCAAATTCGTGCTCCGCGGAATCATCGACATCAACCAGTAGAGCGGCTCCGTGGGGTGGCCCCGCACCCGGTGGAAGAATTGTGGTCGCGGTTGGGGAACGAGCGGAGCCTGGTGCACGGGCCGTTCCCGGTGGCCGACGAGGAGTACCTGGTCGATGACACGGTCGAGTACCCGATTCAGTTCAACGGCAAGGTTCGTTCCCGGATCACCGTGTCGACTTCGGCCGAGCAGGACGAGATCCGCGCTGCCGCGTTGGCCGACAGCAGGGTCGTGGAGCTGTTGGGCGGTGGTGAGCCGCGCAAGGTGATCGTGGTGCCCGGGCGGCTGGTCAACGTGGTCGGCTGAGCGGGTTTCCCGTCGTGACGGGCTCGCCCGCCACAGCGTCCTCGCCGGGGCTTCGGTTCCTCGTGCGGGAGCCGAAGCCCCGGGGTGCTCGTCGGTGATGAGCGGGCACGGGTGACCGTGCCGGAGCACTGCGGGTGGTCACGGCTTCGCCACCGGCGTATGCTTGAGGTATGCAAACGAGTATGCGGATCGACTCCGCCAATCGGGACGCGCTCGCACGTATCGCCGAGCGCGACTACGGCGGTGCGAGCCTGGACGAGACGGTGGCTCGACTGGCCTTCGAACACGAGTCCTTCGCCGCGCTGGCGCGCTTGTCCGACGAGGAACTGCGGGAATACCGGGACGAACAACACGCTTTGGCCGAAACCGATGTGGCCGTGTCCGACGTGCACGAGTCCGAATGAGCGAAAAACAGCCGCGTCCTTGGCAGGTGTGGTGGACCGACTTCGATCCTCAGGTCGGACACGAGCAGGCGGGGCTCCGTCCCGCCGTGATCGTCTCCACCTCGTTCGAATGCGCGTTGCCCAACGGGCTGACCATCGTGGTGCCCTGCACCACCGCGGATCGAGAACTGCCGTACCAACCACAGCTGAGTAGCCTCAATCAGCCCACGTTCGCCATGTGCGACCACGTGAAGTCCATCAGCCAGCAACGACTGCGGCGACCTCATCGTGCGCGGCTGACTCCCGACGAGATCAACAAGATCAAATTCGTGCTCCGCGGAATCATCGACATCAACCAGTAGAGCGGCTCCGTGGGGTGGCCCCGCACCCGGTGGAAGAATTGTGGTCGCGGTTGGGGAACGAGCGGAGCCTGGTGCACGGGCCGTTCCCGGTGGCCGACGAGGAGTACCTGGTCGATGACACGGTCGAGTACCCGATTCAGTTCAACGGCAAGGTTCGTTCCCGGATCACCGTGTCGACTTCGGCCGAGCAGGACGAGATCCGCGCTGCCGCGTTGGCCGACAGCAGGGTCGTGGAGCTGTTGGGCGGTGGTGAGCCGCGCAAGGTGATCGTGGTGCCCGGGCGGCTGGTCAACGTGGTCGGCTGAGCGGGTTTCCCGTCGTGACGGGCTCGCCCGCCACAGCGTCCTCGCCGGGGCTTCGGTTTCTCGTGCGGGAGCCGAAGCCCCGGGGTGCTCGTCGGTGATGAGCGGGCACGGGTGACCGTGCCGGAGCACTGCGGGTGGTCACGGCTTCGCCACCGGCGTATGCTTGAGGTATGCAAACGAGTATGCGGATCGACTCCGCCAATCGGGACGCGCTCGCACGTATCGCCGAGCGCGACTACGGCGGTGCGAGCCTGGACGAGACGGTGGCTCGACTGGCCTTCGAACACGAGTCCTTCGCCGCGCTGGCGCGCTTGTCCGACGAGGAACTGCGGGAATACCGGGACGAACAACACGCTTTGGCCGAAACCGATGTGGCCGTGTCCGACGTGCACGAGTCCGAATGAGCGAAAAACAGCCGCGTCCGCGGGCGAGCAAGGACATCTGTCGGCGCGCTGCTCGTAAGTGACGACGGCTCGCGAAGGCCGACGTGGTGAAGTGGACCATGATGCGGTAACCGTTGCCCGGGCGAACGTGCCTGTCTGCCGCAGGGGAGAAGCATGAGCATCACGCCGCACTACCGCACGATCAAGGAGCTGCTGCAGTCCCGTTCCTTCGCGATCGACGAGTACCAGCGGGAGTACAAGTGGGACCGGGAGAACATCGAAGAACTGGTCACCGACCTGCAGAACAGGTTCTCGACGTTCTACCGCACCGGCGACACACCGAGGGACGCCGGTGATTACGGCGACTACTTCCTCGGTTCGATCATCGTGACCAGGCGTGGCAACAAGAGCTACCTGGTCGATGGTCAGCAGCGGGTCACCTCCCTGACGTTGCTGCTGATTTACCTGTACCGGGTGGCGCGGGAGCGCGGGCTCAGGGTGACCTCCACAGTGGAGCCGTTGATCTTCTCCGACGACTACGGCGAGCCGAAGTTCAACCTCGATATCGCCGAGCGCGTGCCGGTGCTCCGGGCGTTGTTCGACGGTGCGGAGTACGACGCCGAGGGCAAGGACGAGTCGATCAAGACGATCGTCGCTCGGTACAACGACCTCGTGTCGATCGATCCGGCGGACGAACTCGGCGACGGGCTGGAGCCGTTCATCTATTGGCTGATCGGCAATGTCGGATTGATCGAGATCGCGA
The DNA here is from genome assembly GCA_030803735.1 of Actinopolyspora lacussalsi. Classification (NCBI taxonomy): domain Bacteria; kingdom Bacillati; phylum Actinomycetota; class Actinomycetes; order Actinopolysporales; family Actinopolysporaceae; genus Actinopolyspora; species Actinopolyspora lacussalsi. The sequence goes on along the minus strand of JAURUC010000001.1, from coordinate 3,561,639 downwards.
CCGAGACCGACGCGCACGCTTACTCGATCTTCGAGACGATGAACGACCGGGGCAAACCGTTGAGCCCGGTGGACATGCTGAAGGCGTATCTGCTCGGTGCGGTGGAGGACGCGGGTGAGCGGGCGAACGCGAACCGTATTTGGAAGAGGACTCTGCTGGAACTGACTTCCTGGGAGCCCGACCCCGACGCGGAACGCGACGCCACCTTCGTCAAGGCATGGCTCCGTGCCAAGTACGCCGAGTCGATCCGGGAGCGTCGTGCGGGTGCCCTCGACCGTGACTGGGAACTGATCGGTTCCACGTTCCACCGCTGGGTCCGTGACAACACCAGCCGCGTCGGAGTGGGCGACGCGGGGCGCAACCTCGCCCTGATGACCAACGAGGTGCCGTTCTTCGCGCGGGCGTACCGGAAGGTCCTGGAGGCCTCGCGCGGCTACACCTCGGGGCTGGAACCGGTTTTCTACAACGCGCACAACGAGTTCACCTGGCAGAGCACCGTGCTGCTGGCGCCGCTCAGGGTCGGTGACGAGGACGAGACCGTACGCCGCAAGCTCGCGGCGACCGCGACCTACCTCGATATCTGGATTATGCGCCGAGCCGCCAACTACATCCGGATCAGCTATTCGAGCGTCAACTACGCCATGTGGTTGCTGTGCCGCGACATCCGCGGCATGTCGTTGCCGGATCTGATCGACACCCTGCGGTCGAAGCTGGATCAGGACGAGGACGATGTCTCGTTCGACGGGAGTCCGAGCCGTTATCGGCGCGGCATCGCGGGACTCGGGCTGAACCAGTTCAGCAGGCGCTACATCTACCATCTGCTGGCCCGGCTGACCGCCTACACCGAGCGGGAGGCCGGTAAGCCCGATCGCTTCGACGAACTGGTGGACCGGACGTTGCGTAACCCGTGGGACATCGAGCACATCTGGCCCGATCACCACGAGCGCTACGCCGACGAGTGTCCGACCCGCGAGGATTTCGACCTGTGGCGTGACCATGTCGCCGGTCTGGTGCTGCTGCCCGCCGACGTGAACCGCAGCTACCAGGACAAGCCGTTCGAGCAGAAGGCGCCGCACTACGCGAAGCAGAACCTCTACGCCGCGAGCCTGACCAGCGCCGCCTACCAGCACCAGCCCCAGTTCAGCTCTTTCGTGGAGCGGTCCGGCCTGCCGTTTCGGCCGTACGACCGGTTCGGCAAGGCCGAGCACGAGGAGCGGAGCAAGCTGGTTCGAGCCCTGGTGGACCGAATCTGGGACCCGGCCCGACTGGAGGACTACCGGCCATGAGCGATGTCGGGCGGGCCTGACGCAAGACACAGGCCCGCCGCGTGGTCGCCCGGTTCAACGAGCAGTTGGGACACCGCTCCCGGACCACTGGGCGCACCGTGCGGATAACGCTGACATCGAGGAAGCCTCGAAGAACAAGGGGCGGTTCCGTCTTCCGGTGGTCGGAGCTCCCCTTTTCGCGGGTGTTTCCGTCCCTCGGACGATCCCCGAATCGGTCCGATCGGGTGAGGTCCGGTCGTTCCGTCCGATTGCCCGGTGAACGTGTGCTGGTGGCTTCGGTTCGTTGGAAAATCCTTTATCGAATCCAGTGTTTTTTGTCCAGAAAACTCACTCTTGGGTGGGAGGCGTGTTTCCGGTTTGAGGGAATGTTGTTTTGTGTGCTGTTTCCCGGAATGCTTACACCTTCGTGTGATTGAAGTGATCGCGGATCGGGAGTAAGTTGATCATAGGCGAGGCCGAGGATGATTTTTCCCTTGGAGGGTTGTTGGCGGGGAAAACCTGATAAAGAATTGGCGGTTCGAGAAAAAGTCGCCGCCTCCGTCCGATCGATCGTGGTCACTACGGAAGGGAGGCGGGAGCCGGTCCCGGGCGGCCGCCGCTCGTGGGAACGGAGTGCACTGTGGTTTCAAATCGTCCGGATCCGACACTCAACCTCCGGTGGGGTACTACGTCACCAGGAGTGGCATACGGAAACCGAATCGTGGGATCAGCCCCAGGGGCTACGGAGGGCTGATCGCACGGCGAAAGGAGCGAACCGCTGTGCGTACCACGCGTACGAGAACCGGCCTGACCGGACTGGTGGGAACCGGAATCGCCGCGGCTGCTCTGGTGGTAGGCGCGCCGTTGGCCGCGGCGACGCCTTCCCAGACCCAGCCTACGCTCACCGCCGCGGCGGACGAGGAGAACCATCAGGAAGGGACCGAAGGGCCGGATGGCCTGCACGGCACGCCCGGTCAGGACGTGATCAAGGTCCGGGGCGGCTTCGACGTCATCTTCGGCGAGGCCGATGACGACAGCCTGTTCGGCAACTCCGGAAATGACGTCATCCGGGGTGGCAACGGTGACGATTTCTTCCACGGTGGACAGGGTGGTGACTATCTCTACGCCGGTCCCGGTGACGACACCGTGATGTCCGACGAGCTCGGTTCCGACGACGAGGCGGACGTCGTCGACTGCGGTCCCGGCACCGACCGCTACAACGCCGATCTCGACGACAAGGTCGTCAACTGCGAGATCCTCTACTACGGCAGGGGCTGACGCCTGCACTTCCTCGTGCGAGCGTCAAGTTCGAACAGGGTTCTGGGCGGGCAGGGCTTCGGCAGGGCGTCGAGTCCCGCTGATTCGCGGGCTCAGGCAGCGTGCGTGGTGTGTGTTCCAGCCGGTCGGCGAGCCAGACCTTGATGACGGACTGACGCGTCACACCCAGCCTCCTGGCTTCACGATCCAGCGCCGCGATCATCCAGGCGGGGAAATCGACGTTGACGCGCCGCTGCTCCTCACCGGGACGTTGTGCCTTGGCGAGATCGAGCGTCGAGGTGATCTCCTCGCCGCGATCGAATTTGTCGTCGAACTCAGCAGCCCTCATAATCCCTAACTCCGCAGCGTGAGACCTACGCACCGAGATGATCCCGATGTTCTCCGGACGCACAGTCCGGCTGAGCGCCACTTGCCGCCGAGGCGGCCGATCGGGTCTTCCGGCAGTGTGCCGCGAGCTCAGGCGGGCCCGACCGCGCCGGTGAGCAACACGTACAGCGGCAGCCCCAGGTTGTTGACGGTATGGACGGCCACCGCGGGCCAGATCGATCCGCTGCGGCGCATCAGCTCGGCGGCGATGACGCCCACCGCGATCGCCGCGGGCAGCACGATGTTGATGCCGTGGAACAGGGCGAAGATCACCGTGCTGCTCAGTACGCCGGTGACGGGTCCGTAGCGCAGCAGGGCGTTGGCGACCACGCCACGGAAGAGGAACTCCTCACCGATGGGAGTGAGCAGGGACAGGAAGACGAACGTCAGGATCAGGTGCAGCACCCCGCCGTTCGCGGCGTCGTAGTACGCGCCCTGCGGATTGGAGTCGAATCCGGTGATGCCGATGATCGCGTAGCTCAACAGGAGATTGGCAGTGAGGACGACCACGCCCCCGCTCACACCGATGAGCATCCAGCGCCAGGTGGTGCGGCGCACGCTGAAGGCTGCCAGGGAACGGATGCGTAGCAACGCTGCCACGCCGAAGCCGACGAGGCCGACCACGCCCGACCAGGCGGTCAGGACCAGCCCGTACGCCGTCGGGCCCAGTTCCAGCCCCCACGGGCCGAAGAACGGCACCAGGGCCGTGGCGGCGATCATCGCGAGCAGGCCGACCACGATCTCGGGCCATCCCGGGCGCTTCGGTGAGGTGGTATCCGCCGATGTCGGCTGCTGTAGTTCGGCTTGATCGGTGGACATGGTGGTTGACTCCTCGTGCTCGTTGTTTTCGGAGGGGCGTCGCACCGATGCACCGCTTCCGGCCGACGCGAGTTATCGCAAACCGTGCCGTTGGGGCATGGTCAAGCTCGCCCGGTTCTGCTTGACTGTGTCCTCGGGCACACGACCCACCGTCGAGGACAGCGGTTGCCGAGGAGCACGAGAGGTAGGCGGTCCGGTGGCCTGGAGCACGCGGCAGTTGGCAGAACTCGCGGGCACGACGCTGAAAACCGTCCGCCACTACCACGAGGTCGGACTGCTGGACGAGCCGGAACGGGCGGCGAACGGGTACAAGCGGTACCGCATCGGGCACCTGGTCCGACTGCTGCGGATCCGCAGGCTCGTCGACCTGGGCGTGCCGCTTTCCGAGATCGCTGTGATGGAGGAATCGGAGGAGAACACGGACCAGTCGCTCCGCGCTCTGGATGACGAGCTGGCGGCGAGCATCGAACGGCAGCAGCGGATGCGGGAGGAGCTGGCCGTGATCCTGCGGCATCGTTCCCCGGCCGACCTGCCCGCGGGCTTCGACGAGGTCGCTGCCGAGCGCTCGGACGCCGACCGGGCCCTGCTGCTGATCTATTCGCGGGTCTTCGGCGACTCGGCGATGGCGGCGTTGTGGGAGATGCTGTCGCGACCTCCCACTCCGGTTGAGAAAGAGTTCGACGCCCTGCCCGCGGACGCGAGCGAGGACACTCGGAGTCGGCTGGCCGAGCGCTACTTCCCGGAGATCCGACAGCACTACCAGAACCACCCCGCGCTGCTTGATCCGTGGGCGAAAGCCAGGCGGCGGGAAGAGACGTCCAGGGAGTCGGTCGTCGTCCAGGCGTTGCTGGAGTTGTACAACCCCGCCCAGCTCGATGTGCTGCGGCGCATCGACGCGCTGCACCCGAAGGACGGCACGAGCTCGGGCGGCGGGTGATCCGGGACGAGCGCGTGGCTGTGGGGCTGCCGGATGGCACTCGTCCGCCGGGGTGGGCACGCGCCGAAACCCCGGGGAGCGCCAGACTGGTTCGACAACTCCGTCACGGGGTAATCGAGCTGGCGGTAGTCGAATGAGCTGGAGGACGTATGCGGACCCCGAGTATCCCCGTGAAGTTCGATCCCGCGAAGCTGCGCGAGTCACTGGACGGCCGCTGGGGCGAGGTCCGGGACCGGGTGCGCGGCGTCCTGGAGAACGAACCCCTGCCCACCGGCGACGGGCTGGACACCGAGTCCCACCGGGCGCACACCTTCGAACAGCTGCGGCGGTTGGCAGGTAGCGAGATCGTCCGGATCGGTTTTCCCGTCGAGTACGGCGGATCCGGCGACCGCGGCGGTTCGGTGGTCGCCATGGAGATGCTGGCGGGCAACCTCTCGCTGATGGTCAAAGCCGGTGTCCAATGGGGACTTTTCGGTGGAGCGGTCACCGCGCTGGGCACCGAACGGCACCACGAGGAATACCTGCGGTCCATAATGGACCTCTCGGAGCCGGGTTGTTTCGCGATGACCGAGACCGGCCACGGTTCCGACGTGCAGCAGCTCGGGACCACGGCCGTCTACGATCCGGCCACGGCCGAGTTCGTGGTGCACACCCCGGACGAGTCCGCGCGCAAGGACTACATCGGCAACGCCGCGCGGGACGGGCGCACCGCGGCCGTCTTCGCCCAGCTGCACACCCCCACCTCCGACGGCGAGACGGAGAACCACGGGGTGCACGCCCTGCTGGTTCCCATCCGCGACGGGGCGGGAAACCCGCTCCCCGGAGTGTCCATTTCGGACTGCGGCCGCAAGGCCGGTCTCAACGGGGTGGACAACGGCAGGATCTCCTTCGACCGGGTGAGAGTGCCCCGGGAAGCACTGTTGAACCGCTACGGCGACGTGGCCGAGGACGGCACCTACAGCAGCCCGATCGAGGGGGTGAACAAACGGTTCTTCACCATGCTCGGCACCCTGATCACCGGGCGGGTGTCGGTGGCGGGCACCGCCGGGGCCGCGACCAAGCTCGCGCTGGAGATCGCACTGCGCTACGGCGACACCCGGCGGCAATTCACCAACCCCCGGACCGGCGCCGAGACACCGGTGCTGGACTACCTGGCACACCAGCGCAAGCTGCTTCCCGCGCTGGCCACCTCCTTCGCGCTGCACTTCGCGCAGGAGGAACTGGTCGCCACGCTGCACGACCTGCGGCAGGCCTCCCCGGAGGACGATCCCGAGGGACGCGCCCAGCGGGAGCTGGAGTCCCGCGCCGCCGGGCTCAAGGCGGTGACCACCTGGCACGCCACCCGCACCATCCAGGACTGCCGCGAGGCCTGCGGCGGATCCGGCTACCTGGCCGAGAACCAGCTGGCCGGGTTGAAGGCCGACACCGACGTGTTCACCACCTTCGAGGGTGACAACACGGTGCTGCTGCAACTCGTGGCCAAGGGACTGCTGACCGGCTACCGCGAGAGCTTCGACGAGCTCGGCACGCTCGGGATGGCACGCTACGTCGCCGACCAGTTCGTGGGAACCGTGATCGAGCGGACCGCCGCCCGCTCGTTGATCCAGCGCCTGGTGGACGCCTCACCCGGCAGGGACGACGAGGACGCGCTGTTCGACCGGGGCTGGCAGCTGCGGCTGTTCGAGGACCGGGAACGGCACGTGCTGGACGGGGTGGCCCGCAGGTTGCGCCGTGCCGGGTCCGGGGACGCCGACCCGTTCGAGGTGTTCAACGACGCGCAGGACCACGTGCTGCGCGCCGCGCGGGTGCACGTCGACCGCGTCGTGCTGGAGGCGTTCGTCGCCGGGATCGAACGCTGCACCGATCCGGCGGCCGCCGAGATGTTGGAGCGGCTGTGCGATCTGTACGTGCTGTCCGACATCGAGGCCGATCGCGGCTGGTTCCTGGAGCACGAGCGGATCAGCCCGCGCCGGGCCAAGGCGATCACCGAGGCCGTCAACGCGCTGTGCAAGGGGCTGCGTCCGCACGCGGTCGAGCTGGTCAGCGCATTCGGGATGCCACGGCAGTGGCTGAGCGCCCCGATCGCGACCGGTGAGCAGCCCGGTACCGGCTGAGATCGTGGTTCACGGCGGATTCACCACCGCGGCTTCGATTCTGTGAATTCGACACTGTGACTCCGCGTGCTGTCGCGACCGGCTCGTCCTCGTGGTGGCCACGGTTCACCCGACTCGGAATCCATTGTGGATATGAAGGCGCGATTCGGAACCGATTTCCGGTGTCGTGCGTCACATCGGCGTTGATTCGGGTTGGCTGATGTCGTGCGTGCTTATCGGGGAAGATATGAATCGGTTTCGGAGTGTGCGCTGTGTGGGAGGCAGGTATGGCCGGGGACGGATTCGTCGTCGACGAGGACGGGCTGCGCAAGGCCGTCGACAAACTGGAGAAGATCCGGGACAAGGCTCGGCAGTTGGCTGATGAGGCCGGGGATATGGAGCCCGGTGAACTGGTCGCCGGTGATCAGAACACCGAGGAGGCCCGGGAGCTGTTCCGGAAGCGCCTCACGGGCTCGGACAGTTCGTTGCGTAGCGCGGCGAACGACATATTCATCAAGTTGCAGGAGAGGATCGACGTCTACCGGGCGGCGCTGGGGGAGTACGGCCGGGCCGAGGACAACGCCTCGGTCGCGCAGCGGGACACCGAGAGGCGGGGCTGAGTGCCATGAGTGCCGAGTCTGGATTTCGTCGTGCTGGTGCGGTCCTCGGCTGTGTGGTCTTGGGTGCCGTGCTGATGGCGTGCTCGGGTGGTTCGGCTCCCGAATCGCCCGGTTCGGAGGAGCGGAGTGCGGAATCCTCCGCTTCGCGCAACGCCGCCGGACCGGAGATCGCGAACCCCAAGGATGCGACGACCGCGAAGGTGTGTGAGCTGCTTCCTGCGGAGGCGGCGCGGGAGTTGGGGTTGCAACCGCGCGGCGAGACTCCGGAAGGGAATTTGACACTTCCGGACGAGGCGGCTGATCGCTGTGTCTGGAAGAGCTCGTACGGAGCCACCAGTGTTTCGCTCACGCCGCTGGCGGGCCGTTCGATTCAGCAGTACTACGACAATCCACAGTCCTACGTGGATTTCAAGAAGCTGAACATCGCAGGATATCCCGCCGTGCGGGCCAACCGGGACGACCCGATGAGCGGTGGAAGCTGTGACATTTTCCTGGCGACCAAGCAAAACCAAGTCGTAAAGTCGTATTGGCGGTTGAACGCCGCGGACACGGGCGAGGTGGATCCGTGTGGCAATGCCAAGAAGGCGTTGCGGTTGTCCGTCTCGTCGTGGCCTGCGGCGAAGTGAGAGGTGGGGGTAATGTCTTCTGTCGTTCCGATGAAGTGTTATGCGAGTCAGGCGAAGGACATTCGGGCGAGTATGGCGGGATCGCCCGATGCGCCCAGCCTGCCTTCGGCTAGTAGCCAGGGGTCGAGTTCGCTTAGCGCCGCCGCTTCGAAGTTCAAAAGCATCGTCGAAACCGTCAACTCGGCGCTGGGCAAGGCCGAAGAGGCTCACGAGGGCCGTGCGGCCGAGATCGCCAAGGCTTCGGTATCCGCGGTCAAGCCGGTCGTCGACAACGCGGCCGATTTCTGCGAAACCGTGCAGGACTCGTTGGACGCTCAGGCCGGCACGCAGCACAAGACCTTCCAGGATCTCCCCGTCGAGGGTGGCAAGCTCTCCGATGGTGGTCCGGCTCAGTTGGAGGTTCCGGAGAAGAATTGGGCGGATGACAGTGGGGTCAGTGGTTTTCCCGGGTTGGGGTGGACCAGTGATTACGAGGAGAAGCAGGAGCGTTATCGGGCTACGAATGAGGAGGCCAACAGTGTGATGGTTCGGTATACGGAGCAGACGACGGCGGCCACGCGGGGGTTGCCGGAGTTCACGCCGTCGGAGGAGTCCGATACCGACGCGTCGCGGCAGGCCAGTTATGGCGGTAGTGCGGGCAGTGTGGTGGCGGGCAGCACCTTTGACAACAGTGTGGGTTCGGGCTATGCGGCGTCGGCTTCCTCGTCCTCGGCGTGGGCCGGGGGTTCTGGTGGTTCGGTTGGTTCGGTCGGTGGGTCGCATGTCCCGTCGGGTGGTTCCGGTGTGGGTGGTGGTTCCTACACGTCGCAGCCGGCTGGTTCGGGGTCGGCGTGGGTGAGTCCCTCGGGTGGTGGTTCCGCGGGCGGTGGTTCGCTTTCTCCGGGGGCGGTGCGTGGTTCGGACGGCACGGTCTACCGGCAGGGTCCTGATGGGGGTTGGCAGCGGCAGAATCCGTATAACGGCCGGTGGGCGCCGGCTCCGAACGGTCCGCCGGGGGTGTCCGGTGGTTCCGGTTCGGGTGGTCGTGCCGGTGGCGCGGGCGGTGTGGGTGGTGCCCGTGGTGGTGGTTCCGCTGGAGGTGTCGGTGGTCGTGCCGGTGGGCTCGGTGGTTCCGGTTCGGGTGAGCCGGCCGCTGGTGGTCGGTCCGGGACGGGTTCTTATGGTTCGAGGGGCGGTGGCTCGGTGGTGTCGGGTTCCAATGCTGCTGCTGGTGGTGCTCGTGGTGGGCCGATGGGTGGTGCCGGGGCTCGGCAGGGCGATGGTGGTGGTGAGGAGGAGCACGATCGTCCGAGCTGGCTGGTCGAGGACGAGGACGTGTTCACCAACGACATGCAACGTGTCGCCCCGCCGGTGCTGGGTGAGACCCCCTACGAGCAGGGCCGCTGACCAGCGGTATCACCGAAGCGAGGCGACAGGCCGTCCCGCCCCGACAACGGGACGTCCGTCCAATAGAGACCGTGGTGTTGCCGAGGGCCTCGTGCGATTCCCTCGGCAGCCGAATCGGCGAACCCGCTACCGGTACAGCCCGGCCTCCCGGCCGAGTTCCTCCAGCATCGACTCGAACAGCCGGTCGGCGTGGCTGACGTCGAAGGGGAACTTCTCGAAAACCTCCAGCGCGACCTGGCCGTAGAGCCTCGCCCACCAGCGCAGCAGCATGTGGACCGCCTCGGCGCTGAGCGCCTCCGGGGGCATCTCGATGCCGTGCGTGTTGAAGGCCGCCGCCAGGTCGCGCTGGCTGTCCGCCAGTCCGGCCCGCAGCTCTTCGGGAATCCGGGGTGGTGGCGAGTTGTTGGCTCCCTCCGCCATGAGCGGGCCGACCACACCCAGGAAGACGCTGCCCAGCTCGTCGCTGCGCGTGGCGGGCACTGCCGTCGCCGTGGAATCGGGCTCCCGCTCGTCGGCACCGGCGTTCTCGCCACCGTTGCCGCCCGGAGTGGCGAACACCAGCGCGAACTCCCGTGGATGTGTCAGCGCCCAGCTCCGGAAGCCCCGGCACACCGCGAACACCTTGCTCAGGTGGTCGTCCTCGATGCCGCGCATCGTCTCGTTCAGCTCCGCCGAGAGGTCGTCGCAGATGTCCTCGGAGAGCCGGTGGAGCAGGTCCTCGCGGGAGTCGTAGTAGCGGTACAGCGCGGGCGCGGTGATGCCGAGCTCACGTGCGATCGCGCGTAGCGTCACCGCTTCCTGTCCCTCGCGGACCAGCAGTTCGCGCGCGTGCCTGCGGATGTCGAGTTCCGTGGCAGCACGCAGCTGTTCACGTCGAGTGACTCCGTTCATGTGTCACTCCATCGGGTGCTCATCTCGGAGTTCATCGCTACAGTGGGGCGAAGTAAACGCCGTTAACTCGGGAATGGCAGGGTCGTAGCCACTCTACGGCCCCGACCGCACAGCCGGAGGTCCGTGTGTTCGCTTCCTGGGGATCCCTCGCGTATCGGCGCAGGCTCCCGGTGCTGGTGACAGTGCTGTTGGTGGTCATTACGGGTGGGATCTGGGGTTTCGGGGTGTTCGACCGATTATCCCAGGGCGGTTACGAGTCACCCGACAGCGAGGCGGCGGAGGCGCAGCGACGGGCCGAGCGGGTACTCGGTTCCAGCGGCGACGTGGTGGTGCTCTACAGCGTGGAGCGGGGGACCGTTGACAACCCCGAGCTGAGTGAACGAATCCGGAGCACGCTCGCCGACCTGCCCGACTCCGCCGTGCGGGAGGTCAACTCCTACTGGAGCACCCCGAACCCCGCGCTGACCGATGCGGACCACACCACGGGGCTGGCCACCATCCGACTCGCGGGTGACGAGGGGGACAAGACCGGCGCCTACGAGCGGATAGCCGATCGGCTCGACGTGGCCGGAGCGAGCACCGACGTCGCGGGGAGCGTCCCGCTGCAGGCGTCGATGAGCAGGCACTCCAAGCACGATCTGGCGATGGCCGAGGCCGTCTCGCTCCCCGTGGTGCTGGTACTGCTGGTGATCATATTCGGTGGTCTCGTCGCGGCGGCCCTACCCGTGCTGGTCGGCGGTGCCGCCGTGCTCGGTTCGCTGGGGCTGCTGCGCCTGATCACGCTGTTCGCCGACGTCAACACCTTCGCGGTCAACGTGGCCAGCCTGCTCGGGCTGGGACTGGCGATCGACTACGGCCTGTTCGTGGTCGGTCGGTTCCGCGAGGAGCTCGCGGCGGGCAACTCCACCGGGACGGCCGTGCGCCGTAGCGTGGCGACCGCGGGCCGTACCGTCGCGTTCTCCGCCACGCTGCTGGTGATCGCGTTGGGCAGCCTGTTGCTGTTCCCGCAGAGCTTCCTGCGCTCACTGGCGTACGGCGGGATGTCCTCGGTGGCGTTGGCCGCGGTGATCTCGCTGACGGTGCTGCCCGCCGTGCTCGGCATGCTCGGCTCCCGGGTGGACAAGCTAGCGGTGCCCTGGCGCCGCGAGCGTAGAACCGACGCCGAACCCGGGCGTGGCTGGTACCGGTTCGCCGACGCGGTGATGAAACGTCCGATGCTGACGGCTTTCCCGATCCTCGCCGTGCTGTTGCTGCTGGGAGCGCCGTTCCTGGGGACCAAGTTCGGCACCCCGGACGAGCGGATCCTGCCGAAGGACGATCCCGCCAGGCAGGGGATCGAGAGGCTGCGGGCCGATTTTCCCGCCATGAGCAGTGACAACGTTCGGATCGTGCTGGACGGCGGCCGGAACGCGCCCGCTCGGCAGCGGGTCGCCTCCTTCGGCGATGCCGTCGGCGGGGTTCCCGGTATCGGCCAGGCGCGTGTCGCGGGCGGCCGGGACGGGGTCGTGGTGCTCAAGGCGGGGCTGGAGACGGATACGTTCGGCCAGCGGGCGAACGACGCCATCGACGAGATCAGATCGTTGCCACCGCCACCCGACACCGAGGTGCTGGTCGGCGGTACCACCGCGCTGAACCTGGACAGTCTGCGCGACACCGTGGAAACCCTGCCGTGGGTGGCGGGGCTGCTCGTCGGGGCGACGTTGGTGCTGATGTTCCTGGCGTTCGGCTCGGTGCTGCTGCCGATCAAGGCCGTGGTGCTGAGCGTGCTCAGCCTCTCCGCGACCTTCGGGATGCTCACCTGGATCTTCGTCGAGGGACACGGTGCCGGACTGATCAACGTCACTCCCGCCCCCATGTCGGTAGGCATCGTCGTACTGATGGCCTCGGTGGTGTTCGGGCTGTCCACCGATTACGAGGTATTCCTGCTCTCCAGGATGGTCGAGGCGCGCGCCCACGGTGCCGACACGTCCGACGCGGTGCGCACCGGGCTGGCCAGGACCGGCCGGATGATCACCGCTGCCGCGCTGCTGCTGATAGTGGTCACCGGAGCCTTCGCGTTCTCCAGCGTCACGATGATGCGGTTCATCGGGGTGGGGATGATCGTGGCGCTGCTGTTGGACGCCACCGTGGTGCGAATGATCCTCGTACCCGCTTTGCTGCGGTTGCTGGGTGATGCGTCATGGTGGGCACCCGGAAAGCCGCGCCGGTCGTGGCGACGGGGCGGCCGCTCCGGAGCGGAGGCCGGGAACGAAGCGGAACCGGAATCGGTGCGCTGATCGGAGTGTTCCAACCGTGGAGCGGGGCGTTCGGTGGTCGAAATCCGCCGCCGGAGTCGGCCCACGGTGCCGAGAAGCTCGAGTGAACATCACGCCGCGTCTCCGGTGATCTCGCGAGAGCGTGACGCGGGGAGCCCGAGGCGGTGCCGAAGAAGGACGACGAGTGAGCCGGAGGTGGCCGATGTCGTGGCGACAGAACCCCAGTGATTCCGACGAGCGGGCCGTGCGACCGAGCGGGGAGAGCCCGAACCACGCTGCTGAGGGGGACCACGCTGCTGACGGGGAGCACCGGGTGAACGGTGAGGCCGGGAAGGACGGCAACGTGCTGGTCTACACCCGCCCGGGCTGTCCGTTCTGCATCTCGCTGCGCGCCGGACTGCGCAGACACGGCGTGAGCTTCGAGGAGACCGACATCTGGCAGGACGAACGGGCGGCCGCCGCTGTCCGGGAACTCGCCGATGGCAACGAGACGGTTCCCACCGTGGTGATCGGTTCCTGGTCGGCGGTCAACCCTTCGGCCGAGGCCGTGCGCGAGGCCGCTGCGACGCACGCTCCCGCAGCGCTACCGGAGAGTGAACCGGGCCTTGTGAACGGTGCGCTTCGGGCGTTGCGGTTGCGTGACTCCTGATCGCGGCCTCCGCCCGGTCTTCGGGAATGCTCGGCCGGGTCCTCCCGCTGGCTCTCACCGTGGGAGGACCGGCGGCGTTAGTTCGTCACGGAGCCGAGGACCGGGGTCGGCCGTACGGGGGGCGTTACGACCGACCCCGGCTGTTGCCATCGCCGATGGCGCGATATCGACGAGCTGCAACCATTCCAGTGTGACCCCGAGGAACCCGAAAACGGTGCGATTCCGCTCCCAATAACCCCCGAACGGGGGTGTGGTTAACGGGTGGATTCGGTTCGAAATACGCGAATCGTGCGAGAGCGCTCAGCCTGATCCGCCGGGTGAAGGGCAGACTCTCCGGTGCCTTCCGTCCGCGTGGTATCTGCGTAACCGTCCGGTGCGGTACGGGAGCCGGGTCACGAGTGTCAACCTGGTGTTCTTCGGTCCGGTGGTGACCGTGCGCCCGCTTTCCCGGCTCGAGTGGTCAGCCGTGGTGGCCGCCCTCGGGACGGTTTCCGGGGGGACGAAGCTGGTGTCCACCGGTTCACCCAGCGAGAGCCGGTGAACCCGCCGTGCCGGGCCGGCGAGGTGTGCTCGGGAGTGTTCGACGGTTCGCGAGTGTGTCACGTTTCGTTGTGTCATGTCTCCAGCCTGCTGGTCAGTACGAGGGACAGGGATCCGTGCGGCTACTCATGAGTTACCTATTGTCGGCAGCCCGCTGGTTCGTTCGAGTGAAGTAAGTTCCCTCGCACACAGAGTCGTGCTTGTCCGAGTCGTTCCTGTCCGGGCGAGTGGTCACTGTTTCGTTCGAACGGGTTTCGTGATCCCGTGAGCCCGTACGACGTCGGGAGGTTCGGCGTCGCGGGAACAGCTAGCCGAAAGGTATGGTCTAGACCATGTTGCGATTGAGTGGTGTCGGCGTCAGCAACGGTCAGGCCGCCGGCCCGGTGGTCCGGGTCGCCGAGCCCCTGCCCGAACCCCCCGCCTCCCCCGCCGTGACGGATCCGGGAGCCGAGGCCGCGCGGATCTCACCCGCCGCCCAAGCCGTGGCCGACGGACTGTTCGCACGCGCCGCGGGCGTCGAGGGAGACGCCAAGGCCGTCCTGGAGACCACCGCCGCGATGGCGATGGATCCCTCGTTGAGCTCGCGCGCCGAGCAGCTCGTGAGCCAGCGCGCGGTGCCCGCACCACGGGCAGTGCTGGAAGCCGCCGACGAGTTCGCGGAGTCCCTGCGGGCCACCGGTGGTTACCTGGCCGAACGGGTGCGTGACGTGCACGACGTGCGGGACCGGATCATCGCCGAACTGCTCGGTGTGCGGCCTCCCGGCGTTCCCACCCTGCTGGAGCCCAGCGTGCTGCTCGCGCGGGACCTGGCGCCCGCGGACACCGCTGATCTGGATCCGGACCTCGTGCTGGCCCTGGTGACCGAGGAGGGCGGTCCCACCAGTCACACCGCGATTCTCGCCCGCTCGTTGGGAATCCCCGCCGTGGTGGCGGTACGCGGACTGCTCGCCGGGACCTCCGCGATCGCTGCCGAGGTCGACGGTGACAGCGGGGCGGTCGGACTGTCGGAGGAGCGGGTCGAGGTCCGCGCCGCCGAACGGGCCGACACGGCGAACTGGACCGGCAGCGGCGGCACCTCGGACGGGAGCCGGGTCAAGATCCTCGCCAACGTGGGCGCGGCCGCGGACACGGCGGCAGCCGTCTCCTCGCGGGCCGAGGGAGTCGGGCTGTTCCGTACCGAGTTCTGCTACCTCGCGGCCGAGGACGAACCGGACGTCGCCACCCAGCGGGCGGCTTACGCGGAGGTGCTCGAACCGTTCGCCGGAAAACCCGTCGTGGTGCGCACCCTGGACGCGGGTGCCGACAAACCGTTGGGATTCCTGGAAACCGGTGCCGAGCCCAACCCGGCGCTGGGTGTGCGCGGGTTGCGGGTGGCGTTCGACCGGCCGGAGGTGCTCGACCGGCAGCTGGCCGCCATCGCGGCGGCCGCCGGGGACTCGGGGGCGGACGTCTCGGTGATGGCTCCCATGGTGGCCACCCCGGAGGAGGCCGCCTGGTTCGCCGAACGTGCCAGGACGGCCGGGATCGCCCGCGTCGGTGCGATGGTCGAGGTGCCAGCGGCGGCGTTGGTCGCCGGAGAACTGCTCGAAGCGGTCGACTTCGTCAGCATCGGTACCAACGACCTGGCGCAGTACGTGTTCGCCGCCGATCGGCAGCTCGGCGCGCTGGCGGGGCTGAACGACCCCTGGCAGCCCGCCCTGCTGCGGTTGATCGCCATGATCGGTCGTGCCGGGGGCGAGACGGGCAAGTCGGTCGGGGTCTGTGGTGAAGCGGCCGCCGATCCGCTGCTCGGCCGGGTACTCGTGGGGCTGGGCGTGAGCAGTCTTTCCATGGTCGCCACGGCCGTTCCCGCCGTGGGGTCGGCGGTTGCCGGTGCCTCGTTGCGAGCCTGTGAACGAGCCGCCGAGGCAGCGCTCGCCGCGTCGGACGCCGCCGGAGCCAAGGCGGCGGCGCGTGCGGCGTTCGAATGAACCCCAGCGGCTACTCATGGTGTGCACGAAGCTCCACCGGGGAGGCTTCAATCCGGTGGAGCCTCGCCCTCCTGGTCGAGCCCGTGCTCGATCGCGTAGCGGGCGAGTTCCACCCGGTTGTGCAGCTGCAGCTTCCGCAGTGTGGACTGCACGTGGTTCTCGACCGTGCGGTGCGAGATCACCAGCTTGTTCGCGATCTGGCGTGCGGTCAGGCCCTTGGCGACCTGCCGTAGCACGTCCGTTTCCCGTTCGGTCAGCCGCGGCGGGTCCGGATTCGAGTCGTCCGGGGTGACCGCCATCCGCCGGTACTCACCGAGCACCAGGCCCGCCAGACCGGCGGTGAACACCGCGTCTCCCACCGAGGTGCGTCGTACCGCGTCCACCAGCTCGTCCACGGAGGCCGACTTGACCAGGTACCCCGAGGCCCCGGCCTTGACGGCCTCCAGCACGTCGGCGTGCTCGCCACTGGCCGACAGCACCAGGACCCTGGTTCCGGGTATTTCCTGGGTGATCTGGCGGGTCGCCTCCACCCCGGAGGTGTCGCCCAGATTGAGATCCATCAGCACCACGTCCGGGTGCACGGTCCGTGAGATGCGCAGTGCCGAGACCGCGTCGCCGGTGGTGGCGCTGATGCGGAATCCCCGTTCGGTGAGGTCCCGCGCCACTCCGTCTCGCCAGATCGGGTGATCGTCGACCACCATCACCGAAATCTCCGATCCCGTCATGTTCTCGCTCCTCAGTAATTCCCGCGTTCCCGTGCACCACTGTGCACGGCCCGGTCCCGCGAATCGGCGCGAGTGAGATGGATTTCCCATTCGGTGCCCTCACCGGCCGAGGTGTCCAACGTGACAGTCCCACCGAGACTCTCCACCCGACCACGGATCGACTGCGCTACTCCCATCCTGCCCGCGGCGACCGCTTCCTCCAGTCTGCCTTCCGGAATACCGGGACCGTTGTCCCGAACGCTGAGTACGATCTCTGAACCCAGATCCTCCAGCAGGATCCAGGCGTGTGCTTCCGGTCCCGCGTGCTCCGCGACGTTCTGGAGGGCCTCGCTGGTGACCGAGTACAGGGTGGTGACCGTTTCCGCGGGCAGCGTGACCTCGGTGGCCGGTACCGAGACGTTGACACCCGTGCCCTCGAACGCTCGGAGGCGCGCGGCCAGGTCCGTGCTCGTGCCGCCGCGTTCGGCCGGGCCGGTGGAGACCAGGGCGCGCAGCGCCGTCTCCTGCTCACCGGCCATGGTGGCCAGTTCGGCGGCTTCGCCGCCGAGCTCACCACCCCGGCGTCGCACTCGTGCCAGCACCTGGAGCACGCTGTCGTGGATGTCGCGTGCCAACCGCTCGCGTTCGGCCGTGGCCGCCTCGGCGCGCAGCGCTCTGGCCAGCCGCCGGGTGGAACGCTTGGCGGTTTCCGAGGCGAGCCCCAGCAGCAGTCCGATCACCAGGTGCAGCGCCGTGTCCATCCACATGTTGGGATCGATGTAACCGCGCATGGCGAAATTGGCCGACGCCGCGGCCGCGCCGCTCACGAACCCTCCCGGCATGCCGCACCGTACCGCCGCGGCGGTGACCATCGAGGCGTGCCACATGGTGACCACGGTCGGCAGGCCCTGTTCCAGCTGGTGCTCGGTGAGTACGAAGTAGCAGAGCCCGAACAGTCCCGTCGTGACGAACTGGTCCAGCAGCACCAGTCGTTTCGTGCGGCCCGACGGTTTGCTGTAACGCCAGATGGTGAACGCGGTCCAGGCCACCATCGATGCCATGATCAAGGAACCCAGCACCGGTTCGCGGTAGTCGGGCAGCATGACCAGGAACCACACGAAAGCGTAGATCAGGGTCATCACGCGTAGTCCGTTGTGTGCCCGCCAGAGCGGGATGCGACCGTCCGGGACCGCTTCCAGCTGTCCGTCCCGGTTCGTCGTGGTGTGCGGGGATTCGCCTGTCGTCGTGAGTGTTCGCCACATTCTCGGCCACAGGGTTCGGTTTCGGTGTCCGTCCGTGCTGTCGCTGGTCGTGCTGCCCACTCTTCGGCGTTCCTTTCCGGCGAACTTGCCAGGGCCATACGTATCGACGAGCGCGCCGGGCTCCTCGTTCCAGCCTTCGCGGAGTTCGCTCCAGGACCTTCGCGCCGGTTTTCGCCCCGCGCCGTGACTCTTCTCCGCACGTCGTGACGTGCGAACCAGCCAAGCGTGAATCTTATTCGCCTTAGTGCGGCGTGGGCGAACCGATTATCGATCGCACAACGGCGCTTTCCCCGCGGCCACGACAGACCCTTCCCAGCCCGAGGCTCGCTTCCGGAGTGACAACGACGTTCGGAACGGGCTCCCGAAGGCCGCTGTCGACGCCGTCAACGGACCGATGGGTTCACCGAACGGAACCAGTCGATCACCTCGGACATCCAACGGGAAACGGGGTTCCGCGTGTGATCGACGCTTCGGATCGAACGCGGCACAGGGTGTGGCTTCGAACCCGACCGGATCTGTGCGAGGCTCCCGGCAGGGGAGGAGTGAGAGTTTCATGGGGTACTGGCCATTGTGGAGGCTCAGGCCCGCGGCGCTGGTCTACGTACTCGCGGTGCAGGTCGTGGCCGTGTCGTTGGTGTTCGCGGTCATCCTGACCACCGCTCCTCCGACGTCCGACACGCTGCACCGCTTCGGGATGCTCGCGTTCACCGCCGGCGTCGTGATCGTCGGCACCTCGTTGTCCATCCAGCTGCGCGACGAGGTGCGCCGGGACCCTTGGACGATCCACATCTGCTATCTCGTCACCGGCATGCTCACGCTGCCGCCGAACATGCTCGTGCTGTTGTTGCTGGGCCCCGCCCTGCACGGGGTGCTCGACGTGCGCGGCGAGTCGTACCGGTGGATGTTCGTCACCGCCGCCACCGTTTCGGCCACGTTCGCGGCCCGCGCGGTTGTCGGATGGCACGAGCCGCGGTGGAACCCCCTGCTGCTGGTCGCCGGTTCGGCCACCCTGCTGCTGCTTCGGGCCGCGATCGTGGCACTCGGGCTCCGACTGCGCAGACCACGGGCGACCAGGGCCGAGTTCCTGGGGGATCCGATCGATGTCCTGCTCGGCATCGTCGCCGCCGCCCTCGGCATCCTGCTGGCGGTGGCGATGGAGCTTCACCCGGCCAGTGCGTTGCTCGCCGCACCACCGATGGCGTTGCTGGACATGGCCGGTCAACTACCGCAGTGGCGGCGCTCGGCGCAACGGGACGGCAAGACCGGACTCGTAAACGCGGTCCACTGGGACAAGCTGGCACGCGCGGAACTTGGCAGGGCGAGCTCCCGGCAACAGCGGGCCGCGATCCTGCTGCTCGATCTCGATCACTTCAAGCGCGTCAACGACGAGCTCGGACACCTGGCTGGAGACGCCGCGCTGGCCTCGATGGCGTTGATGCTGCGTGGCAGTGTCCGCAAGGGCGACCTGGTGGGGCGCTTCGGCGGCGAGGAGTTCGTCGTGCTGTTACCCGACGCCGACATCCCGGCCGCTTGCGAGATCGCCTACCGCATCCGGAGTTCCACCGCCTCGCTGTCCGTACCCGCCCGGGACACGCGAGGAGTACACCGTGAACTCGACGATCTCACCGTCAGCATCGGTGTGGCCGCCACCGAGCGGGTGGGCTACGAGCTGGAGGACCTGCTGGTGGCCGCCGACGCGGCCCTCCTCGCCGCAAAGGCGGGCGGGCGCAACGCCGTCAGCCTTGCGTAGTGGTTTCGTATGGTCCCGTTGCATAGCTGGTCGGTTAGCCGGCACGTGAGTCGGCGCCTTGCTTCGTTGGGCCGGCTCTTGAGTAGCGACCTACGCGGCGAGCGGCCCGGCCTTGCAATGCATCCGACTCACGCACCGGGGACACCCGCGCTGCTCAGCCGCATGGTTCCGCCTCGACAGGCGGTACCGGTGCGACGGCGATTTCTCGAGAAATCGACGCCCACGGGGCCACACCGCCGCACCGGGCGTCAATTTCCCAAGAAATCGCGGGGCGGTGGGACGACGCGGTACTTGAACCCCCACCACCCGCTCGGCGCCACCGCACCAGAGTTTCCGCCGCGCCACCCGCTACGGCGATCGAGCTACGGTAACCCTTGATTTCCGAATCATTCGGGTGCGGGCTCTTCGCCATCGCTCTCGGGGGGTTCCCGACCGCCTTCCACCGCGGCGGTGGCCGGTTCCGCTTGCCCGTCGCCCTCGTAAAGCGCGCGGACGGCGGAGTTGAGCATCGCCAGCACCGGTACGGCCAGCAGCGTACCGATGATGCCCGCCACTATGGCTCCCACGCTGATCGCCAGCACCACGGCGAGCGGGTGCAGCCGCACCGCACGGCCTATCAGCAGTGGCTGCAGCACGTTGCCCTCGAGCTGCTGCACGCCGAGCACCACCCCGAGCGTCAACAGCGCGGAGATCGGTCCATTGGCGACCAGGGCGACGAGTATCGCGACCGCTCCGGACGCCACGGCACCGACGATCGGGATGAACGCCGCGAGGAACACCAGCGCCGCCAGCGGCACCACCAGCGGGACACCTATTATGGCCAGCCCGATTCCGATGCCCAACGCGTCACCGACGGCCACCAGGCCGGTCGCCCGGATGTAGCCGATCAGCGAGTCGAATCCCCTCGTGCCCGCCAGATCGAGCCGGGAGCGCAATGGTTCCGGCATCGGGCCCAGCAGGAACAGCCAGATCCGCCTGCCGTCGTGCAGGAAGAAGATCAGGGTGAACAGCATCAGCAGCATCCCGGTAAGGAAGCTGCCGAAGGTGGTGGCCGTGGCCAGCGCTCCGCTGGTGATTCGCTGCTGGTTGTCCTGCAGCCAGTTCCCGACCTGGTCCACGTATCTGTTGATCTGCGCCTCACCGAGGTGCAGCGGACCGGTGGCCGCCCACTCCCGGATGGTGTCCAGGCTGGCCATCAGTTGTCGTTGCAGGTCGGGCAGGCCCGCGATGAACGCGTTGATGACGAAGGTGAGGATGCCTCCCACGGCGGCTAGTCCGCCGACCAGTACGACCGCGGTGGCCAGTCCGCGCGGTACGCGCAACCTGGACAGTGCCGCCACGGCCGGAGCCAGCAGCGCGGACAGCAGCAGCGCGATGGCCACCGGGATGACGACCACGGACAGCCTGCCCACCAGCCAGCCGAGGGCGTACAGCATGCCGAGAATGACCAACACCCGCCAGCTGAGGGCTGCCGTTGTGCGTATCGCGACCGGAACCCTGGCGGCTTCGTCCGAATCCGTGACCTTGAAGACGCTCACACCGCAACCGTATACGCATGTGGTGGATCACGGTGGTGACTCACGGCTCCGGTTGTGCCGTGTCCGGTTCGGGACGTACGCGGAATACCGTTCTGTCACACGATGTGACGAACCGAGCGCTGAATGAATGCGAACCGGGGGATGTCTTTGGAAGAGTGATCGTCGGCAATCCGCTGGGCGTGCTCCGGTCCGGTTGTCCGTCGGCTCGACGGAACGTTGTTCCTCGACCGGCGTGGCGATGGACCGCACGCGAGGATCGGCAGGTGCTCGACCGCCTTTCCTCGTCCGGGCCCGTCCCGGCGGGAATGTCGTTCCGAGGAGGCTGCGGAGTTCATGTTCGATGGCGAGCAGTGGGTGACGGCCGACCGCCAACGGCGGTGGCTGTCCCGTGCGCTGGTCGCTGTCGGGGGAACCGTGGCCGGTGTCTCCGCTGCCTGGCTCTTCGGATCCGCGCAGGCGGTGGCGGTCGAGCAACCTTCCGAGGACGGTACGCTCCGACAGGTCGGGGCGCTGATCCGACACGTCGACGACCGCTCTCCCGGCTCGGGAACGGGTGGTTCCGAGGCGCACGACCGCTACGACGCCGAGCGGGCGGAATCCCGCGCGGAGCCGGGTACGGGCCAGTCGGGTCCGGTGTCGACACTCCCCCGGGCGCTGGGTCCCGAAGCTTCCGCTCGAACGACCACGGTGGATCCGGTCGGCGGTGCTGTCGGGAGCGGTACGGCGACCCGAGTATCGGGCGAACCGGCCGAGGCGGACCGGGCCGAAACCGGCCCATCCCGAACTGATCGAGCCCGGAGTGATCGAGCCCGGAGTGATCGAGCCCGGAGTGATCGAGCCCGGAGTGATCGAGCTCAAACCCCCCTGGCCGTTTCCGCGGAATCGGACGGCGGAAAGGTAACCGGAAAAGAAACCGATCCACTGGGGACTGTGCTGGATCGCGACGGGCTCCGGGGAACCACCGACCGGCTGTCCGACTCGGTTTCCGATGGGCTGCGGACCGCGCGACGTGAGGTCGATCCGTTGCTGCGCCCCGTCGAACGAGTGACGGGCACCGTGATTTCCGGGACAACGGGCGAGGAATCGCTCACCGGAGCGGTCGAGTCGGGTCTGGGGGGACTGCACGACTCGCTACGCGAAACGGTCTCCGGGGAAACGCCGGGCGATATTCCGGACGAAGCCTCCGGCGGCATCGGTGGTACGGCGGTACTACCCGACGACGGTGTGTCCGCCGCACATCCCGGCGACACCTCCGACGAGACCGGGTCGAACGACTCCGGCGCGTCCGGTTCCGAATCCGACTCCCGGGAAGCGGCGGCGTTCGCCGCGATCGACCGGAACATCGCTTGGCTGAACCACGAATCGCGCTCCGAACGCGACGGTTCGCCCACGGAAGATCGTGGCGGGAAACTTCCTTTCCCGTCCGGTGACTGCGGCTGCGACACGGATGCCAACACCTCCGGCGGCGGCTCGCACGGCGGCTACGGTCTCGGGGACTCGCTTCCCGTTTCGCGGTCCGCCGTCCCCTCCCCCGGCGCCATAACGCGCGCCAATGTTTACGACCCCGCGAGCCCCGAGGGGCCGCAACCGGGTACCACTCCCGACTGATTCTCGGTCCGCCGTGGCGGACCGCCTCGGGCCGGTTCGAGTGGTTTCCACTCACCGTCACACCCGAGCAGTGTTTTTCGCCCTCCGCGACTTCGACCCCGAGTGTTACCGGAACCGGAATCCGGGCTCGCTCGATCGGGTCATTCAGCAATCGCAGTTCTCACAAAGCTTGCGTGCAGGGGCACTCCTGTATCGCGGGAAAGGAATCGGAGGAGAGTTCCATGCAGACTTGGGCAAGGCGAGGCGTGCAAGCAGCGCTGGTGACCGGCGGAATGCTCGCGGCCGGTACCGGCGTAGCCGCGGCGTCCGGGAACTGCCCGGATCGTCCCACCTCACCGCTCGGTGACCCGCTGACTCCCGCGGAAGCGGCCGGAGACGGCACTCCCAGCCGCAGTGGGCTGTGCTTCGCCGGTGAGTTGTTCCCGGAGGACGGCAAGGATCCGTTCCGGGACACGGTCGCCAACGCCACTGCCGACACCCTCGTCGGCGTCATCGAACCCATACGCGACGTTCCACCCGAGGTCGACAACGAGCGCACCCAGCGGCTCCCCCGCATCACCGATGCGTCGGAGCCCGATGTGGAACGGACCGTCGAGCGGACCGTCGAGCAGACCGCCCGGCAGCACTGGATCCCGCCTCGTGCGGAATCGGCGGAGCGCCTGCCGGTGGAACCTCCCCGCTCGGGGCCGTCCACCGGGTTGCCCGAGTTGTCCTGGCGCACGGATGTGGCACGTTCCGCTCCGCTCGGAACCCCCGACCGTGTCGAGGCTCAGCCCAGGGAACGCTCCCGGGGGAGGCACGCGGCGCAGGAGACCAAACCGGCGGACGGCTTCCACCGCTCGTTGAGCTGGTCCGGGCCGATCGGCGGGGTCGTCGACACGCTCGTCGACGCCCGGAAGCGAGTCGATGCCCAGCCGCACGTCGACGAGAGCACCACCGAGACGCTGCCCCTCGCACTGGTCACACCGCACACCGATCCCGCCGTGGCTCCCGAACTGGCCGCCCCACGCGGCGAGGGGATCGTCCAGGCCGGTCCGGCCGTGCGGTCGCGTAACTCGCCGGGGCTGCTGCTCACCGATTCGGTCGATCTCACCTCGTCCGGGCTGGACACCGGGCCGGATCTGCGCGCGGTGCCGCGTGAGCTGCTGCGCTCGGCGCTGTCGGCGAGTTCCGGCGTTGAGCGCCCAGCCGAGGAGGCCGAGCCGCTCCGGCTGCCGAGCGAGGCGCATCAGCGAGCCGAGCAGATCCCCACCCTGGTGGCGCCGGAACTCCTGGTCGCCACTCCGGATTCGGCGAGCGGTCCGGACGGTGCCGAGCTCGCCGAGCCGCTGGGCGAGTTCAACGCCTTCGACGGCAACGTCGAGACCGGCGGCTTCTCCCGCATCGCACGCGAGTTGAGCATCGAGGCCACCACCGTCATCCCGGCGTACGAAGCCGAGGAGGACGAGGTCTTCTTCAGCGAGCGTCCCGAACTCTCGCGTGTGGTGGTGCGCGAGCTGGACGAGTTGGCCGCCGCGATGCCGGAGCGCCAGCAGGTGGTTTCCAACCCGTTCCGCGAGCGGCCCACCGCCCGTGGTGCCGCACCGGCGACGATGATGGCGCTGCCGCTGCTCGACGGGCACACCTATCCACTGCCCGCCCTGGATGCCAACGGTATGCCGAAGGTCGGTGCCGTGTGAGCGTCATGGCGGGGTCGCCGCACGCGTACGCCCGGGACTGACCACCCCGGAAGTACGCGTCCTGCCGCCCTCGCGGAGCCGCTTGGCGATTGTCGGTAGCCGCGGGGCGGCGTTATCGGGGCCGGGGAGTTGGGAACTCCCCGGCCCCGATTGTCGTCTCGGACCAGGTTGCCGCGTCAGGGAGCCTCACGTCCGGGATCGCCGCTCTGGTGGCTATTCAACCGCCGTGTCCGTCCGGCGCGGTCGAGCTCGTGCTCCCCGCCGGACCGGATCCCTCGGAAACCGGCCGTTGACCGGGATTCGCCGCACCGGGATTCGCCGCCTCGGAAATCGATGTCCTCGCCTCGGAATTCGAGTACCGGCCTTTCCAGCCGAGAAACGCTTGGTAGACCAGGAAACCGACTCCCAGGTACACATAGGCGTTGCCGATCAGGTGTTCGAAGAAGTTCCACGTGAGCTCCTTGCCGTCACCCTGCGGAACCAGCCAGTGCGGACCGATCAGGTAGAGCTCCACCGCGAGACCCAGCGAGAGCAGCAGTGGCCAGTCGCGCCGCGTGTACCCACGTCCGAACAGCAGCACCAGCCCCGGCACTATCCAGACCCAGTGGTGCGACCAGGAGATCGGCGAGATCAGCAGGCCGAACACCGCGTTGATCACCAGCGCTGTCGAGTGGTCCCGGCGCTGTCCCTCCCGGGCGCGCAGTGCCGACAGCATCCCGAACACCGCCAAGCCCGCCATCAGCAGGATCAGTATCCCGAGACAGACGCTCAACCAGGGTTCCGGCACGGTGAGCTTGCTCAGCAGCGAGCGCAGCGAGACGTTGCCCGCGTAGATCGAGGCATCCCCCGTGAACCGCGGTCCGAACGAGACGTCGCTACTGGCGAACACCTCGCGCAGCCAGAACTCACGCGCGTCGTCGAATGCGAGCAGGAAACCGAGTGCCACGGTCACCAGGAAGGTCAGCACCGTGGTCACGATCGCGCGCAGGTCCCGGCGCAGCAGGAAGAACAGCAGGAACACGGCGGGTGTGAGCTTGAGTCCCGCCGCGATGCCGAGCAGTATCCCCCTGGGGTAAGGCAGCTTGCGGTGGCCGTCCGCCCGCCACAGGCAGTCGACGGCCACCAGCGCCATGAGCACCAGGTTGATCTGTGCGTAGGTGAGGGTTTCCCGTACCGGTTCGGCGAGGGTGGCCAACGGCAGCACCGCGGCGGTGACCAGCAGGACGGTTCGTCGGTTCGACGGGGAGAACTCGGCGGTTCGTAGTATCACGTACAGCGTGATCAGCAGGGCGACGTGGCTGACGAACATGATCAGTGCGACGGCGACCGTCTTGGAGACCAGTGCCAGCGGTGTGAACGCGACGGCCGCGAACGGTGGGTAGATGAACGGGAGCCGCAGCCCCACTTCGGTGGGCGGTAGGTCGTGATAGATCGGTTGCCCGTTCAACCACGCCTGTGCTCCGAGCCGGTACACCTCGCCGTCGATGTGTGCGTGCGGGTCGATGGCCGAGACGAGGACCACCGCGAGGAACTCGCACAGTGCGATTACACAGAGTATTTTTCGGTGTTCGTACACCATGCTGACAAGTGATCCCCGTTCGGGGAATTGTGTTGTCGGCCGCACGCTGCCACCGTCCTGTTGGTCCTGCTGGTTCGTCGGGCGATCCGGGAACCGCGTCCGTTCCCACTCGGCCTCCGGGAACTCCGAGTCGCCGAGTGCCCGTGTCGCGGGATCCGCCACGCAGCACGACGGAGCCCGTGGCACGGGTCGGTGAGCCGGACGACTCCATCGGCGGGCCGATCGTTCGGGAGGGAACGTGTTCCCGGACAGCAGTCGAGATGTCAACCAGAGTAGGAGGTCGGGGCACGACGCCGGAGGACCGCCACGGTTCATCTCGATGTCGCCGAACCGTCGCGAAAACATCACCTCGGGTATCCGGGGTTCGACAGTGCTCACGTTGTGTTAGTGACTCAGCGAAAAAACACCATGACGTGTGGTGTCGGAACCCTTGAATTCGATCCCGCTACGAGGGGAGGCTCAAATTCACTGCTCCATCTGGTGGGGAGGGTAGCTCCGAATGAGTGTTGTCTATGCCACTGGCGTATCCCAGTTCACCGGGGTGTGGGATGAACTCATCATGAGTCTGACCGCCGGATTCATGCTCACCGACGAGCGGGGTCAGGTGTTGGCCACGAACGACGCCGCCGCGGATCTGCTGCGGCTGGATCGCACGGATCTGCTCACCGGTTCGCGCCCGGCGGACTGGGCGATGCGGGACAGTACCGGAGCGCGACTGCCCGACTGGACCGATCTGACCAGCCAGGTGCTGCGTACCGGCACCCGGATGTCCACGCCCGTCGTGATCACCCGGGAGGGCAAGCCGAGCGGACACCTCTGGATGGACTACCAGCCCACCCGCACCTGTTCGCAACAGCGGGTGTTGATGTTCCTCCAACCGGTGGATTCCGACGTGTCGCACTCCCGTGGAATGACGGATCCGTTGACGGGCCTGCCGGGGCGGGTGCTGCTGCTGGACAGGCTCGACCAGGCACTGGCGCGGGCCCGTTGTCGGACCACCCTGACCACGTTGGTGCTCGTGGATGTCCGCAGGCTCGAACAGTTCAACGTCGACCACGGCTTCGCCCAGGGGGACGAGCTGTTGACCATGATCGCGGGGAGGCTGCGGCAGAGCGTCGCCGACGAGCACACCGTGGCCCGCTTCGGTGGTGACGAGTTCGCGTTGGTCGTGGAGCATCCCAGCGGGACCGGTGACGAGATCGCGGAGGGGGCCCGCAGCGCGGTGGTCCGGCCCATGCGGCTGCAGCGCAGACAGGTCCGACCGAGCGTTCAGGTCTCCTGGGTCACGAGTGACGGCAACGCCTCGGTGCATTCGGTGATCAGCCGTGCGGAGCGGCAGTTGAAGGACTGACGCCTCCCGCTGGACCGACTTCGGTCCGCGGCCGTCGCGAGTCGGCACGGCGTATCCGCCGTGGCCGGCTCCCGGCCGCGACCACGTCCGGCCCCCACGGCAGGGTCGGCGACGTGGTCCGGGAGTTCGGTTCCGGGAGCTCATCCCGACAACGTCGGGGAAGCTCGATCGACACGGGGAAGCCGGCCGCACCGGTGGCGTCCTCGGGACGCTCCGGTGTCACTCGGACGCTCCGGTGTCACCGGTGCTGTTCGGCGGTCAGCAGTTCCCGTACCGCGTCCGGGGAACCCGGTTTCGCGAAGAGCCAGCCCTGCCCGGTTTCACAGCCGATCTCGTTCATCCGCTTGGCCTGGGCGCGGGTTTCGACGCCCTCGGCGGTCACGGTCAGCCCCAGGGTGTGTGCCAGGTCGACCAGGGTGCTCACGATTCGGGCGTCCACCGGATCGATGCACTCGCTGTCGGCCAGCCCCTCCATGAACGAACCGGCGATCTTGAGTTCGTGCACGGGCAGGTGCCGTAGATAGGCCAGGTTGGAGTAGCCGGTGCCGAAGTCGTCGATCGCGATGCGCACTCCCATCCGGGACAGTGTGCGCAGGGCCTCGAGCGGTTCGTCGGCGGTGCCCATGATCGCGCTCTCGGTCAGCTCCAGTTGCAGTTTGGCCGGGTCCAGACCGGTCCGGTCGAGGATCTCGGTGACGTCGGAGACGAGGTTGGGGTCCCGGGACTGTCGCACGGCCAGGTTCACGCTCATGAACGGCGCGTCCCGCCCGAACTCGTCCTGCCAGGCCCTTGCCTGCTCGCACGCCTTGCGGAGCACCCAGCGTCCCAGCGGGACGATCATGCCGGTCTCCTCGGCGAGGCCGATGAACCGGTCGGGGCCGAGCCTGCCCAGCTCCGGGTGCCACCACCGCACCAGCGCCTCCACGCCGGAGACGGTGTACTCGCCGAGCTCCACCAGCGGCTGGTAGTCGACGTAGAACTCCTCGCGTTCCAGCGCCGCGGGCATGGCGGCCGAGAGCCGGAACTGCGCGACCTCGCTCGCGTTGCGTTCGGTGTCGAACAGCGCCCACTGGTTCTTGCCCTCGGCCTTGGCCCAGTACAGCGTGACGTCCGCGTCGCGCATCAGTTCGGCGGGTGTCTGTCCCGCCGTGGAGCGCTCCAGAATCCCGATGCTGGCCGAGACCGCGAGCTCCTGGTTGCCGACCCGCATCGGGGAAACCAGGGTTTCCAGCACGTGGTTGGCCACTTCGATGGCCTGCTGCGTGCCCTGCGATCCCTGGATGAGGATCACGAACTCGTCCCCGCCCATCCGCGCGACGAGCCGGTCCTCCCCCCGCACGGCCTCGTCGAGGCGCTGTGCCACGGTCACCAGCAGGTCGTCACCCACGTGATGTCCGAGACTGTCGTTGATGACCTTGAAGCCGTCCAGGTCCATGTAGCACAGCGCCACCCGGTCGGTTCGCTTCGTGTTCTCGGAGTCCTCGCGCAGGGCCTCGGTGAGCCGGTCCAGGAACAGAGCACGGTTGGGCAGGCCGGTCAGCGGGTCGTGCAGGGCCTGGTGCCGCAGCCGGTCCTGCAGCATCTTGCGGTCGGTGACGTCCTCCATCATCGCGACCTGGTAGAGCGGCAGGCCGTCCTCACCGCGCACCAGCGACACGATCAGCTCGGTCCACGACTTGCTTCCGTCCGGGCGGGTGAAGTGCTTCTCGACCCGGTACTGCTCGCGTTCGCCGCGGACGAGCTCCTCGTAGACCCGCCAGACGGTGTCGTTGTCCTCGGGGTCGACCAGGTCGTAGACCATCAGACCGCGCAGTTCCTCGGAGGTGCGTCCCAGGATCCGCCGCAACGAGGCGTTGGCCTCCATGATCCGCCCCTCGGTGTCGGCGATCCCGATACCGATGGCGGCTTCGGCGAAGATCGCCCGGAACCTGGCCTCGCTGGTGCGCAGCGCCTGCTCGACGGAGTCACGTGCGTCCAGCACGGCCTGGCGGATGGCTTCCTGCTCGTCCAGGGTCCGCTTGCGGGCCGCCTGCATGAATCCCGCCGAGATCGCGGACTGTATCGCCGAAACGCGCGTTCGCATCTCGGGGCTCTCCGCGATGCCGAACGCGGGGAGCATGTGCTCCCCGACGTTCTCGATCGTCCTCGCGAGGGATTCGGCGCCGGTGAAGTGCACGGACACCAGCTCGGAACCGATCTCGCGAGCGGCGTCGGTGTTCTGCGGCTCGCTCAGCAACGCTTCGGCCAGCTGGTCGGTGTAGCCCTCCAGCAGCTCTTCCACTTCCGCGCCGGTCATCGGCACGTAACTGGTCCCCACGAGCGCCCGGCTCCAGGCAGCGGCGAAGTCCCGTTTGCGCTGTCCGTCCACACCCGTCACCTCGTGAGCGCTTGAAACAGGCGCTGTCCAGCCGGTCATGCCCGCGGCGCCCTCCGCTTCTCGTAGTCGCCCGCGCAAAGTACGTGGGGAGCATACGGCCGATGCCACCCGTCGGTCGAACGCGGAACCTGTTGCCGCCCAGGGTAGCTAGCCGCTGTGAATTGGCGGGAAGTGCTGACAAAGATCGAATCGGCTGATCATGTCACCCGAACGGGTCGAGTTTTGCGAAACGCGCGTTGTCCGATTTGCCTCGTTGTGGTGAAAAGGTAACACGATATCTAGTGGTGCGGTGGAACGATCGCAGTCTTTCACGCACGACCGGAATGCCACAACGGCGGTTACCCGTGGGGACCGACGCCACGCCCCCGGGCCGCGGGACGAGCACGAGGGGACAATCATGCACCGTTCGAGGGGATGTGGTCGCGCCCGAGCGCTGACCGTTGCCTTATCAGCGTTGTTCGGCGCGGTACTGCTGCTGGGCACCTCCGCGCAGGCCGTGAGCGACTCGTCGTCGGCACAGCAGCGGGCGGGCCACGAGATGGGCTCGCAGATCCGTGAAAACGAGGGCGGTGATCCGTCCGCCGATCCCGCCGCGGCACGCAATCCCTCGGTCAAGGGGATGGACGTGAGCGGCCACCAGAACTGGGTCAACTGGCGACACTGGTGGAACAAGGGAATGCGGTTCGCCTACGTCAAGGCCACCGAGGGGACCGGCTACACCAGTCCGGACTTCAATCACCAGTACACCGGCTCGTACAAGGTCGGAATGATCCGGGGCGCCTACCACTTCGCACTGCCCGACCGTTCCGGTGGAGCAGCCCAGGCGCGCTACTTCGTCGCCAACGGAGGTGGCTGGTCCGCCGACGGCAAAACCCTGCCCGGCGCGTTGGACATCGAGTACAACCCGTACGGCCCCACCTGCTACGGCAAGAGCAAGGCGGCCATGACCGACTGGATCCGGGACTTCAGCGACACCTATCGGAAACTGACCGGCAGGAATCCCGCCATCTACACCAGCACCAGCTGGTGGAACAAGTGCGTGGCCGCTGACTTCAGCGACACCAATCCACTGTGGGTCGCGCGCTACAACGACTACATCGGTCCGCTACCGCACGGCTGGGGGTTCCACACCTTCTGGCAGTACACCTCGTCCCCGTTGGACAAGAACCTGTTCAACGGTTCCTACGACCAGCTCAAGCGGATGGCTCGCGGGTGAGTCGGACGCGTCGCGGGGCGGGACCGCTCGTCGCTCGAGGGAAACCACGAGAACCGGGCGCGACACCGTGCGACGCCGACTCACGTACCGAAACCCGAGTACGCGAACAACCACCGCTGCGGATTCCGGCGCGAGTGCCGCCGACAGGCGTCGGTGTCGACGGCACTCACCCGGAGACGATCAGCCGAACAGTCGGGGAAGCGTGCCTTCCCACACCTCCCGCAGCTCCGACAGCGGGATGTCGCCGACGCCCTGGATCTCCAGCGCCCGCGACTCGTCGTCCACCACGCCGATCTTCGAGCAGGGCAGACCACGCGCCGAGCAGAGCTCGGTGAACTTCAGTTCCGCACCGCGCGGCACCGACACCGCGACCCGACCCGCCGACTCGGCGAACAGCCACACGAACGGGTCCGCCTCCTCCGGCAGCACGATCCGCGCCCCGGTCTCACCGATCAACGACATCTCCACCAGCGCCTGGGCCAGTCCGCCCTCGGAGAGATCGTGCGCGGCCGAGATCAGCCCGTCCCGCGATCCGATCCCCAGCACGTCGGCGAGCAGCCGTTCCCGTGCCAGATCCACTCGCGGCGGGGTACCGCCGAGGTGGCCGTGCACCACCCGGCTCCACTCCGAACCGCCGAACTCCTCGCGGGTGTCTCCCAACAGCAGCAGCGACTCACCCGGCGCCGCTCCGATACCGGTGGGGATCCGGGCGGTCACGTCGTCGATGACCCCGAGCACCCCGGCGACCGGTGTCGGCAGGATCGGGTCACCACCGGTCTGGTTGTAGAAGCTCACGTTGCCGCCGGTGACCGGGATGCCGAGTTCGGCGGCCGCATCGGCCAGCCCCCGCACCGACTGCTGGAACTGCCACATCACGCCGGGATCCTCGGCCGAGCCGAAGTTGAGGCAGTTGGTGACCGCCACCGGCTTGGAGCCCGTGACCGCGACGTTGCGGTAGGCCTCGGCCAGCGCCAGCCGCGCACCCTCGTAGGGATCGAGCCTGGTGTAGCGGGCGTTGCAGTCGGTGGCCACGGCGATGCCGCGGCCCGTCTCCTCGTCCACCCGCAGCACGCCCCCGTCGGAGGGCTGCGCCAGCACGGTGTTGCCTCGCACGTAGTGGTCGTACTGGCCGGTCACCCACTCCCGGGAGCACAGGTTGGGCGAGGCCGCCATCCGCAGCACGGTCTCGCGCAGCTCGGCAGCCGTGGCCGGGCGCGACAGGGTGTTCGCGTCGTCCGCGGCGATCAGGTCCTGTTCCGCGGGGCGCCGTACCGGGCGCTGATAGACCGGCCCCTCGTCGGCCACGGTCCGGGGCGGGACGTCGACCACGCACTCGCCCCGCCAGTCGATCCGCAGGTGTTCCTCGTCGGTCACCTCACCGATGACCGTCGCCGTCACGTCCCACTTGCGGCAGACCGCCATGAAGGAGTCCACGTCCTCGGGGCGGACGATCGCGCACATCCGCTCCTGCGACTCGCTGGACAGGATCTCGGCCGGGTTCATCCCCTCGGCCCGCAGCGGCACCGTGTCCAGATCGATCCGCATGCCGCCGTCACCGGCCGCCGCCAGCTCGGAGGTGGCGCAGGAGAGCCCGGCGCCACCGAGGTCCTGGACCCCCACGACCAGGTCCGAGCCGTAGAGCTCCAGACAGCACTCGATGAGCACCTTCTCGGTGAAGGGATCGCCCACCTGCACACTGGGCAGCTTCTTGCGACCACTGCCGGTCTCGTCGCCGCTGAAGGTCTCCGAGGCCAGCACCGAGACACCGCCGATACCGTCCAGACCGGTGCGGGCACCGAACAGGATCACCTTGTTGCCCGCCCCGGTGGCGTGTGCCAGCTGCAGCTCGTCGGACTTGAGCACGCCGACGCACATCGCGTTGACCAGCGGATTCCGTGCGTAGGACTCGTCGAAGACCACCTCGCCGCCGATGTTGGGCAGCCCGAGGCAGTTGCCGTAGCCACCGACTCCCTCCACTACGCCGGGCAGTACGCGGCGGGTGTCGTCGGCGTCGGCCGGACCGAACCGCAGCGGGTCGGCCACCGCCACGGGACGCGCGCCCATCGCCATGATGTCGCGCACGATGCCTCCGACACCGGTGGCCGCGCCCTGGTAGGGCTCCACGTACGAGGGGTGGTTGTGGCTCTCCACCTTGAAGGTGACCGCCCAGCCGTCGCCGATGTCGACGACTCCCGCGTTCTCACCGATGCCCGCCAGCATCTTGGCGCGCATCTCCTCGGTGGTGGTCTCACCGAAGTACTTCAGGTGCGTCTTGGAGGACTTGTAGGAGCAGTGCTCGCTCCACATCACCGAGTACATCGCCAGCTCGGCCTCGGTGGGGCGTCTCCCGAGGATCTCGCGGATGCGCTCGTACTCGTCGTCGGCGAGGCCGAGCTCGCGGTACGGCTGGTCGAGTTCGGGGGTCCGTGCGGCCTGCTCGACGCTGTCCACCGGTTCGGCGCCGTTCGGCGTGGCCGGGTCCTGCGTCGCGGCTTCGCGGGTGGGGTCGGTCATGCTGCCACCAGGGTGTCGAGGGCGGACAGGAACATGCCGAGGCCGTCGTCGGTGGGCCCCGTGAGTGGATCGACGGCGTGCTCGGGGTGGGGCATCAGCCCGGCGACCCTGCCGCGTTCGTCGGTGATTCCGGCGATGTCGCGTCGCGAGCCGTTCGGGTTGCCGTCCACGTAGCGGAACAGCACCCGGCCGTCGCCCTCCAGGCGGTCCAGCACCGGTTCCTCGGCCACGTAGCGGCCCTCGCCGTGCTTGATCGGGATCAGCAGCTCGGCGCCGGGTTCGTAGCGGGTGGTCCAGCTGCTGGTGTTGTTGTCCACGCGCAGCCACTGGTCGCGGCAGACGTAGTGCAGCCCCGAGTTGCGGGTCAGCACGCCGGGCAACAGCCCGGCCTCGCACAACACCTGGAACCCGTTGCACACCCCGAGCACCGGCATGCCCTGCCCGGCCGCGCGCACCACCTCGGTCATGACCGGCGCGAACTTGGCGATGGCGCCGCAACGCAGGTAGTCGCCGTAACTGAACCCGCCGGGGACGATCACGGCGTCCACTCCGTGCAGGTCGGCGTCACCGTGCCACAGCGCCACGTCCGAGGCACCCGCCCGGCGCACCGCGCGGCGGGCGTCGCCGTCGTCCAGCGAGCCCGGGAAGGTGATGACCCCGATCCTGGCCCCGGCGGCGCTCACGATTCCACCCGGCGCACGGCCCAGTCCTCGATCACGGGGTTGGCCAGGAAGTTCTCCGCGATTCGGGCGAGCGTGTCGTCGTCGACGCCGTCGTCGACCTCCAGCTCGAACCGCTTCCCCTGACGGACTTCCGAGATTCCCTCGAATCCTTGCCGGGGCAGCGCGTTGGCAACCGCCTGTCCCTGCGGATCGAGGATCTCCTGCTTCGGCATTACGTCGACAACGACTCGGGCCACGGGCGTCGCTCCGGAAACTGTGCGGATCCGTCCCGCTACCGCGGGCGCGGATGGTCGGCGTTACGAGCAAAGCGTAACTGACCTGCGAGTTCCCTCACGGGCGGCCGGGGACCACGTGGGAGCTGGGTCACTCGGACAGGCCGTGCAGGTGCCCCTTCAGGTGTGGTTTGCCCGAGGCGGAGCGCAGCGCGAAGAGCTTCGCCGCGTCCGACTCGCCGGGTCGTTCGGTGCGGGGTTGTTCGGTATCGGGTTGTTCGGTGAAGTCCACCTTGGAGGGAAGCAGCACCGGCTTGGCGAACTCCACCTCGACCGTGCAGGCGTCGGGCAGTCTGCCCTCGAAGGCGGCGAGGCAGCGGGCCTTGGACCACATGCCGTGCGCGATCGTCCGGGGGAAGCCGAACGTCTTGGCCGTGAGCGGGTGCAGGTGGATCGGATTGCGGTCACCGGATACGGCCGCATAGCGCCTGCCGAGGTTCGCGGGCAGCCGCCAGACCGCGGTGGGAGTCTCGGCGGTCACCTCCGGAACTCCCTCCGGCCTGGGGACGGAGTCGTCCGAGGCACCCCGTCGCAGGTACGTGCTCGTCTCGCTCCAGACGAGCCGATCGTCGACGCTGGTCTCGGTGATCACGTCGAACTGCTGCCCCTTCGGGTGGCGGCGCGGATTCGCCAGCCGCACCCGCTGGGTCATCGAGTCGGTCACAGACACCGGCTCGTACCGCGTGATGCGGTTCGCCACGTGCACCAGGCCGACCAGCGGGTACGGGAAGTCGCGATCGGTCATCAGCCGCACGGCCAGCGGGAACGAGATGATGTGCGGATAGGTGATCGGCAGCTCGTCGCGGGTGCCGAACCCGCACAGCCGGTTGTAGTCCGCCAGGTGCTCGCGGTCGATCGTGATCCCGGAGCGGACGTACTCGATGTCCGGGAGCTCGGCGTCCCGCCCGGCCCGCCGCAGCGGTGCGGTTCCCGCTGCCTTCAGGTAGAGCGCGCCCAGGTTCGGTGACTCGCTCAGTTCCTCGGTCGGCATCCTAGTCTCACCTTCCTGCGGTAATCCGCCGGGACTTGTCGTAATCGGGCTCGTCCGTCCTGCTACGGATGCTGCTGCTCGGGGCCCTTACACAGGACTTGCCCAGGTCCCGGATTCGTTTCCTTCAGTCATCCCGAGCCGAACTCCCACCACTCACGCGATCGGCACCGCCACCGAACCACCCACGCAGCCCGTTCCGCAGACGAACTAGGCCCCCAACAGGCTCTGTCCGCACACGCGGATCACGTTGCCGTTCACTCCGGCCGACCCCGGATCCGCGTAGTAGGCGATGGTCTCGGCGACGTCGACCGGCAGCCCGCCCTGCGAGAGGCTGTTCATCCTGCGGCCCGCCTCGCGCACGAACAGCGGTACGGCCGCCGTCATCGCGGTCTCGATGAATCCGGGGGCCACGGCGTTGATCGTCACGCCGCGTTCCGCGGCGCGCGGTGCGAGGCCCTGCACGTGGCCGATCACCCCAGCCTTGGAGGTCGCGTAGTTCGCCTGCCCCACGTTGCCCGCGATACCGCTGATGGAGGCGATCCCGACCAGCCTGCCGCCGTTGCGGAGCGGGGAGGAGTCGGCCAGCAGCGCGGTGTTGATCCGTTCCTGGGCGGCGAGGTTGACCCGCAGCACCGCTTCCCACTGGTCCCGGCTCATCCGGCCGATGGTCTTGTCCCGCGTGATGCCCGCGTTGTGCACCACGATGTCGAGCCCGTCGTGCCGTTGTTCGACGTGTTCGATCAGCTGCCGGGGTGCGTCCTCGGCGGTGATGTCGAGTTGGAGCGTCGAACCGCCGATCCGGTTGGCCACCTCGGCCAGGTCCTCACCCTGTGCGGGGACGTCCAGGCACACCACGTGGGCTCCGTCCCTGGCCAGGGTCTCGGCGATGGCGGCGCCGATGCCTCGTGACGCGCCGGTGACCAGCGCGACCTTGTCGCGCAGCGGTCGCGCTTCGTCGACGGTGGGTGCCTCGGCCGCTCCGACGCGGATCACCTGGCCGGACACGAACGCCGACTTCGACGAGAGCAGGAAGCGCAGCGTGGAGTCGATCGCCCGCTCGCCGCCCCGGGAGACGTGGACCAGCTGGGCGGTGGCCCCGCGTTTGAGTTCCTTGCCCGCGGTGCGCACGAATCCTTCCAGCGCGCGCTGCGCGGTTCGCTCCGCGGGGTCGTCGATCTCCTCCGGCGGGGTACCCAGCACGAGCAGCCTGCCGCACTTGCCCACTCGCCGGATCGTGTCGCCGAAGAACTCGTGCAGTTCCCCGAGTTCCGTGCTGCTCGTTATTCCGGTGGCGTCGAAGACCAGCGCCGCGTACTCGGCGTCGTCGTCCCGACTCCGGTGCGTCTCGGCGTTCGCCTTCCGCAGGGTTCCGGACACGGCTTCGCCGAGCCTGCCCCCTTCGGTCTCCCCGAGCAGTACGGGGCCGGAGACTAGCGTGTCACCCGGTCGGTACCTGTGCAGCGGGGTGGGGGTGGGCAGCCCGAGACGGTTGGCCAACCGCCGCCCGTACCGGGATGTGACCAGCTTGCTGTACGGATCCGCCATTACGAGCAACTCCTCCATGCGTGACCGGCACTCGACGCATAAGCTACCCGTCGGTAGGTTAAGTTTCCAGTCATGCCCGGCGCCGTTCCGGGTGTTCGTCGACCAGCTGTGCGGAGGAATCGGCCATGTCCACAACTCGCCGGGTCGCCATCGTCGGAGGCAACCGAATCCCGTTCGCACGTTCGGGTGGTCCCTACGCGCGTGCGTCCAATCAGGACATGCTCACCGCCGCCCTCGACGGTTTGGTGGCTCGTTACGGACTGTCCGGGCAGCGCGTCGGTGAGTTCGTCGCCGGTGCGGTACTCAAGCACAGCCGTGACTTCAACCTGGCGCGCGAGGTCGTGCTCGGCTCCGGTCTCGATTCGCGGACTCCCGCGCACGACGTGCAGATGGCCTGCGCCACCGGCCTGGAGTCGGTCGTGTCCGTGGCGAACAAGATCGCTCTGGGGCAACTCGAATCCGGCATAGCCGGCGGAGTGGACTCGGCCAGCGACGCACCGATCGAGCTCAACGACGAGCTGCGCAGGGTGCTGCTGCGCGCCAACCACGCCAAGGGCACCGCTGCCAAGCTGGGGGCGCTGACCGGCCTGCGGCCGAAGCACGTCGTACCCGGTATTCCCCGCAACGAGGAACCCCGCACCGGGCTCTCGATGGGTGAGCACGCCGCCAGGACGGCGGAGGCGTGGGGCATCGAGCGGGCGGAGCAGGACGAGCTGGCCGCCCGCAGTCACCAGCGGCTCGGGGCCGCCTACGAGCGGGGATTCTTCGACGATCTGGTCACCCCGTTCCAGGGACTCACGCGTGACCAGAACCTGCGGCCGGACTCCTCGACGGAGAAGCTCGCCAAGCTCAAGCCCGTGTTCGGCCGGGGCGAGGGGGCCACGATGACGGCGGGCAATTCCACCCCGCTCTCCGACGGCGCGGCCACGGTGCTGCTCGCCAGCGAGGAGTGGGCGCGGCGACACCAGCTGCCGGTGCTGGCCTACATCGGTGACTTCGTCTCCGAGGCGGTGGACTACGTCAGCGGTGACGAGGGGCTGTTGATGGCTCCCGCCTACGCCGTGCCGAGGCTGCTGGAGCAGGTGGGCGGCTCGCTCGGGGATTTCGACTTCTACGAGGTCCACGAGGCATTCGCCTCGCAGGTGCTGTGCACGCTCCGGGCCTGGCAGGATCCCGAGTTCTGCGCCGAGCGACTGGGCCGGGGCGAACCACTGGGCGAGATCGACACCGACCGACTGAACGTGAACGGTTCCTCGCTCGCCGCCGGGCACCCCTTCGCGGCGACCGGTGGGCGGATCGTGGCGACCCTGGCCAAGCTGCTGGCGGAGCGCGGTTCCGGCCGTGGACTCGTGTCCATCTGCGCGGCCGGTGGTCAGGGGCTCACCGCCGTCGTCGAACGGTGAGCGGGCCTCCGCTCGGGTTCCGGTGCTCGTCCGGTCGTACCGGACCCGGGCGGTTCCGCTCCCCGCGCGGCATTGGTCCGAAATGGACTATGATCGGCGTTTCGCGAGGTGAGCGGGGCGGTGTGCTTCGCCGTGCCCCGTGCCGTGAGCCACGCTACATTGGTTGCCCCGCTCGGGAATTCGCACCGGTCCGGTTTCCGTTCGCCAGCCGGGGACCAGCACGGTGATCAGGTGTTCTCTGATTCCGTCCGAACAACACTTTCCCCTCCGGGTATGACTGTCCGTATCGTACTGAGCCCGGTTCGTGTTCCCGATCGATCGATATCGTGATCCGATCGCAAAATGTGATCCGAGACACACCATATTGAGGGTGTAACGCTTTGATGTACAGGCACGATGAACGGGGTGACTCCGCGATGCTGTCGGACCCCCGACCTGGCAGCATCGCGGAGCTCACCCCCCGGTGTTCTGCTTGTCGGTGAACGGTAGGTAGGCACCTTCCATACGTCCTCGCCCAACGGGTGGATTCCCACGCGCCGGACGAGGTGTCTCTTCGTCGCGAGAGCGACGAGTCCGATAACGGCATCCCTGTATGACAGGAAGACCTGTACGGCAGGGTGATGCCATAGCCCCATACTGATCACCCTGAGTGATCGAAAAATCACTCAGGGTTTCGGACAGCCTTAAGGAGAGGCACCATGAACATTGCCATCGTGATGATCGGTGCACTGCTTCCGATCTTGGCGGCAAGCGTGTTCTACGTAAGCGACCACCGTACTCCGCAACGCATCAATCGCTCCCCTCCGAATTCCGAGGAGAGCGATGAGTACGACATGTCGACTTCCGGTGACCTCACCCAGCTGACTCCGGTGAATCACGTCATCCCGGCGGATCACGGATCTCTGGACAGGCGGATGTCCGAGGCGGCCTGATCAGCCGAGTCCGATCACCCGGGGCTGATCCGTCGAGGTCGTTCCGGTCTGTCGAGGCCGTTCCGGCCTCGTGCTTCGTTCCCGGTGGCCGCGTCCGGGTACGTGTGCGAAGTGAACGCGGTGATGCGGTGTCGCCGGCGAAGAACCGGAAACACCGAACGGTCGTGCTCTGTCCCCCGGAGCACGACCGGCGATATCGCGGAAACCGCGAATGAAATCGATTCCGATATCGCGTGAATCGGTTTCGATGCGGATCGTTTCCCGGCGCGTACCGACGACCCCCGACGTTCGGTGCGCGCCGTTCTCATTTTCCCGACAGTCGGATACGGTTCTGTCGTTACGAAAGTTCACCGGTCCTCGCACCCGATGTTCCGGGGCCGGTGACTCGTAGTCGGAGCCATCGGCCGGGACGCGGCACCGCCCGTGTGTAGTCACGCGACTGATGATCGGGGCCGGGCGCGCTGCGAACATCGGCACATGCGCGTACTCACCGATTCCGATGTCGTCACCGTTGATCCCGAAGTGGCCGTCGACGCCGCGCGAGAGTCCCTCCGCCGGTTCGCTCGTGGTGAGCTCGCCGCACCTCCCCGGGTCAGCGCCGAGCTGGGCGATCTCGACTACTACTACACCACCGGTGGCCTGCCGGGCGGTGTCAGCGGTTTCCGCGCCTACCGTGCCGGTGCACCCGCCGGAGATCAGCTGGTGGCGCTGTGGGACGCCTCGGGAAGTCTGTTCGGCATCGTTGTCGGGGACGAACTGGGCGCACGCCGTACCGGCGCCCTGGGTGGCGCCGCCGTGGAAGCGATGTCCAACGAACGAGCGAGCACGCTCGCCGTGATCGGAACCGGCAAGCAGGCATGGACCCAGGTCTGGGCCGCCAGTGCCGTCCGCTCCCCGGGACTGGTCCGGATCCACAGCAGGGACGAGCGCAACCGCGAGGCGTTCGCGGCCGAGGTGCGGGACCGGCTGGGGCTGCGCGTCGAGACCGTCGCGAGCCCGGCTTCGGCGGTACGTGACGCCGAGGTCGTCGTACTGGCCACCCGCTCGGAGAGCCCGGTGATCGACTCGGCGGACATCGCTCCCGGCGCGCACGTAACGACCGTGGGGCCGAAGGGGCGAACGAGGCACGAGATGCCCCCTGAACTGCTCGAACGGGCGGCGGTCGTCAGCTGCGACTCGCCGCCGCAGGCGGCGGCCCTGCCCGACTTCCTCGCCGATCCGGCGAGGCTGGTGTCGCTGGGCGATGTCCTGATCGGCACTCACCCCGGTCGGGAGAACTCCGATCAGCTCACGGTGTACTGCTCGGTCGGTCTGGCCGGTTCGGAGGTGCTGTTCGCCGATCGCCTGTTCGGCACGATCACCGGGTGAGATGCTCGCCTTAGGACGCCGGTGGCACCACGCCGCGACTCGCCGAGCGGCGCGGGAAGTTCGTGCTGCTGGACTTCCGGGCGTTCCGGAGCGGGGTACCAACTGCCGGGGGGACCAACTGGTCCGCCGTCGGTGTGGGCGGCTCGAACGGCTGAGGACGCGGAGTGTCGGTGGTCCTCGGCAGGCTGTGCCACATGATCCTCTGGTCCCTGAGCGCCGTGGAGCGCGCGATCCGAGCTTCCTGGGGGGTTGACACCTGTGCCCCGGAAGACATCCCCGCCTGGCACTCCGGCAATCCGGCCCGCGGCCAATGCGGCACCACCGCTCTGGTCCTCAACGATCTCTTCGGTGGCGATCTCGTGCGGGGCGATGTTCGCCGCCGGGGTGAATGGGTGGACTTCCACTGGTGGAACCGTCTCGGCGGCGGCCCGGAACTGGATCTCACCCGAGGCCAGTTCACCTACGACGAGCTCGTCGGCCCCGGTGAACCCGT
Source organism: Actinopolyspora lacussalsi (assembly GCA_030803735.1). Classification (NCBI taxonomy): domain Bacteria; kingdom Bacillati; phylum Actinomycetota; class Actinomycetes; order Actinopolysporales; family Actinopolysporaceae; genus Actinopolyspora; species Actinopolyspora lacussalsi. The sequence continues at coordinate 3,520,679 of JAURUC010000001.1, read as the reverse complement.
CTCTCGCCCGACCGGCAGGACCCGCCTCGACACGGAGTACGAAACCCTCCGAAAGCGAGTACTGACATACCTTGAGCGCTAGCCCGCGCGACGACAGTTGAATGCGGCGCGCGGACGTGCGGCTGCTCGACGCGCTCTACATCGCGCTGGCCGAGCACCTCGGGCTTCGGATACTGACCACTGACCACAAACTGGCGAAGGTATGCCCCAAGCTGACCGAGACGCCGCATCCACCGAACGAACAGTGAGACGTGACTCAGGATCACCTCTCCTGCGGAACACCGCGCCGTTCGGGTGTTGTTGACTGGGGACGTGAGTACTTCGCAGCAGAACCGCCGTGCCCGTGTCCGAGCCCCGGAACCCTCCGGGCGCGCCTGGCTGAACACCGGTGGAACCACACCACGACTCGCCGAGCGGCGCGGGAAGTTCGTGCTGCTGGACTTCTGGGCGTTCTGCTGCGTCAACTGCCTGCACGTCCTCGACGAGCTGCGCCCGCTGGAGCGGGAGTTCGCCGAGGAACTGGTCACCATCGGCGTGCACTCGCCCAAGTTCGAGCACGAGGCGGACCCGGACGCGCTCGCCGCCGCCGTGGAGCGTTACGGCGTGGACCACCCGGTGCTCGACGATCCGGAGTTGGCGACCTGGCGCGACTACGCGGTCAAGGCGTGGCCGACCCTGGTACTGATCGATCCCGAGGGCTACGTGGTGCACCAGGCTGCCGGTGAGGGGCACGTCGAGGCGCTGCGCCGGATACTCGGCGAGCTCGTGCCCGAGCACGAGCGGCGCGGCACCCTCCACCGTGGTGCCGAACCCCGGGTCGAGGCCCCGGAGCCGGAGACCACGCTGCGTTTCCCCACGAAGGTGCTCGGTCTGGAAGGGGGAACCCTGCTCGTCGCGGACTCGGCGCGACACTCGCTGGTCGAGTTCGCGGCGGACGGCGAGACCCCGCTGCGGCGCATCGGAACCGGTCGCAGGGGCGACGCCGACGGGGACGCCGAGTTCGCCTCGTTCAGCGAGCCCGGCGGCATGGCGCTGCTGCCCGAGCGGGTCGCGGCGCGGGTCGGCTACGATGTCGTGGTGGCCGACACGGTCAATCACCTGCTGCGCGGGCTGCGGCTGGCCGACGGCGCGGTCGTCACGGTCGCGGGAACCGGTGCGCAGTGGCGCGACGAGCCGGACTCCGGTGCGGCGTCGCGAACGGCGCTGACGAGCCCGTGGGACGTGACCTGGTGGGAACCGGCGGGCGGTGTGGTCATCGCGATGGCCGGGAACCACACCCTCGGGCTGTTCGATCCCGTGGCGGAGAGCATCACCCGGTTCGCGGGCACCACCGTGGAGGGGTTGCGCGACGGCCCGGCGACCGAGGCGTTCTTCGCCCAGCCCTCCGGCCTCGCCGTCGCGGAGGCGGGCGAGCAGGAGCGGCTCTGGTTCGTCGACGCCGAGACCTCGGCGTTGCGCTGGGTGGAGCCCGCGGCAGACGCTTTCGAGGTGCACACCGCGATCGGCAAGGGCCTGTTCGACTTCGGCCACTCCGACGGCCCCGCCTCGGATGCGCTGCTGCAACACCCGCTCGGTGTCGCGGTGCTGCCCGATGGCACCGTCGCGATCTGCGACACCTACAACGGCGCGGTACGGCGTTACGAACCAGCCACCGGGGAGGTCTCGACGCTGGCGACCGGTGTCGCCGAGCCGTCCGGCGCCACCACATCCGAAGGCGAGCTGGTGGTCGCGGCGAGCACCGCGCACCGGCTGGAACGCCCGGTGCCGCCAGGGGTGACCGCGCGGCTGATCGAGGGCGGGTCCCAGCGGGTCAACCGCCCGGCGACCGAGATCAGTCCCGGTGAGGTCGAGCTCACCGTGGTTTTCGACCCTCCACCCGGGCAGAAGTTGGACGAGCGCTACGGCCCTTCCACCCGGCTCGAGATCAGTTCCTCCCCGGAGGACTTGCTGGTCGAGGGAGCCGGTGTCGGTACGGAGCTGAGCAGGCGGCTCGTGCTGGCCGAGGGGATCGAGCACGGGGTGCTGCACGTGGTCGCGCAGGCGGCCAGCTGTGACGACGACTCCGAGGTCGAGCATCCGGCTTGTCGACTGACCAGGCAGGACTGGGGAGTGCCGGTCCGGCTCGACAGTGGTGGCAGCCGGCGGTTGCCGCTGGTCATGGGTGGTATGGACGAGCAGTGACCGGCTCGTCGCGGTTCCGTGGCTCGGCTCGGCGGCCTACCCTGCGCCTTCGGCGGACTCGACCGGACGCGTAAACTTTCCGGGTGACCGATGCCAAGCTTGAGATCCAGATGTTGCATGACCGGGTCATGGTGCGGGTCTCCGAAGAGTCCGGTGAACGTCGCAGCAGCGGCGGCATCGTGATACCCGCGACCGCCCAGGTGGCCAAACGCCTGCTCTGGGGCGAGGTTTTCGGTGTGGGCAGCCACGTGCGCAGTGTCCAAACCGGGGATCAGGTGCTGTTCAATCCCGAGGAGCAGTACGAGGTGGAGGTGCAGGGCGAGATCTACGTGGTGCTGCGGGAGCGGGACCTGCACGCCGTCGCCTCCGAGCGGACCGAGCAGGGTACCGGTCTGTATCTTTGACCGAGGTGCGTGTCCGGTTCGGCGTGGCCGCTGTGTGCTGTGGCGCACGTGATACCAGTTCGGAAGCCGTGTGAGGCCTCCCCAGCCGGGCTGTACCGGTGATGCCGGTCGGCAGGCCCGAGCGTGCCGCCGACCCCGCCGCAAGACCGAGAAGAAGGGGACGCGGTGCCGGAAGACCACGAACGTCCCGATCGCACCGAGGGCGGTCGGGATCGGCGAGCGGACGAACCGACCGAGCGGATTCAGTTTCTCACCGGTGATCTGAGCGGCAGTGGTGCTTCGAGCGGCGGCGCGGCCGCCGAGGGGACGTCGGAGTCGGCCGCCGGTGGAGGATCGGACGACGACGAGGCCGTCGACGAGTCCCGCCGGAGCACGAAACCGAGTATGACACCGCCGCGCGTCGCCGGATCGGAGACCGCGGCGGCAGCGAACACCGAAACGGGAAGCACCACCACCGGCGGTTCCGCCACCGGGAACTCCGCCACCGGCGGTTCCGCCGACTCGGGGACCGGTACCGGAAGTACCGGTGCCGCGGGAACGGGCACCGGCAACGGTGTCCCTCCGGAGTCGGACACCGAGAGTACCGATGTCATCCCTCCGATCGCGGAGGAGACGACGGCGGTCCCCTTCGAGGGGGACACCGAGCGCACCGACACGATTCCCGCCGTAACCGAGAGCGTGCGGCCGGTCGACCCCGGCGCGGTCGCCACCTCTTACGTACCGGCTTCGCCCGAGCACTACAGCGGCAACGCGACCGCTGGGTTCGGCTACCAGCAACCCCAGCAGGTCCCTTACGGGCAGCCCCAACAGGCCCCGTACGGGCAGGACCAGCGATTCGGGACGCCGACCGGCTATCCGCAGCAGCCTCCGTTCGGAATGCACGTGGACGAATCGGGTTCTCCGGGCGAGTCGGGCGGCTCGCGTTTCCGACGCGGTCTTCCCAACAACAAGTCCTTACTTCGAGCCGGCCTCGCGGCCGGCATCACGATCGGCGTGCTGGCGCTGCTCTACATCGGTGATCTGGCATTCAGCAGTGGGCAGGTGCCGCGCGGCACCACGGTGGCCGGTGTCGACGTCGGCGGGCTCGATCCAGCGGCGGCCGAGCGCGAGCTGCGTTCCCGGCTCGACGATTCGCTCAGCGAGCCCATCCAGCTCCAGGTCGGCAAAGCCACCAGCAGCATCGAGCCCCAGGCGGCCGGGCTTTCGATGGACTGGGACGCCACACTGGACAAGGCCGGTTCACAGCCGTTGAACCCGATCACGAGGCTGACCTCCTTCTTCACCACCCGCGAGGTGACCCCGGAGAGCAACGTGGATCGGGAGAAGCTCCGTGCGCAGCTGAAGCAGGTGCACAACGACCTGCATCGCGAACCGGTGGAGGGAACCATCCGGTTCGAGGGCTCCGAACCGGTACCGGTCTTCCCCGTCACCGGCAGGAACGTGGACATGGATCGGGCGATGGACGTCGTGGTCCGCGACTGGGTGGGCAACCAGCCGGTCTCGCTGCCCTACACCAAGAAGGACGTCCGAACCGACGAGGCGGGTGTGCGCCGGGCGCTGGAGGGGGTCGCCCGTCCCGCGGTCTCGGGGCCGGTGACCGTCAACGGCGACGGTGTGCAGGCGACCCTGGCGCCCGCCGACATCGCCGCGGCGCTGCGTTTCGAACCCAACGACTCCGGTGGTCTGAACTGGCATCTCGACGTGCCCGCGGCCAGGGATGTCGTCAAGCCGCAGCTGAAGTCCACCCTCAAGGAGGGCGAGAGCGCCTCCTTCGTGTTCGAGGACGGCCAACCCACCGTCGAGCCCTCCGAGACCGGACGCGGCATCGACTGGAAGAAGACGTTCGAGCCGCTGCGGGAGAAACTCACCAAGTCCGGTTCGGACACCATCGAGGCGGTATACAAGGACGTTCCGGCGGAGCTGACGACCGAACAGGCCAAGAAGCTCGGTATCGAGGAGAAGGTCAGTACCTTCACCACTGGTGGGTTCAGCGAGAACTCCGGGGTGAACATCAAACGGGTCGCCCAGGAGGTCGACGGCGCGCTCGTCGAACCGGGTGAGACGTTCAGCCTCAACGGCCACACCGGTGTCCGCCAGAAGGAACAGGGCTACATCGCCTCCGGAATCATCAAGGACGGGCGCCCCGACGAGGCCGTGGGCGGTGGCATCTCCCAGTTCGCCACCACGCTCTACAACGCCTCCTACCTGGCCGGTATGAAGGACGTGGAGCACAAGGCGCACAGCTACTACATCAGCCGCTACCCGATGGGGCGGGAAGCGACGGTGTTCCAGCGTCCCGACGGCACCAGCGTGATCGACGTCAAGTTCAAGAACGTCTCCGACAGCGGGATCCTGATCAAGACCGCGTGGACCCCCGAGTCGGTGAGCGTGACCTTCTGGGGGACCAAGCAGTACGAGGTCAAGTCCGAGACCAGCGACAAGACCGACGTCACCGAACCCGAGAAGGTGACCGTGCCCGCGGACGAGGAGTGCGTGGCCACCAGCGGCAAGAAGGGGTTCACGGTTCAGAACACGCGGATCAGGAAGGATCTCGAGACCGGCGAGGTGACGAGGGACCGGCAGAAGACGGTTTACGATCCGCAGCCGATCGTCGAGTGCGCGAAGAAGAAGGGCGAGGAGTAGTCGCCCGAGCACACTCCGGGAGCGCGCCGGGTGTGATGCCGCACGTTTCGCGGATGTGCGCCGGTTCGCCGGAATCCCACGACTACTCCATACGTGTGACGGGATGGAAGGTTTCCATCCGAAACGGAGTGGTTTCATGCGCGCCACCGTCATACACGGTGCGGGCGACGTCCGGATCGAGGACGTCGCCGACCCGGTGCTGGCCGAGCCCACCGACGCGATCGTGCGGGTGAGCCTCACCTGCATCTGCGGCAGCGATCTCTGGCCCTACAAGGGAATGGAGCGGGACGGCGCGGGCAGTCGCATCGGTCACGAGTTCGTCGGGATCGTCGAGGAAACCGGCTCCGAGGTCGACGGGTTGCGTGCCGGTGATCTGGTGGTTTCGCCGTTCACCTGGTCGGACGGCCACTGCACCTACTGCAGGGAGCGACTGCAGACCTCCTGCGTCAACGGTGGCCTGTGGGGCTCGCCCGGTTCGGACGGTGCCCAGGGTGAGGCGGTACGGGTTCCCCATGCAGAGGGCACCCTGGTCCGCCTGCCGGTGGAGCCGGACAGCGAGCTGCTGCCCGGTTTGCTGACACTGGCCGACGTGCTTCCCACCGGACACCACGCCGCCGTCTCCGCCGGGGTGCGTCCCGGCGGCACCGCCACCGTCGTCGGCGACGGTGCGGTCGGGCTGTGCGGGGTGCTCGCGGCCAACCGGCTCGGTGCCGAGCGCATCATCGTCATGGGCAGGCACACCGATCGGACGGACCTCGCCGTGGAGTTCGGCGCCACCGACGTGGTGCCCGAACGCGGCGACGAGGCGGTGGAACGCGTCCGCGAGCTGACCGGTGGCGAGGGCACGCACTCGGTGCTGGAGTGCGTCGGCACCGGCGACTCGTTGCGAACCGCGCTGCGGCTGGCCCGCGAGGGCGGCCGGGTCGGTTACGTCGGCGTCCCGCAGGAGGGCGACGGCGTGGACGTGCGCGAGATGTTCATGCGCAACGTCGGCATCTCCGGCGGGGTGTGCCCCGCCCGCGCCTACATCCCCGAGCTGCTTCCCGACGTGCTCTACGGCAAGCTCGACCCCGGTCGGGTGTTCGACCAGCGGACCGAACTGGACGGTGTTCCGGACGGGTACCGCGACATGGCCGACCGGAAAGCACTGAAGGTCCTCGTCGACCCGAGCTGAGTTCGAGGAGTGCGTTGCCGGTTCCCGGGCGCGGCGATTTCGCGAGAAATTGACGGGGCCCGGGGTCGTATCCGCCGTCCCGCGCGGCGATTTCGTGGGAAATTTACGCCGCGCCGAGAGACACCGAACGGACGAAACCGCGCCCACCGGTCCCGCCGGGTTTCCCGGTGGTGCCGGTGGGCGCGGGTGAGTCGTCACGAGCGCGATCCGGGGATCAGAACGCGGTTTCGTCGATCTCCATCAGCGAGTTGTCGGTGTTCTCCACGATCTTCCGCCGCGAGGAGAGCTCCGGCAGCACGTTCTTGGCGAAGAACCGGACCGCGGCGACCTTGCCGTTGTAGAACGCAGCCTCCCTGCCGGTGGCCCCGCCGTCCAGCGCGCGCAGCGCGATCTCGGCCTGGCGCAGCAGCAGCCAGCCGATCAGCACGTCGCCCATGCTCATCAGCAGGGTCACGGCCTGCTGGCCGACCTTGTAGATCTCGTTGACGTCCTCCTGCGCGGAGGTCGCGAAGTTGAACAGCGCTCCGAGGATGCCCTGCGCGTCGTCCAGCGCCTGCCCGAGCAGCTCGCGCTCCTCCTTGAGCCGCTCGTCGGCCTCGGCGGAGTTCAGGGTCCGCTGGATCTCGTTGGCCACGTGGCCGATCGCCTGACCGTTGTTCTTGACGATCTTGCGGAAGAAGAAGTCCTGCGCCTGGATCGCGGTGGTGCCCTCGTAGAGGCTGTCGATCTTGGCGTCGCGGATGTACTGCTCGATCGGGTAGTCCTGCAGGTAGCCCGAGCCACCGAGGGTCTGCAACGACAGCGTGAGCATCTCGTAGGCCCGCTCCGAGCCGACACCCTTGACGATGGGCAGCAGCAGGTCGTTGATCTGCTCGTACAGGCTCACGTCCTCACCGGAGGTCTTGGCCTGCGCGATGCGGTCCTGGTAGTCGGAGGTGTAGCAGTAGACGGCACGCAGCCCTTCCGCGTAGGTCTTCTGCAGCATCAGGATGCGCCGCACGTCCGGGTGGTGCGTGATCGTGACGCGGGGTGCCGTCTTGTCCGTCGAGCGCGGCATGTCGGCGCTCTGCACCCGCTCCTTGGCGTACTCCAGCGCGTTGAGGTAGCCGGTGGACAGGGTGCCGATGGCCTTGGTGCCGACCATCATCCTGGCGTACTCGATGACCTGGAACATCTGTGCGATGCCGTCGTGCACCTCGCCCAGCAGCCAGCCCTTGGCCGGGGCGTCGTGCTGCCCGAAGGTGACCTCGCAGGTCGCCGAGGCGTTGAGCCCCATCTTGTGCTCGACGTTGGTGACGTAGGCGCCGTTGCGCTCGCCGGGTTCACCGGTGCTGTCGTCGAAGTGGTACTTCGGCACCAGGAACAGGCTCAGCCCCTTGGTGCCGGGCTTGGGCTCCACTCCCGGGCCCTCGGGCCGGGCCAGTACCAGGTGCATGATGTTCTCGGTCATGTCCTGGTCGCCCGAGGTGATGAAGCGCTTGACCCCTTCGAGGTGCCAGCTGCCGTCCTCCTGCTTGACGGCCTTGGTGCGGCCCGCGCCCACGTCGGAACCGGCGTCGGGCTCGGTCAGCACCATCGTCGCGCCCCAGCCGCGATCGATCATCAGCTCGGCCCAGCGCTGCTGCTGCTCGGTGCCGTTCTCCCACAGGATGGTGGCGAAGCTCGGCCCGGCCATGTACATGAATATCGCGGGGTTGGAGCCCAGCATCAGCTCGGCCGCCGCCCACTGCACCGACGGCGGGATGCCGTAGCCGCCCAGCTCGTCGGGCAGGCTCAGCCGCCACCACTCACCGTCCATGACCTGTTGGTAGGACTTCTTGAACCCCTCGGGCAGGGTGACCGAGGCGGTCTTGGGGTCGAACTGGGCCGGGTTGCGGTCACCCTCCTCGAAGGAATCGGCCAGCGGGCCGGTGGCGAGGGTGTTCAGCTCGGTGAGCACGCCCCGGGCCGAGTCCTCGTCGGCCTGTTCGAACGCACCCTTGCCCAGCCGATTCTGCACTTCGAACAGCTCGAAGAGGTTGAATTCGAGGTCGCGGATATTGCTCTTGTAGTGGCCCATGGCGTGGCTCCCTCGTGCTGAATCGTGCGGGCGGGCCAGGCACCACGCCCTTACTCATCGGTAACCCAAGTATATTACCTAGTAGTAACTTCTGCCAAGGAAAGACCGGACGTAAGACACGAATGTCGGCACTTTTCCCGGCTCAACGGCCGGTTCGGGAGCTCTCGGCCGCGTGCGGTCGCGCGTGACACGGCCGCCCCGCTTAGAGTTGCCACGTATCCCACCCGAGCGGATGGAGGCTCCCGCGATGACCTCCGCTACGGCGATCAACGCCGAATCACTGGTCAAGAACTTCGGTACCAACCGCGCGCTGGACGGGGTGGAGTTCTCGGCTCGCGAGGGGCGGGTGCTCGGGCTGCTGGGGCCGAACGGGGCGGGCAAGACCACCGCCGTGCGCATCCTGACCACCCTGCTGCGTCCCGACGCCGGAAGCGCTTCCGTGGCCGGGCACGACGTGCTCACCGAGCCGAACGCGGTGCGGCGTTCCATCGGTCTCTCCGGGCAGTACGCCGCCGTGGACGAGAACCTCACCGGTCGCGAGAATCTCTACATGGTCGGCAGGCTCTACGGCATGAACCGCCCGGACGCGCGAACGCGCGCCGGTGAACTGCTGGACGGTTTCCGACTGCGGGAGGCCGGTGACCGGACCGCCAAGGGGTACTCGGGCGGGATGCGCAGACGCCTGGACCTCGCGGGCGCGCTGGTGGCCAGACCCCCGGTGGTGATGCTCGACGAGCCCACCACCGGGCTCGACCCGCGCGGGCGGATGGACACCTGGCGGCTCATCGCCGAACTGGTCGACGACGGCACCACCGTGCTGCTGACCACCCAGTACCTGGAGGAGGCGGACGCGCTCGCCGACACCATCGCGGTCATCGACCACGGCAGGGTGATCGCCAACGGCACCTCGAACGAGCTGAAGGCGCTGGTCGGGGGCGAACGCCTGGAGCTGGTGGTCGACGAGACGACCGAAATGGACACCGCCGCCGAGGTGCTCGCCGGGATCGGCTCCGACACCCCGCGGGTCGACGCGCAGAGCCGCCGGTTGCAGGTGACCGTGAACGACGGCTCGAAGTCGTTGATCGAGGCGGTACGCCGGTTGGGCGAGTCGGGGATCGAGGTGCACGACGTGGGACTGCACCGCCCCACCCTCGACGACGCGTTCCTCAGCCTCACCGGTAAGCCCACCGAGGCGTCCGGCAACGGCGGGACGGCCGATGTCGCCGAGCCCGAAGGGGTCGCCACCGCCGAGCGCGCGGATCGGGGAGGCCGAGAGTGACCGTCGTTCCACCGAGCCTGCGGGACAGTTCCGTGGTGGCCTGGCGCAACCTGCTCAACATCAAGCGCAATCCCGACTGGCTGTTGTCCGGAACCGTGCAGCCGATCATGTTCGTGCTGCTGTTCGCCTTCGTGTTCGGCGGCAGCCTGGGCGGCGGTCGCTACCGGGAGTTCCTGATCGCCGGGATCTTCGTGCAAACAGTGGCCTTCAACTCCTCGTTCACCGTGATCGGCCTGACCAACGACCTGCAGAAGGGCATCGTCGACCGGTTCCGCGCGCTGCCGATGTCGCGGGTGGCGGTGCTGCTGGGCCGCACCAGCTCCGATCTCGCGGTCAGCCTGCTGTCCGTGGTGATCATGTCGCTCTGCGGCCTGCTGATCGGCTGGCGGCTGCGGGGAGACCCCACGGACGTGCTCACCGGCTACCTGGTGCTGCTGTTGTTCTCGTTCGCCATGTCCTGGGTGGGGGCTTTCATCGGGCTGATCTCGCGCACCGTGGAGGTGGCGCAGAGCGCCGGACTGCTGTGGCTGTTCCCGGTGACCTTCATATCCTCGGTCTTCGTCTCGGCCGAGTCGATGCCCACGCCGCTGCGGGTGTTCGCGCGGTGGAACCCGATCACGGTCAACGCCGACGCGCTGCGGGAGCTGTTCGGCAATCCGATCCGGGTGGGGATGCCGCCACCGAGCAGCTGGCCCGCCGAGCACGTCGTCCCTTACGCCGTCGGCTCCTCGCTGGTGATCATCGCCGTGTTCGTCCCGCTGTCGGTGGCGCGCTACCGGCGGGTGGCCAGCCGGTGACCGGTACCGCTCGACGTTCCCCGGCAGCGGTGCGGTCGGGCCCGCTGGAACCGGGGACGAACTCGTACTTGAACCTCACGCCGCGTGAGGGAGCAGGGTGGTCGGCGAGGTGAACGAACATGGGTCATTCGGCAGCGGGGAAGGGCCGCGGTGTCGGCGAGGTGGCGCGGCTCTCCGGAGTCACGGTGCGCACGCTGCACCACTACGACGAGATCGGACTGCTGTCGCCGAGCGGGCGCAGCACGGCGGGGCACCGCGAGTACTCCGACGCGGATCTCGAACGGCTGCGGCGCGTCCTCGCCTACCGCGAACTCGGGTTCGGCCTCACCGACATCGCCGAGATCCTCGACGGCGGTGACCCCACCGACCAGCTGCGGCGGCAACACCGCCTGCTGACCGAGCGGATAGCTCGGCTGCGGGCGACGCTCGCCACCGTGGAACTCGAACTGGAGGCGAACACGATGGGAATCGACCTCTCCGAGGAGGAGAAGTTCGAACTGTTCGGCGGGTTCGATCCTGACGAACACGCCGAGGAGGCCGAGCGGCGCTGGGGCGGCACCGAGCCCTATCGGGAGTCGCGGCGCCGCACGGCCTCTTACACCAAGGACGATTGGGCCCGCATGGCCGCGGAGCAGCGGGAGCTGCACCGGGAGTTCGCCGCGGCGCTCGCCGACGGCGAGTCCGCCACGAGTACCCGCGCGATGGAGCTGGCCGAGCGGCACCGGGGGCTGATCACCGGCTGGTTCTACGAGTGCTCCTACGGGATGCAGCGTTCGTTGGCCGAGATGTATCTGGCCGACGAGCGCTTCACGGCCACCTACGAGCGCGAGGTGGGTACCGGTGGTGCCCGGTTCGTGCACGACGCGATCCTGGCCAACGCCGAGCGCGCCGAGCGGTCCGACGTCTGAGCGGTGCTGTGGGGTAGCGGTGCGCCGAGCCGTCGGTGTCACGGTCAGTTCGGCAGGAGATACACCAGTTCGGCGGAGTGATCACCACCGCGGGGATTATCAGAATGGTGGTGTGTTCCGGTCGTGGTGACCGCGATCGGACTGGCGATTCTCCGGGGGACGGTGTGATCAGGCGGCAGCGGACGGGACGACGGATTCGACGGGTGGCCGGGCGCAACCGGCGTTCCGAGGCGGAACAGCCGGAAACGGACGCCGAGGCCCCCTCGTCGGATTCGGATGTCGCGCGAGTGTGGTGGCGGCTGCGGCGGGTGTGGGTGGCGGTCGGATCGGTGCTGGCCGCCGCCGGGGCGGTGGCCGGGATCCTGGCGCTGTTCGAGGCTCGCCGGGCCAACGAGGTGGCGACCCAGCCGGACCTGGGGGTGGCCGAGTACCGGGTGACCACCAAGGGGGATGTGGAGAAGACGAACAAGAATCCGGATACCGGTTTTCACGAGACGGAGCTCGTCGACGCCGCCGCGGTCGACGTGTTGCTGGAGAACCGTGGCGATCAGCCCGCGCTGGTCACCGAGATCGAGGTCGTGGTGCGTTCCGAGCAGCAGCTCCGCCCGTGCCAAGCGAGTGGGGGAGTCTTCGTGACCACGGCCTACGACGTCCGCATTCCGCGAGAGCTGAAGTCCCGCACGGTGCGGGAGTCCGTGCTGTACGAGCTCGACGGCAAGTCCAGGGAACGCGTGCTGCTCAGCATCGGCCCGGATGGGGACACCGGCGCGACCGGCTGGGGAACGATCTACACCGTCGACGTGCGGCTCAAGCAGGACTCCGGGAACGTACTGACCATTCCGGATCTGGTGCTGATGCAACCCTGGCGTCACGGCGTCACCGTCAGCGGCGTCGTCTCGACCACGCTGGGCGAGTCCGGACATCCGGGGTTCAAAGAGTGCGCGGCCGAGCACACGCGCACCCTCCAGCGAGCTATCGAACAGCCCGGCACCCACTCGCCGAGGATGCTGGAGCTCTACGACCGGCTGCGCGCCGCCGGGGCCCTCGGGTCCGTCGACGGGATCTGGGGCGCCGAGCTGATCACCCTGCCTCCAGGCAGGCCGAGTGGGCGGTACGCCCAACGTCTCGAGGAGAAGATCAACGCTACGGTGGCACAGCGGTCCACCGAGCGCGGTACCGTCCTGTTCCATCCCGGCCCGTTCGACGGTCCGGAGCAGGCCCGCACCTGGTGTCGCGAGCACGGACTGGCGGATTCCGAGCTGTGCGAACCCCGGTACTTCACCGCCGACGATCAGTAGGGTCGGTTGTCCCGTGCTCAGGAAGATCGGTGTCGTCTCTTCCGGACATCGGTGAATCGTCGCGTTGTTCCGTCCGATTCTTTCCGCGTTTCCGTTGTGCTTCGTCGGCGATTCTCCGCACACGTAATCCGAACGGCCGAGTGACAGTGCGAGTCGTCGTCGATGAGAATCGGTTCCCGGGCTGAACGTTGCTGGGGGCTGACTGGTGGGCGAAGACGAGCGGCGGGAGTTCACGGTGACCACGGCGCGTCGCGTCGTCGAGTCGTTGGCGCCCGAGGAACTGCCCTTCTTCGAGGCCGCGAGCGAGGAGTTCCTGCGCGATCCGGAACGGGCGACGGCGATTCGGCGGCGCGGCGACGAAGCCCTCGGCTCCGGGATCGACACCGTGGTGGCGTTGCTGTCCCCTGCTGCTCTGGCGGTGGCCGCCGCGATCTACGACCAGCTGGTCGACAGAGCCGGGGACGCGGTGGTGCGTGGCGGTGACCGGGTGCTGTCCCGGATCCGCGCCAGGTTCCGTCGACGTGCCGAAGTGGAAAGCGACGACGGGACCGTGGCGGAAGGGTCGACTACGGAACCGGCGACGGCGGAATCGTTGACGGCGGAATCGTTGACGGCGGGGCCGCTGACCGACGAGCAGCGGGAGCGGGTGCGCGAAGTCGCCGAGGCCCGCGCCAGGGCACTCGGCCTGTCCGAGGACCGGGTGCGACTGCTCGTCGGCGCCATCGTGGACTCCCTCGACCGGACCGATTGATGGAGTCTTCGTCGCGGGGCATGAACCCGCTCGGAAGATCCCGGTGGTAACGAGTACGGATCGGAGCACGCGGCCTTCCGTGGCGGGGCTGCGGACTCCGAGCGGCACCACGGTCCACTTCGGTTCGCTGATCGCCCTGGCGTTCGGAACAGCGGCGACGATCCACTGGGTGCTGCTGCCTTCCGGCCTGGCCGGCTGGTTTCGCGAGTTCGAACGGTGCCAGGTGCGTTCTGGGTACTACCCGGGGCAGCATCCCCTGCCACGGCCCGATGCCGAACAGCGCTACGACGGTTTCGCCGGATGCCTCGCGGAGCGCATGTCGGATCGTCTGTTGTGGACTTTTCTGGCGCTGCTGGGGATGCTCGCGGTCGCGGTGCTGCTCTACCGGCTGCAACCGTGGTGGTGTATCCGGCGGCAGCGGCTGGTGGAGCTGCGTTCCGCCGACAGCCCGGAGCTGGCCGCGTACCTGGAAAGTCTCGTGGCCGAGGCGGGACTACCCCGCGCTCCGGTCTTCCTGGTCGATCCGCTCAACCCGCGTGCGGGCGGGCTCGCCTTCGGCGACGGGCGCAGGCGCTACGTCCGGCTCGATGCGGGGCTGCTGACGTTGTTCCGGACCGATCCCGCGTCGTTCCGAGCCGTGGTGCTGCACGAGTTGGCGCACGTGCGCGACCGGGACGTGCCGACCACCTACTTCGCCCTGGCGGTGTGGCGGTCTTTCCTGCTCACGGCTCTGGCGCCGATGGCGGTTGGCCTGCTGTGGGTGTCCTGGCAGGACGGTTCGTTTCGGAGTTCGTTCGATATCTCCTGGCGCGTAGCCGGTCTGGTGCTGCTGGTCCACCTGTTCCGCGACGCCCTGCTGCGGACGCGGGAGCACCACGCGGACGTGCGGGTCTCGGCCTGGCTGGGCTCTGCGGACCCGAGCCTGTGCCTACCCGCGTTGTCGGGCACGGTGACCCGATGGCCACCGGTTTGGCTGCGCAGGCATCCGACTCCTTCGAGCCGCGTCGCCGCACTCGCCGATCCGACCGCGCTGTTCCGGCCCGGAGTCGGTGAGTACTTCGCCGCCGGGGTCGTGCTGCAGCTCGGCTTCGTCCAGTTCGCCATACCCATCGTCACCGCTGGTGCGCCGCTCGATGTTCTCCGGTCGCTGAGCGCGGTGTGGGGAGTCTTCGTCGCGCTGCTCGTGGGTTTCGCGGCGGTGCGCGGGGCGGCGGTCGCCAGGGCCGGCGGCAGGGCACGGGGTTACCCGGCCGGAATCGGTGTCGGTGTGGTCGTCGGTGCGCTGCTGGGGGAACGACTCTCGCTGCCCACCCTTCGCGATCCGCTTCCGGGGGCCGTCGTCCTCCTCGCGGGTGGTTTGCTCGCCGTCCAGCTCGTGCTGTTGTCCCGGTGGGTGCACCGGTGTTCGCTCCTGCTGCATCGCAACCGGCTCGCGTGGGGCCGAGCTGTCGGTTGGTCCGCCATCGGTACTGCCGTGTCGCTGATCGGCTGGTCCTGGTTGGAGTTGTGGGCGTTCTTCGAGAGCCTGAGCCCGGCACCGTCCGTGTTCGGTCAGTTCGGTGCTTCGATCACCGGTTTCGCCGCCGAGGCGGGGTGGACCGGCCTGGATCACGCGCTGCTCTCGGCGACGTGGAATCCCGTGGTGATGGGGTTCGGCGCCCGGAACCTGGCGCTGTGCGCGGGCCTGGTGCTGCTGTGGGCGGTTCCGCTGCTGCTGGCGCACCGCACGCGGATTCGATTCGCGCTGCTGAGCGGGCTGCTCGGTGCCGCGGTGTGGCTGGTCTTCGATCTCGCGGTCAAGGCGGCGATGCGCGGCACCGTCCCGCTGTCGGAGCGGAGCACCGACGCGTTCCGGGCGGTGCTCTCCGGGTGGGAGTTCGCGGGAGCGGTTGCCGTGCAGTTCGCCGTGGCCGCTGTCGTCGCCGCCGTGCTGTTCCGGAGGTCCGGCTTCGCGCACGCGCTGTTCGCCGCCGCGACCACGGGGCTGACTGTCAGCTGCGCGATGTGGGCGTTCGGTCGCCTCGGTGCTTGCGTGCCGCTGCTGCACGCGACGGCGACCCGGTGTCCGGGAACGACGAGCGGCGAGTACGCCGCGACGGTGCTCGGCGTCGTCACGGTGGAGGGAACCGTCGCGGCCCTCGTGGGATATCTGCTCGGCAGCACCGTCCGCCGGGGGCTGCGGAGGTGGAACCGCGCCCGCGCACCGAAGATCGTCCGGACACCGGTCGGTGCGGGGATACCGAAATCCGGTCGCGCGGGGCGAATCGTCGCGGTGGTCATCGCGGCTGCTTCGGTCGTCGTGCTGGCCCTGCCGAACGCGCCCGGTACCGGCGAGGAATCGTCGGTCCCGGTGGCCGAAGCGGAGCGCAACGGGTCGGAGAGCACCGAGTCGGCGAGCGGCACCGAGCCCGGACGTGTCTGGCTCCGGCGCGGAGGCGCGAGACACCTCCGAGCGGTGAGCTCGGCGACGGTCGAGCTCGGTGACGACATCAGGTCGAACGCCGAAGTGCGCGAGGTGCGCGGGAGCTCCGTCCGGCTGGCCGAAGCCGTGACCGAGGCCGGTGGGTTCCCCGAGCCACCCGACAGTCGGCGGGCCGAGACCTGGGGCGAGGCGCTGGGCACGCTCGACGACTCCGCGCGGCGGCTCGTCGAAGCGCTCGACACCGGCACGCTCGACCGGGAAGCCCTGCTCGAAGTCGTCGAATCGCTGGCGCGGGGAGTCCGACTGTTCGAAGAGCTGATCGACCTCTGGTGTACCGAGTACGGGGACCGGGTGCTGGAGGCGTGTTGACACGCCCTTCGTGCTCGGCGCTGCCGCGTTTTCGACTCACAACGGCCCGGTCATCCGGAACTCGTTCAGGCCTGTGCATCCACCCCCGTCCGAGCGCTATCTGTCGGACGTAGCCCCCGGTCAGCCAGTGCTCAGCACGCGCCGGGGGTATTTTCTTCGGTCGGTACCCGTGATCACGTCTTCCCGCAGTGCTGGTGTGCGAACGGTGGGTTTAGCCGTCCGACACGACCGGCACGGTGCTTTCCCGTCCCTCGCCGCTCCACGGGACAATGTCGTCACCGCGTTCCCGATCCAGGTTGAGGCACAGTGGACACTTCAGAAGCCGTAGACGGAGCAACCCGCCCGGCATCCCCGCTGCTCCGGGGAATACTGCGTGCACGCCGCCCGACCGGCGCGGTGGTCGGGATCCTGGTGGTGCTCGGCTGTTTCGTGCTCGGGCAGATCGTCAGCGCCATCGCCTTCGCGATGGCGGTGGTGTTCACCGGTGATCTGTCCCTCCTGACCAGCATGCGCCTCGGTCTCGCCTCTCAGGTGGCCCTGACCTGCGGATTCATCGGTTCCGTGCTGGGGCTGGTGCTGTGGTTGCCGCTCAAGGAGGGCAGGCCGTTCGGCAGCGTCGGGTTCCTGCCCTCCCGGAGTCCGGTTCGTTCCGCGTCACTGGGTGCGGGGGTCGCCCTGCTGGCGATCAGCGTGCTCGTGCTGGGCAACGTCGCGGCGGACCAACTCGTGTTCGAGAGCTCGGGGGCGGGCTACGCGATCGTGGGCGTGCTCGCGCTGACGTTGCTGGGCTTCGTGGTGCAGGCGAGCACGGAGGAGATCCTCACCCGCGGCTACCTGATGCAGGTCACCTGGCGAAAGTGGGGGCTCACGGCCGCGCTGGTCTCACAGGCGGTGGTGTTCACCCTGCTGCACGGCCTCAATACCGGTTTCGGTCCGCTGCCGCTGCTGAACCTGGTGCTGATCTCGTTCGTGCTGGCGTACTGGGCGCTGGCCGAGGGCGGCTTGTGGGGTGTGTGCGCCTTCCACACGGTGTGGAACTGGTGCCAGGGCAACGTCTACGGCGTCGAGGTGTCCGGCATGAACCTCACGGCCACGCTCGCCGACACGCGCCCCGCCGAGGGCGGCAGCGCGTTGCTCAACGGCGGTGCCTTCGGCATCGAGGGCGGGTTGCCCACCACCGTCGTGCTGCTCTGCCTGCTGGTGATCGCCGTGCTGGCCTACCGCCGCCGTCGTTCGGGCTTCGCGGCCGAGCCCACGCCGTCCTGAGCGAGCACTTCGTGAGTAAGTACCCCCGTGAGTAAGTACCCCCGTGAGTCAGCGCCTCGCCGTGAGTCAGTCCGACTGTCCCGTTGTTCGTCGGTTCCGCTGTGTGTCACGTCGCTTTCCGAGGTGTTCTAGCGCTCCGGATCGCTACACTGGCCGTGGTCCGCGCGAGCGGATCCCGGCGGTGGGGCCCGCCGGAACCAACCGCGGGGTTCGCTTCGCCGACGGTCCCTACCCGTTCGAGAACCTCCGGGTAGGGAGTCCGTGTTGCCCAACGCCCTGATCGCGCACCGGTCGCGGGTACTCGCCGCCGTCGCACTCGGCGGAGCGCTGGGATCGTCGCTGCGCTACGGCGTCTCGCTCGCACTGCCGCACGCCGACGGCGGTGCCGTCTGGCCCACCCTGACCGTCAACGTGCTGGGGTGTCTGGTCATCGGTGCCTTCACCGTGTTCCTCGAAGCGGGCGAGCCACACCACCTGTTGCGGCCGTTCTTCGGAGTCGGGTTGCTGGGTGGTTTCACCACCTTCTCCAGCTATCTGGCCGATGCGGGCGGCCTGCTGGCCACCGGACAGCCGCTCCACGCCGCGCTGTACCTGCTGCTGACGGTGCTGCTGGCGCTGCCCGCGGTGATCTGCGGCGCGATGCTGGCCAGGACGGTCGTCGCGCGTGCGCGGCGACGCGGTCCCGGTGCCGCCCCCGACAACGTCCCCGACACCGCCCCTGGAACGGAGTCGTGATGACCCTGCTGCTGGTGGCGCTCGGCGGAGCGGCGGGCGCGGTGCTGCGCTACGGGATCGACCTGGGCGTGCGGCGCGGTCACGGTTCCGCCTTTCCCTGGGGCACGTTCACGGTCAACGTGGTGGGCTCGTTCCTGATCGCGCTGTTTGCGGGCGGTGCTGCCGTGTTCGACGGTTTCGGTTCCCCCGGTCTGCGCACTCTGCTGGTGGTGGGGCTGTGCGGCGCGTTGACCACGTTCAGCACGTTCGGGCAGGACACCGTCCGGCTCTACACCTCCGGCGCGCGTTCGCACGCTGCCCGGTACGTGCTGGGGACGGTTCTCGGTGGTGTGGCGGCAGCGGGGCTCGGGCTGGGAACCGTCGCGTTGTTCGCGCAGCTCTGAAGCACGCCCGACTTCGGTGGATGTTCGCTTTTCGCGTGGTGAATCCGGTTTTCGGTGCGGCGATACCGGTTTTTGCCATTTCGTGATGTCCTTGGCAGGATGAACGCCGCTCGATCGTGAAAACGGCTCAGGATGCGCTCCTCTGTTCAGGTGCCGCGCTCCGCTGTTCGGGTGAGTCGCGCGAGCCGTCACAGCTGTCTCACACGCGAGAAAGGTCGTTTCGTTGCTGATCGCCGCGAATGCCACGACGCGTTTCGCCGCCGCGCCCGCGGCGAGCGTGACCGATCCGGTGGTGAACTGGTTCAACAACAATTCCGGGGCGCTGTTCTCCGGATTCGTCAACGTCGTCATCATCCTGCTCGTGGCGGTGGTGCTGCGTGCCGTGCTGGGGCGGGTGATCACCCAGGGCGTGCGGCGGATGGTGAGCTCGCACCAGCGGATCAACCAGGCCACCGCCAGGGCGGGGAATCTCGTCGGGCGCAACGGCGCCGAGACCGACAACGCGGGCGAACGGCAGCAGCAGCGCGCCCAGACCATCGGTTCGGTGCTGCGCAGCGTGGCCACGACGATCGTGTTCGGCGTGGCCTTCGTGATGATCCTCGGCGAGTTCGGCATCAACCTCGCGCCGATCCTGGCCAGCGCGGGCGTGCTCGGGCTCGCCATCGGTTTCGGCGCGCAGAGCCTGGTGAAGGACTTCCTGTCCGGCGTGTTCATGATGGTCGAGGACCAGTACGGCGTGGGTGACGTGATCGACGCGGGCGACGCCGTCGGCACCGTCGAGGCCGTGACGCTGCGCATCACCAAGATCCGGGACCTCAACGGCGGGCTGTGGTACGTGCGCAACGGCGAGATCATGCGGGTCTGCAACATGAACCAGGACTGGGCCAACGCGGTCATCGAGCTCCCGCTGGACTACAGCGTCGACATCGCCCACGCCGAGCGCGTGATCGAGTCGACCATCGAGGACTTCGCCGCCAACAGCGACTTCCGCTCCAAGATCCTGGAGAAGCCCGACCTCAGCGGGGTCATCGGCATCGGCAACGGTTCGGTGACCGTGCGGATCATCGTCAAGGTCAAGCCCGGCGAGCAGTGGGCGCTCGGCCGCGCGCT
Organism: Actinopolyspora lacussalsi; assembly: GCA_030803735.1. Lineage (NCBI taxonomy): Bacteria > Bacillati > Actinomycetota > Actinomycetes > Actinopolysporales > Actinopolysporaceae > Actinopolyspora > Actinopolyspora lacussalsi. The sequence goes on along the minus strand of JAURUC010000001.1, from coordinate 3,500,900 downwards.
GCGTGCCCGGCTCAAGCACAGCTTCGACCAGGCCGGGGTGCGGGTGGCCTACCCGGTGCTGCCCAGCAACGGAATGGGCGCGGTCAAGCAGGGCTGATTCTTCGGTCGCGCTGTCGCGCCGAAGAGCACCGACTCGCTCACCGCGAAGTCCAATCCCGGACTCATCGAGTCCCTTCCCGACCGCGGGAGGGGACTCGATTCGTGTCCGGTCCGGGTTCCCCTCGTCGCGAGGGCTTGCCACTTCGCTATTCAGTGTTACTATCTACTGGTAGTCAGTATCACTGAGTAGACAGAGGGGCGTTGCCGTGGGCAAGCAGACGACGGAGATGCTCAAGGGCACGCTGGAAGGTGTCGTCCTCGCGATCCTGGCCGGTCGACCCGCGTACGGCTACGAGATCACCGCGTGGTTGCGGGACCAGGGGTTCTCCGACATCGCGGAGGGCACCGTCTACGCGCTGCTCGTCAGGGTCGAGAAGCGCGGCCTCGTCGACGTGACGAAGGTTCCCTCGGAAAAAGGTCCGCCGCGCAAGGTGTATTCCCTCAACGACCAGGGCAGGGAATACCTCGAAGAATTCTGGACGGCCTGGCGATTCCTTTCCGAACGTCTCGAACAGCTCCGCGAAGGGGGCAGATGATTATGATTGTCTCGAAGTTGATCGGAGACAAGCGGCGCTACCGGCAGTACAAGGCGCGCATCAGGCGACTTCCCGAGGACTACCGCACGGCGGTCGAGGCGATCGAGCGGTACCTGATGCATTTCGTTCCCGCCGACAACGAGAGCGCGATCTCGGAGTTCGAGGATCTCGCCGAGCTGTTCGAGCGGGCCGCGTCGGACGGAACGCCGATCCGCGAGCTGGTCGGGGACGAGCCAACGGAGTTCGTCGAGGAGTTCGCCCGCAACTACACGAAGGGCGGCTACGCCCCCGACAAGGAGCGGCAGCGGCTGCTCCGTGGCATCGAGCGGGCGATCGAGGCAGAGCGAACCGGCCGATGACGTAGCCGCGCACGCGATTCGTTCGCCGTGTCGCCGGGTACTTCACCGTCACCGGTACACAGTGCTCGGCATTCCTCGACGCCGTGAAGACCAACCGTTTCGCCTGACAGCGGCGAACGACGAACGCGCTCCGCGAAACGACGAATTCGAGGAGCGCCAAACACGATCGCCGATTCCCGGCGGTCGTGAATTGTTCGGAACGCTCGGCCGGAACGCTCCGGTCGGGCGTTTTCGTTCGCCCGCCTCGCCGTGCACGGAACGTGAGATACGAGAAGACCCCCGGTGATCACCGGAGGTCAACCGTGTTATATTCAATCCGCCAAGATGAAAAATAACAGTGCCGAGTGTAGCACGGAATGCGCTCTCCGCCGTGGCCGATCCAGGCAGGTCACGGGTCGGATACGTCCTGGAGACGGTTCACAGCCGTTTGCCCCCGGTTAGAGCGGGTGAAGTCCGCGTGTCAGGCAATGCGGGATCTAGGCGGACCCGGCCCCGTACTTGGTAAGCCCTGGCACTCATGCTCGCGCATTATCGGCCCATCATCGCCGCGCTGCGCGTAACCCCCGGACCGGCGAGCCCTTAATCCGGCTCGCGGGGTGAGCTCCGAAGTCACAATTCCGGTATACGGAGAATCCGGCTGTCGGTTGAATCGTTCCGGCGAGACAACCCCCGCCGTTTCCCCTGCGGGGATGAACGAACCCCGGCAGCGAAACCAAAGCTGTCTCACCTCCCCCACGACCACGGGAGAGGTGTGCCGTCAGCGGCGCTCCCCGTGATCGAGGGGGCTCACAGCCTTACGGGTCCACGCGGGACCGGAAGGGGGACCCGCTGGTCGGCAGTGCTCGGGGCGTTCCCGGTGAGCATCAACGACGGGTTTCGCCGAAGTGTTCCGGCAGTCCGCTCGGAAAATCCCGAGCGGCGTACCGCGCGATCAATGGCCCCGCCTGCTCATGATTCGCAGGATCACCAGCGCCAGCAGCCCCAGCAGCGCGCCGCCCAGCAGGTTCGCCAGCACGATGCTGGCGATCGTGGGGCCGGGTAGTGGCGCCGTGCTGCCGTAGAAGACGATCCACACGATCCAGTTGAGCACGATCGTCAGCACCCCGTACAGCGTGCCGACGATGGTCAGCGTCAGCACCGGACGCGCCGTCCTGCGCAGCACCACCACGGCCACCCAGACCGCCGCGACGAGCACGGTGACCGCTATCGGGCTCCAGGGCCTGCCCAGCGTCTCGTAGACCCGGAGGATGCCCAGCGCCGGTTGGATCAGTCCCAGAATCCCCAGCGCCACGATGGTGCCCCAGTGCAGCCCGACGAAGGGCGAGTTGCGGGCCGGTGTGCTCATCTCTTCCTCGACCGAATTCCTCTCGAAACCGTTGCGACGAGATCAGCATGCCGCCGATCCCCCGCGTCGGCATCCGCACCAGCCCCGAAAGAAGGACATTTCCACTCGATCGGTCACCGGTCGAGCACGAATCGAATTCCGCACCGTGGCGGATCGGACGGTTTTCCACGGGGTGAGCCTCGTCGCTTTCCGCGCATCGGGATCGGCGTTTACACCGGTCACCCGCCCTGCTAGGAAAGTCGTGGATTTCTCGGTCGAGCCCGACGAACGGTGCCCGGCCGTGGTGCGCTTTCACGGTGGGGAGGTTTCGGCGACATGAGTGTGCTGCGTCGCGCCGCGGATTTCGTCGGCAGTTGGTTCGCGTTGCTGGTGCTGCTGGGCGGTGTCGTGGGGATGCTGCTTCCCGGCGCCACCAGCACGCTCTCCCCCGCCATCACCCCGCTGCTCGGTGTGATCATGTTCGGCATGGGGCTCACGCTGCGCGCCCGGGACTTCTCGTTGGTGCTGCGCAGGCCGTGGGCGGTGTTGATCGGGCTGGTGGCGCAGTACCTGGTGATGCCGCTGGCCGGTTGGGCCATCGGCAGCGCCTTCGGCTTCTCCGCCGCGCTGCTGGCGGGCATGATCCTGGTGGGGTCCACCCCGGGCGGCACGGCGTCCAATGTGGTCGTCTACCTCTCCAGGGGGCACGTCGCGCTGTCGGTGACCATGACCTCGGTGTCCACCCTGCTGGCTCCGTTGCTCACCCCGCTGCTGGTGCTGTGGCTGGCCGGTTCCAGCCTGCCGGTGGACTTCATCGGCCTGTTCTGGTCGATCGTCAAGGTCGTGCTGATTCCGGTGGTGCTCGGCATCGCGATCCGTGCGGCGCTGCCGAGGTTGGTCGAGCGGGTGTTGCCGCTGCTGCCGCTGGTCTCGGTGCTCGGCATCGTCGTCGTGGTGGCGGCAGTGGTCGGCGCCAACGCGAGCACGCTCGCCTCGGTGGGTGCGCTGCTGCTGTTGGCGGTGGTGCTGCACAACGCCTTCGGGCTGCTGCTCGGCTACGGCGCGGCCAGGCTGGCCGGGTTGGACGAGGCGTCCCGCCGCGCCATCGGCGTCGAGGTCGGGATGCAGAACTCCGGGCTGGCCGCGAGCCTGGCCACCGCGCACTTCACCCCGCTGGCCGCGTTGCCCGCCGCGCTGTTCTCCGTCTGGCACAACCTCTCCGGTGCGGCGGTGGCGTCGTTCTGGTCCCGCAGGCCCAGCGGCAGCGAGGACCCGGACACCGAGACGACCGAACCCGCGCGCGGGTGACCCCCACCGGGGCGGCGGCGATTTCGCGAGAAATTGACGCGGCCGCGGTGTTCGCGGTGCCGCACTCCGACCACTCTCGCAGTTGGCGCCGCCGCGGGTTCTGCCGTGCGGCTCTCGCGATGGTCGCTACTCAAGAGCCGGCCCAACGCGGCAAGGCGCCGACTCACGTGACGGCTACCCGACCAGCTACGAAACAGGTGAAGCTCTCATCCGACGCTGACCGCGAACAGGTACCAGGTGGTGTGCGGCAACCACTGCTCGGTCCAGCGCCAGTCCCAGTCCTTGCCGGTCTCGGCATATCCCCGATTCCAGCTGATCCCGCTGCCGTCGGCGTTCTCCCCGGTGATGCCGTTGACGATTCCGCCCGCCGTGTTGAGGAACTGCCAGGAGCCCTTCCACATGTAGCGGGGGTTGTTCCGGCCGCTGCCGCCCAGCATGCACACCCCGAACGGGTTGCGTCCCAGGATCCAGTCGAGCTGGTCGGCCGCGTAGCGCCGCAGCCGCCCGGCGAACTCGCCGTCGAACCGTTTCGCGGCCAGCCGGGCGGCGGTGGCCAGCGAGGCGATCCGCGCGTTCTCGCCCTGCCACCACTCGTCGCCCGGACGCGGGGTGACGTCGTGCGGGAAGAAGAACGAGCTGTGCCGGTCGCCCGTGCCGTCCTGCACCAGGTTGCGCGCGTAGCCGTACGGGTTGGTGACCTCGGCGGTGATCGACATCTCGAAGGACAGCGAGCGGCGCACCACTTCCAGCACCCGCGCGGTTCGCGCGGAGTCGGCGATGTCGAGGTAGCTCAGCAGGCTCGTCACCGGCAGTCCCGCGTCGGAGGGGTGGAAATAGGGGCGGTCGCCGTCGTCGGCGCGCCAGTAGTCCCGATAGGAGCGCCAGGAGCTCAGCCGGTCGAGCAGGTTGTCCGCTCGCGCGTCGGCGACCTCGCGGTAGGTGCGCTCGCCGGTGGCCCGGTGGAGTTCGACAGCGGCGATCAGCGCGTTGTAGTCGTCCTGGATGTTCTCAACGCCGTCGTTGGTCAGCTCCACGTTGTGCTCACGCAGGTACTCGAAGGCCGTTTCGGCGGTGCGCAGGTACTCGGCGGAGTCGTACTCACCGGAGTCGTCGGAGCTGCTGGCCAGCGCCAGCGCCGCGATGGCGGCCCCCGCGCCCTCTCGGTGGTTGACCTGCCGCACCTCGCCGTCTTGTTCGGTGGTTTTCAGGAATCGCAGCGCCGGGTCCTTGGGCGGTCCGGGCTGCATCACCGAGTGGCAGAAGGTGCCCTCGGGACGCTTCACCCGGTTCAGGTAGTCGGCGCCGTACAGCCCCTCGTCGCACAACCAGGTGCGCAGCTGGGTGAACTCCTCGTTGTCCCGTGCGGTGAGTTGTTCGTGGGCCTTGAACAGCACCCAGGCCGTCAGCGGGACGGACAGCGTGTTGAAGTAGCTGTGCCGCGAGAGCTGGGTGAAGTGCTTGCCGAAGTCGCCGGTCGCGTCGTACCAGCCGCCGTGGGCGTCGATGTTTCCCGAGCCGTTCTCGCCGACGGGCAGCGAGTGGTCGGCCCGGTCGAACCGGCCCGAGCAGCGCGCCGACTTGAACCAGTGCACCACGTCGGAGAGCGTGTCCCGCTCCAGCGCGAGGGGTTCGATCCGGAACGGCACGGATTCGCCGCGCGTGTGGTTCCCGGCGCCGACCCGCAGCACGTACTCGCCCTCGACCGTGAACTCCGAGAAGTCGACCGTCCAGTAGTGGGTCTCGCCCCAGTCCCGGACCCGGCCGGCGTGATGTGGCCTGCGCCGGGCAGCGATTTCGCCGGTCTCGTTGTCGACCAGGAAGCACCAGGCGATGGGTTCGCGGTCCCCGGCCGCGAGCACGGCGGTCTTGGGCGATTCGGGGTCGTGGCCGACGTTGTTCACGTGCACCAGCACCTGGTCGTGACCTCGTTCCTGGCCGGCTTCCGGTCCGAGTTCGGCGGCGGCGCTCGTGCCGGTGAGGGCACCAACCGCGGTTCCGCCACTCACAGCCGCGGAACCCGCGAGGAAACGACGGCGATCCATGCCTGACATAACCACCCTCCGATTTGGTCTATACCTATTCGGAGGCTAGGTGCCGGTGGTCGGATCATGGCAAGAGTGAATTCCCGAGTGCCGATGTTCGCGGTAGCCGGTTACGACCGACGCGTCCGGATGACTGCTCCGAACGGAGCCGAGTCGGGTTTCCCCGCGGACCAACCGCTCCGAAGCCCTCCTCCTCGCCCGGCGATTTCGCGAGAAATCGACGCCGTGGTGGGCACGCGGTTTTCACCCGGCGTTTCCGCGTTTCCCATCGAGGGGTCATCCCGCACACCTAGGTTCGACCGGGTCGAGGTGAAACCGGACTACGGGGACGGGCATGAGCGAGGAAACGGGCACTGTCGGGCGACGTGCGTTGTTGCGGGCCACCGGGGCGGGAACCGCTGCCGCCGTGGCCGCACCGGCGATGGCGGGGGCGGAAGCCCGGCGCGGTTTCGAGGCACCGGAACCGAAACTGCGGTTCCGCTCGGACGGCACGTTCCGGATCGTGCAGTTCAACGACACGCAGGACGACGAACGCACCGACCGGCGCACCATCGAGCTGATGGAGCGCACGCTCGATTCCGAGAAACCGGACTTCGCGTTGATCAACGGCGATGTAATCACCGGGGGCTGTGATAGCGCACTGCAGGTCAAGCAGGCCATCAACAACGTGGTCATCCCGATGGAGTCGCGCGGTATTCCGTGGGCGATCACCTTCGGCAACCACGACGAGGACTCCGAGCGACTCTCCGGCATGTCCGAGGAGGACATGCTCGACTTCTACATGACCTACCGGCACAACCGGAACGAACGCGGCCCGCGCGACGTCACTGGTACCGGCGACATGGTGCTGCCCGTGAGCGGGTCGCGCGGCGGCAGCCCGGTGTTCGCGCTGTGGCTGCTGGACTCCGGTCGCTACGCACCCGAGTCGATCGCCGGTCAGGACTTCCAGGGGTATCCGGACTGGGGCTGGGTGCACCCGGACCAGATCCAGTGGTACTCGGAGACCTCACGGCACCTCGAACGCAGGGCGGGCGGGAAGGTCCCCGGCCTGATGTGGATGCACATCCCGCTCTGGGAGCACCGCTTCATGTGGTTTTCCAGTGTGGACGGCCGTTCCGATGCCGATCACGAACGGGCCGTCGAGAAGCACGGAATCGTCGGCGAGCGCAACGAGGCCGAGTGTCCGGGTCCGTTCAACAGCGGTGTGTTCACGGCGATCCAGCAGCGCGGTGACGTGCGCGGTGTGTTCTGCGGCCACGACCACGTGAACTCCTACGTGGGCGACTACTACGGGGTGCTGCTCGGCTACTCCTCCGGAACCGGGTTCGGCCCGTACGGGCTCGGCGGGGATGAGGAGCACCGGTTGCGTGGAGCGCGGGTGTTCGAGCTCGACGAGAGCGTCGAAGGAATGATCCGTGACACCCGCATGGTCTTCGCCAGGGACTTCGGCATCGACATGACCCCGAACGACCAGCCGATCGATCCATTGCCGCTGGGTCCGGACCAGCGCTGAGCGACCCCGCGACTGCCCTCCCGGCCCGGCGATTTCGCGAGAAATTTACGCCGGGGCGGGGCTGTGGCGTAGCCGGGGCGCGGGCGGCCGTGGATTTCGCGAGAAATCGACGCGCCACCGGAAATCCAGTTGACGCCACGCCCGTACCCGGCGAGGCTCCCCGCATGGGGTTGGCGGGACGTACGGCGGTGGTCACCGGTGTCAGTCGGCGGCAGAGCATCGGCTTCGCGATCGCGCGGCGGCTGCTCTCAGCCGACGTGCGGGTCTGTGCCCAGGGCTGGTCGCCGCACGACGCGGAGCTGGAGCTGAGCGGCGGGGCCGAGACCGCTGCGCCGGATTTCCGCGCCGAGCTGGGCGGCACCGGCGAGACGTTCTCCCACGTGGAGCTGGATCTCGCCGAGCCCGAGGCCCCGGGCGAGCTGCTGCGGCAAGCCACCGAGCGGTTCGGCTCCGTGGACACCCTGGTGCTGGCGCACGCCCGCAGCTCCGATTTCGACCTCGACGCGCTGTCCGCGGCCGAGCTGGATCTGTGCTGGGCTGTCAACGTCCGGGCGAGTCTGCTGCTGGTGCGGGAGTTCGCGCGGCGATACCGGGAAGACGGACACGAGGAAGGTCGGCACGAGGGTCGGGTCGTGCTGTTCACCTCCGGCCAGCACCTGGCGCCGATGAGCGGCGAGATCCCCTACGCGGCCACCAAGGGCACGCTGCACCAGCTGACCCCCACACTCTCGGACGCGCTCGTGGAGCGCGGCATCACGGTGAACTGCGTCAATCCGGGGCCGACCGACACCGGCTGGGCCACCGAGGAGCTGACCGCCTCGGTCGGCCGGGCGCTGCCGCGCGGGCGCTGGAACACCCCCGAGGAGGCAGCCGGCGTGGTCGAGCTGCTGCTCGACGAGCGGGCCACGACGATCACGGGACACGTGCTCGACGCCGAGGCGGGCTTCCGCCGCTGGGTGCGGTGAGAGGTCGATGGCAGGGCAGGGTAGACAGCTTGTACTTCGAACGGTGGCACCGATGATTGTCCGAGGCCGGACAGCTTTAGGGTCCGGGACATGGGTTCCTGGGACGACGAGGAACGGGCCGCGTTGCTCGCCCTGCTTCGTGTACGCCCGGAGAACACGACGTGGTCGCGGATCGCCTCCGACGTGGCCGATTCCGGGAGCGCTCGCGCGATTTGGGAACGCTGTGCTGCGCCTACCCTTTTCGGCCCAGCCACAAGCGGAGTCCACGATGCCGAATCGGAGACAGAGTCCGCGAAGAAAGACATAGCCGCCTGGCGCTCCGCCGAGTTCGACTTCATCACTTTCCGGGACGACGAGTACCCGCAGCAGCTCAGGGAAGTGAACCAGTTTCCACCGTTCGTGTTCGTACGCGGCACGCTCGTCCCCGGCGAGAACGCGGTTTCGGTGATCGGACCCCGTAAGGCATCGCAGGAGGCGCTGGACACCGCCGTCGACATATCGGCCAGGTTGGTGGGGGTCGGATTCACCGTGCTTTCCGGATTGGCTTCGGGGGTCGACACCGCCGCGCACACGGCGGCTCTCGAGAGCGGCGGTCGGACCGTCGCCGTGATCGGAAACGGTATCCGGCGGGTTTATCCGGCTGCGAATCGGGAGCTGCAGGAGCGAATCGTCCGCGAGGGCATGGTGTTGTCCCAGTTCTGGCCCGATTCACCACCGGCCGAGCACACCTTTCCCATGCGCAACGCCACGATGAGTGCGTACGGAATCGCGACGATAGTCGTGGAGGCCGGTGAGCACAGCGGCGCTCGTATCCAGGCACGTACGGCCGTGGAGCACGGCCGTCCTGTCATTCTGCTGGATTCCGTGACCCGGGGAACCGATTGGGGAGCCGCGCTGCGCGGACAGCCCGGGGTGTTCGTGGTCGACAGCCCTCGAGCCGCTGTCAGCGCCGTGGAGCAGATCGTTTCCGGAAAACAGCAGGTGGAACGACTGCTCGCCGCACCACGATGAAGCCGAAGTTCACGCGGGTAGCGCACCGATCCGCTTCGGCGCGGAGCCGAAGGTCCGGTCGAGGTCGCGCGCCACGGTGCGGTCGCCCGCTCGCTCCAGGTACCTCCGACCGGCTCGGGTGCGGCCGACCAGTGCGGACTTGAGCACGTTCCCCACCATGATCTGCGGGATCACCCACGGCGGAGTCACCGGCAGCTCCAGGTCGCGCAGATCGCGCTTGCCCAGGAAGTAGCGCAACATGCTCAGCAGCCGCAGCCGCGAGTAGTAACCCCGCACACCCGCGAACCGACCGTTGCCGAGCGTGCGTTGCCCCTCCACCAGCGCTGTCGACAGCGCGGCTCCGGCGGGCGTCACGTCGTCCTGGGCACGCAGCACGTGGTAGTTGAACACGTTCTGCTCCCGCTCGCTGTCGAACAGCCAGTCCTCGTCGACGCCCATCAGCCACCCCACGTACTTCCACAGGTGCATCACCGTGCGGGACTCCTCGCGCGTGACGATCCACCCCAGCGCCCGCACCCCCAGCAGCAGGGTGCTGTTGAACAGCCCGAGCGTGGCGGCCTGGTCAGTCCGGTTGATCGGCAGCCCCCAGCGCGGGGTGTCCCACCGGCCGTTGCGTTCGAACCGGTCGTTGACCAGCGCGTGCATCGCGCGGACGTGCAAGGTGAGTTTGAACCCCTCACCGTCGAACCGCATCCCACCCGGTCGCGAGACCGCGGTCGCCCACTTCTTGGTCTCTCCGAGCCTGCGCATCGCGGTATCCCCGGTCAGACCGCCGGTCTCCACCAGCAGGTCGGGTGGTCCGCCGAAGCGGTAGCCGCCGATCAGCGACAGTTGCAGCAGCACGTCGTCGGCGCTGCGCCCCATCCGGCGCATCGCGCGTGCGCCGCGCTCGACCAGTTCGAAGTCCACCCACTCCGGAGTCCGGGTCACCTCGGTGATGAAGTTCCGCAGCGCGGTGGGGGCTTCGGGAACGTTCGCGATCCCACCGTCGAGGGCCTGGTGGAACAACGCCATCGTCACGCGCTCGCCGTCCGGAGTGTCCCGCCGCATGGCCCGGACCAGTTCCGCGCCGAGCTCGTCGCGGGTGAACATGCGGCGTCCGATGCGGTCGAGCAGCTCCTCGTCGAGCTCGCGAGTACGGGTGGTTATTCGCAGCACGCGCCCGATCCGTTCTCCCCGTTCCGGTGCGCCGAAGAACCGGCCCGGATAACGCGGTGCGTCGTGCGGTTCCTGTGCGATCATGCGGCGGAGATTGACACGAATAATTATTCGCATTCAATTCGCGTTGGTCGGAGGCGAGCATGACTTCCGGGCCCCGGCGGCAGATGCGCCGTGAACCGACTCAGGAGCGTTCCCGCGCGATGGTCGAACGCATCATCACCGCCGGATACGCTGTGCTGCTCGAACACGGCTACGAGCGGTCCAGCACCGCCCGCATCGCGAATCGGGCGGGCATCAGCCCAGGCTCGCTGTACCAGTACTTCCCGGACAAGCACGCGGTGCTGGGCAGGGTCATCGACCGCTACACGGATCGACTGCGCAATCGCGTTTCCCGTGCTTTCGTCGGCAATCTCGTGCATCCCTCGCCCGGCGAGAGGGTGCGCGGCAGCGTGCTGGCACTGCTCGACGCGCTGGAGGACAACGCCGGGCTGATCCGGGTGCTCTACGAACAGCTGCCGCCCACCGCGGACACGCACCGGCACGACTTCCGGAACCGCATCGACGAGCTGGTGACCACGGTGCTGCTGTCGCTGAACGTCGATCGGGAGACGGAACCCGTCGACGCGATCGCCTGGGTGCTGGTGCGTTCGGTGGAGAACCTGACGATCAGCTACGTGCTGGACCGGCCGGAGATTTCGCGTGAAATCCTCGTCGAGGAGCTGACCAGGCTGATCACCGGTTATCTGGCGGAGCGGATCGAGTTCGGCGAGCGGCGGAACGACTGAGCGCCGAGCACCGGCGAGCTACGCGACCGTGCCGACCAGCCCGGGCAGGACCAGCAGGACGAGACCGGCCCCGATCAGGAGCGCTCCGACCGCGTAACTGGCCTGCCTGCCGTAAGGCAGTACCTTCTCGACGGTGATCACGGCGGTGACACCGGCCATCCAGACGAGGCTCATCATGCCCGCGGCCAGCAGCACGACCATCAGGGCCCAGCAGCAGCCGATGCAATAGGCACCGTGCCCGCAACCCACCAGCAGCGCACCGCGTCTGCTGCGGACAGCCCGCTGCCCGTGCCGCATCAGCAGTGCCATCGGTGACCGGCAGTGCACCAGGCACCACTGCTTCAGCGGGGTGAACTGGAACAGCCCGGCAGCCACCAGCACGCCGGCTCCCGAACGTGCCGCCGTCGCGCTGCCCGCCATCGCCAGCGCGTCGAAGGCACGCAGGCACGCGTAGGCCGCCAGCCCCGTCAGCAGCCACGCGAGCAGGTAGCCGATGACCAGTGCCGGGACGCTGCCAGTGCCCGCGCGTCGGTTCCGGAGCAGTCTGCTCACGCCGATGGTGAACGGCGTGATGCCGGGCAGCATCATCGCCGTCATCATGATCAGCCAGGTGAACAGGAAGAATCCGAACCGGGTCCATTCGAAACCGGAAGGGGCCATCGGCCGCATCCCGGTCAGGATGCCCAGTCGCATCCCCGGCGTGGCCAGGTTGTGCGTCAGCAGCCAGGCCAGCGCGGTGAAGACGAGCAGCACGACCGCCAGCAGGACTTCCGTTCCGGACAACCAACCCGGTCCCGGGAAACCACGAGACCCGGCCCGGCTCGTCACTTCGCGTCCGGTCCCGACCACTCGAAGGGGATGAGCTTGCTGGAGTAACCGGACCGGTCCCACTGGAACCCGAAGGCGTCGGCGTGGTCGCTGACGGCTTTGCCCCAGACGGCGGGTGGTTGGCCGGGCCCGACTTCGGCACCGGGCAGGTTGTGGACCTCCACCAGGCTCCCCTCGCTCGTCGTGGGGCCGGTCAGCGCCTCCACTTCCGCCTCGGCCCTGCCGGGTACGCGCACGCTCCACCGGGCGAAGTTCTCCTCGAACGATGCTTCGATGGGGGAGAACTCCATGCCGAGGATCTCCGGGCCGAACATCGCGCCGAACTCGGCGGGCCAGCCGCCGGCCTCGCCGCCGAAGATCAGTTGCAGGGCCTGCCGCTGGTCCTCGTCGCCGCGCTCGTCGATGAACACGGCGGCGTAAGGGTCGGTGTGGGTTCCTTCCCAGGGGTTTCCGGTGAAGGAGCCGAGCATCGTGACGTTGAGCCCGTCCAGCGCGGTGTCGCCGTAATTGCCCTCGCTGACGTGCCAGAGCAGGATGCCGCTGCAGTCACCGTAGGTGGGAGGTTGGGCGAACGAGCAGGGGCAGGGGATCGCGCACTTGCACGCGTCGAACCACACGCCCTTGAGATGCCAGTTCTGAATGGTCGAAGTAGTCATGATCGTCTCACCAGCCTTCGTGGCGGACTACTCACCCGCAGTTTCCGCTCCTGGCGAGGGCGGCTGTCAATACGCGGTGCGCGGTATTTCCCCTGGGAATGTGCGAGCGGCCCTGGCTCACAGCCGTTTCTCGAACCAGTGGTCCGCGTACAGCGCGTCGGAGTACGGTTCGATCTCCTCGTAGCCGTTGGCCGCGTAGAGCTTCCGGGCTTCCACCAGGTCGCCGCGAGTGTCGAGCCGGATCGCCCGCATACCCAGCTCCACGGCGGTTCGCTCGGCGGCGCGCAGCAGCGACACGCCCAAGCCTTGTCCCCTGCTCGGCTCGACCACGAACATCCTGGTGAGTTCCCCGGTGTGCTCGTCGTGGTGCCGGAGACCGACACAGCCCACCGCGCGTCCGTTCTCGCGCGCTACGAGGAAGCGTCCGGTATCGCCCGAAAGGTCGGCGCTCGGATCCTCGGCCATCGCCGATTCGATCTCGGAGTCGGTGGGCCGCCTACCGATATAGCGGGCGGTCATCTCCGCGAAGTACTCGCGCAGCAGAACCACGCTTTCCGGCGCTTCGACGTCTGCCGCGGACACGGTGATCCCGCTGTTCGGTGGTCTCGACAATTCAGCCCTCTCGTCGGATGTCGTGGGTTGTGAAGCGCGACGGTCGGTCGTCGCGCCACCGCGCTGTCAATTTCTCGCGAAATCGCCGGGCCGGGAGCGCCCGGGCGCCTCCAGACCTTCGAGGCTTCGTCCCGCCGTGCGCAGACCGAACACCGCGAGTATCACGGAACCGAAGAACAGCAGGCCGCAGAGCATCGCGAACACCCCGCCGAAACCGAGATCCGCCTGGACGTAACCGATCACCACGGGCGCCAGGATCGCTCCGACCCGTGCCATCGCGCTGGCCATGCCCATACCGCTCGTCCGGATCCCCGTCGGGTAGATCTCCGTCGTGTAGGCGTAGAGCGGTGACGCCACCCCGTTCATGCAGAACGACAGCGCGATGTTGAAGCAGAAGATGCTCGTCGCGTCACCGGCCGTGCCGAGTGCCGCCGCGCAACCGACACTGCCCATCAGGAAGATCACGATCGTCCACTTGCGATCCAGGCGTTCGCTGATCGACGCCGCCAGGTAGTAACCGGGAATCTGGGCGACCGCTCCCGCCATCGCGAAGGCGAAGCTCGTGGAGATCGTGAAGCCCTTCAGCACGAGCAGGGTGGGCAGCCAGGTTCCGTAGCCGTACTGCGCGGCTTGAAAGGCGAACCACAGCAGGCACACCACCGTGCTACGCCGCGCCATTCCCGGACCCCACAGCGCCGCCATGCGGCGGAGCGGGTTGGTCCCGTGGTACGAGCGCTCGTCCTCGCCTCCCCCGGCCCCTTCGCTTCCGATGGCTCCTTTCTCCGGTGGCGCGGGTACCGCGTCCCCGGCTTCGGCGGTCTCCCGCTCGATCCGCTCGACGATCTCCCGGGCCTCGTCGATACGTCCCTTGTCGATCAGGAACCGCGGTGACTCCACCATCGTCCGGCGCCACCACAGCAGGAGCAGCACCGGCAGCGCACCGCTCAGGCAGGCGATCCGCCAGCCCGGTTCCGGCTGGGGGCTGATCACCAGGACCGCCGTCAACCCGGCGAGCGCGTGGCCGACGCCGAGGAACATCATCGTCCTGCCGATGCTGCGACCCCGGTTGCGGCGCGGCAGGAACTCCGAGATGTAGGGCACGATCGTCGTGGCCTCGGCCCCGATCCCGATGCCGCTCAGCACGCGCCACAGGATCAGCTCCCCGGGGCCGGAGGCCGTGGCCGCCAGCAGCGTGAACACCACGTAGACGAACAGCGCGTACATCAGCACCCGACGGCGCCCGATCCAGTCCGCGAGCACTCCGGCCAGCAGCGAGCCGATCAGGTAGCCGATGAACACCGACGCCAGCAGCCATCCGGCCACAGTGGAGTCCAGTGCCCAGATCGTCACCACGGCCGATGCCGCGTAGCCGAGCAGCACCCCGTCGTATGCCTCGAAGAGGTGTCCCATCCCGCCCTGCAGCATGAGTCGGCGGTGCGGTTTCGACTGGGGAAGACGATCGAGCCGGGCGAGCAACTCGGCCGCGGAGGGACCCCGGGCTGATGCGGTCATCGGCCGCTCCTTACTGAACCACGGTGCGCGGAACTTCCAGCACCGTTATTGGACAGTTTGTCCATTAAGTGACGACGCGCACATGACTGTAGAGCGCATTGCCCGTTGGTTCAAGAGGTGCGGATCCGGCGATGAACGAGCACCGATCTCGGGACCACCTTCGGTGCCGGTGCGCGGCCGGGGTCGAGTTCTCCGCGTTTTTCCCGGTCGTAGCCGGTTCAGGTGGGGGTGTCGAACCCGCTGGCCCAGTAGCGGCCGTGCACGGCGAGTTCGAGCAGCATCCGGGTGACCTCCTCGGCGGGCATCGGCGGAGCGTCGTGCTCGACCCACCAGCGCAGTACGGCGAGTTGCTCGCCGACCCACACCCGGGCCAGCAGCTCGGAGTCGATGCGCGGGGTGACCCCGTTGCGTTCGGCGCGCAGCCGGAACTGCTCGCTCGTGGCCCGCGCCAGCGAGTCGGTGAACATCTGCAGCGGTTTGCCGTCGCCTTCCCCGCGCAGCACGATCCGGTATCTGTCCCGCTCGTCCCTGGCGTGCCGCAGCAGTTCGAGCAGTGGTTTGCCGGTGAAGCCGATCGCGCTCTCGGTGACGGCCGGCTGCATCCGTTCGGCCAGTTCCGTCACCAGGTCGGAGGTCACTCTGCTGAACAGGTCCTCCTTGCCCTGGAAGTGGCTGTAGAAGGTGGCGCGCGCCGCGTCGGCGCGTTCGGCTATGTCCTCCACGGTGATCGCGGTGAAGCCGCGTTCCAGCACCAGCGCCACCAGTGCGTCGCTGAGTGCGCGCCGGGTTCGCTTGGTGCGCCTGTCCTCGGCCATCGGTTCCTCTCGTCCCCGTCGTCCGCGCGGCGACTCCACGTCGGGACGCCGCGCACAGCCGGACCAGTGTAGGAAAGCTTGACAGCCGCACTGTTTCTGAACAGAGTGTATGAAAATATTCAGAATGTCTTTTAACGAGAGTGGTGGTGTCGATGAACCTTGGCACGTACCTGAGCCGCAGCGCCCGGTACTGGCCGGACAGGCCGGCGCTGGTCTGCGGTGATCGCGACTGGACCTACCGGGAGTTCGAGGACCGGGCCAACCGGCTGGCCGCCGCGCTCGCCGGAGCTCTCGGCGTGGGCAGGGGCGAGGCGGTGGCCGCACTGGCGTGGAACCGCGGCGAGCTGGTCGAGGTCGAGTTCGGCCTCTACAAGGCGGGAACGACCCGCGTTCCGATCAACGCGCGTCTCGGCCGGGACGAGATCGGACACATCCTGCGGGACGCGTCGGTGCGGGTCCTCGTCTTCGACGCGGCGCACCGGCAGGTCGCGCTCGACGCCGTCTCGGACGCCGGTAACGGGTGCGTCCCCGTCCAGCTCGACGACGATCCCGGTGACACCCCCGACACGGCGGGAACCATCCCGGAAACCACTCCGGCAACCGGAGTGTGGTCCTACGAGCAGCTCATCGCCGAGGGAAGCGCCGATCCCGTGGCCGTCGAGGTCGATCCGGACGAGGTCGCGGTGCTGAACTTCACCTCCGGCTCCACCGGCACGCTCAAGGCCGCCGTGCAGACCTTCGGCAACCGGCTGGCCAACATGCGCAAGCAGCTGATGAGCGGGGATTCCCGCCCCGGAGGCGACACCCGCTACCTGGCGTGCGGACCGATCACCCACGCCACCGGGATGGGGTTGCTCAGCGGAGTCTTCGGCGGCAGTACCACACACATCCTGCCAGCGTGGAGTCCGGAATCGTTCCTGGACACGGTGGAGCGGGAGCGCATCACCGCCACCTTCCTCGTGCCCGCCATGCTCGGCATGGTGCTCGAACACCCCCGAGCGGCGGAGCGCGATCTGTCCAGCCTGACCAGTGTCCGCGTCGGAGGCGCACCGGTCTCACCGCGAACGCTGCGGGAGGCCGTCACCCTGTTCGGCCCCGTGGTGGCGCAGGGATACGGCCTGGCCGAGACCACCAGCGTGATAACCGGCCTGACCAGCGAGGAGATCGCGGCGGCCACCACCGAGGACCCCGAACTGCTGCGCTCCTGCGGCCGCGCCGCCTACGACACGGAGATCCGCGTCGTGGACGAGCACGGCGCGGAACTCCCCCCGGGCGAGATCGGCGAGATCGTCGCCCGCGGTCCCGACTGCGTGCCCGGGTACTGGAACGAGCCCGAGCTGTCCGCACGCACCTTCCGCGACGGCTGGGTGCACACCGGCGATCTCGCCTGGATGCGCGAGGACGGCTACCTGTTCATCGTGGACCGCAAGAAGGACATGATCATCTCCGGCGGGTTCAACATCTACTGCACCGAGGTGGAGGCCGCCCTGCACGAACACCCCTCGGTCGGCGAGGTGTGCGTGGTCGGTGTTCCCGACGAGAAGTGGGGCGAGGCCGTCAAGGCGGTGGTGGTCCCGCGCGCGGGCCACGATCCGAGCGCCGACGAGCTGATCGAGTTCTGCGCCGAGCACCTCGACCGGTTCAAGAAACCACGATCGGTCGACTTCCTGCCCGAACTCCCCCGGAACCGCAACGGCAAGACCGACCGCAAGGCGGTGCGCGAACCGTACTGGGCCGCGGCGGAACGTCGGGTCAACTGAGCGGAACAGGAGAGCGAGCATGACATTCTCACTGCGTCCCGACTACGGCGACACCGAACTGTCCGCGCTGGTCGAGCGGCTGCGGGACTACCTGGAGGGGGAGCTCGCCGAGTACGAGCACCACCGCGGCATCACCCGTGAGGGGCGACTCACCCGTGCCGACCTGGAACCGGTGTGGCGGCGCAGCCGTGAACTCGGCTTCTACGGCATACACCTGCCCACCGAGTACGGCGGTCAGGCGCTGAGCTTCACGGCGCTCGCCGCGCTCAAGGAGGAGGTGGGCGCCAGCGAACGGCTGCTCGGCCACAGCGTGCTCGGCGACATGGGCGGTCCGCTGCGCGCCGGGGACGTGCTCCGGCACGCGACCGAGCACCAGCTGCGGGAGTACCTGCTTCCCGTGGTGCGCGCGGAACGGGCCTGCTGCTTCTCGCTGACGGAGAAGGAAGCGGGCTCCGACGTCCGCTCGATGAGCACGACCGCGGTGCCGGAGAGGGACGGCTACCGGATCACCGGGCACAAGGTGTTCAGCTCGGCGGGTCCCTTCGCGGACTTCGCCGTCGTCGTCGCGCGCATGAACGACACCGAGAACTCCTTCTCCGCGTTCCTCGTCGACCTGGACAGCCCCGGCTGCACCGTGCTCGACGGTGATACCCCGATGTCCGGGGAGCACATCGAGAGCGACGTCGTGCTGCGGGACTGCTTCGTGCCAGCCGCGAACCTGCTCGGCGCGGAGGGCGAGGGCATGCGCATCGCGCTCGGCCGCGTGACCACCAACAGGTTGTTGCACTGCCCCACCGTGCTCGGCGCGACCCGCCGCGTCATCTCGCTCACGCGACAACGGGCGCTGACGCGGAAGGTCGCCAATGGACAGACACTGCTGGAACTGCAGGCCATCCAGCACAAGCTGGCGGACATGGCCGCCGAGTTCTACGCCGCGCGCTCCATGACCTACGAGGCGCTGCGGGCGCTGGACAACGGCGCGGACGTCCGAACGGAAGCGTTCATGTGCAAGCTGTTCGTCGCGGAGTCGGCCTTCCGAATCGCGGACGAGGCCGTGCAGATCCACGGCAAGGAGGGGCTCACGCAGGGCAGCGAGATCGAGCACCTGTTCCGGAAGATCCGGATGTTCCGCGTGCTGACCGGAACCTCCGAGATCCAGCGCAACGGCATCGCGAAAGGCCTGGCCCGACTTGAGCACTGAGCAGTCCACGCAGGGGAGCCGTTCTCCGGAGCGCGCGCCGAAGCCGCCCAGCGAACACGTGATCGCCGCGCACCGTCGCGCGGCCGGGACACTGCCGTGGTCGAACCGGGAGGACCTCGCCGACGCCGAGCGGGGACTGCTGGCCGAGCCCGAGCAGCGCACCGTCACCGACGACGAGGGGCGCACCGTGTGGGACTTCGAGCGGTACCGCTTCCTCGAAGCCGAACCGCCGGACTCGGTGCACCCCTCGCTGTGGCGCCAGGCGCGGCTGCTGGCGAGGGCCGGGCTGTTCGAGGTCGTGCCCGGTGTCTACCAGGTGCGCGGCTTCGACCTGTCCAACATGACCCTCGTCGAGGGGGAACGCGGCGTCGTCGTGGTGGATCCGCTGATCAGCGTGGAGACCGCTCGCGCGGCGTTCGAGCTGTACCAGCGGCATCGGGGGCCCCGGCCGATCACCGGTGTGGTGTTCACCCACAACCACGTCGACCACTTCGGCGGGGTGCTCGGGCTCACCGCTTCCGGCGCCCGCGAACTCGCGGATGTCGAGGTCATCGCGCCCGAGGGCTTCACCGAGCACGCCGTGGACGAGAACGTCTACGCCGGTCCGGTGATGTCGCGGCGCGCCGGTTTCATGTACGGCTCCGGCTTGCCCACCGGCCCACGTGGCCAGGTGGGGGTGGGGCTCGGGCTGGGCACGTCCTCCGGGCGGGTGAGCCTGGTCCGGCCGAACGTCCACATCGAACGGACGGGGCAGCAGCACATCGTCGACGGGGTGCGGATGGTCTTCCAGCTGGTCGCCGACACCGAGGCCCCGGCCGAGCTGAACTTCCACCTCCCCGACTTCGCCGCGCTGTGCGTGGCCGAGACCGCCACCCACACCCAGCACAACCTGGGGACACTGCGCGGCGCCCCGGTGCGCGACGCCCGCGCCTGGGCGCGGGCGCTCACCGAGACCATCCGGCTGTTCGGCGCGGATTCGGAAGTGCTCTTCGCGGGACACAACTGGCCCACCTGGGGCTCCGAACGGATCGTGCGGTTCCTCGGGCTGCAGCGCGACCTCTACACCTACCTGCACGACCAGACCCTCCGGCTGATGAACCGGGGACTCGGACCCGCGGAGATCGCCGAGACTCTGGAACTGCCCGAGACGTTGCGGGACAGCTGGCACGCACGCGGCTACTACGGCTCGACCAGCCACAACGTCAAGGCCGTCTACCAGCGCTACGTCGGCTGGTTCGACGGCAACCCCGCCAACCTGTGGCCGCATCCACCCACCGCTGCCGCCACCCGGTACGTGCGTTTCATGGGCGGCTCCGGGCACGTTCTGCGCATGGCCGAGCGGAGCTACTCGGAAGGCGACTACCGGTGGGTCGTCGAGGTGGTCAACCACGTCGTCCACACCGAACCCGACAACGAGCGGGCGCGACTGCTGCAGGCGGACGCGCTGGAGCAGCTCGGCTACGGCGCGGAGAACGCCACGTGGCGCAACTTCTTCCTGACAGCGGCGGCCGAACTCCGGACGGGAGGACCCGCCGCGCAGCCGCGTTCGGGAGGCGGCGGCATGCTGGCAGCACTGAGCCTGCCGCAGCTCTTCGACAGCATCGCGGTTCGGGTGAACGGCCCCCGGGCCGCGCGCGGCCGGGCGCACATCGTGTGGGAGGTCGAGGACGAGAACGTCCGGCGCCACACGGTGCTGTCCAACGGGGCGCTCGTGCACGACGAGAGCAATCCCGTGCCGGGCTCGGCACCCGGACTGACGCTGCGGCTGCCCCGGGCCGTGCTGAACCGGATCGCCGCGCGCCCGGCCGACTTCCGGGAGCACGTGGTCAACGGTGCTGTGCACGTCGAGGGCGACCTCGCGGCCCTCGAAACGCTCGCGGACCTCGTCGAGCAGCCCAGGCGGGACTTCCCCGTGGTCACGCCCGTGGACACCGGCGATCCGGAGACCGGTCGCTGATTCCCGGCACGTTCCGCTGTGTACTGCCGGCTTCCATTGCTCGGCTGGGTTTCGGGCTGAGTTCCGCGAATGGGCCAGGCAGCGCTCGTTCGGCTGGTAGCTTGCCCTGGTTGTAGCCGATACGAGGAGCGAACATGACGGGCAGCGGATCGGGTTTCGGCGTCGACCTGTACCGCCTGGAGAAGGTCGCCAAGGACTACTTGCCCACGGTGTCCGGGGTCTACGACAAGGCGCTCGGCCAGTGCGAGGACGCACAGGGCGCGGTGAACGGCTTGTCCGGCGTGCCGGAGCAGTTCCAGGGTTCGGGCGGTTCGATGGCCCAGGCGTACGGCCAGCTGCACGGCGCGATCACCGGCGTGCTGAAGTCGACCAAAACCAGCCTGGACGAGACCGCGGACGCGTTGCACGAGACCGTGCGGATGTACGCGGAGGCCGATCAAGGAGTTTCGGACGAGCTGGATCGGTTGATGGAGGAGCAGGGCACCCCGAAGCCGGAGGGGAACTCATGAGTTTCGACGAGCTGATGTCCAAGGCGAAAGAGATCGAGGAAGGCGCCGTCGACGCGGAATACCGCCAGCTGGCCCAGTACGGCGGCAGGCCCGACTACGGCAGGATCAAGGAGAAGTACCAGGACTGCGCGACACCCCTGTTCGAACCGTTCACCCGAATTCCGGATCCGGGGAACTACCAGGGGATCATCGATCAGCTGCACGGTGCCATGAGCTCTCTGTCGAACGGTGCGCAGATGAGGGACCCCATCAGCGGGGACTCCATCGGTGCGAACGAGGACCTGCGGTCGATCGAGACGGCGGCCGATGACCTGAACGACTGGAGTGGGAGGGCCGCTCACGCGTTCAAGGCCAACTTCCTCGACCCGTTCCCCGCCATCGCGAGCAACCAGTTCCTGGTGCTGGGGATTATGAAAGGTGCGGTCGAGGCGGATCAGGAGGTTTGGGAAAAAACTAGAAAAGATATCGAAAAAATTGCAGACGACACTCTTGCTGGATTGGACAACGTGGCCAGCTGCGGCAAGAGCGACATCTCCTTCACGCTGTCGGTGGCCGGTGCGGTGGCAGCGATCGGGGCCATCCCGTTCACCGGCGGTGCCTCGGTGGCCTTCGCGGCGGTGGGCGCCGCCTCCGCCGTGGGAGGCGCGGCGCAGAAGGGCTACGAGGTGGTGAAAAAGAGCGGCGGTTCGGCGGAGCAGGTCATCAACTCCATGAAGGAGACGATCGGTGAGGCCACCACGTATATCCGTAAGGAACAGGGCAAGATCA
The DNA here is from genome assembly GCA_030803735.1 of Actinopolyspora lacussalsi. Classification (NCBI taxonomy): domain Bacteria; kingdom Bacillati; phylum Actinomycetota; class Actinomycetes; order Actinopolysporales; family Actinopolysporaceae; genus Actinopolyspora; species Actinopolyspora lacussalsi. The sequence goes on along the minus strand of JAURUC010000001.1, from coordinate 3,479,179 downwards.
CCAAGGCGCTGAACGATTACGCCGGTGAGGTCGATCGGCAGAACAAATCGGATTCCCCGTTCGTCTCGGCGCGGCCGAAGCTCGCGGGCATGTCGGGCAGTGTACTCACCAGCGACAAGGGCGTCGGCGGTCACGACTAGGAGGAGTGAGAGCAGTGGGCGAGCTGGCCGAGCGGCTGGACAACATCCGGGTACGGGCGAGCGCCCCGGGGATGGACGTTCACGCCGAGTTGCGCAACCGCACCGAGTTCTCGCTCTCGTTCGGCGAGAGCGTGTACGAGTTCGCCGACGAGCGCGCTCTGGAGCGGGCGCTGGCGAGTATGGCGCGGCTGTTGTACGCGGGGTGGCAGCGGCAGTATCAGGACGCGATCAGCTGGACCAACCTGGACATCGAGCCGCGTGATCAGCACGACTCCGATTTCCAGGCGGAGTCCCGTGCGGTGAAGTCTCACGGCGAGTCGAGCGACGGCCGCTTCGCGTTGTCGGCCGTGGGCATGGACGAGTTCACCGCGCGGATCAAGCGCGGCAGCCTGCGCGAACTGCGGGAGGAGGAGTTCGCCGCGCGGGTGGTCGAGGCGGCTACCCGGTTGGTGCAGGATTACCAGGCGAGGGCGACCGAGTTGAAGCTGAGGTATTTCGGATGATCGGGCGGGCGTTACGTGTTGCTGCCGTGTTGTTGGTGGGGTTGGGGGTGGTCTCGGCGTGTGGTTCGTCGGACCGTCCCAGGGAGTTGTCGGTGAGTGATGTGAAGCCGTGCGACCTGATCAACAGCGAGTCGCTGCAAGGGATGCGGATAACTCAGGAAGTGCAGAAGGCTGATTCCGTTCCCGGGATCGATACCGAAGGTAGTACCTGCTTTTACAGTATCAGTACTGGGAATAGTATATACGTGAGTACTGTAACGAATCACGGCATCGGCCGGTGGACTGATCCTCCTTTTGATCGTGCGAGATCCGAGGAAGGTTCCCGGATTCAGGGATTTCGTACGATCAAGGTGTGGTATGAAACCGAACGCCCGAAGCCGGATGGCAGATGCAGGGTGTATGTCGATGTGGCCGGTGGGCAGTCGCTGCGAGTCGAGGTTGATCAGTCCTACAGTGATGAGGATCCGTCGACCTGCACCACGGCTCGTCGGTTCGCGGAGGCCGCGATGCGGACGCTCGCGGCCTGAGTTGTTCGTGGCTGTGCGCCGAGCACCGGTCGCATTCCGAGGGGCGTGCTGAATCGTCCGGATGTGAGCCCGCGTCACCGCTGCGGGAAACGAGGTGACAGCACTCCTAGAGTCGGTCACATGGCGTTCGTCCACCCCCGGAAGGCCCGGCCCGGCGACAGGATCGCTGTGCTGTCGCCGTCCTTCGCTGCTCCCGCGGTCGGTTCCGCCGTGCACGAGCAGGCGTTGCGACGGCTGCGGGACATCACGGGTCTCGTGCCCGTCGAGTTTCCGACCACTCGGAAGCTCGACGCCACCGCGCGCGAACGCGCGGCGGACCTCAACGCTGCCTTCGCCGATCCGGAGATCCGGGCGGTGCTGACCACGAGTGGTGGGGAGGACCAGATCACGGTCGTGCCGCACCTGGACGCCGAACTCGTCGCCAACGATCCCAAACCCTTGCTCGGGTACAGCGACAACACGAACCTGCTGAATCGGCTCTGGACGCTCGGGGTGCCCGGTTACTACGGCGGCTCGACCCAGGTTCAGCTGGGTCCGGGACCACACGTCGATCCGATCCACGAGCGGTCGCTGCGGGCCGCGCTGCTCACCGGCGAACGCATCGAGCTCACCGAGCCGGGTGAGTCCGAGGACATCGGGCATGACTGGAACGATCCCCGCGCACTCGGCGAATTCGGCGAGCGCGAGCCGACCGAGTCCTGGACCTGGGCCGGTCCTGCCGAATCCCGCACCGGCAGGACTTGGGGCGGGTGCGTCGAGGTGCTGCAGTGGCTCCTCACGGCCGGGCGTTTTCCGGTTGATCCGGCCGTACTCGACGGAGGTGTGCTGCTCCTGGAGTCCTCGGAGGAATTGATCCCCGCGCGGGAGTTCGGTTGGATCCTCCGTTCCCTCGGGGAACGCGGGATCCTGCGTGCGGTTGACGCGGTAGTCGTCGCCCGTCCGCCGACCTCGAACTTCACCGTGCGTCCCACGGCCGAGCAGCGGCGGGAGAACCGAGCGGAGCAGCGCGACACCGCGATTTCCGTGGTGCACGCCTACAACCCGGACGCGGTCGTCGTGGTCGGCCCGCCCTGCGGACACACCAGACCACAGTGGATCGTCCCCTACGGCGGCTTCATGACGGTCGACGGCGTGAACGGACGGCTGTTCGCCGACTACGGCTGAGCCGTGCGCGCACGAGCGAGAGGCGGCGCCTGCGGATTCCTGCTCGGCAAGCCGATACTCGTGTTCGCGCTTGGCTCCAGTCCTGCGGTTCGAGGTGGCCCGCTGGGAGCGTCATTGACCGGGGTCGAGCGAGCTTAGTGGCCCGCGTGTGGCCCGGAAGCTCACCGCGAGCCTGGTCAGAATGGAACAGATCACCGCGAATGGCACACAAGGTCATGCCTGGAAGCGCACTATGGGGCCATGTCGTCTGGTGAGTCTCGCTGCGAGCGATGCGATCTGCCTGTCGGGCAGTGTGAACACACTCGGAAACCCAAGCCTGCCGGGCAGCCCGCGCCTGCTCTGATCCTCATCAGCCCGGCGGGGATGGCGCATATTCCCGGCTGCTTCCACAAGGGTGACCATCCCGATTTCTCCAGCTGGGGAGAGATCCGCGACGTGCCGCGTGCCTGGGAGCGCATCGGAAACGGCGACGTCATCGCCGCGAACGCCGGCGCCAACGTCGAGCTCCGGGCGAATCAACGCTGCAAGCACTGCGACAACCGAGCCCGTCACCCGTAGCGAGATCCCGGTTGGTGACACGGTTGATGTGTGGCAAGGTTGTAGTCAGTGCGGCTCGCCCCGATCGTGCTCACGATGAGCCGCACCAACCTGTTGCGGCTCAAGGAAACCGTGGACACTGCGGTTTCCGAGCTCGCGATCCAGCCGGAGTCCTCGCCTCTCGCGGACTGAAAGCCGCTTCCGGGGTAGCCGACCGACGAGCTTCGGCGCGTAGCCGCGCCGGGGCCCACTGCCGGAAGCCGCCAACCCCCGCGCACGAAAAAGGCCCAGGCGGAACCCGGAAATTCCTGGCCTGGGCCTTCACCGTTGGAGCGGGTGACGGGAATCGAACCCGCGTTCTCAGCTTGGGAATCCGACGGACATGTCAGGACAGCCGTTTTGACCTGCGATGCGGGTGTACACGTGTTGTCCGGCGTTGCCCCTGTTTGACCGCCCAATGTTGTTGGGATGTTGTTGGCTGGATCGATCTCGGGTTGACCGCTCGTCGTCAACCCCAGGCCGTGCTCGTTCCCGAACTTGTGCGGCAGAAACAGGGATCTTACCTGACAGTTGCAGACCTTCGACGCTGTGCGTCAGCAGTGTATAAAGCGAGGTGAGCGCCTCAACTCTCAGCGAGTAACGACAGCATAACCTAGTGCGACAAGCCATCAGACTTATCGGTGCCTGGTGATACTTTCGTGGGGAGAGTCAGGGCACATGCTGCACAGACGGGAGATGCATGAGCGCGGGGATTGCAGACGCGGTTCAGACCACCACACAGCTGCGAAAGCCACTGACTGCCCTGGTCAACAAGGGATGTATCCCCGTCGGCGGCATCTTCCGCCTAGATTATGACTCCGCGGTGGTCCTGACTGATGACTTCAAGAAGCAAGCAGCAGGCGGTGTGCCAAGGGGTGGCTTCCTGCTCGCCGTGGCTGGGGAGAACACCGAATCAGGCTTTGTCCTCGAAGATCAAGAAGTTATCTTGTTGCGCGTGCGCAGCACTGCCGACCTCCCGAACGAGTCTGAGCTGGTCCAGACTCGGCTCGCCGTAGTTCGTGATGCAGCTGCATCGGGTGTTAGCTTCGACGACGTCACAGATGATTTGACCCGCAACGAGTTACAGCAGTCCGCCTTCGATTGCGAGGTACTCGGCACCTTTTACACGGAATCCGACGCGCGCGACGCCACGATCGAGTACGGCGCTGATATCGACAACGTTCTCGTGTCTGCGCGATATCAGGTATTCTTGCCTTCGACCGAGGTTCTCTCCTGGCTCGCGTCCTACCCCGAGCCCGCTAATTCTCGCGATGCGCTCGCGATCGGCAAGGTCCGATTCTCTGCCACCCGTCGTAAGGCCCTGGTCGCTGGAACCGACAAGGCAGATGTACGGATTGACGTAGCCGACTTCATCAGTCGCAAGACCGCAGTATTTGGCATGACGCGCACGGGAAAGTCCAACACAATTAAAACCCTGGTCACTGCTGTCCATCGCTATGGGTCAGAACACAGCCAGTCAATCGGTCAGTTGATCTTTGACCCGCAAGGGGAGTACGCCAACGTCAACGATCAGGATGGGACTGGTCTCCGCCTACTTGGCGATGATGATAACACTGTCAGAATATACAAGGTATATCCAGATAACTCTGATTCTCGCGAGAAATCGCTGCGCCTGAATTTTTATGATCGAGACGTTCTAGATGCAGCCTGGGGACTTGTTAGCGATGCCTCGGTTTCGGTTAACACAAACTATGCTAAGCGCTTCCGGGCGGCAGACCTCACCGAGCCCGATCGCAATGATCATAGTGCACACAGTCGATGGGGATGGGCGCTCGTCGGTTTCTATGGCCTGCTAAAAAAGTGCGGTTTCGAATCATCAACGCTGCCACAAGATCTTCGAATCGCGTTGTCCGAGGATAAGGCGCAGGAGTTCCTAAAAAAGAACCCAAACCAGCTTACGAAAGCCGGAGCAGGGAAGTACAAAGTTCCGTCACCTGGCGCAGCACTTGCTCTTGCCAACTGGGTGGGCAAACAACCAGACGAATTCCCAAAGTGGCACGATGAAAACTGTCGATTTGCCGATATATATGGAGTTTATAATTATACTGGGATAACGTCCGCAATAAGTTCAATACGCCCGTTTCACTCCTCCCAATCGGTGGGAGATGTTGCAGAGTCGCTATGGAAAGACATGCTTGCTGGTCGTCTTTCTATTGTCGATCTGTCGAGCGGCAACGATATCGTCGGTAAAGTTATGTCCGAACGTATCGTGACACATCTCCTGAATCAAGCGGGAGAACGTTTCCGCTCAGATGAAAAACCGGTGCGTATGCAGATCGTCGTTGAGGAGGCACATAATTTATTCGAACGCGGCGGGCGTGAAGTAGCTGACGACCCGTGGGTGAGGCTCTCTAAAGAGGCAGCTAAGTATAAGATGGGCCTCATCTATGCGACTCAGGAAGTCACCTCTGTTGACAAGCGCATCTTATCGAACACATCAAATTGGCTAGTTGCGCACCTCAACTCTGACTTCGAGACCAAGGAGTTGGCGCACTACTACGATTTTAAGGTGTGGGCCTCCAGCCTGATTCGTGCCGAGGACGTTGGTTTCGTCCGCATGAAAACCTACTCAGGTAAATACATCATCCCTGTGCAGATTGCGAAGTTCGACCACGAAATGGTTAACCTCGCACGTAATGCAGCAGGTTTGACCAGTTATGATTTCCATGTTGAGGGCGAGTAAGGGATGCCATACTCCGGAGAAAAAGCCTCTCGGCTCGGACATGTAGATACGGTTCGAAATCAGACGGTCAAGGATGCGCTACAACGCTGGGAGATTACCAGTAGTCGCCCCAGGAGCAAGGACGACATCGAGGATCTCTGTATCGCTACCGACGATCTACCGCTTGTTAGCGATCCCAATGACATCGACTTCTCAATCACGGTGGATGGTTCTGATACCGAGGTTGAAGCCACACGAGAACACCCCACAGTCAAGGTGGGCTATCTTCGTGTAGCTGGATCCATGGTTCGGCTAGATGTCTTCCGGTCCCTTTCGACTATGAGGTATATTGATCCTCGCATGGTCAGGCAGTCTCATACCGAGTATGCTTTCCACGCAGCCCTTCCTGGATCACAACTCGCGCAACCAGGCATGAGCGGGGTCGACACTTGGCGAGCCGAACTAGACGCGTTTCTTCAGCGTGCGCGATTTGACTCAAGTACCGAGATGACCCTCGCTGATGGCTTGCTGACTCTGCATGGGACGCGTGGTGTACCGGCCACTGAGCTCACTCTTCGAGTCTGTCCGGGTTGCAACCTAAAAGCATCGACCGGTTTGACTTTAACAGTTCGCAAGGATGGGGGGAATTGCCCCGCGTGCAATGAACCTCTGTATCTGGCCGATGCGCTACGCACTCATGAGGAATATAGCGACGAAGGATCCAATTTCACACCGTTGGGTCGGGTCATGACTGCGTCCGAGAGACTCATGTCCCTATGTTACCTGAACTTCTTCGCGGATAATGCTCCCGAAGTTCTGCGACACACGTTGTTTATTACAGATGGTCCGCTTGCTCTTTTTGGCCCTCTCGCTCCCCTGAAGCGCCGCTTTCACGAACATCTTGCGGAGCTCGGTGAATGGTGCATGAATCAGGGTATCGCCGCGCCTCTAATGGTGGGAATTGAGAAGTCAGGAACGTTCGTCGAGCATGCTGAGCAGATTCAAGATCTGATTCCACCAGGTCACGTGATGCGATTAACAAATGACTACATCAATCGAATATCAGGCAGGCCCGAAACAAACCAATACGGCATCGATGAATTTTACGGTCGCCGCTTTATTTACCGCACTAAAACTGGTGATCCACTCGTCATAAGTGTGCTGCCCAGTCCGGGGCTACTGCCGTATGAAGGCGATTCTGAGATCGAGGGTTGGGATGCTTACCCCTCGCTCCGAGTGATCTGTGAAGTCCTTGACGCACTGCGGACTAGGATGTACCAGCACGCCGTGATCCCCGTTGCGCTCGCCCACTCCGCGGCTGCGCTCCCGCTCGGCGTTGGGAGATCGGTTCTGACGATGATGGCGCAACAGAATGTACCGGGTCTTAACCTCGACATGCAGGCTGTTCAGCCTCCGACTTACTTCAAGAGGTAGACCGTGCACACCGCCCCTGTCTCATCCACCGGAATACTAGCATGCCCACACTGACGCCGTCGACCGAGACTGATGCGAATCTGGCGGGCGCGGCCGAGGTATTCGGTTCCACGCCTACGATCAACGATCAGGAGAGGCCACTCGTTCGGAGCCTTCAAGCCGTCTCGCACGATCTCGCCCATGGTCGCTACCAATCGCCGTTGCGTTACCCAGGTGCCAAATCGTCGCTCTCACCGATCCTCTCTCGTGTGATCACCTCGGCGACTGCCTCCCGCGAAGTTCCTGAGATCAACCTGCTGGTCGAACCCTTTGCTGGCGGAGCGTCGGCCTCATTGCGCATGATCGGTGATGGCACAGTGGACCGAATCCTGTTGGCTGACGGCGATCCTCTTGTAACGGCTTTTTGGCAAACGGCAGCTGACGATACCGAACGGCTGATCGATCGCATGCACGACGAGTGGACGACCTATATTCGCAAAGGTGGGAGCGACGCCGTCGCACGTTGGGACTACTGGAGGGCCTGGGAGCCTGAGCGCCAAATGAAGCATCGGAATCGACGTCTAGCTACCGCCATACAGTGCCTCTTCCTAAACCGAACGACCTTTTCGGGAATCCTTCATGGTAAAGCGGGTCCCATCGGTGGGAGAGCCCAGAGCAGCGCCTACCCGATCGGGTGTCGGTGGAACCCAAACGCACTAGAGGAGCGGATTGCTTACGTTGGTCATCTATACGATAGCGGGCGGCTTGTCGATGTCTGGTGTAAGGACTGGCGGCGGACACTTGCTGACGTTCCAGAGCACTACCCGCAATTACTTCCGTCGCGCGTTGTTGCGTATTTGGACCCTCCCTACATTGAGAAATCTTCGCTACTGTATCGGACATCGTTTGACCCGCAGGGCGGCTATGGTGGTGACGGGCTCGGTTCCGCGCGGCCCATGGACGGTACCCTCCATCTCAAACTCGCTGATTACCTACGTACGAAGGCGCAGTTCAGGTGGCTCCTGAGCTATGACAACCATCCTGCCCTTACAACAAACCCTTGGCTCTATGCGAATGCGCGCATGACACCATTAGAACAGGATCGTTGGCTACTTGGAGTGAAGCGTTGGCGAATTAGTAAACGCATTGTCTCTACCCGATATTCGGCGGCGGGCAAAGTCGGAAAACGGTCGGCGGAAGAGTTGTTGATCACAACCTTGCCGCCTTCGACTGTTCCAGTCGACGACCAGTTGCGTCTTCCGTAGGCGCGGCGGACGGGTGATTCTCGCCGGGCGGCGCAGGCAGGCGGTCCGAAGGGGCCACCCTTGACGAGACAAGTGGAGTTTTGGCAACACGCGCGTTTAGGGTAGCAATGGACGCCGATGCTGAGTGGCGAGTCTGTTGGCTTTGCACTTCTGCGTAGGTCCGTACGAACTTGAAACAGACGAACAATACGCACTTACGAACTTGACCCGCTCCAGGTAAGTCGGGTCAAGGCAGAGGGCTCGGCGCTGCTCGCGACGCTGCTGCCGCTCAGCTCGGCAGTGACGGCCAGCGGATAGTGACGGCGATGGAGTTGCCGAGAATCCAGCAGCAACGCTCGTCTCCATCGTCGGCCGCGTTTCCGGTGTACCATTGGTCGGTCATGACTGGATCTCCCATTTGATCGCGGGAGCGTTGATCCGCGAGCTGTCCAGCTCGGACAGCCACCGAAGTCCCTGTAGGAACGCGAACAGCCCCTCGTTGCTCCAAGCCACGTCGGCCGACAGCTCGGTGAGTAGCTCGCGGCCCATACTGGATAACTGCCGGAGCTTGCCGGACTCCCAGTTGGCCTCGATCTGACCGCCGAACCGCTGCCAGAACTCCTTGAGTGGATGATGATCAGGCCGGCAAACTCGTAGTTGCCGCTGACGAGGTTCAGGCCGAGCCCGGTGCACTCCATGGCCCACTGGCCGTTCTCGCTGTTCTCTGTCAGCCATCGCATAGGCTCAGACAGCCTGCTCGGGTTCATCGGGTCGGAGCTGCGCTGCGGCGAGACCGTGTTGTCGACCTCGTCGTGTCCGAACGGTTTTTCCTCAATCTTTCGCTGAAGCCTGGCGCCGTACTGGGCCTCTTCTCGCTGGTGGATGAGCGGTTCATGGAACCACCTTAAGATGGACGCGAGTCGCCAGGATGATTTCAGCACGTGGCCACCCCGCTCCTGAACGAGCAATACGTTGTCCGAAGGGCGGCTGCACGCGCCCTGAGCGCGGATCGCACACAGCGCGAGCGGGCCGACAGCACAGAGAGGCTGACGCGTGTTGAGCATGGATACAGCATCAGGAAGGTAATGGGGCGCCCCATGTTGTTGACCCCGTTGAACGCCCCGACACGGTGAAGGCCCAGGCGGAACCCGGAAGTTCCTGGCCTGGGCCTTCACCGTTGGAGCGGGTGACGGGGATCGAACCCGCGTTCTCAGCTTGGGAATCCGATACTCGTCTCCGCGCACGACTCCTGACCTGCGGCGCAAGGTGGCCAGTGGTGACCGTCATTGACCGTGGTTGACCGCCCTTAATGGCCCGCGTGTGGCCCGGGCAGCTACGTGGCTTTGCCTGCTTCTACAGCTTCGTTGACGTCGAACAACGGAGTCCCGCCTCCCACGAGCAAGACTCCTCGGACAGGTCCGCCGGGCACCTTCTCGTGCTCTGCTGCGAGCTGGCGCTGTGTCTTCAGGTGTTCCGGTGCGTTCCCGCTGGAATAGAGTTGAACGGCCTCGTCGGGTTGGTCTGGCGTGGTGGAAGTGTCGCTCATGCTTGGGAGCATATGAGGGCCGACCGACATGAGAAGCCGTTTCAGGCTTGGTGGCAAGACTGTGGTCAGCGCGGCTCGGTCAACGAGCCCCGATGTCCACAGGCGCGGCAGCGATCGCCGGGCTCAGCGGTACACGGCTGCGGCAGACACGGCGATCGACGCGGACGGATTACGAGGCAACGGCTGACAGCACGCCGTTGCCTCTCGAACGCCGCGCTTCTCCTCCGCCGTCTCCGGGCGGCTGGCTGGCGCGCGAACGGCCGCCAGGCCGCACGCGCAAGCGCCATGCCAAGCCGTCCGGAGCGCGCCGCCGCAGGCGGCGCGCCTTGATTCCGTAGAGCGTAATTCGGCAACCCCGTTGAGGGCTGTTCTATCTGACTTTGGGAGCACCTGACAGTACATATGATCTGACCGGTGACCATCCGAGCTTGACCGTAGCTTACTCAGCGGTCCGATCATGATATTTGAGTATTGTGAGTCGCGATACGAACCTAGGCAGATATAGTGGAGATGAGTTAATGTGTGGATCTGCTCCTTTATCGATCTTTCTAATTTACTCAGAGTCAACTATCTGGCAACAGTGCCGATTTAATACAATAGGGAATTCCGGTGTTGTTTCGCTTTGATATGTCTGGCCTAGGAGCAGGAATCCCTTGTTTCAAGGAATCTTCCAATCGTTAGCTGATACCTGGCTTTGATCAATATTCTGGCTTCGGGTTTTTGACTTTTTGATTGGGTATTATTGGTAGTTTGGTTAAATGCCAAGCTTGCTTTCAATGTAAGCTTGAAGAGTGGAATAAGCTATCTCTGTAATTCGGTCTTTGGCTAAGAATAGAAATCCTTTTATTTTGTTTCCTGCCGTTCTCCTGTCTTCGTCGCTCGCATCTTGATCCTCGATTTCATGTACTGCTGTTTCAAGTTCCGGCTTGTTGGAGGGTGACAGTTTATCTATGAGTTCGAGCAATTCGTTGGCCTGGGTGCCGTAGTTTGTAGTGCCATTTAGCTCACCTGAAACTAAGTGCTGAACTGATCCGAATATTTGATTGATAGTAACGTTGTTAGGCGATGAAGTGTTTTGCGCCGGAAGAGTGTGGCTAATCACACTGCTGTCCCTGATGGATGCTCTAGAAGGAACCATAGAGTTAGCCATATCTAGAGCTTCGTTTAGATCTTGATCGGAGTTAATAAATTCCGACTCGAGGCGGTGCCTTATGCTCAAAAGTTTGGTTTCTCGTGCTTGCCGAAGATCAACCTCGATTCGCCGCGCTTCTTTTGCGTATTTTTCAATAATCTGAGAGCTCTTTGTGGGATCTATGTGGTTCCCCTCTAGTATGGTACTGGCGGCAGCAGGATCCTTGATGCATAGGTCAAGAAAGTCCGAAAATTCACTTAGTTCGCCTGAAAGGGAGTTCAATTCATTGCGGTCGTCGCTGAAGAACTCATAGACTTCGCCGTTTGATGTAGCGTACCCATCCTGTCGTATGCTTTTCCTTTTGATTCGCGAAATCCAGTCGCGGAATAGATTTAGGAGCTTGTCGGCCTCACTGGACCACATTTTTCCGCTAGGTATATAAACACGGAAAAGCAGATGTTTGTCATTATCGTCAACGAACCGTCTTGCGAATGTTCCAAGCTCTGCGTTTGTGTTATATGGAATCAGGTTAATCTCGTAGTTATTAAAAAGGTTGCGCACATGTTCTATGTCGGCTTCGGAGGGAGGGTCAATTGGATCATGGTCAAATAAAAATATGAAGTCTTCGTCAAATTCGGGTTCTTTTTCTGTGTGGCTTTTGGGGGTTGTTTGTTTAAGAATGGAGTCGTGGGCAAAAACTACATGCGGCGTATGTTCAAGATTTCCGAGTAATCTTGCGATTTGTTTTGCATGCATCTCGGAGGTGAACATCTCCCATGTTCGGGCGCTTAGTTTGATAATGGCGCCTTTGAGGAATGGGGATTCGAGTAGAAGGTTAATTTTGTCCCAGTTGTCGGGTCCCGAGTCGAGTCTTTTTCTCTTGTATCGGGTACCCACTGTCTTTAGTTTGCTTGTGGCTTCGGGGGTCTCGGTGCTTCCGATAAAAAGGAAAAATTGTTCGTCTATCTTCGGCGTTGCTGAGTCGTTCATGTGTGCGTGCCGACAATCTGTTATGGGAACCTTGATAAATTTGAAGTGATTTTTATTTGTTACGTAATGTGTGATCTCGGACTATACAGTGGTCATGATTGCTATACTAACCATGTGCGTGGTGCAGGCGAAGAGCTGAGCGTCGGTGAGCGGGTGTCGTTCTACCGGCGTCGGCGTGGGCTGTCGCAGGCGGTGCTTGCCGGGCTGATGGGTAAGTCCGAGGACTGGGTGAGCAAGGTCGAGCGGGGCGATCGGCAGGTCAACCGGATTGACGTGCTCGTCGAACTCGCTCGGCAGCTTCGCGTCACGCTCAACGACCTGATGGGCGAGCCGGTCCTGTTCGAGGACGACGAGGACAACGACGACGTTCCCGCCATTCGTGACGCGCTCATGTCGCCGGAACGGCTCTCGCGCACGCTGTTCGGCGGTGCGATGCAACCGGAATACGTCGATCCCGAACCGGTCGCGCGCGTCGCCGAGGAAGCCTGGCACCAGTACCAGAACGGCAGCGTCGGTCACGTCGTCGGCGTGCTTCCCGGCCTGCTGAAATCAGCGCAACAGCTCGAACGCACCTCCTCCGGGCATCCCTCCTACTACCGCCGCGCACACGCCGTCTCGGCTCGGGTTCACCACCTGGCGGCCACCACGCTGAGCAAGGTCGGTGAGTCCGACCTCTCCTGGATCGCCGCTGAACGGGCCATGCAGGCCGCCGATCGCTCCGAGGACCCGCTCGTGCTCGCCTCCGCCTCCCGCGCGGGCACCCACGCCCTGCTCGCGGTGGGACGCTTCGACGACGCCTTGAGTCTCGGCGAAACAGCGGCCCGGTGGCTCACTCCACAGGTCCGGGAGGCGGAACCGGAAGCCCTGAGCCTGTACGGGATGCTGTTCCTGCGCACGGCGGTCGCCGCCGCTCGTCGGCAGGACCGTCAAACCACCCGCGAACTGCTCGGCCAGGCCGACACGGCCGCGCGACGGCTCGGTGTCGACGCGAACTACTGGCAAACCGGCTTCGGACCGGCCAACGTCGAACTGCACCGGCTGTCCGCCTCGCTCGACCTCGGCGACGTGTCCAACGTGGTTGAACGGGGCGAATCCGTGCATCCCACGCACCTGCCGGTCGAACGTCAGGTCACGCACTCGATCGACCTCGCACGCGCGTTGAGCATGCTGGCGCGCGACGACGACGCCACCCGCGTGCTGCTCGACGCCGAGTCCAAGGCACCCCAACTGGTCACGCACAGCTCGATGGTGCGCGAAGTCGTGCGCACCATGTACCGTCGTGCCCCGGTGACCAACGGATCGAAGTCTTCCCCGCTGCTGGGACTCGCCGAACGCTGCCGGGCGGTGCGATGAGTACGCACACGCTCGGCCTGATCGGGTCCGCGGCCGGTGGACTGGAGAACATCCGAACTTCCCTGGTCGAACCCGCGATCGCGCGCGGGTGGCAGGTGGCGGTCACACTCACACCCACGGCAGGAACGTGGCTGGAGGACACCGGGGAGCGGGAACGGATCGATGCCGCGACGGGGCTGCCGTGCCGGGTGGCTCCGAGGATGCCGCGTGAGGCCAGTCCGCACCCGCCGATCGACTGCTTCCTCGTCTGCCCCGCGAGCGCGAACACGGTCGCCAAGCTCGCGCTCGGGCTGGCCGACAACCAGGCACTGACAACCGTGTGCGAAGCGATCGGTACTCAGTCCGTGCCGATCGTGGTGTTCCCGAGGATCAACGCCGCGCACGCCCGGCAACCCGCCTGGGACTCCCACATCTCCGCCTTGGAGCGTGCGGGCGTGCACCTGCTGACCGGCGACGAGTACTGGCCGCTGCACGAACCGCGCGGCGCACCTGCTGGCAAGGACCTTCCCTGGGCGAGGATCCTCGATGCGGTCGGTTCCGTAACGCCTGGTCAAAGCACGTCCAGTAGGGATTGATGTCGGCCCCGGACAGTTTGTCCGGGTAGGTCCGCCGATTCCGGGTTCTCCTTGAATCAGCGCCCCAAAAGGTGGGGCTGGTGAGAAAGGACGAACCTGTGGGTACGTACTACATCGTGCAGCCGGACCCCGGCGACGGTGCCGAAGTCGTCGAGCCGATGCCGGGGGTCCGTCAGCTCGTGGCGGGCGGTCCGTCCGGAACCCTGTCCGTGCAGGTTCCCGGACGCATGGGTGGCCCCGGCGACGCTGCTCGGTTCGCCCGGAGCCTGGCCGGTGCCGCACTGGATTTCGCGCAGTGGTGCGAACAGCAGACCGGTGGTGCTCACAGGCTCCGCGAGGACTCCCGCGCGCACGGCTACGGCTCACCGGAGGAACAGGCATGAGCGAACAGATCCGTCCCGCCGCCAAGCAGCAGCTCGAAGGTGTGGCGTTCCCGCTGGACCGCGCCAAGCGGCTGCTGATCGTCGATCGCACCTCGTTGATTGGTGAGACGTGGCCTCGGTTCAACCTCGCCGATCTCTACATCGGCGCGCGAACCCCGATCGTGCTCACGATGAGCCGCACCAACCTGCTGCGACTCAAGGAAACCGTGGACACAGCGGTATCCGAACTCGATCACGTGGACGTGAGCGGCTGATTCGGTCCGCTCACCGCCCTTGATGCACACCTGAAGGCCCGGCCGGTCCTGCCCCGAAGCGATCCGGACTGGCCGAAGGTCGGCGGGGCGGCTTCCCCGTTCCGCCCCGCCGACCACCTAGGAACGGGAGCAACATGGGAAACGCACGGACGACCGCCGCTTCCGACCTGGCGGAACTGCGTCAACTGGCGAGCACGATCCTGGACCGGGTGACCGACCTCAGCGATCGCGTCGCCGTGCTTGAGCGTCGCCTTCCGGCTGATCGCCGGGAAGACGGGCCTCAAGCGCCCGCACACGAGAACTGAGGTCTTCCACGGCGTCATTGACCCGGTGAATCAGCTCGGCCAGCTCGTCGACGCTGGCTTCGGTCCTGGAACCCGCGCCTTCGAGCACGAACGCTCCCTGCCCCTGCCGAACGATCACCAGACCGGCGTTGCTCAGCTCCTTGATCGCCGCGCGTGCGGTGACCGCTGATATGCCGTACTCGCTGGTCAGGGCGGAGAGGGATGGGAGCTGGTCACCCGGCGCGAGCTCGCCGGAGGCGATCCGCCGACTCAGCTGGTCGGCGACCTGTCGGTAGGCGGGTCGGGTGTCTGCCGGGTCCAATCCCATGCCTGGACTCTATCGCAACAGCTAGCTAAGCCAACTGTCACTGGGATGGAGTAACTTATCTGGTTGCACTGTATAGACACAGCTAGCTAAGCTTTACGTGTAAACAGGGTGCGGCAAGCACCGAACCGAGGAGAGGAACAACCGATGACGATCGAGCGCGGCACTCGCTTCGACGTGGAGTTCGACCAGGTTTTCCCGCAGGGCGCGTTGATGCAGGGCGAGGTCATTCCCGACATGGAGTTCGTCTCGAACGAGGACGCGGCCCGGGGCAAGAAGGCCAACCAGCGCAAGGACGAGCACACGGGCCTGCTGCGGTGGAAGGTACTGGTTTCCGACCCGAGCGCGGAGAAGGAACGCGATGCCTCGGTGACGGTGGTCGTGCTGTCCGAGGTGCAGCCGGTCCCGCCGGAGTCGGTGCAGGTGGTCCCCGGGCTGTCCGTTCGACCGGTGGAGTTCACGGGCATGACCGTCGAACCGCGCGTGATGGGCGACAAGTTCAAGTACCTGGGCTACACGGTGCGGGCCAGGGACATAACCGCACCTCGCCAGGCAGCCGCTCCCAGTGGTGCTCAGAAGCCCGGTGCCACGGGCAAGTCCACCGCCGCGAGCGAGAAGCCGGCGGCCGACGAGAAACCCGCCGCGTGAGGTGATCGAACATGCTGATGGGCAGAGCGGCCACAGCGACGTCGTTCGGATCCGTTCACACGGCCACCGGAGAGTTCACGGCCTGGCACGAGCTAGCCGCGTGCCGGGACGAGGATCCGGCGCTGTTCGACGGCGGCAAGAACACCTCGGCACGTGCCAAGAGCATCTGCGCGAGGTGCCCGGTAACGGCGGAATGCCTGAGCGAGCAACTGGATTGGGAGCGGAACCGGTTGACCCGGCACGCCCCGATCGGCGTCTTCGGAGGCAAAACCGCTGGCGAGCGGCAGGCGATGTTGCTGTCCGAGTCCCGTGGCGAGGGAAAACCTCGTGAATCGAACGGAACGGACTGACCACGATCACGTGGTCCCCGGATACCGCTCACTTCGGGTGAGCTTCGACTGAACTACCGCTCTCGACGAGAGCTGACGATTTCCCCGGTGTGGCCAGGACCGCGCGTGTACCTGTCGGGCTTCGCGGCCAAACGATCTCCCGACGACCGCGTGGTTCCTGGCCCGTGGGGCTCCCTGTCTCGGAGGTATTCAGGATATGCAAGCGCAACAGGCCGCGTCCAGCGTGGTCGAGTGGTTACCCGCGATCGTGATCGGTCTGCTCGCGGTTCTGGCGGGCGTCCTGCTGGTTCGGTTCCTGCGGGCGGTCGGCCGGGCGTTGAGCGCGCTCGGTCAGGCGGTCTCGGTGCTGGTCACGCTGGGCAAGGGCGTGTTCTGGCTGTTGAGGATGATGGCTCGGCTGCTCGGTCTCGCCGGTCGGTTCTGGCGCAGCACGGCCGGTCTCGTGCTGCTGGTGGCGTGGTTGTCGTTGTGGGGATTCCGGCTGGGCGTGCTGCTGCTGTGCGGGTTGGCCGTGGTTCTGGTGAGCACGGCGATCGTGTGGCAGATCCGGGCACCGGAGTCGTTCGACGTCTACTGTGGCCGGTTCGTGCGGTCGTGGTGGCTGCGGTGGGGTTACTACCAGTGGCGTTGGTCGACGTGGGTGCGCAACCTGGCGTTGAGCGTCCGCCAGCCGGATGAGGCTCAGGTCGCCTACGAGGGCTCGCGCACGGGAGCCGGTGCCGCCTCCTTGGTGACGTTGGATTCCCCGGAGATCTACCGGGTGCGCTCGGGACCGGCGTGGGACGAGGTAGTGGTCAAGCTCGCGGTCGGGCAGACGGTCGAGGACTTCGACGGGCAAACCGAAGCACTGGCCGCTGCCAGACGATCCCGGCGGTGCGTGGTCCGGGAACTGGATCCGGGATTCGTGGCGCTGGACTTCGAACGACGCGATCCGCTGGCCGACACGGTTCCCGCCCCCGTCCTGGCGGACGTCCCCGGTGACGCGGTGGATCTGTCGGCCGTGCCGGTGGGATCGACCGAGTACGGCTCGCCCTGGCTGCTGCCGGTGCTGGGCTCGCACACGCTGACTGCGGGCGTCACCGGCGCGGGCAAGGGCTCGCTGATGTGGTCGCTGCTGCGCGGCCTGGCTCCCGCGATCCGCGACGGCTTGGTGCGGGTACGCGGCATCGATCCCAAGGTGCTGGAAATGGAGTTCGGTCGCGATCTGCTGCATCGCTACGCGACCACTCCTGCCGAAGCGGTCTCGTTGGTCGAGGAGTACAGCGCCGACATGCACGCCCGTCAGCAGCGGGTGCGCGGCAGCACGCGCAAGGTCGAGCCCACCACTGATGAGCCGTTGGAGCTTCTGCTGGTCGACGAGCTGGGCGCGCTGACGAAGTACCTCGGCGACAAGCAGAGCCAACAGAGGATCACCCAGCTGTTGGGGCACGCGCTCACCCAGGGACGTGGCTTGGCGTTCTCGGTCCTTGGCTTCGTCCAGGACCCGACCAAGGAAACCGTGCCGATGCGGGACCTGTTCCCCACGCGGGTGTGCCTGCGTACCCAGACCGAGTCGCAGACGGAGATGGTGCTCGGTGACGGCGCGGCGGAACGAGGCGCGCTGTCGGACCGCGTCCCCGAGGACGGCGCGGAAGGCACCGGCTACGTGCTCGGGGAGGGACGTAAGCGTCCGCTGCGGGTGCGGGCCGGATGGGTTCCCGATGACGGCGTGGGTGCCCTGACCGAGTTCTGCGCCCCGAACGGTCCGCTGACCGGGCCGCTGCCGGACTCCTCGTCCGAGCCGTCGAAGCGGCGCCTCAGAGCCGCTTGATCTTCCCTCTTCCCGAACTCAACTGACCCCGGAGGTTGTCGTGGTGACCCTGCGCGTCCTGGACACGACCGAGAACCCGAGCCTGGCGGCACGACTGGCCGCCCTGTTGGAACACGTGGACTGTCACGAGCTGCCCGAGCCCGCTTCGCTGACGTGGAATCGCTCGTTCGCGGTCCTGGAAATGCAACCGCACCACGCTGAACCCGTCGCGTTGACTACTGAGCTTCTCCGGTGGGCGGAGTCGTTGACCGGTCCGGTGGTCGAACTCGTTCCGGTGGTCGACCGTAAGGCGCACCTGAGCGTGGCCGGGCTGACCGGAGCGGGAATTCCGGTGCGGCTGTACACGCGTCCCCCGGCCTGGCTGACGGCGCGGCACCAAGGGCCGCTCGACGCGGAGGAGCGCGTCTCGTTGTCACTTTCCGTGCTGCGCAGCTGGGCCGTCGCCGAATCGGGGGTGATCCACTGATGAGTACCGACCAGAACCAGCCGACCACCGAGAACGGTGAGCCGCAGAGCGGTCACGAGTCGCGGGCGGAGCGGATGCGGCGACCGAAGGCGGTCGACGTCGCCAAGGCCACGGCGGAGCAGCACGGGGTGTGCATCAAGCCGATCGCGCGGGAACGTCTGGACAAGCGGACCGGCAAGGTCGACGTGGTTCCCGTGGCCTGCGGCGCGACTCGTTCGACGGTGTGCCCGCCGTGTGCCGAGAAGGCCAAGAAGCTGCGCATGGCCCAGTGCCGCGAGGGCTGGCACCTCGACGAGGAGCCGGACTTCACGCCCGATCCGCCCTCGGAGCGGATGCAAGAGCTGCTGTCCGAGCGGGCGGAGCTGCACGCGGTTTACCAGGAGACACGCGGCACGGGACGTCCGGACGTACTCGACGAGATCGCCGAACAGGTCGCCGAGATCGACCGCGAGCTTCGCGAACTGGGGATGCGTGGCAGCCTGCCGCCGCTGGAACCACCGGAGAACAAACCCGCTCGGAAACGCTCCACGCGCAGGCGGCAGGACATGCCGAACCTGCCCCGGCACAAGGTCAGCGAACACACGGTGGGTGCGGTGTACGCGGGACGCTACCGCCCGTCGATGTTTCTCACGCTCACCCTGGATTCGTACGGGCCGGTGCACTCGCGCAAGGTCCGCGACGGCCGCGTGGTTACCTGCGGGTGCGGCGAGATGCACCACAAGGACGACCCTCGTCTCGGCATCCCGCTCGATCCCGAGAACTACGACTACAGGCGTGCGGCGCGGGACGCCGTTCACTTCCCCAAGCTCGTCGACCGGTTCTGGCAGAACCTGCGGCGCTGCGTCGGCTGGGACGTGCAGTACTTCGCCACGGTCGAGCCGCAGAAGCGCGGGGCACCCCACATGCACGCGGCTATCCGCGGTGCGATTCCCCGCGAGACGCTGCGCCAAGTGGTCGCGGCTACCTATCACCAGGTGTGGTGGCCACCGCACGACGAGCTGCTCTACTCCGGGGAATCGGTGCCGGTGTGGAGCATCGACGCGGACGCCTTCGTCGATCCGAACACCCGCGAGCCACTGCCCACTTGGGACGAGGCGCTCGACGAACTCGACGAGAACGATGAGCAGGAACCGGCGCACCTGGTGCAGGCCGGGCCGCAGCTCGACGTTCAAGGAGTGCTGGCCGGGTCGAACCGGGCGGACAAGGCGATCGGCTATCTGACCAAGTACCTGACCAAGTCCGTCGACGAGTGCCACGAACCGGACAGCGCGGCCGAGTGGGACCACGCCGACCGGCTGTTGGCCGAGCTGGAAGTCACGCCGTGCTCACCTCGGTGCGCGGTGTGGCTGCTCTACGGCATCCAACCGCAGGGCGTGCGCTCCTCGGCCACACCGGGCCACTGCAAGGGCAAGGCGCACAAGCCCAGCACGCTGGGCATCGCCGGGCGGCGCGTGCTGGTCTCCCGGAAGTGGTCCGGCAAATCGCTGGCCGACCACCGGCACGACCGGCGCGAATTCGTCCACGCCATGCTCTCCCACCTCGGTATCCGCAAGACCACCGATGACGACGAGCCGGACCGGTACCAGTGGCAGAGCCTGCGACCCGGTGATTCCAACATGCCGCCGCGTGACGCGCTGCTGCTGCACGCGGTGTCCGAACGGATGCGATGGCGTGCCGAGTACGAGCAGGCCAAAGCCGCAGCCAACGGCGATCTCGAACCACCCGGTGACGAAACTTCGGCAATGGAGGTGGCCGCGTGATCGTCGGAAGAGGAAGCAGTCGGATGGATGGTTACCTGAGCGTCGCCGAAGCGGCCGAACACCTCAACACCTCCGAACGGTTCGTGCGACGGCTGGTCTCCGAACGGCGCGTGCCGTTCCACAAGGTCGGTCGTCACGTCCGGTTCGCGAAGTCCGATTTGGACGAATTCGTGCGACGAGGACGGGTTGAGCCGATCAGCGGCGAATCCGTGGCGCGTGCCGTGGCGAGGGCAGCGTGATGGCGAACAGGAGTGGAAAGCGCGGCTTCGGCAACGTGCGCAAACGTCCATCGGGACGGTGGCAGGCTCGTTACCGTGGCCCGGACGGCCGGATGCGCAGTGCCCCGCACACGTTCAGCACCAAGCGCGAGGCCGAACAGTGGTTGACCCGCACCGAAGCGACGATGCTCTCCGGCGACTGGACGAGCCCGGAGCGGACCAAGGTCACGCTGGACGACTACGCGACGCGGTGGATCGAGGAACGCGCTGATCTGCGTCCGCGCACCCGCGAGCTGTACCGGTGGTTGCTTCGTCGGCACCTGGCGCCGCACCTGGGCGGCGTCGAACTGGGCAAGCTCTCAACCGCGATGGTCAGGAGCTGGCGGGCCGATCGGCTCTCGGACGGAGTTTCGGCAACGATGGTCGCCAAGTCGTACCGGCTGCTGCGGTCGGTGCTGAACACGGCGGTCGAGGAGGACCGGATCCTCTCGCGCAATCCCTGCCGCATTCGGGGCGCCGATCAGGAGAACGCCGCCGAAAGGCCGGTGCTCACCGTGGCGCAGGTCTTCGACCTGGCGAACCGGATGTCGTACGACCGGTTCCGGGCGCTGGTGCTGCTGGCGGCGTTCTGCACGCTGCGGTGGGGCGAGGTCTCGGCGCTGCGTCGCAAGGACATCGCGGAGGACGCCAGTTGGGTGCGGGTGTCGGTGACGCACACGGAGGTGCGGGGCGAGGGGCTCACGGTCGGCCCTCCGAAGTCCCGCGCGGGCGCTCGCACCGTGACGGTTCCGGAGGCGATCCGAGCGGAAGTGCTGAGGCACCTGGAGGCCTACGTCGGGCAGAGCCCGGACTCGCTGGTGTTCACCGGTCCGCGAGGGGCCGCGCTGCGGCGAGGCAACTTCAACCAGCTCGTGAACTGGCGAGCCACAGTGGACAAGCTCGGTGTGCCGGGGCTGCACTTCCACGATCTCCGGCACACCGGTAACCACTTCGCCGCTCGCTCGGGTGCCTCGACCAAGGAACTGATGGCGCGCATGGGGCACGACGACATGCGGGCGGCGTTGATCTACCAGCGGGCCACGAGCGAGGCGGACCGGCAGATCGCCGATCGCGTCAGCGGGATGGTCGAGCGGTACCGCTACACCGGTTCGTCTTCGTATGATTCTTGCGGGGAGGATTGCAGTGACGGGTATTTCGACGATTCGTATTACAGTGAATAGTGTGCGATAGATTATATCTGATGTTTCTAGGGTGAAGACAAAAGGAGTTTTGTTTATGGTTGCGATAGATGAATCTTGGAATTCAAATGATTCTCCGTGGTGGGCAAAAATGCGCCGGGCGTCGCGGCACATTGAAGAGGTTCGCAAGTTGGTTGATGATATGGAGTCAGGTTCATACTGGTGGATCGAGGAGGAAGAAGGTAGGCATGAAAATGAATCTGCTTATCGTCTTAGGTTGAAGGAGTCAGTGCCTGCAGAGCTTGCAACAGCTGTAGGTGATGCAGTGCATAACATGCGCTCCGCGCTTGATTCTGTGGCGTACGAGTTGGCTCGCAAATATAAGGGGGGGACTTTAGATAATAGCATGGAGAGGGCTGCTGTGTTTCCGATATGCGAAGAGCCGGAGAGTTTCGATAGATTTTTCGCTAAAAGTCCAAGAAAAAACATGTATGGACCTCAAGAAAAGTTGGCGCTGCGTTCTGTGCAGCCCTTTTCGTTGATTGAGGAGGCTGAGAGTTATGGAGCTCAAGTTTCGCGAACATACGAAAATGAACTAAAAAAAGATGAGCTATTCAGGTTGAATCGTCTTTCTAATATCGATAAGCACCGCAGGTTGCCGATTTTGGGATGGTTTCCGGAAACTGTTTCATGGAGTGATGCAAGTTCGCGAGATGATTTTCAAGGTAATTTTAAATGGATCCCAGGTGGTAGTGAATTTTTCGATGGATCCATTGTTGGCTACTTGTCGTACTATGGTGATATGGATCAGCGTCCAAAAGTTAGCGTATTTCACAGCATGAAATTGTTTTTTGCGGATGATACGGTTCTTGGTGGTGACATAGAAGTTTGTCTTGATAGATGGCATCAAAAAATCACGGAATGGATACTTCCCCGAATTTTTATCGTAGCTGCTGGAAATCAGCCTCCAATGATGATCGGCTGACTGAATCGCAAGGTGGGCGACATGCGGGCGGCGCTGATCTACCAGCGGGCCACGAGCGAGGCGGACCGGCAGATCGCCGATCGCGTCAGCGGGATGGTCGAGCGGTACCGCTACACCGGTTCGCCGGACGACGACGCTGACGGCTAATGGCCCGCGTGTGGCCCGAACGGGCTCGGACACAGCAGAAGGGGCGCCCCCGACTGATCGGGAGCGCCCCTTCTGCGCTGCTAAAACTCTGTTGGAGCGGGTGACGGGGATCGAACCCGCGTTCTCAGCTTGGGAAGCTGATGTTCTGCCATTGAACTACACCCGCATCGCCCTCAATGCGACACGAGCAAGCCTAGCACGGCGGCCAACGGCGATGTTCACCCACCCACCCGATACGCTGTTTCCGTGTTGCTCAGTGACCGCGACCTGCGTAAAGAGCTCGACGAGGGCCGCCTCGAACTCGATCCGTTCGACGACGCGCTGATCCAGCCGTCGAGCATCGACGTTCGGCTGGACCGGTTCTTCCGGGTCTTCGACAATTCCAAGTACACCCACATCGACCCCTCGCTGCAGCAGGACGACCTGACTTCGCTGGTCGAGCACTCCGACGACGACGCGTTCGTCCTCCACCCGGGTGAGTTCGTGCTCGGCTCCACCTACGAGACGGTTCGCCTTCCCGACGACCTGGCGGGCCGACTGGAGGGCAAGTCCTCCCTGGGCAGGCTCGGCCTGCTCACCCACTCCACCGCCGGATTCATCGATCCCGGCTTCAGCGGGCACATCACGTTGGAGCTGTCCAACGTCGCGAACCTGCCCATCACCCTCTGGCCGGGGATGAAGATCGGCCAGCTCTGCCTGTTCCGCCTCTCCAGTCCGGCCGAACACCCCTACGGCAGCAAGGCGGCCGGTTCCCGGTACCAGGGTCAACGCGGCCCCACGCCTTCGCGCGCGCATCTCAACTTCGGCAGGGTCGACACCAGCCGCTGATCCCGATCGAGACCCATTCGTTACCAGGTCAGACGCAGCTCGCTTCGATTCAGAAGCGGTACGCATCTGAACCCGTCACAGTGGCGAGCGTCACCCTGAATCGTGGAAGTCAAGCGGGTCGGGTGTGACTTACGTTGTCGCGTAACCCGTCGTTAACGAGCGATGTGCGACATGGCACATCGGCGATCGGGGGCTCAGGAGTACTTCGATGTCGGTAGATCAGACGAGAGGTCGTTCCACCGATCACCTTGCGCACGTGGTGATGATTGCCGGGGCGGCAGCCCTGGGAGGCTTCCTGTTCGGCTATGACACCTCGGTCATCAACGGTGCGGTGGGAGCCATCCAGGAGAACTTCGGCGTCGGCGCGGCACTGACCGGTGTCACCGTCGCCGCGGCGCTGCTCGGATCGGCACTCGGTGCGGCCATAGCCGGTGGCATAGCCGACCGGATCGGGCGCACCAGGGTGATGCAGGTGGCGGCCGTGCTGTTCATCATCAGTGCCATCGGTTCGGCGCTGCCCTTCACGGTCTGGGACCTCGCCTGGTGGCGAATAGTCGGTGGTGTCGCCGTCGGTATCGCCTCGATGATCGGCCCCGCTTACATCGCGGAGGTCGCGCCCGCCGCGTATCGCGGCAGGCTCGGTTCGCTACAACAACTCGCGATCGTGCTGGGTATCGCGGTTTCCCAGCTGGTCAACTACGCGCTCGCCTCCTCGGCGGGTGGCAGTGCCTCGGCTCAGCTCGGCCCGCTGGACACCTGGCAGTGGATGCTGGCCGTCGAGGCCGTTCCCGCGTTGATCTATCTCGTGCTCGCCTCGGTCATCCCGGAATCCCCGCGGTTCCTCGTCCGCGCGGGCAGGATCGACCAGGCTCGTGGGGTGTTGCAGCGCATCGAGTCCGAGGACGCGGACACCAAGATCGAGGAGATCCGGAACGCGCTCGGTGGCGAACGCAAGACCAGGCTCAGCGACCTGCGCGGCAAGTTCGGCGTGCTGCCCATCGTCTGGGTGGGTATGGCGATCGCAGCGCTGCAGCAGTTCGTCGGCATCAACGTGATCTTCTACTACTCCTCCACGCTGTGGCAGTCCGTCGGCGTCGAGGAGAGCAACTCGCTGCTGCTGAGTCTGTTCACCTCCATCGTGAACATCATCGGTACGATCGTCGCGATCGCGCTGGTCGACAAGATCGGCCGCAAGCCGCTGCTGGTCGTCGGCTCCCTGGGCATGACCATCGCGCTGACACTGACCGGCTGGGCGTTCAGCTACGCCAACGTTGTCGACGGCGAGACCACGCTGCCCTTCGCGTGGGGTGCTCTCGCGCTGGTTTCGGCGAGTGCCTTCGTGTTCTTCTTCGCGGCATCCTGGGGTGTCGTGATGTGGGTGCTGCTCGGCGAGATGTTCCCGTCGCGCATCCGCGCCGCCGCGCTGGCCCTCGGCACGGCGACCAACTGGATCGCCAACTGGGTGGTCACGGTGACCTTCCCGAGCATGCAGGCCTGGAACCTGCCGGTCACCTACTTCATCTACGCGGCGTTCGCCCTGATCTCGCTGTTCTTCGTGGTGCGCTACCTCAAGGAGACGAAGGGTCGTTCCCTGGAGGAGATGGGCACCAGCTGATCGAGGTCAGCCGTTCGACCTACGGAGTACTCGGCCGGCGGGATCTCCCGCCGGCCCTCGCTCCAGTAGGGGCTGTCCACTTCGGTGCATCACCGGGAGGGGCGTCGTGCCGCACGACGCCCCTCGCTTCGTATGCGCGGGCGGATTCCCGCGAGCGGATTCCACGAGGCGGCTCAACCCCGCCTGTTCGTCCGCCCGTACTCCTCGAAGACCACGTAACCTGTCAGTTCGCCCCGGTCCAGGTTGAGATTCTCGAACGAGCGCAACACCCCGGTCGCGCTGTCGAACAGCAGCACCTCGGAGACCTCGCCGACGGACGCCGAGCTGGTGAGCCCCACCGCGAACACCGGGTGACCGCGCACCTCGCTCTCACCCCGGAAGCGCACGCCCGGAGTGCGGGCGAGCACCCGCAGCAGCTCCGCGCGGACGTCGTGGGGAAGCAGCTCGTGCTTGAACAGCGATACGGCGCTCCGGAACACGTCCCGGGAATCGTTCCCCCGTACGTTCAGGCACTCCGCGACCCTTTCGGCCCGTTCGGGAACGCACCGCGCCAAATGGACACTGTTCGGGCCGATCCGTTCCTCGTGGGTTCCGCGGTGTCCGGTCCAGCCGCTCTGCCGCTTCCAGAAGTTCCGGTCCGAGTTGGAACCGAATTCGGGTGGCCGCGGAACAGTCCGCGTTGTTCCCACGGCCGGCTCCCGCAACCAGGTCTCCCGCTGCCGCGGGTAGTGCGCGCAGTGCTCCACCTCCGAGGAACACAGCGACCCGGACCACTCGTGGGTGCGGATGTAGCCGAGCTCGCCCTCGGCGGTTTCGTAGGGTGCGGTCTCCAACCCGTCCGCCCTGTTGAGCAGCTCGTTGGTGGCTGCTCGTCCGGAGATGTCCGTACCGAGTTCGGTGGCTTCGCGCACCGGCCCGACCTCGGGAGGGCTCTGCTCGGATACGGCGGTCGTGCCGCTCAACAGCGGAACGCTGCCGAGTAGCGCGGCTGCCAGGATCGACGCCGCCACCACTACGAGACGGCGCGGTTTCCCGCCTCGGCGGGTGGGTGAGTCGGGCGATGTGGATTCGGTTCCGGCGTGCTCGCGCAGTTCCGCCCGTGCGATCAGATCCGCGGCGCTGGGCCGTTCCGGACCGGACTCGGTGCTTTTGGTCGGGTCGGCGTGGCCGACGAGTTCGCGGACGGCATCGACGTCACGCATGGGACTCCTCCAATGGTTCGATAACTGCCGGGGAGGGAGCTGGAGCGCCGTTTTCCCGGTCCGAAGCGGGGTTTTCCAGGGCTTTCGCCAACCGTCGTCGCGCGCGGAACAGCCGAACCCGTACCGTTCCCCGCGCGCGGCCCAGCACTCGGGCCGCGTCGCTGACGTCGAGGCCCTCCCAACCCACCAGCCGGAGAATCTCCCGGTCGGTCTCGGAAAGCGCGTCCATCGCTCGGTGCACGTCGACGTGCTGTGCCCCGCGCGCCGGGTCCTCCCGCCGGTCGCGCAGCACGTCGTCGCCGGGAAGGGCCACCGCTTCCGGTCTGGCCCTGACCGCGCGGCGGTCGTTGGCCAGTACGCGGCGTGCGATGCCGTACAGCCAGGGCAAGCAGTGTTCCGGGGCCCGGGTGCGACGCCGCCAAGTGATCACGAAGACCTCCTGGGTGAGTTCCTCCGAGGTGCTCGGATCGCGCAGCCTGCGCAGTACGTATCGCTGGACCGCGTCGTAGTGCTCCTCGTAGACAGCGGTGAACCACGCGACTCCCCGTTGGTCGACAGCTCCCACATCAATCAATCCCGCCTAGTCGTTGCGATTGCCTACGTCCCGGTCCGTGTCGCGTGAGCCGTCGGCGTTACCGCCCGACGTCGATTTCTCGGGTGTGTTCTGGGGGTGGTGCGTGCAAGGGTGGCGGCGTGGCGGGGAAATTCCGTGGACAGCCCCGACGCAGCTCCGTAGGTTTTCGACCGTGCGGCACACGGTGACGGTCGGCCCGGACTACGAGCTCTGGGTGGAGGAGCGGGGCGACGCGGATGCCCCGCCGCTGCTGCTGATCATGGGGGCGAACTACAGCGGCTTGGCCTGGCCCGAGTCCTTTGTGGAGCGGCTGACGAGCAGGTACCGGGTGATCCGCTACGACCACCGCGACACCGGGCGATCGTCGCGGGCCTTCGACGTCGCCCCGTACGCGATCGCGGATCTGGCGGAGGACGCGGTGGCGGTGCTCGACGCCCTTGGCATCGACAGCGCGCACGTGGTGGGTATGTCGCTGGGCGGCGTCCTGGTTCAGCTGCTGCTGCTCGACCACCCGGAGCGGCTGCGCAGCGCGACCGTCTTCGCGACCTCCGCGCTCGGCGGAGCAGCCCCCGAGTCCGGCGAGCTGCCGGGGCCCGATCCCCGAATCCTGAGCCTGTGGCAGCGGATGGGGGAGCAGCGGGATCCGGCAGCGGAGCTCGCCTGGCGCGTCGAGCACTGGCGGATGCTCAACGGTGACGTCCTGCCGTTCGATCCCGAGGAGTTCCGGGCCCTCGAACAACACCTGGCCGAGCACGCCGGAACCCACGTCGCCGACACCGCACACGCCCGGGCCGAGGTCGGCGGCCTCGACCGTGCGGCGGAGCTGAGTGCGGTGACGACCCCGACACTGGTCATCGAGGCTCCGGCGGATCCGGTCAACCCGCCACCGCACGCCGAGCACCTGGAGACGGTGATCGGCCGAAGCCACCGGGTGGTCGTCCCCGGCATGGGGCACGCGCTCAGCGGCGCGGTGCTCGAACCGCTGGCCGAGGCGATCCTGCGGCACACGGCGGCGGTGGACCGGGACGCCTGAGCTCGGTCGCCGACGGCGCCGTACGGCCCGGGCGTCATTTCTCGCGAGATCGCCGGGCGGCCGGGTGGGAGTCACGGCCGGTAGAGCACCAGGTCGAACAGCGGACCGAACCGTTCGGCCGCGCGATCGGCGTTCTCGAACACCGCGAACTGGCTGCGGCCGCCCTCCTGCCAGTACAGGACCGCGCCCTCGGCGGTTTCCATTCCCCACAGCAGCACCGAATCCGGGTCGGGCGTGCCGGTGTCGTCCTGCCGGGCGAGGCCGAAAACGTTCGGGATCACGTGAACCTCCTCGAAAGTTAGCTGTTTCACCGAGCACTGTCCGAACGGGAATCGCCCACCGGGAGAAGGCTCAGCGGGATCACCGGATGCGGGAATCCCGATCACGGATTCCCGCTGGGATCATGGTGTGGGTCACGACCGTTGTCGGGGAGGTCTTTTGCGGTGGTTCGCACCAGCCCCACGTTTCGGCGCCGCAGGCTCGCACGCAGGATCCGGTATCTGCGGGAGCGGGCCGGGCTGACCCAGGAGCACGCGGCCTGCGAGCTGGACATGTCCACCAGCGCGCTGAGCCGCAAGGAGAACGGCGATGTGATCACCTCGGTGCACGAGGCCAGATCCATGATGGACCTCTACGACATCCGGGACCCCGAACTGCTGGACCTGGCCAGAGCCGCCAGGGAACGCGGCTGGTGGCGGGCCTACGGCGTGGAGGATCGCGGCTATGTGGACCTGGAGACCGAGGCGTGTGCTGTCCAGGAGCTCTCGTTGATGTACATCCCCGGACTGCTGCAGACCGAGGATTACATGCGGGCGATATTCGATTCGGACAGCTTCTCGTCGGGTTCGCAGAGTGTGGAAAATGACGTTTCAGTGCGGCTGATCCGGCAGCATCGGTTGACCGATCCCGAGCATCCGCTGGAGCTGACGGCGCTGGTGGATCAGGCCGCGTTGGAACGCTCGATCGGCGGCCCACAGGTGATGCGCGATCAGCTTCGCCACCTGCTCGAAGTGGTTCAGCTGGATCGGGTGGAACTGCGGATACTGCCCAAGTCGACCGGCTGGCATCTGGGTCTGGAAGGTGCGTTCATCGTTCTGGATTTCCCGGAGCCGGAAGACAACGACGTACTGTTCGTCTCCCACCCCGTGGGGTCGGTCCACGTGGAGAAGGCCAGGGAGGTTCAGCAGGCTAGGGTGGTATTCGAGCGGCTGTTCGCCCAAGCCTTGCCTGCCGAACAGTCGATGAGGCTGATCGAACGGGCCGCTGCCGAACTCCAGTGACGCGATTGCCGAAGTGGGGCGCTATGTACGCGTTGGATCTCTCCGCGGTGCGGTGGCGCAAGAGCAGCCGCAGCGGTGGCGGAAGCAACGACGCTTGTGTGGAGGTTGCCTTCCCGGAACCCGCAGCGGTGCCGTGGCGCAAGAGCAGCCGCAGCGGCGGCGGAAGCAACAATGCTTGCGTCGAGGTCGCCTTCGCGGGGCCTGCCGTGGCGGTGCGGGACTCCAAGGTGCCGGACGGCGCGGTGCTCGCCTTCGATCAGCGCGCCTGGACGTCCTTCCTCGCCAGCCTGCGCTGAGAACCGCTGCGCTGAGAACCGCAGCGGCGCTGGGTTCTTCCGCTCGCCGCCTCAGTCCTCCAGCAGTTCGGCGGGATCGAACCGGAGCGGGAACGGCTCCCGCGTCTCGAAGGTGTCGCCCGCCAGCGCCTTGGCGTGCACCTTGTAGGCACTGTTCTCACCGAGCCGCAGCAGTACGACCTCGGCGTACTTCTTGGCGTAGGAGACCTCCACGCGCATGAAGTACTCGATGCCCGCCTCGGCGCACACGGCGGGTTTGTCGATCCGGTCGGCCACGTGGCTGAACGACGAGACGCACTCGCCCACGAGCAGCGCCCGGGTGGCGGGTATCCACACCCGCCCGCGCGCCGGTTCGCGCAGCACCGCGAAATCGGGCTGCGTCCAGCTTTTCGGGCTGAGCTGGATGCTCAGGGTGGTGTAGGTGCTACCGCCCAGGGCTCTCGCGTGTGGCTTGAGGATCTCGCGCAGCTCGTCGGCGGCGTGGACGGTGTCGGCTCCTTCTCGGCGGCTGAACAGCAAATGTCCGTCCTGGCACTCGTACTTCACCGGTGGCATTCCGGGAATCGGCAGATAGCGGTCGGCGAGCTCCGGAGTCCAGAGGCCGTGAAGTTCGACCAGCGGATCCCATTCCCCGGGGGTGTGAAGGGACTCGCGCACTACTGGCGCTCCCCGAATCTCGCGGTACTCATACCCCGAGCCTGCCGCGAGCGATCGACGGTGTGGGGTGTCGCGACGATCTTTCATCCCATCGGGGAGGACGGCAGCGACGCGGCTTTTCCCGCCAGCTCGTCCAGCAGCGTCTCGGCCAACCGTTCCTCGGGGACGGCCACCCCGTGCTCCCGCACGGCCGCCGCGAGCTCGGGCTCCCACGGGGTGTCCGGTACGGAACCGGTGGCCGGTCCACCGCGTCGTGATCCGGCCCCGCCCGATGCTGTGCCATCCGAACCAGCGCCGTCAGATCCAGCCCCGCTCGATCCTGCCGGGGCAGCCAGGTAGTCGGCCGCGAACATCCGCCAGGGCCGCACGCCCACCCGCTCCACGAGGTGGCCGGTGATCCGCAGCCCCTCGCCGTCGAAATCGCCGTGATAGCGCGGAATTACCCCGTGCGCGGTGAGTTCCCGCAGCAGCAGGATCGCCGCACTGTTCGGCCACCCCGACACGCACACCATCGGCGGGCAGCGCGAACCGAACCGCAGCAGCGCCAACGTCAGCACCGCCGGGTTCTCCACCACGTACACCTCGGTCACGTCCTCGGCCGGGACGATCCCGCCACCCTGAACTCCGCCACCCTGGGCACCGCCGCGCAACTGCGCCAGGGTCAGCGCGACGGCGCAGCCGTCCTCGGCCGCCACCCGCAGCATTCGTGCCGCGGTCCCTTGCCCGCCGAGCACCGGTCCGGCCACCAGCACCGTGGCGGAGAGTTCGTCCTCGGCCACCCCGGCGCGCTCCCACAACTCCCGGCGCTGCTCGGCGTACTCCGGCACCGGGAGGCCGTGCAGCACGGCCAGCGCACGCAGCACCAGTCCCGCCACTCGCGTGTCGGCGTCCAGCGCGTGCGGATCGTGCAGCTCCCCCTCCGCCAGTACCGGCAGCGGAATCCCGGCCTCGGGGAGTCTTGCCAGCACCCGCAGCGCGTCGCCGAGCAGTTCACGGGTGCGGGAGACCGAACCGTCCACCAGCCCGCTGCGCCGGACCTGCGCGACCCACTCGGCCAGCTCCGGACGTGCCGCCACCACTTCGTGCTCGGTCAGCCAGCGCCACAGCTCGGTCACCTCGTCGGTGTGCCGCTTCCGCCGCGCCGCCTGGTCGTCCAGTGGGCCGACCAGCTCGGCGACCACGGCACGGCTGTCCCGGCCGCACACCTCCCGCAGGACCGCGTCCAGTTCGGCCAGCGCGATCCGCTCGTACTCCCCCGGCAGCCGGGTCCTTCCCAGCAGGTCGGCCAGCCGGGAGCGCTGCGTCTCGTCCAACGGCCCCACCCGAACCCCGCGCACGGTGCGGCCGGAGGACAGCCGCTCGTGCACCGCACGCCAGAGCGGCGTCAGCTCGGCGTCGCGCAACGAATCCGGCAGGCTCTCGCGCGGCGAATCGGGGCGGTCCCCTCGCTCGGAATCCGGCGGACTCATTCGCTCCACCCTTCGCCGTCCCACACGAACCGGGTCGTGGTGACCGCGTCGTCGCCGTCGCCGGTGGTCAGCGCGTGGATCGCGATGCCGTCCAGTTCCCGGTAGGTCCCCCACTCGTGGTCCGAGGTCAGCATCAGGTCCAGGTCCAGCGAGTTCAGCAGCTCGAACACCTGCCCCCGGTTGGCGCTGTCCACACCGACGAACACCTCGTCGAGCAGGATCAGCCGGGGTGCTCCGGTCATCGACTCGTAGTGCGCCGCGATGGCGGCGAACAGCGGCAGGTGCAGCGCGATGGCCTTCTCCCCGCCGGAGAGCGCCCCGTGCAGCTTCTTGGTCAGCAGTTCCCAGCCGCGGTCCCGCCCCCGGTCGATCCTGACGTCGAACCTGTGCCACTGGGTGTAGTCGAAGACCTCGCGCAGCTGCTCCTCCCAGGACGTGGCGGTGTTGTTGGCCTTGGCGTCCTCGATGCGTTCCCGGAAGAACCGGTGCAGCGATTCACGGTCCTGTTCGGACAGCCGTACCGGGTCCTTGAGCAGCAGGTCCCGCGCCGCCTGCGTGCCCACGGGAAGGTCCCGCCCCACCTGCCACACCAGCCGGACCGCCACGTCGGAGGCGGTGCGGACTCGTTCCAGGCGGTCGTTCATCGCGTCCACCAGCTCGTTGGCGCTCCTGATCCGCTCCGCCAGGTGTCTGCGCACATCACCGGTCAGCGTCTTGTCGAACAGCTCGTGCTCGCGTTCGGTGATGTCGGTGCGCTGCCGATCGTGTTCCTCGCGCAGCGACTCCAGCAGCCGCGTCGCGCCCAGCCGGACGCCGTTCATCGTCGCCACGAACACGTGGACGTCCTCGTCCAGCTCCAGCGCCACGGCGGCGTGCTCGGCCAGTGCCTCCCGGTAGCCGTGCAGGGTCTCGTTGAGCCGGTCCAGCGAGTCGTTGATGTTCTTCGTCGTGTGCGGGGTGTTGGGCCACTTCTCGGTGACCGATCGGGCCGACTCCAGGTTCGTCCGGATCGCGTTCGAGCTCGCGTCCAGCTCGATTCCGGCGTCGCCCGGGATGCTCGTCCCGGTGATCCGCCGGAACCGTTCGAGCTTGTCGTCGCGCAGCCCCACCGCGCGCTCGTGGTCCTGCTCGGTGGAAACCCGCGAGCTCTCCAGTGATCCGATCCGGCCCGCGAGCTCCTGCAGCTGTTCGTTCAACGACTCCGAGTCACTCCGAGCCTGCCGCAACTTTCCCCGGACGTCCTCCAGCGCACGCAGGATCTCGCTCTGTTCGGTGCCGAGCGCGCGTTCCCTGGCACGCAGTTTCGTGGCCAGCGCCGCCGCACGCTGCTCGGCACGCTCGGCCTCGGCCTCGCGCTGTCGCGCGACGATGAGCGAGCGTTCGGCCTGTTCCGCCCTGTCCCGCGCGGTGTGTTCGGCCGTGGTGGCGTCGCGCATCGCGTCGATCCAGGTTTCCCCGGCCCGTTCGAACCCCTCCAGCGCGTTCTCGAACTCCCGGAGCGCGGTTCGCTCCCTCGGCAACCCGTACTCGTCGGCCTTGGCCGCCAGCGAGTTCCGGGTCCGTTCGACCGCTTCGGCGGACTCGGTGACCTGACGCTCGCCGCGACCCACGGCGTCCTGCCGTACGGCCACCGTCGCGGTGGCCGTGTCGAGCTCACCGCGTGCGGTGTCGATCTCCTCGGCGGACGGCAGCGAGTCCCGTTCGGCGCGCAGTCGTTCGCGGCGCCGTTCCAGCTCGGTCAGGGTTTCGTCGATTTCGGACAGTGACTCGTCCAGCACGGTCACCAGCTCCGAAAGCTCCGCGATCCGCCGTTCGCGGGCTCGCTCCCGTGCCGTCGTGCCGATGTGGGCCACCGCCGGTTTCGCCCAGCTCCCGGTTGCCGGGCCGAGTCGCCAGTGCCCGTCCGCCCCGATCGCCACCGGGTGCTCGCCGGGCAGTCGCTCGTCGAAGGCGATCGCGGCGAGTATTCGCTTCAGCCGCCGCGCGGGCACCGCGTGCTCGGGTTCCGGGCGCAGCACCTCGGCGAGTGTTCGCCCGCCCGCCGCTTCGGCGGACTCGGTTGTCAGGAACGTGTCGTGGCCGTCCGGGGTGAGCTCGCCCTCCGGGGTGACCCAGGCGTCCAGCAGGCCGCTCGCCTGCAGCGCCGCCTCGACGCCCGCCCGGGTCGCCTCGTCGGTGCGCTCGGCGAAGTCCACCAGTTTCCACAGCGGCGCACCGGGCAGTGTCGAACGGTCCGCGTCGCGGGTGGCCGGTGCGGTCGGCGGCAGGTCGGTCTCGTGCCGGAGCCGTTCGATCTCCGCCGCGTGCGCGGCGCGGCGTTCAGCCAGGTCGTCGCGGCGCGCACGCGTCTCGGTTCGTTCGGTGGTGAGCGTTTCGGCGGCCGGTTCGCCCGCGTCCCACACCAGTCGTTGCACCGCCGAGTGGTCCGCCGCCGCTTCCGCGAGTTCCTCGACGTCGTCGATCCGCAGCTCGACGTGGCCACCGGCCCAGTCCCGCAGCCGCTGGGCCTGTCGCAGTACCGCGGCCTCGTGGTTCCGCTCGGCCGCGTCGCGGCGTTCGGTGGCCTCGGCCAGCTCGGTTCGTGCCTGTTCGGTCCGCTGTTCGGCCTGCTCGTGGTCCCGGAGCGCCGTCTCGTGAGTGTGCAGCGCGGTGTGCAGCTCGTCGAGCGCCTTGCGTTTGCCGCCGACCGCCGCGCGCAGCAGTGCCCGCGCTTGTTTCGAGTCGTGCTCGGATCCGGCCATCTCCCGGTGAGTGGCAGACATGCCGAGTCGCCGCGCCGACTGCCCGGCCGCCTCGGCTGCTTCCCGCCGTTCGCCCTCCGCCCGGCGGGCGTTCTCGGCCGCCTCGACCGAACTCCGCTCGTTCTCCTCGGACCGCGACCGGGCGTCGGTGGCCTTGTCGCGCAGTTCGGTCGCGTCGTTGTGCGCGCTCTCGCTGTCGGTCGCGAGTTCGCTCAGCTCGCTGTTGCGGTTGTTGAGCCCGTCGAACTCCTCCCGCAGGTTCGTGATCGTGCCGTCGGTCTCGCTCTTGCGTTGCCTTAACCGCTCGCGTTCGGTGAGCGAGTCGTCGTACTCCCGCTGGGTTTCGCGGGCGATGCCGCTCGTCCTGTCCACCTCGGAATTGGCCGAGGTCAGTTCGGTGGCGGCGTTGTAGAGCACGCGCCGTGCGTACTGCCGCTGTCGTTCGGCGAGTTTCTCGGCCGCCTCGACCTCCGTTTCGAGCCTGCCGACCCGTTCTCGTTGCCGGTCCAGCCGTTCGAAGCCGTCCGCGAGCTCGCTGATCTCGGCGTCGTCGAGCGGTGGCAGCGCGTTGGACAGCAGTTTGGACAGGAAGTTCGGGTCGAGCCGCTCGGACAGCTTCGGGGTGCGAAGCTGCAGCAACGCGCTGATCAGCGACTCGTAGCGCTGTTGCCCGATGCCGCCGAAGAGCCTGCCGCGCAGCTCGGTGCGGTAGTCAGCCGGACTCTGGTGCACCTGCCCGGACTCCCCGAGTACTTCGCCCAGGGCGGCCTGGGACAGCGGCTGGCCGGAGTCGTTGAGCAGCGGCAGGGTTTCCACCGCCTCGTTCGCTGTTTCCGTCGCGTCGTACATGGGGGAGTCGGGGGCGTGTATCCGGCGCGTGGTGGTGAAGTAGGCGGTGGTCACGTTGCTGGTGCGGCTGCTGGCCTGCAGTCGGGCGCCGCAGCAGAACCACTCCGTGCCCGCCTCGGTCTCGCGGGTGAACTCCAGCCAGACGTAGCCGACCCGCGTGGTTCCGCCGGCTCCCTCGCCCATCAGGTTCCAGTGCATGCCCCGGTCGGAGCCGAACGTGGACAGCCGCCGCGGGGTGAGCCGCGCGTCGAACAGGAACGGCAGCAGCAGTTCGAGGGCCTTGGACTTGCCCGTTCCGTTGGGCCCGCGTAGCAGCAACCTGCCGCGGTGGAACCGGAAGGTCTCCCCGTAGTAGCGCCAGATGTTGACGATGCCAGCCCGGTTCGGCTGCCAGCGGTTCCGCGAGGTGTCGGCGCTGTTCCGCGTCGGCAGCTCGGTGACACTCAATCGTGGGTTCCTTCCGAGGGGGACGAGACTTTCACGCCGTCGAGGCGGTAGCGGGCGGCGGCCGGGCGGGGAACGACCCGATCCTCGTACCGAACGACCAGGTCGAAGTCGGCCAGTATCCGCAGCGCGTCGTCGACCAGGCGGGAGGTGCCGTCCTCGGAACGGTAGGACTTCGCCCAGCGGGGCTCGCGCGCCAGCATCTCCGCCGTGGCCTCGTGCAGCCGCTGCGTCGTCACGCCCTCCGGGTGCGCGTTGAGCTCGTCCAGCAACCGCAGCGCGGCGATCTTGGCGTTGCCCGAGTCGTCCGGGAAGGTGCTGTCGGTGGCGATCTGCTCCCGGTCCACCAGCAGCACGCCCTCCGCCCGTTCCTCCAGGACGAACCCCGCCTCCTCGGCGGCCTTGCGGATCAGCTGGCGACCGGCCTGCGAACCGGCGTAGCCGCGCTGCTGCTCGGTCAGGTCCTCCCAGTACACCACCGGATCGTCGAACAGCCTGCGCAGCACGGAGTGCCGTGCCCAGAGGTTCCGCTGGTTCCGCGAGGAGTGCTCGGCGGTGGTCCCGTAACGCGGATCGGTCGAGATCTTCCCGATCAGTTCGTCGGGGTCCGTGTAGTCGGTTTCCGCGTCGGCGATCCGGGAAGGACCGGTCACCGTGCTGAGCAGCCGCATCAGCAAGGTCGAATCCACCCGGTAGAGCACCTGGGCCAGTTCCGTCTCGACGAAGTTCTCGGTGCTGCCGTCCACCGTGACCAGCACCGTGTACGACTCCAACAGCCGGAGCACATCCACGTAGGCCATTCGTTCGGAGCGGACCGAGGTGTCGAAGGTGGGCACCACGGGATCGTTCCCGGTGCTGTGGCGGACCCGCTCGGCGAGCATCCCGATGGTCGTCGTGGGAGTCGCCAACAGTTCGGCCGCCACCACGCACAGCAGCGCGTAGCGGCGGCGGTCGAACGGTGCCCTGCCCGAACGGAGTCTGCGGGCCGGTCTGCTCGCGTCCACGTCGCCGCGGCTCTTGTGCAGCCGGGCGTATCCGGCGCGGGGCATGACGGTCAACGTCCAGCCGCAGTAGTAGTCGAACCAGGAGCGAAGTGCCTCGTGGCGACGCCTGGCCGTGTCGAAGTCCTTCGGGGCGTCCTGTTTGGTCAGCAGTGGATTCGCCAGCAGCACCCTGATACAGCGCGCCAGTTCCTCGCGCTCGGTGACCACGAGCTGGTTGTTGAGATTGCTCAACTCGCCTCCCGGGCGGGCTCTTCGAGATCACGACCCACGATGCGGATGTCGACCGCGAAGTCGGGGCCGGTGAACATGCCGTGCGGGGTGCGCAGCGTTGTTTCGCCCCGGTTGTCGGGATCGCGCAGTTCGATCTCGGCACGGCCGTCCGGGGTGCTCGCCCGGCGCGCCCCGGACTCGTCCCGCCCGGCGGCCAGTGCTCTGCCCAGCAGTTCGAGAAGTCGTTGGAACACCGTGTGGTCCAGCTCGGCGAAGTCGGACAGCCGTGCCCGCCCGTCGGTGGCCAACCGTTGCCAGGCGGCTTCGAGCTGGGCGCGCTCGGCACGCGCCCGTTCGGCGCGTTGCCGTTTGAGTTCGGCGACGTCGCGGACCCTGCCGGTGCGGGCGAAGCTCTCCTTGCGGCCCCCGGTGCGCAGCGTCGCCGAAACCCCCACCGCCGGTGCCTCGGCCCAGGGGGTGGAGGGGGCGATGACCTCAGGGTCCTCGTGGATCAGCTGGGCGTGCCGCGCCGACCCCAGGCCGAACGCGGCGGCGAACATCCGGTGCAGGTCCGCCTCGTCCGGGGCGCGGGTGAACCAGCGGGCCAGTTCCCGGAAGTCGGAGGCCACGCTGGAGGAACGTTTCCGCGAGTCGTCGATGCGTTCCAGTACCTGCAGCAGGGTGACGATCGCCTGTCGCGCCACGGACAGCAGCTGCTCGGCACGCGGCGCTGAATCGTCCTCCGGGTGGAACCAGATCCGCAGTCCTTGCCAGCGGGTGGCGCGATGCCCCAGCCACTCGGTGCGCCGCTCGTCGCCGGCTCCGGGTGGTAGTTCCGCGCCCCGCAGCGCACGCCGGTGCAGCTCCGCCACACCCTGCTCCTCCACTTCGGTGATGCCGGAGGCGATGGCGTGGCAGCGCTGTTCGAGCTGGTCGCAGAACTCCTGCAGGTAGGCGACCGTGGCCGATTTGACCTCGTGGAACGTCGTCAGGTCCACGCCCTCGGCGCGCAGCAGCCGCTGCAGTTCACCGTTGAACTGCTTGGTGTTGTTGCGCAGGGCCTCCAGATGCCCCTCCAGCTCCTGCAGACTGCTGAAGATCCGACGGTCCGCGGCAGCCGTGTCGCGCAGCAGCTCGTTCAGCTCGCCGAGCCGGTCGGCTATGGCGTCGAGCACCGCGGTCTGCAACGCGCCGCTGGAGGCGAGCGTGGTCATCGCGTGCTGCACTCCGGCGAAGGCGGCCTCACCGAGCTTGGTCAACGAGTACTGCAGGTTGCGGCGTTCGTACTCGGCGGCGGTGCGGTAGTTCTCCGCGTGGTTCTGGACGTTGTCCAACAGTCCCCAGTCGCCCAGCTGCTTCAGCGCGGCGTGCAGGTCCTCGTCGGAGAGCGCGTCGAACCAGCCCACCGAGCGCAGCCTGTCGCGCACCTCGTCGATGCCCAGCGCTGTTTCCAGCCGTTCGTTGGCCTCGCCGAAGGCGTGCAGGATCGCGGAGTAGAGCTCGGAGCGGTCACCGGTGGTGAACCTGAACATCTCGCTCGGGACGCGCAGTGGCTGCACGGCACCTCCCTTCCCGGGCCGCTGGAACCGCCTCGGGGGAGCGGTCACCCGGCGCCACCATAGGAGACGTTACCGACACTTCCGGTGCCCGTGGTCGATTTCCCGCGAGATGTGCGGAACGCCGGGCGAACCCGGGAGGTCGTTTCCGGCGACGGGCATCCGACCCTCGACCGGGATCGCCGTGGGGCTACGGCCTCGGGCGGAGGTTCTCCCAGGCCCAGGATCCGAGTGTGGTCGGCGTGGTGGTGACCGGATCACGTCGCTGCTCGGGAGTGAAGTTCTCGCGCATCCCCGCCGACATGCCGACGATGCCCTCGATCCGTCGCTCGGAGAGTTCCGCCGCCGACAGCGAGGCGCGGAGCCGGTCGTCGGAGATCCGTTCGGGAACCACGTCGTGTCCCAGTGCCTCTCCCAGTATCCCGGCCACGCGCGAGAAGGTCAGGTCCTCGGGACCGTGCACGGCCTGCACCCGCTGTCCGGACCATGCGTCCGACAGCAACCTGGCGGCCGCGACCTCGCCGATGTCCCGTGGATCGACCCACGCCATCGGGAAGTCGAGCGGCCACGGTGTTCGCAGCACTCCGGCCCGGATCTCATCAGCCTGCGTGAGCAGGTTGGTGAAGAAGTAACCACACCGCAGCCGCGACACACTCGCACCGGTTTCGTTCAACGACCGTTCCGCCCGTGCGAGCCCGTCGATCTCGCCGACTCCGGAGCCCTTCTCGGCACCGATGCTGCTGACGAACACCGTTCTGCCGATGCCGTTCTCGGTGACGGCTCGGGCGGCGTTGGCCCCCATACGCGCATGGCCCGCGATCGGGTCGTCGTCCGAGTCCGGCGGGTTGATCCAGAGCAGGCGTTCGGCTCCCCGCGTGGCCCGAACCACCGCTTCGGGATCCCCCTGGTCACAACGGTGGACCTCGACCAGCTCGCGGGTCGCCCGGTCGAGGTTGCCGGGTTCGCGCAGCAGCACCCTCGGTCGAACCCCCGCCTGGACGAGTACGCGCACCACGCGGGAGCCGATCTTTCCCGTTGGAGTGGTTACGACAGTGGTCATGGGGCACCTCCGGGACTGCTGGACCGCGATTCCGCGGCGGAGTATGCCCGGTGGGACCGACAACGACGGCTTTCGCGGGGCGGGGCGATCCGCGCGTGGGACCGACGTCCGCCGATTTCTCGCGAAATGTACGCGGTGAGGGGCGAGACCGCTCACGAAACGGGGCCGGACTCCCGAATGGGAATCCGGCCCCGTCCACCGAACGACAGCCCCTGGCCGGGAAGTCGGGCCCGAGCGGGGAACGTCACCCCGTGAGGGCAGTACGGCCTCGGTCAGCCGCTGGACTCGGCGCTCGCCGCGACACCGTCCGAGTCCTGGGCCCCGTCACCGCCGGAACCGTCACCGTCGGTGCCGCGCTTGACCGACTGCAGCAGCAGCTGCGCCACGTCGACGACCTCGACGTTCTCCGAGGCGACCTGCTCGTTCTGCCGCGTGGTCATCCCGTCGGTGAGCATGACCTTGCAGAACGGGCAGCCGGTGGCGACCTTCGACGACGCGGTGCCCAGTGCCTCGTCCACCCGGTCGAGGTTGATCCGCTTGCCGGTGCGCTCCTCCATCCACATCCGGGCGCCGCCCGCGCCGCAGCACATCGCGCGGTCGGCGTGGCGGGGCATCTCGCGGAACGAGGCGCCCGAGGCGTTGACCAGGTCACGCGGGGGTTCGTAGACCTTGTTGTGCCTGCCGATGTAGCACGGGTCGTGGTAGGTGACGTCCTCGGTGACCGGGGCCACCGGGACCAGCCGCTTCTCCCGCACCAGCCGGTTGAGCAGCTGCGTGTGGTGCACCACCTCGTAGTTGCCGCCCAGCTGGCCGTACTCGTTGGCCAGGCTGTTGAAGCAGTGCGCGCAGGTGGCGACGATCTTGCGCTTGCCGGGCTCGCGGTTCTCGAACACCGAGTTCAGCGTTTCCACGTTCTGCTCGGCCAGCGTCTGGAACAGGAACTCGTTGCCCGCGCGTCGCGCCGGGTCACCGGTGCAGCCCTCGTCCGGGCCGAGCACGGTGTACTTCACGCCCGCGATGTGCAGCAGTTCGGCGACCGCCTGCGTGGTCTTCTTCGCGCGGTCCTCGAACGCGCCCGCGCAACCGACCCAGAACAGGTACTCGACGTCCTCGTCGAGTTCACCGTCGAAGACCGGGACCTCGAAGTCGAGGTCCTTGGCCCAGGCCAGCCGGTCCTTGTTGTTCTGGCCCCACGGGTTGCCCTTGTTCTCCAGGTTCTTGAACATCCCGCCCAGCTCGGTGGGGAAGTTCGACTCGATCATCACCTGGTAGCGCCGCATGTCGACGATGTGGTCGACGTGCTCGATGTCCACCGGGCACTGCTCGACGCAGGCACCGCAGCTGGTGCAGGCCCACAGCACCTCGGGGTCGATGATCCCGGCTTCCTCGGGGCCGCCCACCAGCGGTTTCTCCGACTCGGCCAGCGCGAGGGCGTCGATCTTGCCCATACGCTCGTCCGCGTCGTCACCGGTGATGCCTGCCTCCTCACCGGTCATCGGGTCCTTCTTGCCGCCCTCCAGCAGGTAGGGCGCCTTGGCGTAGGCGTGGTCGCGCAGGCTGGTGATCAGCATCTTCGGCGACAGCGGCTTGGCCGTGTTCCAGGCCGGGCACTGCGACTGGCAACGCCCGCACTCGGTGCAGGTGGTGAAGTCCAGCCAGCCCTTCCAGGAGAAGTCCTCCACCTGGCCTGCCCCGAAGGTGTCGCTGTCCGGTTCGGCCTCCTCGAAGTCGATCGGGGCGCCGTTGCTCATCATCGGCTTCAGCGCGCCCAGCGCGGTGCGCTCGGGATCGCGCTTGAAGTAGATGTTGAAGAACGCGGTGAACCGGTGCCAGGCCACGCCCATGGTGATGTTCGAGGCGATGACGATGACCCAGATCATCGCCGAGAGGATCTTGAACGCGGCGAACAGCGAGACCGCGAACGCGCTGGCGGGCAGTATGCTGCCCAGCGCGAAGCTCACCGGTGCCGACCACACCGGGGCGTGGAACAGGTCGGAAGAGACCTTGAACGAGCGCAGCCCCATGATGCCCACGCCTTCCAGCACCACCACGGCTTCGACGAAGTAGGCCTGCCAGAAGTTGGAGCCCGCGAACCGGGAGACCCTGCCCGCGCGGCGCGGG
This sequence comes from Actinopolyspora lacussalsi, assembly GCA_030803735.1. Lineage (NCBI taxonomy): Bacteria > Bacillati > Actinomycetota > Actinomycetes > Actinopolysporales > Actinopolysporaceae > Actinopolyspora > Actinopolyspora lacussalsi. Next base: position 3,437,586 of record JAURUC010000001.1, on the reverse strand, counting down.
TGGTTGAGCTGACGTATGGCGCTGAGCCAGATGCCGCCGAGGATGGTGGTCACGCCCAGGATCTCGACGATCAGGTTCCAGGGGCCGAACGATCCCAGCCATGGGATCTCGAACGGGGCGTGGAAGACTTCGCCGTAGGCGACCAGCACGCTCAGGCTGAGTCCGCCGAAGCCCAGCATGACGAACCAGTGGGCCACTCCTACGTGGCTCCACTTGAGCATCCTGGTGTGCCCGAGGACTTCCTTGAGCATGTTGGAGAATCGGGTACCGAACGGCCCCTTGCGGTTCGGATCCGGTTGTCCGAGCCGGATGGATCGCACCATCCGTCGAACGGTCCTGACCACCATGACCACCGCGACCGCGGTCACGGCAAGACAGATCAGGCCCAGGACGAGCTGCAGGGCTACCATGCTCGTGGCCTCCTGTTCGCGGGTTTGGACGCTGAGCTTAGCCTCTATTACTCGTCGGTAACCATAGGGGCGTCGCTCGTGGTGGGAACAGTCGGTGATTGTGCGAGACGGCGACACGAAAGACTAGCCGGGCGTGGGGTCGTCCGCCTGCCGTCAACGCGGAATCCGGGGAAGCGTAACAGAACGCTACGCTGTGCTGTTCGCGCTGCGCAGCGCGGGTTTGCTTGATTCTTCGCCGCTCGTCGGGGCCGTGCCGACCGAGGCCGCGGTGGCGGCGCGACGGCGCTGTCGAGCCCGAATGGGTCGAGGTCATGGCGGGTGCGATTTTCGCCACTCTCGTGGCCCGAGTCCGGCTTTGATCGATCCAGTCGGAACCATCGCGGTGCGGTCCGGTGTCGCCGTTGGGGTCCGGTGTCGCCGTTGGGGTCCGGTGTCGCCGTTGGGGTGAAACGGTCCCGTCATGACCGGTACTTCGGTATCATTTTCGGATACCGCGCAGGGGTGTGATCACCGCGCCGCGTGGTGAGACCTCGGGAACGGCCAGTCGGGAGGCGTGATGTCCGGACCAGCAGCGAGTGGCCCGGATGCGAGCGGCCCGAACGAGCGGGGAGTGCGCGCCTCGGACGCCGAGCGGGAGGCGGTCGCCGAGCGACTGCGCCTCGCGATGAACGAGGGCAGACTCGACATGGCCGAGTTCGACGAGCGGGTCGGGCAGGCCTACGCGGCGGTGGCCCGCGCCGAGCTGGAACCGCTGACGCGGGATCTTCCGACCCCTTCCGAGCCCGCCCGGCGGACGCGCTCAGTAGCTCCGGAAACCGAGGAGGACGAGGGCCAGCGACCGGCCGGACGGAAACGCGGGCAGCCCCGGAGCCGGGGCGCCGAGTGGCGGGACTGGGCGGGGACCTCCTTCGTGCTCGTCGGTATCTGGCTGATCACCTCGATCGCGTCCGGTGGCCCCAACTTCTTCTGGCCGATCTTTCCGATGGGCATCTGGGCCGTGATCCTGTTGTCCTCGATGATCTTCGGCTCCGGTGAGGAAAAGCGCGGCGGTCGGTAGCCCTGAACGGACACATCGACACTCCGGATCGGCGGCGGTATATTAAAGAAGTAGTACAGTCGTTCAAATTTCGGGCGGTTCGCGGTAGCCGCGACGATCCGTACGGGAGTTCGGAGGTCAGTTGGCCTACATCGTGTTGGTGGCGGCGATCCTGTCGGAAGTGATCGGCACCATATCGCTGCGGTTCGTCGACGGGCTGAGCAGGCCTCTTCCCCTGGTGCTGGTGGTGCTCGGGTACGGCTCCGCGTTCGTGGCGCTGGCGAACGTGCTCAAGATGGGCATCCCCGTCGGGGTCGCCTACGCCATCTGGTCGGCCGCGGGAGTGGCACTCGTGGTGCTGATCGGCGCGTTGTTCCTGAACGAGACCATGACCCTGACCCAGATCGCGGGGATCCTGCTGATCATCGGTGGTGTGGTCGCGCTGGAGGCGGGAGGCGCGCATTGACCCACGACGGCAATCCGACCGAGCACTCCGACGGGCGTCGCGCCAAGGGGGAACGCAGACGCAGGGCGATCATCGACGCCACCCTGCGGGTGATCGAACGGGACGGCATCGCGGGGGTCAGCCACCGCAACATCGCTCGGGAGGCGGCCGTGCCACCGGCTTCGGTCGTCTACTACTTCGAGAGCATCGACGGGGTGCTGATCGCGGCCCTGCTGGAGAGCTGCGAGACGATGATCGCCGAACTGCGCGAGCTCACCGAACACGTGGTCGACGACCCCGAGGGGTGGGTCACCGCCACCGCCGAGATGCTGTCCCGCATGGTCCGGGAGCAGCGCGGCCGGACACTGGCCGAGTACGAGCTCTACCTGCTCGCCGCGCGCAGGCCCGCGCTGCGCCCGGCCGCCCGCCGCTGGATCGAGGTGGCCACCGGATACGTGCACGACACGGGGACGAGCGACACCGGCGCGGTACGCGCGCTGCCCGCCGTCATCGACGGGCTGCTGATGCAGGCCCTGATCGCCGAGGAACCACCCGGCCCCGAGGAGTTCCGCCCGGCGCTGGCCCACCTGATCCCCGAGCGCTGACGTCCGGAGAAGCGGTTACTCGCCTTGCCCGCTCCGCTGCGAGCGCAGCGCGTGAAGGATCGGTTTGAGTTCCGGATCCAGCTCCGCGTGAGCCATCGCCTCGGCCAGCGCGTTCTCGTAGACGGGGACGGCCTCGCCGAGGGTCTTGAGGCCGTGTTCGGTGATACCGGTGTAGACACCTCGGCGGTCGAGTTCGCACAACCGACGCTCGGTCAGTCCGGAACGTTCCAACCGGGCGACGAGGCGACTGACGGAGCTCTGGTTCAGGTAGACCGCCTCGGTCAGTTCCTGCATTCGCATCTCGCCGTCGTCGCTCGCGGCGCACGCCGCGAGCGCGAGGAACTCGGACAGGCCGAGAGCGCAGTGCCGGTGCAGTGCCTTTTCGATCAGCCCGTCGACCTGTGCGTGCAGTGCGACCAGGCGGGTCCACTGCTTTCCCTCGACGGAGAGCCCTCGTAGCGGGGTCGTGGCGGGGCTGAAGCCCTCCTGCTGCGCTTCGGTCATGACCTACTCCTTTCGCTGCCGGGAGCCGGGAGGTGCTGTTCACCTCCCGGCTCCCGGCGGCACTTGTCATGTTCCGGACAAGCACCCATCACCGTTAATAGTACATGATATGTACATACAACCAGTTATCCAACAACGGTGAACAATTACCCGGATTCGTTTCGCCGCCCGCCTCGCCGAGGGTTGCGGCGTGTCGCGTGAACGGGCATGTCTTTCGGAGCCGTGGTTTGCTCATACGGGATCATTTCCACCGTCGTTCCGGGGCTTGGTCCCCCATGTGTAGCTCGCGCCAAGCGGTGAAGGGAGTCAGGGCGTTGTCGACGGACCAGTGTCGGGTCGACAACCCCTGCCACTTCTCCGGCGGTTTCGCGAACAGGTCGTAGGAATCGAGGTAGTTGAAGCCGTTCCGGGCCGCTTCGTGGCGATCGACGGCGGAGACCACGTGGGTGATGTTGGAGTACAGGGCGCTGGTGTAGCACAGGGCGCAGGGTTCGCCGGAGGCGATGAGCACGCATCCGGCCGGCCGGAAGCGGTTCCGGGAGCCGCACGCGTCGCGTAGTGCCACGACCTCGGCGTGGGCCAAGGGGTCGCGATCGGCCATGACCCGGTTGACTCCGGAGCCGACGATGCCGTGTTCGGGGTCGACGACCAGCGCCGCGAACGGCACTCCGCCGTCGTGCACGTTGGCCAGGGACAGCTCGACGGCTTGGTGGACGTAGTCGGTGAGCTGGTCGGCATCCAGCGTTGTGGTGGGCATGGTGCCCTCCTCGTCGGTGTGGTGCGCTGGAGGTCACGCGGGGGCGGGTTCGGAGGTTTCGGCGAGCTTGGAGCTGGAAGCCAGCTTGAGCCCGACGACGCCCGCGATGATCACGGCGAGCCACAGGATCCGCGTCGGTGTCAGTGCTTGGTCGAACAGGAAGGCACTGACCACCGTTGCCCCGGAGGAGCCGATACCCGCCCAGATCGCGTAACCGATACCGACGTCGATGCTTTTGAGCGCCAGCGTGAGTGTGAAGACGGTCAGCAGGAAGAACACGCCCGCGGAGATCGACCAGTTCAACTTGGTGAATCCCTGGCTGCCGCCGGTGCTCACGGCGTAGCCGATCTCGAAGAGCCCGGCGATCAGCAGGACGATCCAGGGTCGGGCACTACCGGATGACGTGGCGGCCGGGGTGGTTTCGGAATGCGTTGTTGTCGCGGTCATTTTCTCACGTCCCATTACTCGTTCGTGGCTTGTCGGTCGGTTCTGAAATCTCGTCAGGCGGATCCGCTGAGTTCCAGGCCCACCACACCGACGATGACGGTGGCGATGCCCAGGAGTTTGCGCCAGTCCAGGCGTTCCTTGAACAACACGGTGCCGAGCAGCACGATCCCGACCGAGCCCAGACCGGTCCAGATGGCGTAGCCGACCCCGACGTCGATGCTGATCAGCGCCATGCTCAGGAAGAAGGTTCCTCCCGCGCCGATGACGAGAGTGAGAATGGAATATCCCAGGCGGGTGAATCCCTGTGAGGCGTTGGCACACAACGCGAAGGCGATTTCGAAGACCGTGGCGATCGCGAGATAAACCCATGCCATGACGATTCCTCTTTTCGTTACGTGAGACGGATGGCCGTTGTTGTCGGCGTTCTGGTCCGCGTGGGGACGTGGGGTCAGGAAGTGGCACTGAGCGTGCTGGACAGGGCCGTGCGCAACCGCTCCTTGTCGGGTACGCCGTTGATCCGGTGTTCGCCGGTGATCACGGTCGGGACAGCGGTGATTCCCACTTCGTCGCGGGCGTGCTCCAGCGCCCTCCGGTGGGTTTCGGCGTAGCGCCGGTCGGCCAGAGCCCGACCGAATTCCGCGCTGTCCAACCCGAGTTCCGCGGCGAGCTCGGTCAGGACGTCGATACGTCCGATATCGAGATCCCGTTGGAAGAAGGCACGCAGCACCCGGTCGTTGTAGTCCTGCCCGAGCCCGTGTTCGCGGGCGTACTGGTATCCCTCGAACGCGGTGTGACTGTAGGGCTGTGGCGAGACCGAGGGCAGTGTGATCTCCACACCCTCGCGTCGGGCCATCGGGTAGACCGCACGCTGCCAGATCGCGGGCAGGTAGTCGTCTTCCGGCCGGAGCGTCTCGGCAGGGTAGGGGCGAAGCTCGAACGGGTGCCATTCGACGTCGACGCCGTACTCGGCGGCGACAGTGGTGATGTCCTCATTGGCCAGTAGGCAGAACGGGCATACGTAGTCGAAGTAGACATCCATCGTGGCCATCGTCGGCTCCTCGTTTCCTGGCGGACCATGAACTTGCATTTAAATTGTATGCACATCAATGTATCTGTCAACAAAAATCTGCCTCGGTGGGAACCCTGCTGAACATCGGGGTCGGGGCCGCACTGGTGCGCCCCCGTCCGGAACGTTCGGCAAGCGGTTGTCCGCCGCGTCGGAGATTTCTGAGCTCGACGACCCTGACGAGCGTGTTTGACCAGGTCGTTCGGGCCGAACGATCCGAGTGCTCCTGGTGCCGCGAGTCGAACGCATCGCGGGAGAAGAACGCGCGACCATCTACTCACGTCCCTGTCCCCGAAGCGGAGTCGGATGGGATTCAGCACCGCGAACCCCATCCGACTCGACGAGTCAGGTCAGAGCCTGCAGGCCTCCAGCCGTGTCACCAGGATCTCGGTGGCCCCCACCTCGGCGAGCTTGTCCATCACGTCCTGCACGTCCGCCCTGGGCACCATCGCCCGTACCGCTACCCAGCCGGGTTCGGTGAGGCTGGAGATGGTGGGCGACTCCTTGCCCGGCGTGATCGCCGTCGCCGTCTCCAGTGCCGAATCCGGACAGTTGTAGTCCATCACCACGTAGGAACGGGCGTCGAGCACTCCTCGCAGCCGTTGCCCCAGCACCTCGACGGCGTGCTCGCGCTCCTCACCCAGGGAGGCGCCCGCGCCGCGAACCAGCACCGCCTGCGAGCGCAGGATCGGTTCGCCGAGGGTTGTCAGCCCCGCCGCGCGCAGCGAGGAGCCCGTCTCGACCACGTCGGCGATCGCGTCGGCCAGCCCGAGTTCCACGGCGGTCTCTACGGCCCCGTCCAGTTCGACCGGCTCGATGCGGATGCCGTGCCGCGCCGCCGCCTGCTCGGCGAGTTTCGGGAACGAGGTTGCCACCCGTTTGCCGTCCAACTCGGGAACCGAGGTGATCGGACCGTCGTTGGCGACCGCGAAGTAGAACCGGGAGCTGCCGAATCCGAGCCGCAGCAGTTCGGTGGTGCTCTCCGCCGTGCCCGCGCCCGCCAGCAGGTCCTGCCCGGTGATACCGACGTCGAGCACCCCGGCGCCCACGTTGCGCGCGATGTCGCTGGCCCGCCAGAAGATGAATCGCACGTTGTTGCCCCTGTCCTCGGCGAACAGGGCGCGATGCTCGCGATGAAGCCGGTAGCCCGCCTCCTCGAGTAGCTGGGTGGTCGGACCGTGCAGCGATCCCTTGTTCGGGACGGCGACGCGCAACATCAGGCATCCTCAATACGGCGTATGGCCTCCGGGAACGATTCTAATGGTTGCCTCCCCGACGGGGTTCCGGCGCATCCCGCCCCACGGGCTCCGCTGTCCGTCAGGGCTGTCCGTCGAGGCTGTCCGTCGGGTTCCGGAACCGCTCCGGACTCCGACGGGTGGGTGCCCCGGATTCGCACTTTCGGAGTCTCCGGGACCGTTCCGGGTAAATCACCGATACCCTGCCGCCGCGGTCGGCGGTAATTTGACCTCGTCGGGTGACCGGGCAAGCCCCTGAGATCCAAGCCCCGAGATCGGAGTGATGACGATGCGCACGGGACTCGCGGTGGGTGGCGCCGTACTGGTTCTGCTGGGTGGAGCCGTGCTCTCCTGGGGAGGGCCCTCGGACACCCGGACCGGCTCGCCCTCCGGTGTGTCGGCCGTGGAGCTGCGTTCGGGCCCGGGCGCGGTGGAGATCAACTACGAGGCCGGTGCCGAACCGAGGGTCCGCGAGGAACGCGACGGCTGGTGGGGCGGCTGGGGGCGGAACTCCGAGACGAATTACCGGGTCGACGACGGCAGGCTCGTGCTCGAGACCGATTGCGGCTGGGGCTGTGACGTCGAGTACGAGGTGACGCTGCCCCGACGCGTTCCGGTGACCGGCGGACTCGGTTCCGGTTCGCTGGAGGTCACCGGGATGTCCTCGACCGACGTGCGGGTGGGCTCGGGGGCGCTGGAGCTGCGCGGCATCGACGGGGAGGTGCGTGCCGAGACCGGTTCCGGTGGTATCGAACTCACCGACATCGGCGGCCCCGTCAACGTCTCGACCGGCAGTGGACAAATAGAGGGGGAGGGCATCGACTCCGCCGACGTCACGACGCGGACCAGTTCGGGCGGGATCTCGCTGGAGTTGTCCGATCCGCGTTCGGTGCGTGCCGACACCGGTTCCGGCGGCATCGAACTCACCGTTCCCGCGAACAGCTACAGCGTCCGTGCCGACACCGGCAGTGGCTCCACCGACATCGAGGTCGCCCGGGACGCCGACGCCGAACGCTCGCTGCGGCTTTCCACCGGCAGCGGCTCCATCGAGGTCGAGAACTCCTGAGCGAGCCGACCCGTCGTAACCCCACCCGCTCCCTGCCGGAGGGGCTGTTTCTTCCTGGGGACGCCCGTTCTTCCCGGGGCACCCGTTCTTCCCGGGGGCACCCGCGTGTTCTCGGGGACCGTCCGCGTGTTCCCGGGGAGTGATTGCCCGCTCGGGTAGCTGGGCATCCCCCGGACGCGGCCGCTCCTGTTTCGTCGATGCCGCGGGCAGGCGGCCCCCGGCCAGCCCCCCGGCCAGGCGAGTGCCCGTCGGTGCCGTTCGCGGAACGGCCTCCCGGCGCGTCGACCCGTCCGGTGTCGGCTCGTCGATTCGTCGGAAACGGGATCGCGCCCGGTGTTCCTGCCGCCCCGGATGCGGGGCCGCCGCGAGAACCGCCCCGGCGACACGAATCACACCCCTCACGGCGGGGTGCTCGGGAACACTCGTGGCTGGTCACGCGTTGTGCGGGCAGGAACCTTGAGCCGCTATGACTCAAAGCCGGTTTGACGGATCGGATGCGGTTCGAGTACTACTTGAGTCAGTAGGGCTCAGGAGTTATAAGTCCTAAGCAGAGAACCAATACGCTGGAGGAGACTTCAATGGGGCGAGCGGTCGGTATCGACCTCGGGACGACAAACTCCGTCGTTTCCGTCCTGGAGGGCGGTGAGTCCACGGTCATCGCCAACTCCGAGGGTGCGCGCACGACGCCTTCGGTCGTCGCGTTCGCGAAGAACGGCGAGGTGCTCACGGGGCAGCCCGCCAAGAACCAGGCGGTGACCAACGTCGACCGCACCATCCGGTCGGTCAAGCGTCACATGGGCACCGACTGGAAGACCACCATCGATGACAAGGAGTACACCCCGCAGGAGATCAGCGCGCGTGTGCTGATGAAGCTCAAGCGGGACGCCGAGTCCTACCTCGGCGAGGACGTCACCGAGGCGGTCATCACCGTTCCGGCGTACTTCGAGGACGCCCAGCGGCAGGCCACCAAGGAAGCGGGCCAGATCGCCGGACTGGACGTGCTCCGCATCGTCAACGAGCCGACCGCGGCCGCGCTGGCCTACGGTCTGGACAAGGGCGAGAAGGAACAGCGCATCCTGGTCTTCGACCTCGGCGGCGGCACCTTCGACGTGTCCCTGCTCGAGATCGGCGAGGGCGTGGTCGAGGTCCGCGCCACCAGTGGTGACAACCACCTCGGCGGTGACGACTGGGACGAGCGCATCGTCGAGTGGCTGGTCGAGAAGTTCAAGAGCGCCAACGGCATCGACCTGACCAAGGACAAGATGGCGCTGCAGCGGATCAAGGAAGCCGCCGAGAAGGCCAAGATCGAGCTGTCCAGCTCCGCGCAGAGCAACATCAACCTGCCCTACATCACCGTCGACGCGGACAAGAACCCGCTGTTCCTCGACGAGACCCTGACCAGGGCCGAGTTCGAGCGGATCACCTCGGACCTGCTGGAGCGCACGCGCAAGCCGTTCGAGTCCGTGCTGCGTGACGCCGGCATCAAGGTCGGCGACATCGACCACGTGGTGCTGGTGGGCGGTTCCACCCGCATGCCCGCCGTCACCAACCTGGTCAAGGAGCTGACCGGCGGTCAGGAGCCGAACAAGGGCGTCAACCCGGACGAGGTCGTCGCGGTCGGCGCCGGGCTGCAGGCCGGTGTGCTGCGTGGCGACGTCAAGGACGTGCTGCTGCTCGACGTCACCCCGCTGTCCCTGGGTATCGAGACCAAGGGCGGCATCATGACCAAGCTGATCGAGCGCAACACCACCATCCCGACGAAGCGCTCGGAGACCTTCACCACCGCCGATGACAACCAGCCCTCGGTGCAGATCCAGGTCTTCCAGGGCGAGCGCGAGATGGCCGCGGAGAACAAGAAGCTCGGCATGTTCGAGCTGACCGGCCTGCCGCCCGCGCCGCGTGGCGTGCCGCAGATCGAGGTCACCTTCGACATCGACGCCAACGGCATCGTGCACGTCAACGCCAAGGACCAGGGCACCGGTAAGGAACAGTCGATGACCATCACCGGCGGCTCCGCGCTGCCGAAGGATGACATCGACCAGATGGTCAAGGACGCCGAGGCCCACGCCGAGGAGGACAAGAAGAAGCGCGAGGAGGCCGAGACCCGCAACCAGGCGGAGTCGATGGTCCACCAGACCGAGAAGGTCCTCTCCGACAACGACGAGAAGCTCCCCGACGAGACCAAGCAGAAGGTCCGCGGCGCCATCGACGAGGTCAACGAGGCGCTGAAGGGCGAGGACTCCGACGCCATCAAGTCGGCGGTGGAGAAGCTGGCCACCGAGTCGCAGTCGCTGGGCCAGGCCCTCTACAGCGAGGGCGACGCGAGCGCCGCCGCCGGTGCCGCCGGTGCCGCCGGTGACGAGACCGGGCAGGCCGCGGGCTCCTCCGAGTCCTCCGGCGCCGAGGATGTAGTGGACGCCGAGGTCGTCGACGACGAGGACGAGAAGAAGAAGTGACTCCGAACAAGCCAGAACAGGACCGGGGGCCGCAGCAGGCCTCCGGCGCACAGGACGAAGGCGAGCAGGAGCCCGTCGTGGTGCGGGACCGGCGCAGGATCGACCCGGAAACGGGCGATCTCCGGTCCTCGGACGACAGCCAGTCGGATGCCGGTGAGGTGACCGACAGCATGTCCGGATCGTTGGACGACGAGCTGGCCAAGGTGGCGGCCGAGGCCGACGCGGTGGAGACCGCGGCGGAGGCCGAGGCTCCCACTTCGGACGCGGAGACCGAGCTGCGTCGGCAGGTGGAGGAACTCACCGCGGACGTCAAGCGTGTGCAGGCCGAGTACGCCAACTACCGCAAGCGCGTCGAGCGCGACCGGGACTCGGTGATCAACAACGCGAAGGCGTCCGTGGCGGAGTCACTGCTCACCGTGCTGGACGATCTCGAGCGAGCCGAGTCGCACGGCGATCTCACCGGCCCGTTCAAGGCCGTCGCGGACAAGCTCAACGCCGCGCTGGCCGACGCCGGACTGGAGGGCTTCGGCCAGGAGGGCGACGAGTTCGACCCGAGCGTGCACGAGGCGGTCCAGCACGAGACCTCCTCCGAGGTCTCCGGGCCCACGGTGACGACGGTGCTGCGCCGTGGTTACCGCTTCGGTGAGCGGGTGCTGCGTCCGGCGATGGTCGGAGTCACCGACTACGAGCCCGACGGGAACGGTTCCGAGCCGGAATCGCAGGGCGAGACATCCGAACAAGGCTGATTCACGAGACTGCTTAGGAACCACCGTGTTCAGTAACCGTTACGGGCTCGCACCCGCGTTCTCGCGAGGAGGTTCACCGCTTCCCGGTGAACCGTCGTGGCGCACGTCAACGGATCGAGACGGAAGGAGGGGCGTCCGGTGAGTGCCAGGGAATGGCTGGACAAGGATTTCTACGCCGAACTGGGCGTCTCCTCCGACGCTTCGGCCGACGACATCAAGAAGGCGTACCGGAAGCTGGCCAGGGAGAACCATCCCGACGCCAATCCGGGTGACACCAAGGCCGAGAACAAGTTCAAGGCCGTTTCCGAGGCCTACGGCGTGCTCTCCGATCCGGAGAAACGCAAACAGTACGACGAGGCCCGCAGGCTGTTCGCCTCCGGAGGCGGCGGCCAGGGTGGCTTCGGCGGCTTCGGCGGCGGCTTCGGTGGCCAGCCCGGTGGTGCGGGTGGCCCCGGCTTCGACGTCGGTGACCTGTTCGGTGGCCCCGGTGGCCAGGCCGGTGGCGGGATCGGCGATCTGTTCGGTGGCCTGTTCGGCAACCGCAGAGGTGGTGCCGGCACGGCCAGCAGAGCGAGCAGAGGGTCCGATGTGGAGACCGAGGTCCGCATCGACTTCACCGAGGCGGTGAAGGGCGCGACCGTCCCGTTGCGCCTTTCCAGCCCCACCACGTGCTCCACCTGCCACGGCTCCGGTGCCCGGCCGGGTACCAGTCCCCGGAAGTGCTCGACCTGCTCGGGGCAGGGAGCGGTCACCCGCAACCAGGGCGCGTTCGCGTTCAGCGAGCCGTGCCCGGACTGCCGCGGTCGTGGCAGGGTCGTCGACAACCCCTGCCAGGAGTGCCGCGGCGAGGGCGTCAGCACCAGGACCAGGACGCTGACCGTGCGGATCCCGCAGGGCGTCTCCGACGGGCAGCGAATCCGGTTGGCGCATCAGGGTGAGCCCGGCCGCAACGGTGGCAACTCGGGCGACCTCTACGTCGTCGTGCACGTCAATTCGCACCAGGTGTTCGGCAGGTCGGGGCACGATCTCACGATCACCGTGCCGGTGACCTTCCCCGAACTGGCGTTGGGCGCTACGTTGACCGTGCCGACTCTGGAGAGCAAGGTGTCCGTGAAGGTGCCCGCGGGCACCAACAGCGGCCGTACCCTCCGGGTGCGCGGCAAGGGCATCGGCAGGAAGGACGGCAGCAGCGGGGATCTGCTGGTGACGTTGCAGGTGGCCGTTCCGAACAAGTTGGACGGCAAGGCCGCCGAGGCGTTGCGGTCCTACGCGGAGGCGACGGAGCAGCACGACCCCAGAGCCGAGCTGAACGAGCTGGTCCGGAGGGCGGAATGACCGCGCGTGAGTCTCCAGCGGAATCCGGCGGTATGGCCGGATTCCCGCCAGGTGCGTCCGAGGACACCCCGGTTTTCGTGATATCCGTGGCAGCGGAGCTGTCCGGGCTGCACGCCCAGACGCTGCGCAGCTACGACCGGCTCGGCCTGGTTTCGCCGGGCCGGACCCCCGCGGGTGGTCGGCGTTACTCCGCGCGCGACATCGCGGTGCTCCGCGAGGTGCAGCGGCTCTCCCAGGAGGAGGGCGTGAACCTCGCGGGCATCAAGCGCATCATCGAGCTGGAGAACCAGGTCGACGCACTGCGCGACAAGATCAAGGAACTCTCCGAGGAGGTCGCCGCTGCCTACGCGGCCGCCGAGCAGGCCGCCGCACGGGTGCACGCCTCCTACCGGCGCGACCTGGTGCCGGTGCGGCAGGAGACGGCGCTGGTGGTCTGGAAGCCGGAGCGGCGCAGGCGCTGACCGTCGACGACCTCGCGGCTGACGGTTTCGCGGCTCGCCTCGGTAAGCTCACCGAGCCGCGAGGCCGTCAGGAGCACTGCGTGAACACCTCGGCACGGCTGAACTCGCCCGCTTTCAGATCCTGCTCGCCGATGGTGAAGTACAGGCTGCCCATGTCCCCCCAGCACCAGTCCATCCGGTCGTCGGTATCCAGCTGGGCCAGCAGGAGGTCCTCGCCGGAAGGGGAGAACACGGAGCCCTGCACCAGGTTCGGCCAACCGCCGATCAAGTGATCCTGCTGGTTGTCCAAGCCGTGTATCTCCTCGTACGCGTCCACGTACTTCTCGCTCACTTCACCGCCATCCCGCTCGTCCTCGAACGGGTTGGGAATGGTGAGGACGGTTTTTCCGTACAGCGCCCGTTCACGATGACGCTGCACGCTTCTGGGAGGAGTACTCCGCACCGCCGTTTCCGGGTCGGCGAGTACGACCCGACAGCTCTCGTATTCGCCCGCCGCCACCGAGTCGCCGGACAGCGGGTTCTCGACGTAGAACAGGTTGAGCACCCCGTGCCGCGGTAGTGGTAGTTCGGGGTTGAGTGGTGCGATGGTGGTGAGGTCGAGCACGGCGAGCAGTTCGAGCGGTGTGGCCTCGTAGTGCGGCCATGCGGTGTCCGGTGGTAGTAGTGCGTCGCCGCCGAAGCGGGAGACCCCCAGTGGTGCTCCCGCTTCGCTGTCGGTGCTGAGCGCGAGGGAGGTGGCGGCCTGGGCCGTGATGCGTTCGGCCTCGGTGGTGCCCACGTGTTCGGTCAGGGTGTGTCGGACGCGCTCGCGTTGTTGTTCGATTCCGGACATGCGCGCACTCTCGCACCGACCCCCGACAACGGGCCGGTGGATCACCCGCCGCGTCGCGAGCCGGTTAGTCGCACTGGAGCATCAACCAGGTCCGGCCGAAGTCCGCCGCACGCAGGTCCGCTTTGTTGATCATGTAGTACAACGTTCCGGTGTGGCCCCATTCCCAATTCATGGTGCTGTCGCTGTCGAACTGCGCGAGCACGAACCAGTCGTCGGGATTCGCCTCGATGTGCTCGACCTTCGACGGTGCGGTGTCCGGGACGGTAGCTGCGGCCATCCGCCGCATCCGTTCCCACATGGTCTCCTGGATCGGTATCGGCCAGCCACCGATTTGGTGCAGTGCGCGAAACTCCCCCGCGTAGCCCGTCTCGTCGTACAGCGCCTCGTAGGCGTCCTGATATCGCTGCGGTGCGTTTTCCGGAAGCACGCCGAGCACGTCCTGTTCGCACGGAATCGTGAATACGGAACGAGCCCGCGGTCGGCGGCACGGATAGCGGTGGACTCCGTCGGGCGGTGACGCCGTCACGGCGGTGTCCGGGTCGGCCCTGATCACTCGGTAAGTACCGGTTTCCTCCGGTCCGAGCCCCACCAGCTCCGTGTCCGAGCCCGGGTGGAAGAAGTTCAGCAGGCCGGTTGTCGGCAGGATGCCGGACGGTTCGCGCTCACCGATCTCGGCGAGGTCCAGCACCGCCACCAGTTCCAGCGGTGTGGCTTCGTCGTAGCGGGGCCAGGGTGTTCCCGGCGGCAACGACGCATCGCCGCCGAACCGGGAGCGCGCCAACGGATCACCGTGCCGCGTGTTGACACTGAGCTCCAGAGCAGCGCTGCCCGACGCCGTGATCCGTTCGGTCTCGTCCTCGTCGAGGTGCTCGCGCAGCGTCCGCGCGATGCGCTCCCGCTGCTGTTCCAGGTCGGTCATGGTCCTGTTCCCCTGTCGGTCAGCAGCACTGCATTTCCAGCCGGACGCGGCTGAAGTCGCCGGCTTTCAGGTCCCGCTCGTCGATGAGGAAGTAGAGGCTGCCGCAGTCGCCCCACATCCACTTCATCCGGTCGTCGCTGTCCAGCTGGGCGAGTAGACGCTCCTCGCCGGAACTCCCCAGTACCGAGCCCTGGATCAGATCCGGCCAGCCACCGATCCGATGCGAGGGCCCGACCTCCTCGTCGCGGAGCTCTCGGTAGCCGTCGAGCAGCTCGTCCGGCAGCTCTCCCGCCTCGTTCGGAGGCAGGTCCTCCAAATCCGGGACGCTGAGGAGGGGGCGGCCGTGCAGCGCTCGTTCGCGGTGGCGGGTCGTTCCCTCCGGTGGCGAGGTCCGCACCGCTGTATCGGGGTGGGCGTGTATCACCCGCCAACCGTCCGAATCCCCCGGATCGAGCCCGGTCACTAATTGCTCGGCAGGGGCGTAGTAGAGGTTGAGCACCCCGTGCCGCGGTAGTGGTAGTTCGGGGTTGAGTGGTGCGATGGTGGTGAGGTCGAGCACGGCGAGCAGTTCGAGTGCTCTCGATTCGTGTTCCGGCCATGCGGTGTCCGGTGGTAGTAGTGCGTCGCCGCCGAAGCGGGAGACCCCCAGTGGTGCTCCCGCTTCGCTGTCGGTGCTGAGCGCGAGGGAGGTGGCGGCCTGGGCCGTGATGCGTTCGGCCTCGGTGGTGCCCACGTGTTCGGTCAGGGTGTGTCGGACGCGCTCGCGTTGTTGTTCGATTCCGGACATGCGCGCACTCTCGCACCGACCCCCGACAACGGGCCGGTGGATCACCCGCCGCCGCGTCCTGGGAATCCCGCGAGCACTCAGTCCAGAGTGAACGGATCGTAGTGGATCCGTTCCAGCGGGGTGCCCGCCACCATCATGCCGGAGACCGTGTTCCGGATCATTTCCGGCGAGCCGCTGACCAGCACGTCGTGATCCTGCCACGCGCCGTAGCGGGTCACGGCCTCCGCCAGCGTGCCGTGCTCGGCTCCCTGGGCGGAGGGATCGTTCTCCAGCACCGGGATCACCTTCAGCCACGGGTTGCTCATGGCGACCTGCCGCAGGTTGCGCAGCTCGTACAGGTCATCCCGGGTTCTTCCTCCGTAGAACAGGTGGACCTCGGGGTTGTTGCCGTACTGCGCCAGGTCCTGGATGATCGATCGCATCGGCGCCAGCCCGGTGCCGCCCGCGAGCATCACAACGTCGCGCTCGGAGTCACGATCCACGCCGAGCCTGCCCATCGGGGAGCCCATGCGCCACTGGTCGCCGAGCTGGGCGTGTCCCACGATGGCACGGCTCACCCAACCCGTCGGCACGGCACGTACGTGGAACTCCATCGTGCCGTCATCGGAGGGTGGGTTGGCCGGTGACAGGTAGCGCCACAGCCTGGGGCGCTGCGGCACCTCGACGCTGACGTACTGGCCCGGCTGATACGGCACGGGATGTTCCGGTCTGATGCGCACCATGGCGACGTCCCAGCTCAGCCGTTCGTGCTGTACGACCTCGCCGTTGTACCAGGCGGGACCGTCGTCCTTGGATGCCGCGTCGGTCATGGTCGTGGCCATCACCGCGTAGGCCTCGCCCCACGCCCGTTCCACGGCATCGTTCCAGGCGTCGCCCGCGTACTTCTTGATCGCTGCCAGCAGCGCGGTTCCGACCGCCTCGTAGTGCTCGGCGACCACGCCGAACTTGCGATGGTCCCTGCCGAGCTGCTGCAGGAACGGGGTGAGCTCGTCCGGCCGGTCCACCATCTGCACCACGTGCACCAGCGCACGCAGCAGCCTGCTCCGCTGTACTTCCATGTTCACCGGGAACAGTTCCCGAGTGGCGGGAGCCAGACTGAACAGCATGCTGTAGAAGAACCGCGACACGTCCTCGGCTTGCGGTTCCACCACGGCCCAGCTGTCCCGGATCAGCCGAACCGTGTCGTTCACGTCGGTCGGGCGCTCGCGATCAGCTGAACCGCCGGGGCGCTCGGAGTGTAAAGCGGCGTTGGCTGTCATGGTTCGGGCGATTCTCTCCACATAGGCGGCCGTGTCGGTCCGGCACGGTGTCCGTATACCTGGTATCCGTATACATGTCCCCCGACTGTCCGAAACTCTAACCCCTTTTTGGGCTTGTGTGACCCTTGATGCCACCTTCGAGTGGTTGTTTAATACTCATCGTCATGAGAGCTCACACACTCGTGTTCAATCCGTTTTGACCCACTTGCATCCATATCGCGGCGTGACACGGTGAGGCGCGTGATCGCGGACTGGTTACCTTCCCCCGAATCCCGCCGTCCCACCGGCATGGCGACGGCGGATCTGTTGGAGCTCGAACTCGCGGATTCGTCACCGAGCGTTTCCGAACGGACGCGCACCGAGTCGTCCTCCGGTGGGCGGAACCGCTACGACGACGGTCCGACGCGGCCCCAACTGCGTCCCGTTCGTCCCTTTCAGTCCACTTCGGACTCCACGGCCGAATCGCGGCGGCCGGAGGATCCCTTCGCACCGAACGAGCGGAGCGCCATGCCCGGCTCGGCGGGTGAGCACCTGCTGCAGAGCGCCTACGAGACCGAGCGCCGTGCCCACAAGTTCTACAACGACCAGGTGCTCGATCACCTCAACGAGCGGATGAAGGAGTTCATCGTCTCGATGAGCATGGCCTTCATCGCCACCGCGGACGGACACGGCGAGTGCGACTCCAGCCTCCGGGCAGGCCCCAAGGGATTCATCGAGGTGCTGGGGGACCGCCACGTGGCCTATCCCGAGTACCGGGGCAACGGAGTCATGGCGAGTCTGGGAAACATCAGCGAGAACCCGCACGTCGGTATCCTGCTGATCGATTTCGTCGACGAGCTGATCGGGCTGCACGTCAACGGCAAGGCCAGGATCCTGGAGGACTCCGACCTCAGAGCCATCCACCCCGGGCTCCGCTCGGATTTCGAACGTGGCCGCAAACCGGAACGTTGGGTGGTCGTGCAGGTCGAGGAAGCCTACATCCACTGCCGCAAGCACATCCCGCGAATGGCTCCCGTGTCGCGGGAACGCTCGTGGGGGACCGACGACGTCAAGCGCAAGGGCGGGGACTACTTCGCGGCGAAGGGAACGGCACGCCCCTGGCACGAAACGCAACCCCAACACGACTGAGCACCGGGTGTCAGCTCGATTTGCGTGGTGGTGCGGGTGGCGGAACCTCCCGCACGGCTCTCGCTCCGGGGTCGGAGACATCGGGTAGGTACTACACAACGTCTCCGACGTCCTCGCGGGAGCCGCACGGGAGAACCCGCGGGTGGCCGGGTCGCGTTGGTGGTTGTTTCGGCGCTGCCGCGCCGAAGACGTGGTTGGTTCCTCCGCCCTGCCGTGCACCGATGGTGCTCTCGTTCATCGGAGGAGGCCGACCCGTCGTATGTCGAGGACCGCCCTGCCCGCGCCCGGTACGACACCGTCACACTGGGGACGTCGGCGATGGGAGGGCGAGCTCGTGACCGAGGACATTCCGGACGGGGCAGGCGAGGTGGCCTCCGAGTCGTGGGGTTCGGCCGGCACCGAGCGCGAACAGGCGGCTGCCGAGGTCGAGCGTGAACTCGCCATGATGTTCCGCCGTGCCCGCAAGATGTCGTTGGAGGTGGCCGCCGAGGTCCACCCCGAGCTCGACCCCGCCTCCTACAGCCTGTTGCTCATGGTCGCCGACGCGGGTTCCATGCGTGCCATCGAGATGGCCGAACGCATCGGTCTGGACAAGTCCACCGTCAGCAGGCAGATAGCCAACCTGGAGCGGTTGGATCTGCTGCGCCGCGCCCCCGACCCCCAGGACGGCAGGGCCAGGCTGATCCAGCTCTCCGAGTCCGGCAGGCAACGACTGGACGGGGCGCGGCAGCGTCGTTCCCGCCATCTGCGGGAGGACTTCGTGCAGTGGTCCAACGACGATCTGCACCAGTTCGCGAGGCTGCTCGGCAAGCTCAACGCGATGTACTGAGCGAGGTTTCCCACCGCGTTTTCCGCCCGCGCCGTCGGAATACCCGGCCCGCGGGATCTCCCGCCCGGACTCGCGTGGTGGTTGAGTTCTCCGCGCCACGCCGGATGCCCCGGCCGGAGGACGTGACGGAAGCCCCGCGCCGCGAAAATCCGCTCAGGCCGGGACGTGTCGCCCGATTGATCCCGAAAGGGTGATTTTCGCAGCTCACTTCGGGAGGGGCCAGTTCCCCCGAATCTCCCGCGGGCCGCGAGGTAGCGCAGTCAAGCCGGTCGCCCTGGACGCAAAGAACGCCCGAGGCGCTTGCTGACCGGGCGAATTTAGTAACCCGGCGTTGTACTGCTCGATGGTCCGCTGCATGTGCTCATCGCCGCAGGCCGTGAGGAACCGGTGGCCGTCCAGCCGTGGATCGAGGAGTGGAGCACTGAGGAACCCCGCGTGAAAGCGTACGGCTCGGAGCCGTCAGCGCTTACCGTGCCGCACCAGTCGCACAGTTCACTCACGCCTCCAGTCCTCTTCGCCGCCTGGTCAGCTGGCTTGAGGGACGGGGCCGGGGTCGATGGACATCAAGATCCGGACCAGTGCCTCGTCGCCCCTTGGGCTGCGCTGAGCTCGCGGCCGGGGGCGGAGCCGACCCGGTTCGGGCCGCCGAGCTCCAGGGCGGCCCGGCGGAGCCAGTCGGTGTTGACCGGTGCCCGCGGATTCTCCGAGCGGCCCTGGTCTACGTGAACACGCTCATGCTCCAAGACGTGCTCACGGCCGACGGATGGGTCCTGACCGGCGCGGGCCGACCCCTCTGTTCCGGTCGCACTCCTGCCCTACGGCGAAGTGAAGCTGAACACGGATGCCCGCTTGCACCTCGGCGACGCCACCGGTTGATCCGGGGTACCGTGCCGAGGTCGTTTCTCACGCGCGGATCTGTCGGCTTCCGGCGGGACACTGCTGTCCACATGCCTGGCCACTCCACGAGGAGTTCCTCATGAGCGAACCGATTCGCCCGTCCCAAACCGCCGTGCTGGACGAGCCGGTGGACGCCATCGGCGTCACCGCGGGTGATCACTGCGTCGAGCGCGTGATCGCGGCCCGGACGCTGCGTGCGATCGCCGGCGACCTGCCGCGCGGGGGTGATGCGTCCACCATCCGTGGCGAGATCGCCGACTGGCTGCGCCAGCGCGCCAACGTCATCACCCACGGGCAGTGGTCCGTCTGAGTTCGGCGGGCCCAGCCTGTGCTGATTGCCGGGGGCATCCAAGCACGGGGCACGGCGTCGAGGAATGTGGGCGTGCTCTCGTGGGCACGCCCTTCTACGGGAGTTACAGAAGTTCTGTGGCGGAAGGGAGGTCGTGATGGCCCGGGACGAGGCGGCCGAGCAGGCGGATCGAGACGGGCGCGTCGATTCGAGGTCCCGCTCGGGCGGGGAGGCCGACTGGCCGTCGCAGATCCCGGCCCGGGGCTGGCACCAAATTCTGGTGCGCGCGTGGAAGGCCGGTAGTGCCGACAACATCTACATGCTGGCCGGCAGCGTCGCGTTCTTCGCGTTCCTCGCGATCTTTCCCTCGTTGATCGCGCTGCTCACGGTCTTCGGGCTGGTCGCCGATCCGGCACAGGCCACGCGCCAGATCGGCGAGTACACCTCGTCGTTGCCGCAGGAGTCTCAGCGGCTGGTCAACGAGCAGCTCGCCTCGGTGGCCCGGGGCCACGGTGGACAATTGGGTTTCGGGTTGGTCGTCTCGCTCCTCATCGCGCTCTGGCTGGCCTCGACGGGGACGCGGAACCTGATCAGTGCGGTCAATCTCGCCTACGGTGAGAAGGAGAGCCGCGGCTTTCTCAAGCTGGAGGCTCTCGCGGTCGGGCTCACTCTGTGCGGGGGTGTGTTCGTGCTGCTGGCGTTGGCGCTGGTCGCGGTCGCCCCGGCAGTCCTGGATGGTTTCGACATCGGCCCCGTGGGCCTGATCATGGCGCAGGTGGTGCGCTGGCTCCTGCTCGTCGCTTTGATCGTGGTGGCGCTCGCGGTCGCCTATCGCGTAGCGCCCGATCGGGTCGCACCGCGTTTCCGCTGGGTCAGTATCGGCTCGATCACCGCGACCGGGCTGTGGCTCCTCGGCAGTATCTTGTTCAACCTGTACATCACCAACTTCGGCAGCTACAATAAGATCTACGGGGCGCTTACCGGAGTGATCGTGCTGCTGCTGTGGCTCTATCTCACCAGCTACGTCGTGCTTCTGGGCGCAGAGATCAATGTCGAATCCGAACGACAAACCGACCGAGACACCACCCGCGGCACCCCACAAACCAACGATCACCGCAGTGCCAGCCCCGCCCACACGGGACCTGCCGAGCAGGAGCACTCCGCGGCCCGCGACGATGACGAAGTCCGGGGCTGACTCCACGGTCAGGTCGGAAGGCACCGGGACGAACCTCGAGCAGGATTTCTGTACTCGATGCTGTAGGCCTCGTGTCGTGGTCTGACGAGCTGGCTCGCGATGTGAACACACTCCGCTGGAACGAGGCCACCGCTTACCGCGAGCACCCCGATCGGGCCTGAATTGTCGTGACCGGCATGCCGCTGTCGGCCCCTCTCTCCCTCGCACTGACGCCGAAGAGCTGAGGTGGATGCTGGAACGCATCGAAGTCGTTGATCCCGACTGTACCGCCGAGCTTGCCTGGCGACCCGAGATGCTGCACCCCTTAAACCCGGGTACTCGGTCGCCGACCCTCTCGCCGACCCAGCCTTGGCCGCGGGCCTCGCCGAATTCGCGGGCGCCGTCACCAACCGGGTGTGCGCGTCGCCATGATCCCCGCCGCACGCTCCGCGCCAGGTACGTGCTGATCCACGTCCTCGAGGAGGGGTGCCCATCCCGACGCTGATGAGCGAGTCCGGACACCTCTCGATCCGCGTCCTGTCGCGCTATGCCCGGCCGTCGGTCGACGTGCTGGACGGGTGGCACGCCGAGCGTGATGCGGCCGTCCAGGAGGTGGGCGCGCGATGACCCACGAGGACGGCCCCGCGCTCACGGCCAGCGGCGGCCGGTTCCGGCGGCAGTCGGCGGGGGCGCCGGGCTGGGACGGTGAAGCGGACGCGTGGCTCGCCGGTAAGGCTCGTGGCGGTGATCTCGACGCTTTTGAAGTGCTCATTGGTCGTCATCGCGGCCGGATCTATCGGATCGCGCTGCGCATGCTCGGCAACTACCACGATGCCGAGGACGTCGCGCAAGAGGTGATCATTCAGTTGTGGACGGCGCTGACGAGTTTCGCCGGCGCCAGCGCGTTCACCACGTGGCTGTATCGCATCGTGGTGAACCGGTGTTGGAACGCTCAGCGCCGTCAACTGCGCACCAGTCCGCTGGACGAGCGGAACGTGCCCCCGGCCGCGGCGGGGCCGGAAGACACCGCGGTCGCTCGCCAACACGTCCACGCCGTGTTCGAGGTGATGGCTGCTCTTCCTGTCGAGCAACGGGGTGTGCTGGTGTTGTACCAGTTGGAAGGACTGAGTTATCGAGAGACCGCCGCGGTCTTGGGCATCACCGAAGCCGCGGTGCGAAGCCGGCTCTTGCGAGCCCGGAGAATGTTGGTGAACCAGTTGAAGGGTTGGACATGATCTTTGATTCCGGGCCTGCCCGGTCCGGCACTCGACTGGTGTGCGGCGCGGTTACCGAAGACCTCCTCGAGCAGATCGCCGACGGCCATGCCGTACAGCGCACCTCCCATCAGGCCGGCTGTCCGCATTGCCAGGCCGTCCTGGTCGAGTCGGCTGTCTGTGGTCCCCAGTCCGGGAGGCCGCCAACGAGCCGGTGCGGGCCCCGAATCGATCCTGCGGACCGCGCTGGGGCGCATCCGTGGGAGACCCGGACCACCCCACCCCGGCGTGTTGGACAGCGGTCTCGGCCAGCCCCGAGTCGCCGCCCGCGCTCACGTTGCGGTCGCGCGGCGGGTTCGTGCCGTGGCCGGACTGGAACCCGTGAGCATCACCGTCGTCATTGACGACGTGTTCGCCAGCAGGGTGGCCTGACCGTAGGTGGGCTCAAAAGGCGTACCGGAGTTGGCGGTACGGCCACTCGTAAACGGTGTCCCCACAGCACGCGACCGGCGTGGCGTCAGCGGTCGACACTCGGAGTCGGGCCTGCTCCTCGTCCCTGACCCACTGTGATGTCATCCATCCGGGGGATTCTCAAAGAATCTAGCGGTGGGGGCGCGAGGAATCGGTGCGCGCCAGTGTCCTACAGGAACAAGCATCATCACTCCTCGGGCGCACCACTGCGGCCGAGACCAGGCGATCTCGAAGGAGCCCCACAGCGATGAGTACCCCCACCGGTGAACAGAAGACTCAGCAGAGCCAGGACACCACCTCCGGCACGGCGTCCCGCAGCCCCGCGGTCTCGGACAGCGCGCAGCTGGATAACACCCAGGGCAGGACCACCGTCGCCGACGTGGTCGTGTCGAAGATCGCCGGGATGGCCGCCCACGACGTGAGCGGAGTCCACGGCTTCGGCGGCGGCGCCTCCCGCGCGTGGGGTGCGATGCGGGAGCGCATCCCGGGCGCGCGGTCCTCGACCAGCCAGGGTGTGACGGTCGAGGTAGGCGAGAAGCAGGCCGCGATCGATGTGGTCATCGTCGTCGAGTACGGCGTGTCGATCGTGGAACTGGCCCGCGGGATCCGCCGCAACGTCATCAGCGCGGTCGAGCAGATGACCGGGCTGGAGGTGGTCGAAGTCAACATCGACGTCACCGATCTACACCTGCCCGACGAGGACGGCAACCACCCCTCGCAGCCCACGCGCGTGGAATGAGCGTCGATCCCGCCTGCCGCCGGGGCGAGGCCCCCAGCGGGCAGAACGTCGACCGGCGGGTCGCGGCGATCGCCGCCGCTGTGGCGGCGTGTCCGCTGGTGGCTCGTCCGCACAGCGGCCGATACGGCCAAGTCGCCACCTATCTGCCCGGGCGCCGGGTGCCGGGGGTCCGGCTCACCGACACCGAACTGGTGATCCACGTCGCCGCCCGCTATCCCGCCACCATGACCGCAGTCGCCGGCCAGGTCCGCGACGCCGTCGCGGACCTGGCCGGCGGTCTCCCGGTCGCGGTGGCCATCGACGATCTGGAACTACCCGACGAGACCACTGGTTTGCCGGGCGGTCCGGACAAGGAGTTGTGATCATGAACGCCACCATCATCGGCCTGGCCGTGGGACTCGTGCTCGGTCTGACTGCCGCCTTCGGCGGTTTCCTCGCCTTCATCATCGTGGCACTGTTCGGCGCCGCCGGGTTCCTGGTCGGACGCTTCCTCGACGGCCAACTCGACCTCTCCCGCCTCTCCGGGGCCGCCCAGGGGCGGGGGCCGCGATGACCGCTGGCGCGGCGGGGGAGACGACCGACCGCACCGCACCCCTGTCTGCCGCCGCTTCCGCCTCGGTGGGCTCCGCACCAGCCGGCCGGCCCACGCCCGCGCACCACGGGCACGCGCCACCGGAGGAGCGGGGCGTGACCACCCTGCACGACCGGGTTGTCGAACGGATGGCGGCCCGGATCGTCGGCGAGGTCGACCAGGTCGGGGGCGCCGCTCACCGCGTGCTCGGCGTGAGCACCGGAGGTGACGAGGCCGAACAGATTCCCCAGGTCACGGCCGAGGTACACGGCAGGGTGTGTGCGCTGCGGGTGCGGCTGTCGGTCGACTATCCGGCCCCGGTCGCCCAGGTCACCGACCACGTGCGGCGCGTATTGATCGACCGGCTCGCCGAACTCGCTGACGTCCGGGTCCGCACCGTCGACATCACCGTGACCGCGCTGCGCCCACCCCGCCCCGCCCGCCGGGAGATTCGATGATCCGCCGTTCCCGCCGCAGCCTGTCCGCCACGCTGGCCGCGCTCGTGCTGCTGGCAGCCGCGGTACTCGTGAGTATCGCCAGCATCCAGCATCTCTCCGGACACCCCCCGATCGTGTCGACCACCACCCTGGCCGCGGACGTGCTGGGCCGAACCTGGGACGACCCGATCGTGGTCACCACCGGTGTGCTCGCCGTGCTACTCGGGCTCATCCTGCTCGTCGCCGGGCTGCTGCCCGGAAAGCCCACCGTCCTGCCGCTAGCCAACGATCCGGCAGGAACCGGGGCGGAGCACACCGATGCCGGAGTCTCCCGCCGCACCTTGGGTAAGGACCTGACGACCACCGCCGCCGCGGCCGACGGGGTCAGCTCCGCCGCACTGACCGTGGGCCGCCGTCGCATCACCGCCACCGTGCGCACCCCCGGTGCCGACACCCGCGAGATCGGTGAGCAGGTCCGCGCTCTGCTCACCGACCGGCTCGCCGAGATCGTCCCAGTACGCACACCGACAGTGCGCGTCAAGGTCACCGCGGACAGGAGGAGCCGATGACCAGCCCCAACCGGCCCGCCCGGCTCAACCGCGCCCTGCTGGCCATCGCCGGTGCCGTACTGCTCGCCGCTGGCGCGTTCGTCCTGGCCACCGGGTTCGGGCTGCTGCCCTTGCTCGCAGGCGACGGCCCCATCCTGTCGGCCACACCGCGGCTGGCCGGATGGATGCCCTGGGTCGCCGCCGCGACCAGCATCATCATCGGGCTGCTGTGCCTACGCTGGCTGCTCGCCCAAACCCTGCGTCGCGCCCACACCGGCACCTGGCAACTCAGCACCACCCCCCGCCGCGGCAGCACCCACCTCGATGCCGACACCGCCGCCACACCACTGGTCGACGAGATCGAAACCTATCCCGGGGTGCGCACAGCCCGTGCCCGCCTTGCCGGCGACCGCAGTCACCCCA